>CACWXY010000038.1 GCA_902764915.1 uncultured Eubacteriales bacterium | reverse complement strand
TGCACGGCGCTGGTTTTCATACCAGGTTTCAAAGCTGGTAAATCCTTCTGCCGTGTTGTTAAAGCCAAATGCCTTCTTGCTGAGCTCCATACCTCGGTTGTCGAACGCTCGAGCCCAGTGTTTTTCACTTCCAATGTCGATTCCAATCACTATGGTATCATTGGTAACTTGTTTTATCTTTTCATTTTGGGTATGATTCATTTCGGGTACCTCCTGTTTTTTAGGTTCGCTAACATGCGGTCAGCGTTCCTATCTTACTATGGGGTACCCTCCTTTTCAATTGACCGCTCCTTCATCGGTCAGTTTGGATTATACAGGAAGCTTTGCTTGATTGTTTTGACATTTTACTTGATTTGGTTTGTTTGGAAATCTTTTTTCCTAAATCATAGTACAAAATCATCATTATAGGTGACCTTTGCTTTACAATCCATTGCAGAATTGGAGGATCATTTATCATAAAAACATTGGAATTCCTGATTAAATTCTTAAACAGATCCATGCGGAACCATCTTCGGAGCAAGCTGCTTTTTTCTTTTCTGCTGTAGTTTGCATTTTTTAGCTCATAGAAAATGGCGTAATAGAAAACGCTCCACTGTCTCTTCAGGAAGCTTTTTGATTGCTTGAATCCTGGAAATCGTTGCTCGAGTACATTGCCAAGCCGTATATTCGTCTCTTGCATCCGTTCTACATAGCTTTTGTTGAATGCGCTTAAGGATAAGTCTTCATTCATATGATAGAAATAATCTGCAGTTCCAGTATAAGCCACGCTTTTACACTTTGTCAGGTATTCAGCAAAAAATAAAGTATCCTCCCCTAAGCTCAAATCCAATGCAAAAGCGATCTCATTCTTTCTGATAATATCGGTTTTATACCGTTTGGCGCAACAGTAATCCAAGGCGTTATTGTCAGCCATTTCACATAAATCAAAAAGAGAAAAATCTTCGATTACTTTATTTGGATGGGAATTGATGGTGCATGTAAGAGCATTATCCTTCGTCTTTCTGATATCACCAACAACTGCATCAGCGTCTTCTGATAAAAGAGAGGATAAATAACTATTGGTGACGGTGTCGTCACTGTCAACAAATGTCAGATAGCTTCCTTTCGCGTACAGAATCCCTTTATTTCGAGCGCCGGAGACTCCCTGATTGCTTTGATGAATCACACGAATTTGGCTATATTTTTCGGCCATCTCATCCAGAATGAGCGGCGTGGAATCAGTACTACCATCGTCAACAATAATAATTTCATAATCTTTTTCTATCTGCGTCATCAGTGATCCGACACAATCCTGAATCGTCGCCTCGGCATTATAAACGGGAACAATCACACTGAATTTCATTGTAAATTCTCCCAAAGAAAGCCAAAGTGCTGCTCTAGCGGCAGTCCCTCCCATATTTGTTTTGCACCGATCTTTTCAGCTTCTTCCATGTGATCGAGACACCATGAAATCTGTTTTGCCAATGCAGTAGAGGAAATTGGCACAATCCACCCAGTTTCATTTTCTCCAAATTGTTCCCGTGCTCCGGAAACCTCTGTTGTGATTACGGGTTTCCCTAGAACTTTTGCTTCAACTGTAGCGGTACAGTATCCTTCAAAGCGTGACGGCTGTACATATAAATCACAGGTAGCCAAATATCCATAAGGGTTCAGTTGGTTCCCCAAAAGGATAAATACATCTTCCAAGCATTTTGCTTTGATTTTTTCTTCCAGGTTAATGCGTTGATCACCTTCCCCACATACATACCACTTGAATTTATACCCTTCTTGAACAATCCTCGCGCACGCTTCCACCGCTAGGTCCAGCCCTTTTTGATAACTCAGTCTTCCTATCGTCAAGATGATCGGGAATCTTTCTTTTAAGAATTTCTTTCCCTCCCGGGCCATATGTCGGATTATATTATCGTCAATCAAATTATACCTTACCAGTGTCCGTTCTGCCATGGCGGGATGGAGTTTAATAAAACTATCATATACAGTTTTTGACACACAAACGACCTGATCAAACTTTTCATGGTAATGGAATAAAACTTGATTCTTTCCGTCATTTTCCTCCATTGTTCCATGTAGCCAAAGGATTTTTTGGGGGGCTCTGATCTTATCAATTACAAAAAAAACAGGGACTGTATTGGGAGCGTGATATGAAATTGCGATATCATATTCTTCCGGCAATGGGGAATATATTGCACTGCTGATCCAGCATTGAACAGCATATGGCTTGTGAGCAATCCTCAACCGAGCGCAAATCATGAGTTTGCGAAGAGCTTGCAAGGGATGATATAGTGCCTGATCTTTGGTAACAGAGTACATTCTGCGAATGCAAACCCAATCGGGAATCAGATCATATAAATCTCCGCCCTCCTGCTGAAGGCACAGGTCAATATGAATATCATCGCGTACTTCCTTCAAAGCCGCAAGAAAAGATAACAAAGTACGCTCCACGCCCCCTAACACCATTTTTCGTGTTACGATACATATCTTAAGCATTTTCACTTCCTCCCTGCCAGAACTTTTTTGAGAAATGCCCGACAGCGAAAATAGAAAGATATCACTGTTCCTCTTTCATAGAGCACTTGTCTAATCACAAACCGCTTTTCCCACGACTCATGATTTCTTATTCTCAGATATTTTTTCAGTCCGGGAATTCTCATCAGATCGTTTATTTTACTTAAATCTTTGGCATGATATGCTGCAACAAATACCAGCTGATGGATCCTGGAAACAACTTCATCCGTATTAATTCCTTCTGTCGAAGCGAGATCAAACAACTTCATCTGATTTCGGATCAGGAAAGTGGGCGGTACTAGTCTTCGAGTGTGTGCCCTAAAATAGAAGTAACCTGCATAACGTATACAATGAATTTGTTCAGCGACTGCATAAGCGGATAGTGCAAAAGATAAGTCTTCCTGCGCATCCATATCCACCGAAAACAACAGATGGTGACAATTGATTAGACTGCGTCTGTACATCTTTCCGGCTGCAAAGCCATATAAACCTCTTGTATCATTGCACATTATCTTTACAAATTCATTTCTGGAATAAATCCCCTGATCTGGTGACATGACAATTTCAGGAGCTCCAGTCTCTAGAATCTTGATTGCCCCCAGAACAATGTCGGTTTTTTCTGTGAATGCGGCAACATATTTTTCAACCATATCCGGCGCGATCTGATCATCTCCGTCTACAAAGAGCAGATATTCTCCATCCGCATTCTGTATCCCTGTATTTCTTGTGGACGAAACTCCTGAATGCATACGGGAAATCAAATGGACGCGCTTGTCTATTTGGGCATATTCAGCGATTATTGAGGTGCTCTGATCCCTTGAGCCATCGTCAATTACCAGAACTTCCAGATTTGTCCACGTCTGAGCGAGGACGCTGTCCAGACATCCGGCAATTGTAGACTCCAGATTGTAAACCGGGATAATGATGCTGACCATCGTTTTTATTGATTTCGTTAATGCTGAATCAGTGCAATTATGCGAAAGGCTTTCCATTTTATCAATTTGAATATTACACTCGTTTTCCAGCCGACCTGCAACATATTTAAATGTTTGCAAGCCTCCCTTGTTACTGAATCAAAGATGATTGTTTTTAGCTTTTCCATTCTTTTTTTTCTATCCCGAATTCTTTTACACTCCGCTACGGCATTACCTATACAGTAGAGCTTCTGCAGGCATAATTGATCATGAAAATCATATCCTTTCAAGCAGGAAAAGTCCTGATCAAAATAAGCCATTAATCGCTTATAATTCTCCCATCTATCTTCTCTGTAAGCTTTTGTAATTGAATCGGGATTGTAGTAATAATGATAATATCGCGGGCTGTCAAGATAAACAAATCGATGTGAATTCATCACCACATTTGCACTGAAAATGGTATCTTCTGAATAACGAATATCATCCTTAAAGAAGAGACTATTTGAAACTAAGAAATCTCTGCGATATAACGAGCGCCATGCTGCAACAATGATGCCTAGCTGCAGCTGAGGTGTGGCAAAAAGATGTGGAATAATCGTCTCCTCTATCAATTTGCGATCGTATATTCCTTCCCTCAGGCACTTCTCGGTTCCGAAATCAACCAGGCTTCCATCTTGTTTTTTCGGCCAATTTGCGGTCATCGGTCGAAACCGTACAAAATCCGCCCCTGTTTTTTCAGCTGTCTCAACCAATTCCATCAGTGCTTCAGGGTCGATCCAGTCATCCGAATCTACAAAAAAAATATACTTTCCAGATGCAACGCGCATTCCAGCGTTTCTTGCGGAAGAAAGGCCGCCGTTTCTTTTGTGGATTACCAGAATGCGCTTATCCAGTTTAGCGTATTTATCGCATATGTCTGGACAGCGATCCGTTGATCCATCATCAACCAAGATAATCTGAATATTCTGCAAAGTTTGATTTTGAATACTTTGTATGCATCGTTCCAGATACCTTTCAACCTGATAAACGGGAACAATTACGGTTACTATCACCATCGAATCTGCTTCCTCGAACAGCTATTTTCGATTCAAACATTCTTTATCCAAAAATGCCACCGATGTTTCTTTCTGTTTTTCTATTCTTTTTTTCACATATTCCCATTGAATTGGTTGAGCTTCATGAAAACTCTGCGGGTTATCAAAAAAACGATCTTCCAAATCAGCATCTTTGAGTAGACCAATAATCCGGTTGTTGAGGGGTTCCTTTCGCGCAAACGCGTAAAACTCTTTTTGAAACAGCAAAGAAAAAGCAACCGCGTGATAAGAATTTGTCAAAACCATATCCGCACTTTTGATGAGTTCCAAAAACTCTAAAGGTCCAGGATTCATGGGGGAGAGCTTCATTGTTGCAGTCGGAAGAATGGAGAAGACCTGCCGCCTTGTTTTGTGAGAAAAATGGTTTGCGATTTTTTCTATGTCGGGATTTTTGTCAAAGTCATACAGAAGAATGTGGCCGGCAGAAATCTCTTGCCCATGGAGCATATTTTCCCATTCCTCTTGGTCAAGCAAAAAAACAGGATCGCAAACTTTTACCGCGGGAATAGCCATCTTATCGAGTATTCTCAAGCCGGTTTTTTCCCGCACGGAAACTGCGTCTAGCTTTTTGACCCATGGTCGCATTCTCTCGATATCCACATCACTTATTTCTGAAATTCCAAAACTGGCCGCATAGGAGAGTTTTCTGGTTGATTGAGGTGCAAAGCAAAGAAAGAACGCTGGATCTTTCCCATTAGGAAAAAATGGATTCCAGATCTGGTCGCTTCCGGCAATATAACAGTCTCCAGTCGGAGCATCTTCGCACAGATCCTGAAACGTTTCGTAGCGCTTTGTCAAACGTAGATAGCATGTTCGAAATTTATCATACTTCCTCTTTTTTCCTGAGAACAGTGCCCATATCCTGCCCGGGAGCTTTGCTAGCACATATGCTTCCCGCAAAAGCGGATGATTGAATCTGGGATTGCGCACCTGCCAAAGGCGATAATGGAAGCTCAAATATTCCGGCTTATAATCGATAATGTATGCATCTGCTCCTCTACTTTGCAAAAAGTGTTGCAAGGCATAGGCCTGCAGGCTTGCTCCGGCGTTGTATACATCATGACACGTAATTATATATACCTTCAGCATTTCATCATCCTGTATATCTTAGTAATCTCTGCGACGTTGGAATAATCCCTTTTCGAACAGTTTTTTTCCAGTTCTTTCATTTTCTGAGGATCTTTTAGGAGAAAGGCGATTCCTCTAGCACAGCCTTCGTTATCCATTGGCACAATTATTCCGTCTACACCATTCTGCAGTTGACTTTGGGAAGTGCCATAATTTGTAATCACAACGGGTTTGCACAGCATTTGTGCCTCGCGTACACAAACACTCTTTCCTTCATACCTGCTGGGCTGAATATATAAATCGCACGCCTTAATATAAGGATAAGGGTTATCTTTTTTCCCTAGGATTATTACATGTTCCTGCATTCCGGTACGGATGATTTCTTGCCGAATCAAAGCTTCGTCTGGGCCATACCCTATCAGATACCAAACTACTTTCAACCCGCCCTCTACTAACTGTCTGCATATATCCGGAACATTATCGAAGTTCTTCGGATATGAAAACCGACCAATGGAAAGGAGGTTAATGGTACTGCCTTCAGAAAGTATTATTCTTTCCTCGGATTGTTTCTGTATGAATTGCTGTGGAAGAATATTCTCAATAACTGTTACGCGTTCTGATAACTGCGGGAAAATGGAAATGAAGCTCTTCTTTGCTGCTTCAGAGATTGCCACGATATGATCAAATTGACTCCACATTTTGAATTCGGATTTCTTATCAATGGCCACATTGCTGTAATCAGTATGTATCCAACATATTTTTTTATCTGCCTTTACATTCTTTCCAACGATATAATGCGGTGTAAGAAAGCTGATGGCAGCGTGGTAATTGATTTTAGGCTGAATGGGAGGCATTAGACAATGCGTGTATCTATGGCTGTATTCAAGTGCCACTCCATTTTCCCCAAGATGTTGTTTGCGCACAAATTTTACAGCTTTTCTTTTTCCCCATAATCTTGCAAAGGTGAGAAGAAGATGCCCTTCTTTCAGCGTTTTTACCATCGGCTGTGCCAAAACAGTATAAGCTGGAATTTCAGGAAGCAGATTCACATGCGGAGGGATCATATGCATCAATTCTCCTTCATGACGAAGCAGAAAGAGGTCGACTGTATATTCGGGATCTCTCAACGCCCACAACAATCCGATTAGGCTTCTTTCTGCACCACCGAGTTGAAGCGCGTGTGAAATGATGATGATTCGTTTTCTGCTCATTTTTTATATTTTTTGAAACAATCCTCTCCGAATATTCTATGAAAGGGACGCGTCAGCTTGCTCCTAAGTCTTGCTTTGGGGGCGATCCACGATTTGGCATACCAGTGTATGGAATGAGTATTCTTCGTAAGCGTCAGAACGCCCGTACTGTCTTGGAGTGGATTGAAATAATCCCTGGGATAGATTGTGATTTTCTTCAGTTTCTGTATACCTTTTATATTCTTCAATCCATGGGCGAGCAAAACCTTTGTTGTCTTTTTTACGACAGTTTCCATGTTCATTGAGCCGTCCGCATTTATAAAATGCTGTGTGCTGAAATAGTCAAGAATATTCTTATATATATCCAAGCCAGGATCGGCTGCAATTCCCAGCCCTGGAGCGATTTGAATACCTTTCTCCCCTCCATCAGTCTCACACCCCATAAATGCGCCGCTTCCCAGAATATCATCAAATGATTTGATTACTTCTACATCTGTATCAAAATACACACCACCATACTGATATAGAATATCGAAACGAGCGTAATCACTGACAAACGCAAACTTCCCTGCATCATAGGCTTCCGCGATGTATGGTATTTTTCGCACATTATAATTGGACTCGTTCCATTCTCTGACTTCATAGTTTGGGAAAAACTTTTGCCAGCTATTGATGCACTCTAACGCAGAACGTGGTAAAGGCTTCCCGCCAAACCAGCAATAGTGGATTATTTTCGGTATCATATCATCTTCTCCAGTCATAGATGATTGGCAGTTTTTGGACGAGTTAATTCTTGCTAGAATACCCACTGGAAATTCCTGATACTTGCCCCCTGCAGTGAATAGAGCCAGTAGAGCAAATAAACTGTCATTGAGACGAATGCGACGGTTTTTTTTGTCTGTTCGTCATCGATCAATTGGAGAAGAAAGCCGTACCCAATACTTACTGCCGCGCTTGTATATATCCCGATCCTGGCCAGATAGGTGCTACCCATCCCAGCCAGCATGGAAAAAGCGTTAAAGAAAGTGGCATTGATATAGAAATTCTGCTCCTCTGTGTGTCTTTCTTTATTACAAAAGAAAAAATAGATTGCTACTGGAATAAAAGCAACCAGGATCCTTAGGATATTTACATCATTCGTTAAATATGTGTCACCTTCCACATTCATGACAGTGCCTTTATAGGCTCCGATCAATTGAAAAATAACACCATATGAAAAACGCATCACCACGGCGCCTACTGTCAGCAATACCAACTGCGTGACATCCGGTTCTCTGTTAAATAAAAAACAGGGAAGAATCATTACGAGTGCTGTGGTATGGAACAGGGATGCAACAAAAACCACAAGGCAGTACTGCCAGTACTTTCTGTCCAAGATAAATCGATGCCCCGCAAACAAAATTGCTGCAGCAAGATATTGACGAACACCATTAAAGCTTCCCTGCCAGTCCCCCAGGAAGAGATACAGCAGCATGCTGATCAGGTACATGGCGTGATAGCGGTAAATCGTCCAGCAGTATAATCCGACGGTAATCAGCGCTGAAAGAAAAATAAGGCTTGCGCCGTCATCTATGACAGCGTGGGATAAGAAGCTTAATAGTTTAATGCCAGGCTCTTTAAACGTGATTAAGCTGTTCCATACAACCTGCCAATCCATTACACGATTGCGGTAATAAGCCATATAATCCGTTCCCACACGATACCGCAAACCGGAAACAATGATAAGCGTCAATGACAGAATGAGAACCGCGCCTGTATCCGGGCGAACCACGATTCTGCGATTCGATAAGAGAACAGCTTTTGGATTTACTTCAGCCAAATGTCCCATGACTATCACCGTAATCAGCACGACGAAATAGACAGGCGACATCTTATATCATATTCCTCCGTTTTGCTTTCGTTTTTCGAATGAGCGCAGTGATGCGTGGTGGCACAAGGCCTTTGATAAACAGAATGAAGCCTGGTTTAATCAGCCAATACCAGGGAAAACCTAACAGCCTATATCCGACCGCTCTGGTTTTAATGGAATGGAGTCTGGCCTGCAGCGTTCTTCGCCGAACTGCGTCAAAATCCTCCCTGACATAATAAAGCGGTTCATCCAAATTTGTTCCGACAAAATGATTCGCAAAGAAGCGAAACCACAAATCAATATCTTCTACTCTTTCGGCACGCTTTTTTAAGCAGTACCCACCCACGGCTTGATAAACAGACTTATAAGTCAGAATGGTCGCATGAAAAAATGGAGTGTCGTTGATCAGGCTCTTGCTGACGGGCTGGGCCGGGGGATGCATGATGCCGTGAAAACCGTTTTTATCAAAGCAGCACATCCCGGTTCCCACCAAATGAATTTCCGGATGCTGACGCAGATAATCTATTTGCCGCTGAAGCCGATCCGACTGAGACATGTCATCTCCGTCCATCCGGGCAATCAGTTCACCCGTCGCTGCTTCCAGGCAGCGGTTCAGCGTATAGGAAAGCTTCCTGTTCTGCTCATTTTTCAGCAGCACGATCTTTTCTGGATATTGATTTCTGTACTTTTCGGCGACAGCATATGTTCCATCCGTTGAACCATCGTCGCACATCACCAATTCCCAGTTGGGATAGGTTTGCGCCAGAATGGAATCAATAGCCTGCGGAAGCGTTTTTTCACAGTTATAAATGCCCATAATCACAGACACTTTTGGCTGATCTGTCATTTTTGCTCCTTCTCGAGCAAGATAGCGGTCAATTCATTTCTGACTTGCTGGTCTGTATACAATTTGGCACATTGCATTGCAGCTTTGGCAAAAGATTGTCCTGAACCTATTACTTCGCAAATTCTATTTGCGTAGTCTTCCACATGGTCAGCGCCAACCAGATAACCATTCATGCCGCCCTGAACCAGTTCATCATGGCCCCGGTTATGAGAGGCTACCACAGGCTTGCCACAGAGCATGGCCTCGATTACATTCAGGGGCATCCCTTCCCGGTAGCTGCACGAGATTTCTGCATCACATATCTGCATGTATTTTTCCAATTCCAGGGTATACCCAAGAAAAACGACTTTTCCGGTTAGACCTTCTGTACTGACCAGTCGTTCCAGGGCGTCCCTTTCTTCGCCCTTTCCGGCGATCAGGAGCTTGGCATTGGGATACTGCTTCAAAACTTCTTTGAAAGCCAAAATGGCTGTTTTCTGATTTTTATTGGGATTCAGCTCGCCTACATTCAGAATAATGGGGCCATCAAAGCCCAATTCTTTTCGGCGCTGTCGCTGTTCTTCCAGACTGATGGGATGATATTTTTCCGTATTCGCGCCGATACCATGGATATGAAACACCGGGCAGGAAAAGTGTTTTTGCGCGAATTGGTAATCTTCCTTGTTAATTGTGATCAGCTTATCCGTATAGCGGACCATCCACTTTTCAATGGGGTAATAAACCATCCAGTTTTTTCTCGGAGCGCCTTGATAAAAATGAAATCCGTGTGCCATATAAATAACCTGGGCACTACGCTTCCGGGCTTTCCGAGCTGCCAGACGGGTCAGCATGCCCATGACTGGTTCGTTGGTCCAAATGATATCGTAGTTTCCCTGGTCAATAATATCTTTTACTTCTTTATAGCCTTTTAGATTGGACCGGTCAAAAGGACTGCGCTGCATGCTCAGTTTGTACAGCTTCACACGCCCTTTCAAGTCTTTGGATACTTCAGAAAACCGATTCAGCACTTCAGAACAGGCGACATCTACAGTACAGCCGCTCTTGAGCAGATGAATCACATGCGGTTCCAGAAACTGCTTCATCATGGAATCCGTGCAGGTGATAAGTATCTTTTTAGCCATTCAGTTCCCTCGTAACTTTTCCAGCAATGGACAGAACATCCATCCCAGATTGTTTTCACAATTACTTTTGGTCGCCCGCTTTGGAAGCAAAAATGTTTTCAAAACCGACAGAAGCAAGATACACCTTCTTATGCTTCATCCCGGTCAATACTTCCACTACTGCGGAGTTCGTATACAGCACGGCGACAATATTCGCCACGAGAAATACAGAACCGACATGACTGCCGAGAGAGACAGTCACCACTTCAATGCCATACCGACATATCAGTCAGGCCATTCGTTCGCTTGTCGCACGAGCTACTTTTGGTATTTTATTCTGCTGATGGATCAATGGTTATTGCATTCATATTTCTTTTTGCCATGGCATTTCTTTGGACGTGCTTGCCCCTGCGTGGGAAATCCTGTTCAGCTGTGTCATTTCCCGTAAGGCCAGATGCCAATCCTGAGCAGATACAATATCCCGGAGCTGTTTTGCATTCTTGATCCCCACGATGGGAACACCCATGGGAAACAGATCCATGATAAACCGAACGGCGGTGGCAGCACAGCTTTTTTCATGATTCGCTGCTACTTCCCTCAGTTCTTTTACGATGCGCAGGTTGTCTTTCAGCTTTTCACCATGGAAATTCGTGTAAATCTGCCGACTGCGTCTGTCGTTTTCTCCGAAAGTTGTGTTTTCATCATATTTGCCGGACAGTATTCCTTGCCCCAAGCTGCCCCATGTAAGCGGCGTCACATCCATGATATCCACGGTTTGACGAATTTCCGCTTCCCACTGCCGGCAGCAGAGTGAGAACTCATGCTGGCATGTTACAAATTGCCCGATAAACGGCCTGCACAGCGCAAGTACTTCCGGCCTGGCATTGGACAGACCATAATAGCGGATTTTTCCGGCGTGCTTTTGCTTTTCCAATTCATTTACAAAATCCGCCGGGGGCGTTTTCTGATCCCAATAATGCACCACATAAATGTCAATATAATCTGTATTCAACCTGCGCAGAGAATTCTCCAGCGCTTTCTGAAGATAAGCCGGTGAGTTGTCGATCAGCGTACCTTTCCCTTTTTGAACCCGTACGCCGAATTTAGTTTGGATGATTACCTTCTGGCGTTCGGCGCCCAATCCCTTGGAGAGTGTTTTTTCTGACTGGCCAAGGCCGTAGGTATCCGCCGTGTCGAAAAAATTCACGCCTAAATCCAGCGCTGTATGGATCGCGTCGATAAAGTCTTCTTCATGTACTTCTCCCCAGCCATAACCGCCCATGGGACAGCCGCCCATGCAGAAGCGGGAAACGGTTAGATCTGAGTTCTTAAGATTGATATACTCCATGGAGTAATGCCTTTCTGCTATCTATTTAGTTTTGAATGCCAGAAAGTCAGAGCATTTGCAAAAAACCGCTTCAATCGTTAAAAAGGAATCGGATGTCCGTCGAAAAGCTGACTGTTTCCGCATGCTTGATCCGGAAAGTGTTTTTTTGTTTTCAGCGCAAGCTTTTCTGAAAGGACATCTGGAGCTTCTGAACCCATGAATTCATCCGGATGAATGAGCTGAATCAAATCGGAATCCGGCATGCCGGAGCGAACTTCCAAGCGTTCTTTTTCTGTGCTGATATACTTCAAAGTTCGGACTGTGGGCCGACGAAGCGTATCGCCCTCTGGAGAATCTTGATCAGATTGGCGGTTTTGTCCAGTGTGGTTTTTCGCAGAATCCTGCCAACGTGTGTGATATGGGGATTGTGATCTGCCGTAGTGCGGTCGTCGATTCTGTCAGCATTTTTGACCATCGTCCTTACAATCGTTATTCAGAACTTCCGATTTTTGCCCCTTTCCCGAAGCGGACGATGGAATACAGGGGGAAGCCATCATTCATGATGATGGCCATGCTGATTTGCAGATAGAAAGGAAACGCTACGATGCGCAGAGGGAAAAACAGTAAATGCCAATTGGTCTTTACTGACTGACAACAGCAATCGCGAAAGTAATGTCAACGAGCTTTTCCCATTGCTCTTTTTCAAGCGTGACGCTTATGCTGCCATCGGAGGCCCCTGTTCCTTCGCAGACAAACCAGTCAACGTCACTTCCCCTGCCTGGGATGCCGAACAGCACATAGACTGTCTCGCCTTCGTCATAATATGTCTGGAACGCAAAACTCATCTCGATGGCGTCCTGGTCTTCCTCAATCTCGGAATCAAGACTTGCGGCGACAAACTCGTAAACTGTTCTGTACTCCGACGGAATCTGCTCTCTTATTTCCGCGGGAAAGCGTGAAAGCGCTCCATATGAATAGTCAACGCTTTCATGCTCTGCCGGTCGGATAAGATCATTCAGATTCAGATCGCCAGTGCCGTCAGCATATTCGAGTTCAACTTCAATACCGACTTTATTCTGCGCTGTCTTAATGCTGTGCATACGTGCTGGCACGATGGCCTTGCCCCAAGACACATCTGCGTCGATCCAGTATCGATCGAGCTCCCTTGTATAGAAATCAAAATAAATATTGGTATACACTGGAATGATCGGCAGTGTTTCGGTCAGCCGTTCCTGCAGACGAATCCATTTCTTCATGTACCCAAGGATGTCCTTGGGTTCGGTATGATCCATATCCTCAGACAAGTCCAGCAGTTCCTGATATACCGTGCGAAGCGAATTTGTCTCCAGGACTGAAGCGGGTTCCTCCGTGTTATCCCAGAAAAACAGAGCCGGATCAAAACTGATATTGAAATTATCCCCAAGATAGATGAGGTCCAGCCCGGCAAACGTCTGCTCATTATGCGCTTCCACAACAGGATCAAAATCAAGAGGAGAAACAATCAGACGAATTCCGGATTCAGCGAGATTCTGAACCAGATAGTCTGCAAAAGCCTGTTCAAGATCGGCACGAGGCTGATAGCCAAGTCTCAGTTCCAGTCCCCGCATCTCTCCGTTCACCAGCTTGTAACGAACGTCATCTGTTTCGGGATTAAAAGGTTCTCCGCGCTCATTCAGCGTCCATCCCGCCTCTTCCAGTAAAGAGGCGGCTTTGTCGGTATCAAGTTCATACAGGGTCAGACCATCCAGTGACAGCTGCTCCCATTCTTCCATGCTTGTCTGGTAGAGCGCTTCATCTTCCTCAGTCGTGTCATCCTCGAGGACGCCCGGATAGGCCATTGTCCCGGTAGCAGCGGCGTACATCCATTGTCCGATGCCGTAGAGTCCATCCACTTTCAGTCCAAAAGCGCCGACATAATGGGTAACAAAGGAATCCTTGTCGAAGCAGTATGCAACAGCCTGCCGGATTCTGTCATCCTGGACAAGCTCACTTTCAGGGTTGAAGTAGAAATAGGTAAGGCCGGTGCGCGGATACGCACTGCGCGTATACTGGGCGTTGTCCGCAACAAGGTGCAGGCCTTCAGTAATGGTTGGTGAGTAGGTCACTTTATTGAGCAGCGCAAACTGTCCGCTGCCCAGATCATCTATCATGGTAGTGTTGTCAGCGACTGTATACGTCAGGCGCTTGATGCGAGGCTTGGCGCCGGTTTCATTGCCCTTGTAAAATGGATTGATCTCAAATGCTGCTGTCACGCCATCATAGGAAACTAGACAATATGGCCCGGAAACCGGATTGGGATGTGACAGATAGCCGGTAGCGGGATTGAGAATCGAGCTGCTGAGCCGCTCAGCGGTAAACAAAGTCTCATTCCGGCCGGCAGCATTGCCGATGAACACACCGCTGCCTTCGTCGTACACTTTGCAGCCCGGCGCGATTGCTTCTATGGGATAAGGCTCAAAAGCCAGTCTTGACAGTTCGTAAAAATAGGGGAGGGATTCCTTCTTGACAGTAAAGATAATGAGATTATCGGTCAGAACCCGCACACCGGAAATATAAGGGGCTGCACCGCTCACATAATCTTCATAGCCGACGAGGAAATCATAAACGGCGGGATGACCGCCCAGCTGCGCAATGACCGGATTGCACTGGAAAAGCACGGAAAAGGCATAATCCCACGCAGTGATCGGTGTACCGTCGGAATAATACAAATCGGTATACAGCGAAAGCAGATAGGTTCTGTTTTCGTCCAGATCCTCGAAGATAACCGCCCCGCTGACAACGGAACGGTCAAAGCGGAACAGGCTGATCTCACTGTCCCACGTTATCAGACTGTATCCGTTCACCAGATGCCGCACATCCGTATCGCTTGTTGCGTTTCCCCACAGATTGGTGAAGAACTGACCGTTCAGCGGAGTTGGATTTCCGATGGTTATATCATCATAGTCATAGTAGATAAGTTCCATGTCTTCGTTAAAAGTGTCAGCCTCTGATGAGAACGGATCTGTTTCGTTCTCTTCATCGAACGTAACAAGCTCGTCTTCGTCAAACGTAACAAGTCCGTCTTCATCGAAAGTGTCAGCCTCTGATGAGAACACATCTGTCACGTTCTCTTCATCAAACGTAACAGGTTCGTCTTCGGCAAAGGCTCCTGTGGCGCTGAAAACAAGGAACGCTGCGAGAATCAGGCAGAACAGTTTCTTCATCGAATCACCTGGCTTTCCAAATATTTACGCATGAACCGTGTTGCTGGTTATTCAATGCAGATGCCAACATTCATGATTGAGGCGCCAAGGCCCAATGGCGTTTCGTAATCCTCAATTGTCAGAAGCGGACTTCCCGGTCTCATAAGTCCTTCTATCGGGATATAAACCACCGTATACTCGACATTTCTCGCCGGCATAACGCCGCTTACAACATACGTGCTGGGTATATAACCGCTGATTTCAGGCGAGATTACGCTGTACGCGGCGCCTACGTCCAATTGCGCTGTATATGTTGCCGCGGCAGTTCGCCCGTCGTAGTAAATGTAGTGCACTGTCAGCCGGTAAACCGTCTGATGCTCCTCGATGATATCCTCAATTTCCGATGGCGTTGTCGGTATTTCAACGGAGTCAACGGCCCTGGAGAATGCTGTCACTGTAAGCAAAAGCATGACCGTTATAACTGCGCACAGCACTTTTTTCATGGGATGTTCCTCCTTATAGAAAACTGAAACCTTAACATGGAAACCATCATAGATCGCCTGACAGTCTGGTGTAGAGCGTATTCATGATCCATGCTTCTGCGCTGCCGTCCTGAACATGAAATTCCATATATCCCTCATCGTTAATAAGGTGCTTCCCTTCAAGACGGTCCGGCGGAAGAACAGTGTAGCTGACCGACTGCTGAAGAATGTCTACAATCCACTGCTGGGATAAGTTTGTAGCGGAGCTTGACTCAAGCGATGTCAGGAGCTGAACGGCTGCATCAGGGTCTTTCGCGATACAGGCTCGCAGCGCTGCCGTAGCGCTGTCCATAAACAGGCTTTGACGATTCATGCGCGCTTCATTGGTTCCGTCTCCTGCGTTTTTCCTTGCCTGGACAAAGCTCACTGCTTCCTGCCCTGAAACGGTAATGACAGCGCCTTTGTGCCAGAGGGGATTCACCTGCGTCATATCATCCGGAACGGTTACCGTAATTCCGCCAAGTGCTTCGCTGAGCAAGTCCACCGCGGCCAGATCGATCATATAATACCCGTCGATGTCGATGTCGTTCATCAGCCCGCGAACAGCCTTCATAGTATAGCGGGCGTTTTCATCCCTGTTCGCGCCATAGCTGTTAGACAGGCAGATCTGCATTTTTCGCGTTCCGGTTTCCTGACCGAAAGAGCTTAAAACCGTTACATCGGTAATGGTATCCCGATCAATCAATAGCTGATGAATCACTTCGCTGTTCTGATCTATGGCAAGAAGCAAGAGAAAGTCAGCCTGTCCGCCGCTTCGATAACGGCTGGTCCGCACACCTGTCAGATCATTCATCTCGCGGTCAATGCCAGAGAATAATAGGATTTCTACGCCTGGTTTCTGCTTGTATCTTTCACCCTGCCAGACAATGGCGGTGGACTGCATGAACTCAGCAGTTCCACTCTCGCGCGACTCTGGGAACTGCCTTTTCTGCCATCCGTCAATGGCTCGTAAGGCGATAAAAAGTGCAGTGATCACAATCAGAGACAGAATGAAGGCTCTGAAAATGACCTTCCTCCGCTTATTCACTTCTTTCCCTTTCTCATGCCGCCGAAATGTCGACTGGCTTTCCCGGCTTTATCGTCACCATAATAATATCCGCTGCCATAATGGCCATAGTAATGTTTCTGATACAGACCGTTTAATACCACATTGTTGAGTACACAGCCGATGATCGGCGTTCCGGTCTGCTCCATGATTCTCTGCGCGTACTGCAGCGCGTTCCTGGTCTGTTTGTTCTGTTCCAGCACAAGTATGCTGCCATCGCAATGCTTGGCTATTTCCGCTGCGTCAATGATAATGCCGATGGGAGGCGTGTCCACAATAACCATGTCAAACTCGCTGCCTGTCATTTTCATCAGCTTTTCAAAATCGGATGATGACAGCAGCGGAAGGGGTGTCTTCACAAGCTCGCCCACCGGAAGCAGAAACAGGTTTTCATAATTTGTGGAATAAATGGCATCTTGCAAAGGGGCCTGACCGGACAAATAGTGAGCCAATCCTTTGTCGACATGCGTGATTCTGTAGTGCCCATTCATGACGGACTTTCTCAGGTCACCGTCGATGAGCAGTACTTTCTTGCCACGAGAGGCCATGCTGTAGGCAATTCGGATGGCAAGGAACGTTTTTCCATTATCCGCATCACAGCTTGTAATCGCGATTCGTCTGAGATTTTTCCCTGCAAACATGATGGAAGAGCAAATCGTATTGATGGATTCGTTTCCGGCGTAGTCAAGCTGCAGACTGCCCTGAATAACGGCCTGATGCGGTGTATCCATGGTCTGACCAGGATCGAAACGAGCTGTACTCTCGCTTTTCTGATTCTGTCTGGAAACAACGCCGAGTGTCGCAAGTCCTGTCGCCTTCTCGATGTCATCACTTGTACGAACCCTGTCATCCATCAGGTACAGAAAAGCAATGATAAAAGCTGCCAGTAAAGCGCCGAACGCAAACGCTTTTACAATGGATGACTGGATATTGGGAGAGATTGGCTGCGTGGGAGTCTGTGCAATTTCAAGTACCTGCGGCCTTCGAAGCTCCATTTTTTCCGTAATGTATTCCTGGACAACCTCTGCATATGTGTCAGCCAGCAACTTCGCTTCCTGCGGATCAGGAGACTGAATATTGATATACAATACATGAGAACCGCTTGGACTGCTTACAGAAACCATGCCGGCAAGCTTTCCATAGCTGTAATCCAGACCTAATCTCTCGTCTACCATCTCATGCACGTGCCATATTTTAAAAGCTTCCTGATAATCGACAGCGAGGCTGGACCCCAACTGGATATCAGAAAGCGAAATCGTTGTTTCTGAGCCGGCTATATACATTTTGGACGTTGCCTGGTATATGGGCACGACGGCCAATTTCACATACAGCCCCGCTGCAACGGCGCATATAACTGCCGCAAGCAGAATCCAATGCATGTTTTCGAGCAGCCGGTAGATCAGCCCTTTCCAGTCGATACCCGTATAGTTCCTTACAGCATAGATGGCACTATCGCTTTGAAGTACTGCTTCGCTGCGCTCATGTGCACCGTGTAGGGGGATGTAGTCTTTCATTGATTCTGACCTCTTCATTATGGCCGGCATTATTCGCCTGACGTATCCGTTACAATCTCAAATTCCACCCATGTCTTTACCGGCATGTTTGCGAATGGGATTTCTATCTGCATTCTCTGCTTATGACGATTGACCTTCAGAATTTTCGTCTCGACGCCCTCAAAGGCACCCTGGCATATACGGATCATCTGGCCTTCCTGGTAGACCTTTGTCTTGCCGATTACGCCCTGATGCTCATAAAGCATCACAGCGAATTGCTTGTCAGTATCTGTCAGTTCATAATGGCTTTCTGAGGATGACAGACATCGAATCACGCCGCTGATTTCTCGTATTCGCACAATATCCAATGGCTCATTTTCTGTATATATAAACACATATCCTGGAAGCAGATCATGTATTACATCCACCATTTTCCCCTGATGCCAGGTGTGCTGAACCTGCTTTGGAGAAATAGCCTTACATTGAAGTATCTGTTCAGCCGTTCTCGCAATATAGCCGCACCTGGCTGTTTCGCAGAAAAAACAGTAAGCATACATGATCTGTCCTCCTGTGCATAGCTTCGCCATAGCGATGTGGTTGCACATCGCTTCTGACTATATTAATGCAGAAAATCGATACGACCCAGCAAGTCGTCTGGTGAGGCAGAGCGGTTTTCGTTTTGCATGCTCCAAATGGATATCAAAGCTTGCCATTAAAATATAACACAATGTGCATTGCTTTCCAACTATTTCGACTGAAAAACTTTCTCGCGCAAACATATGGGTGATGCAATGGAACTGTCGCGAAATGAATGAGTCATTGGGCCGGAGAATTGCGTTTTTATCATTCGGGCCAGCATACTCAGTGTGCTAGCCTGTCTTATACTGTTCAAAAGTACGGCAGGCTGCTCCTGCTGCCTTTTACGGACTTTGAGGCAGATGTGGCAGGTTTCTGGGTTATCCCCTGTGTATTTTGTATTTTCTATGTTTTTACGGACATTGCATCTATAGAGCACAGATTTGATTGCAGCACATCTGTGTCCATTGCCTTTTCCAGAACGTTCATGGATGTACACAGGCAGTAAGAACCGCGGTACGGATTGTAAAATTTCCTGAATATTTCCAAAAATGCGGACAAAATGGCATCCCGAACGACAATAGATATTAAAGAGAAACTATTTTTCTGGCAGTCCATGGACTGCAGAAGAGTGCGACCTGTATGAGGGGAAACTCCCTGCCTGCGACCTGCATGTGGATTGCGCAGCGGGCGTTTGCACTGCAGTCAGGCCCGTGCGGACAGAGAAGAATCTTTCTGGGAAACGATCAGAAGCTTCCCGGAATCCCCGTCAGAAGCTACTCCCGCAAGGACATATGCGAGCAGCTTATAAAGTGAACGCGCATGCCTGGACCTATCATGTCTGCGGAGGACTGCACCGCAGTGCACGTTTTCTTTTTGTGATATAATCTATGCGTAAGGGATTAGGCGGTCAATCATTGTACAAGAGGATAAACAACAGGAGAATGGTCATGGATTACAGAGAATATGGCGAAACATGCTATGGACAGAGGAGGTAGAATCACAGGCAGCATCTGGGATTTCTGCAGGAGAGAATGATTCCGGTCCACAGTCTTTTACGACATGGGAGGCTGCGGAATAGCACAAATACAGACCTGGCTTTCCGAAATCAACCGCTTTGCAACCCGGACGATCCATGAAATACCGGCGTTTATTGCCTTTGCCGGAAATGCCATCGGGGATGAACAGGAGGGGCCTCACCATCAGATGCATGCCTGCATTGCGCATAAAACTGGCGGGCAGCACTGTGCTGCCGGTGGACATCTCAAGCTGCTCACGGTTCCTATACCGCGGCGATCGGACTGCAGCCGGCTTTCGGCGGGAAACATCAGGTGACAGTCTGGCATGAAAACAGGAACAGGGTTCTGAGCTTCCTGTGCACTTTTAAGTGCGGTACTCTATACCACGAAGCTTTCGCTGACAGCAAATCAGGCGCAAAAACATGCCAAAACATGAAAGCAATAAAGACACGCACGCTTTCAGAAGGGAACAAAGTCATGAAACCGGGAGGTTTCAACAAAAAAGCAGGAGAGGATAGAAAAATGAAAAAGCTGATTATGTGGGTTATGACAGTCGTGATGCTGCTTACGATGCATGGGGCGCTGGCAGAGGAAGGACGGCTTGCGCCGCTGTATGCAACAGTGGGGGAGGCGCTGGAAGACGCATCGGAAGGCCGCGTCGTCGCGGGCGGCGTTCCGGAGGAATACTATGCCGTGGTAACGCAGAAAGACGGACAATACTATCGCAGTGTAGCCGTCTGGGACGAGAAGCTCGATGAACTGAACGAAGCCCTTGAAAGCCTGGACTATGAGGCGGAAGACTTCTTTGAAAAGCACGATGCTGCGATGCAGGCGATAGACGATTACATGAAAACGCTGCCGATTGCTTACAGCGAATTGTTCACGGCCCAGCCCCTGACAGACGAGGAGATGGCGTCGATGTGCGGGAAAACGCTGTCGCAGCTGACCGAAGAGGGCTTCGAGATCGGAAGCAATGGTACGGAACCCGGTGAGGATGATGAGATTATCATTGCCTATTCCCTGCGCTATGGCGTCTATGACTACACCTGTGAGGTGGATGCGGATTTTGATCAGTATATGGCTGCCCAGGAGAACGGCACAGAGGGTGATCTGGCGGTAAAGAGCATGACACTGGCCGGCATTACGGAGTGGGGCTTTGAAAAGCGGTTCCACACCGACGGTACAGTGGATGAGCCGACAGATCCCTTTGCGGAATTCAGTGAGATCCTGACAGAGATGGCGGCATTTGCTGAAAAAGCCCAGGACGGTGAAGAAATCGACATGGAGGGCTTCGCTGATACGCTGAAAGAGAAATATCCGGATTACGCGGATATGATCGACATGTATGTAACAATGTACCAGACCTACGGAGCGGAAGGCTTTGCATCCATGATGGATAATTCTGCCGAGTAAGCTGGCAGGAGCTGCAGTATGAATGGAGAAGTGGTGACTTCCGGATGAATCATGACAGAAAGAATCCTATCGTAACAGTGGCGGTATTCGGAAGCCTGCTTCTGACAGTCATTCTGGTGGCGGGAACCATGTGGATGGGTTCCCGTGCCAGACGTGACACAGAAGAGGCTGTCCGTTCTGTAAGCCTTCTGTATCTGGACGAACTGGCGGGCCGCAGGGAGCAGGTTGTGGAGAACAACCTGCAGGAAAAGATCCAGACAATCCGGGTTGCCATTGATCTGATGACCGATGACGATACCAGTGACAAGACACACCTGCAGGCCTATCAGTCCCGCATGAAGCAGCTCTACCATCTGGATAAGTTTGCCTTTGTGGATACGGATGGGCTGATCTATACCTCTGTAGGCACCCAGAACAATGTGGATGAGTACAGCTTTGATTATCTATCGCTTTCCGAACCGGAAATATCTGTCCTTCATCCGGAAAGCCCGGATAAGAGCGTCGTGATTGCCGTCCCGGTCAGCATTCAGTTTGAAGGGAAAACGCTGTCCGTATGCTTTATGGAAATGGACATGCAGGAGATGCTCTCCGGCGTCTCCCTGAGGACGAATACGGAAAACGCCACATTCTGCAATATCTATACGGAGGACGGTATCGCGCTGACGGACTTTGTGCTGGGCGGCCTGGCCATGGAAGATAATCTGCTGGACGCCATGAAGAACGCAACCTTTGAGCCGCCCTATTCCTATGATCGTTTCACACAGGAATTTCAGAACGCAGCACGAGGCGTCGCTTCTTTCACGTTCAATGGCATTCGGGAGACACTGACCTATATTCCGGTAAGCGGAACGAACTGGCAGCTTACCTACCTGATCCGTGAGAGCGTCATCAGCGAGCGCATCAGCTCCCTGTCGGAAGGAACGGTAAAGCGGAGCATCATCCAGTCTGCGCTGACTGTCCTTGCCATGCTGCTGATGTTTGGCTTCATCATTGAACAGACCAAAAGAAACAGCAGACTCCAGCTGGAACAGGAGACCGCCGAAACGGAAAACCGTGTGAAGCAGGAGGAACTGGAGCACCGCCTGGCCTTGCAGGAGAAGCTGCTGGCAGAGCAGAGCCAGCGGGAACAGCAGGACAAGATGATCACCGCCCTGTCCGCAGACTACTGGAGCGTGTATTACCTGGACCTGGACAGGGATGAAGGCGTATGCTACCAGGCGCATACGGATCTGGACACGCCGGGCGTTGCGGCGGGGGCACATTTTGCCTATCTTTCCTCTATGACTGCCTATGCCCATCAATACATAACGGAACAGTACCGGGAAGATTTTCTGCGCTTTATTCAGCCGGATTCTGTCCGGGAAGGATTGAATAAGCATCCGGTTATTTCCTATACCTACATGGTGAAGCGCCACGGAAAAGAAAGCTATGAGACTGTGCGCTTCGCCCGCGTGCAGCATGTCGACGACCAGAACAAGCAGCATATCGACGGTGTGGGCGCCTGCTTTGTGGATGCAGACACAGCTACCCGCAAGGCCATGGAGCAGCAGCAGGTGCTGAGTGACGCGCTGCGAGCTGCGGAGGAAGCCAGCAGGGCCAAAACTGCTTTCCTGTCCAGCATGAGCCACGAAATCAGAACGCCCATGAATGCCATTATCGGCCTGGACAGCATTGCCCTGAATGACACGGAGATATCGCAGAAGACAAGAGAATACCTGGAAAAGATCGGAGACTCCGCTGAGCATCTGCTGGGGCTTATCAACGATATTCTGGACATGTCCCGCATCGAGTCCGGGCGGCTTTCGCTCAAGAATGAGGAATTCTCCTTCCGAAAGCTTCTGGAAGCGATCAACACCATGCTCAGCAGCCAGTGTCAGGATAAGGGACTGGAGTATCGATGCCTCCTCAACTCGGAGGTGGATGATTACTACATCGGCGACAGTCTGAAGCTGCGCCAGGTTCTGATCAACATCCTCGGCAACGCTGTCAAGTTCACGCCGGAAGGCGGCAGGGTAGAGCTGCAGGTGGAGCGAACTGCGAAATTCGATGGAAAGTCTACCCTGCGCTTTACCATTTCCGACACCGGCATCGGCATGAGCAAGGAATTCCTGCCCCGGCTGTTTAACACGTTCTCCCAGGAGGATTCCTCCACCACGAACAAATACGGCAGCACCGGCCTAGGCATGGCCATCACAAAAAGTATTGTGGAGATGATGAACGGCCGCATCGAGGTGACAAGCGAAAAAGGCGTCGGCACGACCTTTACGGTCACAGTGACCCTCACCGATTCTGTCAAGACGGACATGCACGCGGAAGAAGAAATCAACCCCGGAGAAATGGCCGTGCTGATCGTTGACGACGACCCGGTTGCCTGCAGGCATGCGCAGCTGGTACTGGAGAAGGCCGGCATCACTTCGGACCTGGCAGGCTCAGGACAACAGGCGGTGGAGATGGTCAAGCTGCGTCATGCTCGCATGAAGCCCTATAACCTGATCCTTGTGGACTGGAAAATGCCGGATATGGACGGTGTGGAAACCACGCGCCGGATTCGGGCGGAAATCGGCCATGAATCCGCGATCGTCATTCTTACCGCGTATCGTTGGGACGATGTACAGGAGAAAGCCCTGGAGGCCGGCGTGGACAGCTTCCTGCCCAAACCGCTCTTTGCCGATGCCGTTCTGGATGAATTCAAATCCGCAATGAAGAAAAAGGATATTCCCGCCAAAAAGGAGCAGGCCATGGCGGAGCTTGCCGGAAGACACATCCTGCTGGCGGAGGATATCGACGTGAACGCTGAGATCATGCAGATGGTTCTCAGTATGCGGGATATGACAGCAGACCGTGCGGAAAACGGGAAGAAGGCTGTGGAACTGTTTGCCGCGCACCCGGAAGGCTACTATGATGCGATTCTGATGGATATGCGGATGCCGGAGATGGACGGGCTGGAAGCTACGCGCGTGATCCGTGCCATGGACCGGGCTGATGCGGCAGCCATTCCGATCATTGCGCTGACGGCCAATGCATTCGATGAGGATGTGCAGCGCAGCATGCAGGCGGGCTTGAATGCCCATCTGTCCAAGCCTGTACAGCCTGAGCTGCTGTTTGAGACGCTGGCAAGCCTGATCAAAGCCTGAAAAGACGGGGCCCGGTGAAAGCGCGCAGCGAAGGGAGAGGAAGGAAAGCAGGATGCCATTCAACGGACATCCAGCGCAGGTATGCGGCAACACAGCTGCCTTTTGCGCAGGCTGTGCCTGTCGAGCCATCTTAGGAAAGCCGGTTACTCCTTTACGGCTTCTCTTCTTCGCGTGCCTGCAGTGCGCACAGGGCGCTGCCGCATGACCAAAGCCCGCGAAGGCCCTGACTGCATCGGTATGCAGGCCAATCGGCCGTGGGAAGCGTCAGTACCCTGTACATAACAGGAAAAGCAGCGGGAAGTGCGCGGCGCATGGCACGGGAGAAAACGCGGAAGAAATGCGCACGGTCCCGGCCGGATAAGCGGACTGCGGGAACGGCGCTGTCTCCGGAACGGTCCGCTCCGGGCTGCGCCAGCAACAGAGGCGGGCGTGCAGCAGCATGGAAAGGCACGGTACACCAGATGCCTGCAGCCCCGTGAATCGGACGACAGGCCTGCCGGTTCCAGGCGCCCGGCCGTCCGTCTTTATTGCCTGGATCATCCGCTGCGGACTCTTTCCGTCCGACGGCTGCAGTGCAGCAGGCCGGGCATGCCTGATCCGCAGAATTCAGCGGTTCTTCACCTCGCTTTCAGATGGCTGTCAGCAGCTGCTGATACAATGGCATCATGATATCGAGCAGCGGAAGCGTAAGACCGGATATCAAAATGCATCAGGGAGGATGATCCTTATGAAAAAGCTGATTTCTATGGTCCTTATTATTTCGCTTCTGTGCACGGCAGGCGCTGTTTTCGCAGAGGGTGCGGGCGGCGGCCGCGGGAATGGCGGCCCGGGCGGCGGGCAGGACGGCATGCGCGGCGGCAATGGCAGGAACGGCGGGAATGGGGGCAGTACGGATAAATCCGGCGATACGGAGCTTCAGACCATGATTGCGGAAGTGGCGCCTGCCTTTCAGCTGCTGATCTTCGAGGATGCCGAAACCGGTACCACATTGCAGTACCAGCTGTATGTTCCTGAAAACTATGATGCATCCCAGCGCTATCCGCTGATCCAGTTCATTCCGGATGCCAGCGCTGTCGGACGCGGCACGGACTATGTGCTGACCCAGGGCTGGGGCGGTCTGATCTGGGCGACGCAGGAAGAGCAGGCCAAGCATCCGGCCTTTGTGGTTGTGCCGGTCTTTACCGAAACGGTTGTGGACGACAGCTTCCAGCACTCCGAACAGATTGATGTGGCCATGCGTCTGCTTCAGTCGCTGACGGAGACGTATTCCATTGATGCGGACAGGATCTATACGACAGGCCAGTCCATGGGCGGGATGACCTCGTTCTATCTGAGCATAGCCTATCCCGATGTGTTTGCCGCCTATCTGTTTGTCGGCAGTCAGTGGGATACCCAGCTGCTGAGCGGACTGGAAGAGAAGCCGTTCTTCTATGTTGTCTCTGCCGGGGATCCGAAGGCATCGGCCGGACAGGCAGCGCTTCTTGCGTTGTTCGATACGGATGGCGCAGCATACAGCCACGATACGTGGAGCGCGCAGGATGATGCGGAAACCCAGAAGGCTGCGGTCGCATCCATGCTGGAGGAAGGCAATTGCGCAAACTTTGTGACCTTTACGCTGGGGACAACCCTGGCCGAAGGCCAGACAGCCGGCAGCGGTGCCGGGGAGCATATGACCTCGTTCGACTATGCCTATAAGCTGGAAGCCGTACGCGACTGGCTGTTTGCGCAGAGCCGGTAAGAAATGTCGGGAAGAGGTGCCGTGCGGGCGGGATCATGGCTGCATGGCAGATGCAGCGGCACAGAAGACCGTGCACATGGATAGGGCTGCCTGCCAAGGAAAGACCGCGGAAAGCTCGTGTGCGCCGGTTCCATGCCCCGGACCTGGCCTCTTTCAGAGAAGCATCCGCCTGTCAGTATGCAGGAAGGATGGATACCAGTAATAAGCGCATGCCGCAGCTGAACGGATATCAGCTGCGGCATTGCTTTATGTAAAAAACCGACGTTTATTCGCGCCGTGCGGGGAATGGCTGCCAGAAGCCCCGGCCTTCTATGCGCGCTTTGCGGGCTTATGGTGTGCAGTCTGATCGCAGGCATGCGGAGAGAATGCTGGATTGTGCTGCGATGTACCCGCGGGACGGAGCCGCTGCGGATGCAATGGCCGGGCTATCAGAACAGGGACGAAGGACGGCATCCTGGGCAGACAGGGTCAGGCGCCGGACCATCGGCCATATCCCCGTGGCTTTGCCCTGGCACAGCAGGCGGCAGTGAAAGGCATTTTCGAATCACTGCGTAAGGATACACCGCCATGCCTGACAGTCCGGCAGTGCCGCTGTCTGCGCCTGAATAAAGCGGCCGCGGATCGGGAAAAAAGATAATAACCCGTCAGAGAAGACGCGTCATTTTCACCCGATGTAACGCACGCTATAATGAATGCAACCGTATCGCATGCAGACCGTATGCATGCGGCTGCTGCATGTGTGCCCTTTTCCGGAAGATTTCTGTGGGAAGGTACGCGCTGACTGGCATTCAGGGGTTTCTGTCTGCAGGGGAAAAAACTGCGGAAAGGGTATGCGGAAGCCGCACATGCCTGCCAGATCCATGCAGGAGCAGCCGGGCGCCGGCCATGGGAATGCCTGGATGCTTCCGCGTGCATGACGTTTCGGACCCTGCATAGAGAAACCATTGACAGCGGATGCAGAAGCGTGAAAGGAAGCGGCTGCCGCGACAGACTGCATGCTGCGTGTGCCCCGCCGTATGCGATGAAACGCTGCCGCGAAAAACGAGAGGGAGTGCAGCCGGTTCAGGAAACGGCCGGCATGATGGCAGGCGCATGACGGCATGCGCAGGAAATAAGGAAACAGGAGGTGACGTGCATTCATGAATGCATGCAGTGAAAAGGCGGAAATCCGTGTGTATACCCGGCAGGTGCAGCCGGACGATTATCCTGATGGCCTGGCCCGGAGCATTCATATGGCCAGCAGGGCAGGGGAGGGCGATTGGAAGGCGTGGAACCGGAACTACGGTATTCTCTTTGCCGAGGGCGGCGTTTCGCAGGAGAACACCATTATTCCCCGGGGCGTCCGGAATCCCGGGCTGTTCCGCATGGCAGACGGCGCGATCGGCATCACCGGGGAGCGGGTGCATGAAGACGGGACAGAGGATGAGACCGCCCGGGGCCAGAGACTGCTCTGGACGACCCATGATCTGATCCATTTCCAGGAATGCGGGCTGGTGGCCAGAGACGCGCTTCCCGCTGTGCTGCCGGACACTCTGACCGTGGACAGTGATCTGGCGGTGGCTGCGCTGTGCTGGTGGAGCCCCGTAGTGCATGTCGGCACGGCGGTTCCCGATCCCATTCGTGTGCGCTCCGAGCAGGAACTGGACAATGTATGCGCCAGGCTGACGTACAGTGATGGTTCCTGGCGCGAAAAACGGGTGGCATGGGACAAGCGCGGTCTGCGGTTTGACCGGCCCGGCACCTACCCTGTGCGCGGTACGGTATCCCAGATGTCTTTCCGCTTTCCGCTCGCCTGCGGTTATGGGGACCCTGTTGTCTTTCCCTGGGAGGGGAAATGGTATTTCATTGCAACCAATGACAATCTCGATGATATCGGACTGTATGTGCGGGAGGCGGACAGCCCGGAGGCGCTGTTCCGGGAGGGGACGGAGGAACACCTGATATTGCCCTTCAGTCCGCAGCGCGGCCTGGAGCAGACCTTCTGGGCGCCGGAATTCCATGTCATCGGGGGCGAACTGTATATTCTCTTTGCGGTGAGCGGACACGCCTGGGGCCCCCAGTGCCATCTGATGAAAAAGAAGAAGACGGGCCGCATCACTGATGAGAATGGCTGGGAGGAACCGGTCAGAGTGGTGCGCAGGGACGGAAGTCCACTGGCGGAAGGCGCCATTACGCTGGATATGACCTTTGTCAGGAACAAGCGGGGCGCCTGGATGATCTGGTCCTACCGCGAGCA
The DNA here is from genome assembly GCA_902764915.1 of uncultured Eubacteriales bacterium. Taxonomy (GTDB): domain Bacteria; phylum Bacillota; class Clostridia; order Christensenellales; family Aristaeellaceae; genus UBA2943. The sequence goes on along the minus strand of CACWXY010000038.1, from coordinate 8,949 downwards.
CATCGCCACGCCCATGGATTCCGGGTCCATGCTGTATATTGCGCCGATTGATGAGCAGACGCCATGGCGCCTGACAGGCGACCCGATACTGCTGACCCGGCCGCTGTACGGCTGGGAGAATGTATCGGGTACCATCAATAATGAGGGCCCGCATGCCTTTGTCCGGGGAGACAGTGTCTATGTGACTTATTCCGGCGGTTCTGCCAACCGCTATACCTATGCACTGGGACTGCTGCGCGCGGACATGGACAGTGATCTGTCGGATGTGCATGCCTGGCACAAGAGCATTACGCCGGTGCTGACCTTTTATTCGGTAAAGGGCGAGTACGGCCCCGGGCACAACTCGTTTTTTACTAATGCAGAAGGCGAATTCATGATTGCCTATCATGCAGAGACAAGCCTGACGGGCATGCTCCGGTGCGACGGGATCCGGCGGGTGCACTTCCGCCGGGACGGAACGCCGTATTTCCAGATGGCGGCATGGGAGGATGCCGGCACGGAGACGGTTTCCACAAACGTCATTATCGCATCCGTGTGATCCCCGGCATGCTGCCGGCGCGGTGCGTCACGTCGGGGAGGACGATCCGTGCAGGCGTCTGTGTTCTGCGGATGCCATGCGCTTATTCTGCCAGCGCGTGCACAGCTTCAAGAATGGCCGGCACCATCTGCCGGAACATGGGCAGGATCTGGTCAATGATGCCCTGTGCACGCGCCTGCGTCAGGTTGCGGGAATCCTTTCCCTTGGCCAGATAGATCAGCGTAAAGAACAGGGAGAGCAGCTGCATGCGCTGCCCGTAAATATCCAGTGCCTGCGCATCCTCGGTTCCCAGGTAGGCCTGGATGGTATACCGATACATCTCCTGGATCTCCTCTATGCACATGCCTGTGGTGGCACAGGCGGTCTCCGGCGTTGTACTGAGCGCCATCACATGGCATATATAGTGGGCCATCAGGTCGTACAGCGGATGACCGGCAGAAATGTCATCCAGATCAATCAGGATCAGTTCATTCCCCTGGCGCATGACGTTTCCCTCGTGGAAGTCCGCATGCACCAGGGTATTCCTTTCGGGGATCGCATGCAGTACGGAGCGCAGCAGTTCAGCATCGCTGTGCGCCAGGTACGTTTTCTCCAGATAATCGATCCACGTGTTCATCCTGTCTGTCATCCGGGGGAGCACCCCGGCGGGCAGTTCCGTGGCATGCAGCTGCCTGAGCAGCGCACCCATGGCTTTCCCTGCCTCAGGGATCAGGCTGGGGTTCTCATGGACCGCCTTGCCTACCGTAACCGCATTCAGCAGTTCAAATACAATGCCGTACTGATGGCCGGACTGGACCGTGTCATAGGCAATGGCGCAGGGCACGCCTGCGGTAAAGGCGGCTGTGGCATATTTCTTTTCCAGCGCGATCTTTTCCAGGGAAGTGCCTTCATTGTAGAGCTTAAGTATAGTCTCCGGGTCCAGCCGATAAACCGCGCCGTTGCCGCCCCGGCCGATCAGTTCACAGCCGTCCGTTGCGACCTGGCGAAGCCGTCTGTGCACATCCAGGAGTTCCGTAAAGCCGGTCACATGGAGAATGTCATAGACTTCCGGGGATGCATTCAGAACGGGGAACGCTTTCCCTGTCTGTCTGCGCAGCTTCATCAGAATACGAAGCCCGGCGGAGGAGATATAGGAGAGACCGGCGGCGTCCATGACCAGCTCCGCCCCGGGATGCGTGCCGAGAACGGAGAAGATTTCGCTTTCCCACGCCGGCGCGTTCCCTGCGTCAATGCGTCCCTCCGGATACAGTGTCAGTCGGCTGTTTTCCAGTGTATATTGCATGGCTGTATGTACCTCCAGAAAAGAATCGATATGCGTGCCGGCACAGGAAAGAAAGGCGCATGCTGTCCGGCAGGACGGGCGTCTGTGCGTGCGCGGAGAACGGCACGCCTGGTGATGCAGGCGTGCATTTCACGCGGATGCTGCCTGCGCCTGAAAGAGGCGGGAAAGCCCTGGCACTGTCACGGGCTTTCCATCCAGCCCGGACTGCCTTCCCCGGTGGGAAGCATGAGCTCCAGTGCGCTGCTGCGGATCGTCATATGATAGACCGCATCATCCAGGAGGGTATCCAGGGTGCCGTCCAGATTGAAGGATGCGTCCAGATAGACGCGATAGGGATCCCAGGTCAGCAGAATCAGTTCCAGATGATGGCCTTCCGCCACCGTGTAAACCGTGGGCTGGAAGAAAAGCGTATAGGCCTGTTCCTGTCCGGAAATGAGTCCGGGATACTGAATCACATACTCGCTGGAATCGCTCCCGCAGCCCGGATTCTGCAGGTCTGTCCAGGCATAGTAGATGATCTTGCGGGGCGTCGTTTCCTGCTTCAGCGATTCCATGGGACATGCCGGCTGGTCAAGACTGTATGCATAGGAAAGGTCGGTTCGGATTTCGGTTTCCACAAGATCGCCCAGCTCCGCCCTGGGCATATATGCCTTGAATGCGGCGCCGTCGGAAACATCCATCAGGACGGCTGTGATCATCAGGCCGTCCAGATCCTGCCGGTCTGAATCGAGCAGTGCGTGCAGCTGCGGCGTTCCCTGAATGGTTGTGCCTGCCGGCGGATCAAACCGGTAAACGGCGGAGAGCGGCTCCGGAAGCGTACTGTAGAAGTTTTCCGCTTCATTCACGGTCAGATTGTTCTGCCTGTTTTCCTGATACATCTCAGCGTACGATCCGAGGCCTTCTGAGGTTACGGTCGTGGTCTCTGCCGCAGACGTGGTGTGCAGCGTCATGGTCTGCATGCCCGGCCAGCTGTCGTAGCTGTCAAAGGTGCCGGTGATATTGTTCTGCGCAAGAACCGGTGGCAGTGAATCGGCGCCGTTGTCCAGATCAAAGAGATAATGGCTCAGCCACCGGTTCATGATCTCCTGCCAGACTGTGCCGTTGATGGAGATGCTGTCCAGGGTCTGATGCCCGTTCTGATGAAGCACAAGCCGAACCGTTTTCCCGGCCTTTCGGAAGGCTTCCACCATGCGCGAGGCGTGCCGGGTGGACACATTCAGGTCATTCAGGCCGGCGACGATCAGGGCGGAGCACTCGATATGGTTCTCCGCATCCGTCGTATAATCCATCGCTTCCCAGACCGGCGCATAATCCCCGTTGGTGGCTTCCTGCGCCATGGCAATGGTCCACAGCCAGGAACCGTACAGCGGGTTTGGCTGATCCCAGTCATTGTTCAGGAAGACCCCGCCGGCGTTGGTGCACGCCAGGTAATCCGCATAGTTGGTTCTGTTGAAGATGGGAACGCCCTGGGAATTCGAATACTCATACCAGCTGGCAATGCCCGCAACCGGAATAATGGTCTTCAGGCCCTTTACGCCCGTGACGGCCACTTCAAAGGCCAGGGTTCCGCCGTAGGAAGTGCCCGTCATGGCCACATGCCCGTTGGACCAGTCGGCTGTGATTTCCATGGAGGCGTCCGTAAACGCCCGGCGGTCCCCGGTCAGCCATTCCACAACGGCTTTGTGGCTGTCCCGCTCCAGCCTTGTCCCGCACAGCTCAAAGCCTTCTGAGCCGTATGTGCCGATGCCGCAGGCGTTTACGCAGGCAAATCCGCGGGCGAGAAAGTAATCATAGCTGTTGGCATCGGTATATCCGATATCGCCGTCAGGTGTTGTATAGTTCCACTGCAGCGGATCCGCTTCGGCGGCTGCTTCCAGAGTGCTCATGCGGCCGGCCGGCTCCCTTCTGCTGCATGCGTGAGAGAAATCCTGTTCGTCGAAGACTTCTTCTGTATACAGAAGGCCCAATTGGTCCGATGCTTCATAGCGCTTTACCATTCCGGCGCTGTAGGGCGTCGGATCGTAGATGACGCCGGCCTTGTACTGTCCCTGCGCGGCAGCACGGGGAACCTGCACCAGTACCTTGACCAGATCCGCGAAGCCGTCAAAGTCCGTATCATAATCCGTTTCCACCCAGACACAGAAACGGAGAATATCGGAGTCTGCGTTGGTGTAGTCTTCCCTGCGCAGATCGGAGACATGGAATACCGGCTGAAGCAGGCCGTTCTCCGCACGCAGAACGCTGTGCGCGGATGCTTCGGCGCAGGCAGCGGCGGCCAGCAGGCAGAGCATGAGCAGCAGAATGACGGTTCTTTTCACGGAGGGATTCCCCTTTCATGCGGGTATGGTACAAGACGCACCGTAATTATATCATATTGCCGCTGGCTTCCGATGCAAACGGCGGTATGACGGATCCGGCACGCCTGTCCCCGCCGCAGGCCGGTTTTTCAGGACGGATATCTCTCAGGCGCCGGCCTGCGGCTGCATCCCCCGGAGCCTGTCTGCAAAAGGCTTTCGGGCCTTGTTTTTCTGCAGAGCAGGCGGGAAAGGCAGGAAAGAAAGCCTGCAGGCAGAACTTGTACCATGCTTTCAGGCGGGCAGGCTGCCCACTACGAACCCGCCCCCATGATGCCATGATTTCCAGGGCCCCAGCAAAGGAGCACAGGAAGAGGGCTGCAGAGACACGAATCAGCACGATGCGCAGCTGCGCAAGGAACGGAGTCTGGAGCATTTTCTGCAGCACAGTGAATCCGCGTATCTGCGCACCGGCTTCTCTGATTCCATTTCTGCCTGGTGCAAGATGCATCATGCGGTCCCGGAGCAGCGGATCCGCCGGGTGAATCCGGATAAATCCTTCGGCTATCAGCTGTTCAGCGGGAAACGCAAGCCCTTCCGGGATGCGATATGCAGCTGGCTTTCGCCTTGGGCGCGGACGTGGTCCAGGCCCGGAAGTGCGGAAGATCGCCCGGAAGAGCCTGCTCTATCCCCGGATCAAGCGGGATACGGTCATCATCTATTGTCTGTATGATCACATCAGTCTGGTGGATACGGAAATCATTCCGGCAGACCTGAACCTGCCGGCCCTGGGAGGAAGAGACCAGTGAACGAACGGAAACGTATTGTGGAAGACATCCGGTCCGTTTCTTTTTGCGCAAAGCAGTTATCCCCGGGATTATCTCAGCATCTATGGCCAGATGGAATGCCTGGCCAGCCACAGCGGCCGGGAAATCTTTCTGGTGCACCGAGAGAAAAAGGGTGCAGTCGCTGTGCCCGAATGCTATGACCGGGCCCTCTTATCCTTTCAGGTCTGTCCCGGACTGCTGAGGGACATATCCCGGTCCGCCTCGGATCCGGTACCCCTTCCGCATGCGAAGGAAACGCTTCCTTGCGGCGGCTGGGCGGATCTCCTGTCAGTTTCTTGCGTCTGTCAATGCACGCCGCTGTGAAAAATGACCTGCGTTCCTTCTGCGGTTCCTTTTTCGCCTGCATCACGCGTTCTGTGCGCTGTGGGGCCTGTGCTGCATGCCTGCGCGGAAGAACCTTTACAGACCGTCTGCGCAGGAAAGGGCCCTTGTGCAGGCAGTCTGTAAAGTACTGTCTTCCTGCCTTCATGAGACAGTCCGCCAGGCGCAGTCTTCTCAGATGCGGGCTGCGGCCTTTGACCTGGCCAGCGCTCTGGCTTGCGAGACCGTGGCATCGGCTGTGTCTTTCTCGATTCCGAAATCATCCAGTGTCTGCATGAGTGCCATTAACGGATGGAACGATGCGGTGAGAATCTGCTGCACCTCCTGGGATGCATCCCGGATATTCCAGGGCTCCTGCAGATGCCTGCGGAAGGCCTGTGCCATTGCCCTGTCCCTGCCATCGGTGCCAAAGCAGTTGTGCAGCGCTGTCAGGACAGCGTCCACGGATGCATCCCGGGAAGGAAAATACTGCATGGGGTTTTCCATCGTCTCTTCGTAATATTCCGGAGTATGCTTTTCCATATTCAGTGCCTCTCTTTCATTCATGTGCGCAGATCCAGGACATACGACTGGCGTTTCCTGTGCTGCCCTGTGGGCAGGGAATGCCCCTGCAGTCCCGGCCTGCATGGCTGCATGTCTGATCAGCATGCAGCCAGGGCTTCCGTGACTTGCCGGCGGACGGGAAGGGCGATTGGGACAGAAACCGAATCAGTCAAAGGTAAATCCTCCGCCCTTGGTCATAATAATGGATGTATATTCCACTCGAATGATATTTCCCTCACTGAGCGTCACGGTTCCTTCGGTGTTTGTGGCATTGAGAATGGTTTCGATTCCCTCATTGAACATATTGCCGGCCTCGTCAGCATCCTGGAATACCCGTACGCGGGATGTGGCCGTGCCGCTGAAATAAATTCTGTAGGTGCCGGCGGGTATTTCATTGCCTGCCGTATAGCTTCCTGTGGGAATCGTCGTGCCATGGGGCACGGTATAGTCATTGCTTCTTTCCACTGCATTGCCGATGCGTGCCGCTTCCGCTCCATTGTAGCGCAGGATCAGGCACTCCCCGGGATAAAGGCTGATCCGTGTCTCGCCGTCACCCCGCAGATAACCTTCCACCCTGGGCATGTCCCCGAGCCACAGCCGGCCGATGTCATACTTGTACATGGATTCGTTTTCATACACATAGTAGTCCGTGCGCGATACATCCTCATCGCCGTTTGCGGCAAACTTCAATGTATAAACGCCGGAGGGAAGATCTTCCCCGACAGTATACTGTCCTGACCCCAGCACCATCTTTTCACCGCCTGGCCGACGGGCAATTTCGGACGAAAGATCCGCTTTGATCTCCAGCAGCTCTTCCAGGGAATAACCGGAAAAATCAATGGTGCCCTCCGCCAGACAGAGGCTGGCGCCTGCAGTGAGCAGTGCAATCGTAAGAAGAATGGCAATTGTCTGTTTCATGGAACTGTCCTCCCTTGTTTTTCATGCGGTCTTGCCCTTGGGACAGGGCGTCTTTCCGTTCGTTTTCCGAGTATCCGGAGGCGGAGTCTTCGCCTTTTCCATTGGATGCCCAGACCAGCGCGGCATCTATACGCGAAGGCCTTCTTCTGCGTCCTCTTCCATGCCGGTGCTGCCGCAGGGATCGCAGCAGTCGGTTTCGCCGTCCCGGATTCCACAGGCATTCAGGAAACGGCGCATGCGGCGGCCGCATACAGGGCACATGGCGCAGCGGCGCATGATCAGTCGCGCCTCAGGCTTTCATGGTTTTCCAGAATCGTACATCGGCCGTCTGGCCGCACTGGCTGCAGGCCAGGGCGTCAAAGAAGCCTCCGGTTTCCAGTCGCGCATAGTCCGCCGGGCGCACTGTAGACCGGACCGTGGATTTTCGCATGCAGTACGGGCAGAGATAGGTGTATTCCATCACTGCCTGCCGTGCATCCTGGGAGAGGATCCGATAGCTGATCCCCGGTGTCTGCTTGTGTTTTGGCATACTCTCACCTCAAATCGTTTCTTCACAGGCTGTGAAACCGCCGCTTTCCCCAAGGAGCCGGATTCCATAGGCAGCCGTCCCGCCTGGCAGTGCCTGCCCGGCACCGGCTGTCCATCCGGCATGGTATACGGCGATAACGCCTGCCGGTTCACTGCCCTGACCCATCTGTTTCAGTAAGTGGGCCATCTGTGCTCCACTCATCTCGATCCCTCCTCCGGTTATATCTGCGGAATGCTTTTTTCCGTGCATTCCAAGCTTACCATGGGGGAGAAGCATTCTGGATTTGCGGGTGTCATCCCGGAAAAAAGAGACGCCGCTTGCTGCGGCGCCTCGCGCTGTCATTTGATTCGCGTCCGTGATCGGTGATTACGATCGGCACATCGGGCGTGTACATTTTTCTGCTGAGTGGGATGGGACTTCCGTTGACGGTGATCTGATGGATCTTCTCACTGTTCACCTGTGCCGCCAACAGATTCAGGTCATGCAGATTTACACATTTCACGTCCGTAAAGCCGCTGGACGGCAATGTGTCCGCAACCGTCCGGTATTGCTTGTGAGTAAAAGGCTCCTGTCCCTTGGGAACCGTATCCTGCCCCGTTTCTCGAGGACCTTTTCGTCTTCGGAAGCCACTGGATTACCAGGTATCCGCCGCTCACGGTCGGAGCAAAAGCATGGCAGAGAAACAGAAATCCGGCTGCCCGGCCTGTCAGCGTTGCCTGTAGTAAACATGATCACAATGGCAATCACGGAAAGCACCAGGCCAACGGCCAGCGAGACAGAGGTGAGCCCTTTCCGAAAGGAGGCACGGCTTTTCCGAAGCTTCCTTTCCTGCACCTGCTGGATCCGGCCCGTTTCCGCCTTCTTCATATCGGCTTCATCGATCTAGCGGAAGACAGGCTCGTTCTCATGGGAGATCTACAGTCTGGCACGGGAACAGTGACGAAAAACGTGGCATTATGCGCCAGGACGCGTACTTCCGGGGGCAAAACGCGGCAAGCAAAAAGCGTTTTACTACTCTTTTACTACTTTTGGTGAAATGATGGCGAGCAGATGATATCTGTTAATGATCTTGAACAGTTGGGAGCTCTAAGGAGAGTGCTGCATGGAAATGAAGGACCACACGACGAAACTGGTCACAATCGATGATTATGATGAACTCTTCAAACTATGGAACAGTACGGAACAGAGCCGAAGAGTCCTGAATCCTGTGGATGACAGCCGCGAGGGAATAGAACGGTATCTGAAAAGAAATCCGAATACCTGCTTTGCGGCAGTACAGGACGGCAGAATCATTGGCGTCATTCTGACCGGACATGACGGACGACGCGGAATTATCCATCACATGTGCGTTCATCTGGAATTCCGGCGGATGGGGATTGCAAGCCATCTGGTTTCTTTGGCAGAGGATGCGCTGAAGAAAGAAGGAATCCAGAAAGTGTTCGGTCTCGTTTTTGCGGACAATGAGGCCGGCAACCTGTTTTGGGAAAAGCAGGGCTATTCCCTGCGGACGAACCTGAACTACCGGAATAAAAGCCTGAATGAAAAGATTCCAACCGGGAAATGAGATATGAATCATATACAACTTTCCCAATCAGTAAGACTATATAAAAGCCTATAGTCTCCACTGAAATATCCCGATTTGCAGCTCAAACTGCTAATTCAACTTGCAAAATGAC
>CACWXY010000037.1 GCA_902764915.1 uncultured Eubacteriales bacterium | reverse complement strand
CTAACTCCTGGTCAGCGTTCCTATCTTACTATGGGGTACCCTCCTTTTCAATTGACCGCTCCTTCATCGGTCAGTTTGGATTATACAGGAAGCTGCGTACAAATATGTCTCTTGCAGAATTCCCTTCGGTACATCTATAAGTCCGGCACTCAAAATCAGATACTCGAAAGACTCCGGTGCATACAGGGTACAGTTCACATTACTCGTTTCCAGATAACGAAGAACCTTCCCTATCTCTGAACCAAAGGCGGCACCGTCTACTATGGCTAACATCGTTTTGTCTTGCACATTCCGAATGCTATCATAGACATTGCTCTTTCCATAGGCAGAGACGCATCGACTGTAATACAACGTATCAAAAAACTCATATCCGGAATTGGAATCCTCTGTGATTATTACTTCCGGATCTTTCGTCCCCTGCGGATCAAGATGGTACAACTTGTACATCTCATTGTAGATTCGCTTATAAGTTTTGTACTTCTGTGTATCTGAAACATTTCTGAGTCCATAGATTTCATCTACACTATAGGGGAGTTGGCTAAGCGCATCCCGCGATACGATCACAAAATAGTTATCTGAACCCTTGACTAATTCCGCAAATCGCTGGGAGCGAAGAAACCCTGCGGTCTCATCTATAAAAACGATTTGACTGTTCATGGAAGACAGTCTCAGTTCCCAATCTACCGCTGTGAGCACCGTGCATTTCACGTCGCAAATCAGGGTAATGCCTGACGATGTTCCGTTTGTTTCATGCTCCTGGATCAGGCGGATCAACTCTGTTTTTCCGGTCGCGCTGTCTCCCTGGAGAATCGTGATGTTTCGCTTTATCGTAAGGAAGTAATGGACCTTATTGTTATATACTTCTATCTCATATTTCCCAACCATGCCAATGCCTCTTCACAGGAGATGATGATCCATCACCGCTTCATTCAATTCTTTCATTGAGTGCACGATCCGATGCAGGTTTACGATTTCGATATCAAAACTTTCTTTTCCAAAGTTCATCAGATAGCCTAATCGAATTGTCAGATTCTTCTCCTGCCCGATCCTTAATATCCACGGAGCACAATTGTCTCCGCATGCTGACGCATTAAAGATATGATCTGAATCAAACTTCATCAGAATCAGTGTTTTTACGCCACCCGAAAGCCGCTCAGTTGGGATTGCTCCTAAGAAAGGACTGTCAATCAATCCTTTGTAAGCGGATCTGTGATCCATTCTTCTTCATAAGTATTATTAAAGAAGACATCCGGATTGAAGATGTATTTTTCTGACTCAATATCTCCGTAATATATGCTCAGCATAGTCTTTACCTCTTCGTTGAACTGCTTTCCGTCATGATTTACATCCTATTGGGAGCCCGATGCACATTCAGCCGACATCACCGAAAACACCTATGAATGATGTCGATAATTACGTCCTGCTGCTCTTCTGTCATCTTGTTATCGCTCGGCAAACAGAGCCCTCTCCGGAAAATATCGGCTCCTACATCGATTCCAGAGCCTTTTATGTAAGCATTTGTACGTCCTCTACCGTTGCCCTCAACCGTGACGAAGGGGTTGGTCCCATATATCGGCTGCATATGCATGGGCTTCTAAAAAACATTGTGTTATCTCCACCATTTTTCAGGTGTTTTGGCACTTTCCTTGCTTATCATGAAGAGAGTACCGCAAGGACGAAAAACTGTCAACGCCTGCTATCTCTTCACAGACGATGCAGCAGCCATGCGCATCCGGCATGACCGTCGCTGCAGGCACAGTAATCACCATGGCCGCTGCGTAGATTCGACGGCTGCCTTCCAGGAAAAGGCTGTTTTCACGGAAAGTCCGTAATGATATACTATGCCCATCCGACTGGTTCAGCATGCCAGCCGTCCCGCACAGCGATTCTCCCGTCTCCGCCTTTTCACGGACCGAAATCCCTGTTATTGTGAAAGGAAGTCCTCCTATGATCCTGCAGACACTGCCCCTGTATCCAGAACGTCACACAGCACTGACCTGCTATCTGCAGGAAGTGGACGGAGGCTACCGCCAGCTGCACAGACGGCCTGGTATTCTGGTCATCCCAGGCGGCGGATACCAGTACTGTTCCCTTCGGGAATCGGACCCGGTGGTATCCGTTTTTCTCTCGGCCGGCTATCAGGTTTTTCTCCTGCACTATTCCGTCGCGGAACATGCTGCGTGGCCAAACCCGCTTCTGGACTATGACAGGGCCATGGAAACCATTGACGCGCACCGGGACGAGTGGCATCTGCTGCCTGGGCGTCTTGCGGTCATTGGGTTCTCCGCCGGCGGGCATCTTGCTGCAGCTGGAGCCACCCTGGGCACACACAGGCCCGATGCTGTCATACTCGGATACGCACTCCTGGGCAAAGATATCGCCCGCTACGCGGACGGCCCCAGCCTGATCGAGCATGTCACCGCCGACACGCCCCCCTGTTTCCTGTTTGCCGCGCGCACGGATCACTCTGTCCCGGTTGATAATACACTGCAGTTTGTGCGTGCTCTGGAAGACCATGGCGTTGTCTACGAGTGCCATATCTACAGCCACGGCCCTCATGGCTTTTCCACCGGCGACACTTCCGTACAGGATGCGTCTGTCATGCCTCGCTCCGCCTATCACTGGACGGAGGATGCCCTCTCCTTCCTCACCGATGTCATGGGCGGCATGAACAACGGCGTGCCCACACCGCCTGCACGCACCTGATTGAACCCTCCGTTTTCCCGGGAAGGAGGCATTCCCTTGCGAATCCTGTCTGTTCTTGCATGCCTTGCATGCCTGTTCGTTGTGCCGTCTGCCCATGCAGCGCCGAAAATGACTATGGGAAGGCTGCTTCGGGATCTGGTCCGCGCCTATGAAAAGCCCTATGACGGCGCAGCGGAAAAGCTGGAAGGCGAAGCCGGCGTTCTCTCCGATCCCTTGGCCATGGCTATTGTAAAAAACTGGGAGGACGTATACCTGAATCCCGCATATACGCTTCTCTGCCACGGAAAAGACCTGCCCGCCCTGCTCCCCATTCCGGACCCGTCACGCCATGCCTTCGTCGTGCTCGGGTATGCCCTGAAAAACGGGGAGATGACAGACGAGCTCAAGGGCCGCTGTGAGGCTGCAGCGGAAGCCGCACGCGCGTTCCCGGACGCCATACTCGTGTGCAGCGGCGGGGCTACCGGAAGCAATAATCGGAAGCATCATACAGAGGCCGGGCTGATGAAGCAGTATCTGGTAAACACCTGCCATATCGAAGAAAGCCGGATCTTTACCGACGAAACCGCCCTGGACACAGCTGCCAATGCGCGCAATACCTACGCCATACTCTATCAGCAGGGCATGGAAACGCTGACCCTTGTCACATCCTCCTATCACCAGAGATGGGGGGAAGTCCTGTATCATGCCGTAGGACTGCAGTACGCCCAGTCCCTCGGCTATGAAACAGAGATTATCGGCAATTTCTGCTATGATGTGCAGCCGTCCATCCGCTCCTACCGTCATGACGCGCGGTATGCCGCACTGCAGCTGGCGGATATCCTGGGGCTCTCCTCCAGCGAAAAGCGCCTGCTTCCCCAGCCCTGACAGAAACAGAAAAACCAGGTCATGCGCCTGCATGTCCTGGTTTTTTCGTCTGCTTTCCTGCCTGTCACGAGTCGGGGACTTCCCTGGCCATGCGAAAGGCCGAGGGCTTCTTTCCGGTCGTCCGCTCAAACAGCTTACTGAAATAGTTCACATCCGTATACCCCACCTGTTCGCAGATCTCGTATATCTTCCGGTCTGTCTCGCGCAAAAGCACTTCCGCCCGTTTCATGCGCAGTTCCGTCAGGTACTTCTGATAGCTGGTACCGGTCTTTTTCTTGAATAGCTGACTGAAATAGTAGGGGTTTACATAGAAGCGCTCCGAGATCTCATTGAGCGTTATATTGCTGGCGAAGTGCTCCTGGATATACGCCTTGGCCTGCGCTACCAGATCCCCCTGTCCGCTGGTGCTGTCTGCGTCCAAGATTTCCCCGGCACCCCGGAGCAGGTTATAGGTCCAGTTTTCCATCTCATCCAGCGAGTCCATGCGCGAAACGCTTCGGGATGACAGTACATTCTTTCCCAGAAAACTGTTGATGCGAAGGGACGCATACGGGTACCGGCGCGTGCCGTACAGCACCAGATTTAGGCACAGCATACGCAGGTTTTCCGGGCTCAGCTCCGCCTGATGGCTGCGCAGAACGCCGAAAAGCTGCGTAAGACTCCTTTTCAGCGCAAGCCGGTCCTGCACTGCCATGGCTTCCTCCATGGCATCCAGCATCTCCGCAGGAAACAGATCGCTCATCTCTACGTATTCTTCCTGGGTGCGCCATTTCGTGCGCAGCTTTTCTATGCTCGAGAAAAGCTCTTCCTCGTCAATGGGCTTGGTCAGGAAATACTGTACGCCGTATTCCATAGCGCGCTTGGCGTACTCAAAATCCGCATACCCGGATATGACAATATATTCCGTCCGCGCCTCATACGCCTTAATATCCCGGATCATATCCAGTCCGCTGGCCTGCGGCATACGGATATCCGTGATCACGATGTCCGGATGCAGCTCAATCGCCCTGTCAAAGCCCTCCAGCCCGTCCCGTGCGCAGCCGACCACACGGTATTCACTGGAATGCGTCGACAGCATCAGCGCCAGGCCTTCCGCGATCTCCGGTTCATCGTCCACAATCAGAATCCTCACATCCATGCCGGCTCCTCCCGGTGCGCCGCGTCGCTTCTGTCCAGCGCGGGCATCCCGATCTCAATCTCCGTCCCCGTTTCATTGCTGTGCACGATTCTCAGCCATGCCTGTGCGCCGAACTGCAGCTGCAGCCGCTTGGCAATGTTTTCCAGCCCAATATGCTGCTTTCCGTCGGTATCATACGGCTGCATGCCAAAGCGTCCCTGCCGGATCGCCTCCAGATGATCCGACAGCGTCATCAGTGTATCCGGGTCCATGCCCGTCCCGTCATCAGACACCTGAAAGCGCATTCCCCCGGCCTCCCGCCGGCCCACGATCCGGATATGCAGCGGCACGTCCGGGCCTGCGGAGCCATGGCTTAAGCTGTTCTCCACCAGCGGCTGGAAGAGGATTACCATGCATGGCACCGGCAGAAGTGCTTCCTCCACGTCCACCTCCAGCGTGTTTTCCGTCCGGTACCGCCGGTTCTGCAGCGCCAGGAATGAGCGCACATAGTCCAGTTCGTTCTGTACCGTGTGCCGCTCATTGGCACTGGTCAGCGCCACGCGGAACATTTTCCCCAGAAGACTGGTCATCTCCGCCACGTCCTGATTGCCGGCCAGCAGTGCCTTCATGCGGATGGATTCCAGGGTATTGAACATCATGTGCGGGTTGATCTGTGTCTGCAGCGCGATCAGCTGTGCATTCTTCTTCTGCAGATCCTTCTGATAGACCTGTCTGATCAGGTACTCGATCCGCTCCACCATACGATTGTAATGCAGAATCAGTTCTCCGAACTCATCCTGATTGACACGCCCCTCCACGCGTACATACTCCTCGTTCTCCGCCCGGCTGATCGCCTGACGCAGCCGCGTGATCGGGCGCGTAAACGAGCGGCTGAACAGAAACGCGCAGCAGCAGGACAGAAGAATACAGATGATCACGCTCAGTGCGGACACCCCGATCAGCTCCCTGTGCAGAAGGCGCAGCGTGGTCCGCGGATACAGTGTATGCACGGTAATCCCTTCCTCCGGCAGTTCCTGAGAGAGCGTGATAAACCCTTCCTCCGGCTTTTCATATATGCGGAACCCGTATGCATCCGCAGGCGTGTCCGCGCTTTCGCCCAGGGAATCATACAGGATCTGGTGCCGCGCGTTTTCGACGACCACGCGTACGCCCTGCAGGTTTTCCTCAATCAGCGTGGGATCCCCCAGGTCCACCAGCGACGCCGTCTCCACATCCAGCACAATCACGCCGGCATACCGCCCGGAAGGCCCGTACAGCTTCTGCACGGCAGAGATGACACTGCCGTGCCCGAACCGGTTCGTATACTCGCCCGCATGCATGGGCACGACGGCAAACGTGTCCGGTGCGCCGATAAACTCGCGCATCCAGGCTTTTTCCATCAGACAGGACGTATCAGCGGTCTCCCCTGTCACACCGGTCTGAAAGGACATGCCGTTTTCCAGTACCAGTCCGGCATAGACCAGGTCCGGCTGTATTTTGATCAGACGGAACAGAAGCCGGTTGATCTGCGTCTGGTATTCCGCCTGCGCAGACACGGGCACCGTACCCCTTGCCAGCGCGGACAGCACATCCGAGTCCACCAGCACAGCCATCATCAGGCCCTGATAGGACTGTATGAAATGCTGCATGTTTGCGGCAACCTGCGCGCTGACGGCCCGCGCCATATTCTCCGTACGTCGGTTGATACTGCGCATGCTCGCCAGGGAAATCACGGTCGACGAAAGGGACAGGGATACAATACAGATCACCAGAAACGCCGCCGTCATCTTCTGCACGATCGACATTTTTCCATACAGTGCTTTCATACCGGATACCGCCCCTTTCCGTCAGATTGTAGTCCGATCCATGCGCCATGTCCATAAAAACAAAAAACCACACAGAGCGGCTTACGCCGCTCTGTGCCAGGAGTTTCCCTGTCTGCTTACTTCTTGCCTTCATACCAGGCGCGTACCCGATCGGTCACAGCCTGTCCGCCATTCTTGTACCAGCGGTCCACGAACTCGTCAAACTTGTCCAGTTCATACTCGCCGCTGATGATCTTGGATACATACTCTACATACAGAGTACGGTTCTGGATATCCTCATAGCCGTCATACACGGAGGAGGGCATGCCATCGCCGGCAATAATCTTTCCATCCGCCTGATTCCCATTGAGGACCGCTTCCGCCTGATCGATCTGCCAGCCGTTTTCCTCGGTGCGAATCGCTTCCAGACGGCTGGTGATGACTTCCACATTTTCCACCCAGCATCCGGGGGTCTGCAGGATCAGCAGTTCCTGGGTTGCCTTGTCCTCGGGCAGCTTTACCTTCTTGCCGTCCACAACCTCATAGTGCATGCCTTCCACGCCGTACTCCAGATCCCGGTATTCCAGGTTGTACTGGCAGTCCAGCACGCGGCAGGCGGCCTTGAGCAGCTGTTCATCCTTGGCCACATCCGCAGAAACCATTTTTCCGGAAGAACCGGTGGGCTTGACGGTGATATAGCCTTCATAGCCTTCGGCGCTCAGCTGCGGCAGGTTCGCGATCTGGGCCTTGACCTCGCCGTTGGTATAGTCATAGATGCCCTGCAGGCGCTGATAGGACACCCACGGGATATGATAGTACACGCCTACGCGGTTGCTGTCGAACTTACCGGACCAGTCGCCGGCGGAGTTCAGCAGGGTTTCCGGATCCAGCAGGCCTTCCTTGTACAGGGAAGCGACAAAGCCCAGGGCTGCCTTCATGTTGGGGGTTACCGCAGAATAGGTGATCTCGCCGTCATACACGTCCCACTCCGGATAGCCTTCATACATGGCCACGCCGTACATGGCGAACAGATAGTCCATCCAGCGCGCTTCCATACGTCCGCCCGTGGGGATCTCGTCCTGCACGCCGTTGCCGTTGGGATCATTGTCCTTGAACGCGCGGAGCACGTCTACCAGTTCCTCCTGGGTGGTCGGCATGCTCTTGCCCACTTTTTCCAGCCAGTCAGTGCGGATATACGCGCCGTGGCGTGTGAAGTTCGTCACGTCCGGGATCATCCAGATCCGTCCCTGACCGGTGGGGTCATTGGCGCGTACGGACTCCCATACAGCCGCGGGGATCGCTTCCCATACATGCGGCATAAGCTCAGGCAGATAGTCCGTCAGGTCCAGGACTGCGCCGTCCAGGATCAGGCTGTTCTCGATACCGCCGTTATACACAAAGATGTCCGGCGTATCATTGGCCGCCACGCGCAGGGCCAGCTGTTCACGGTAGGTCTGACCGCCGTTCCAGTCCACATAGGGCATATACACGCCTACGCCGATGGTGTCCTTGGTCAGCGTATAATACGCGCCGCCGACCTCTGCCGGGAGGAAGCCTTCATTGGTGAACCAGTACTCAATATCCGGATAGCTTTCCTCGGCATGAGCTGTGGACAGCGCGTTTCCGGAAAGCACGGTTACCATAACCAGTGCACACAGGATACCTAGAATCCGACAAGTCCGCTTTTTCATGAGTTTTCCTTCTTTCCTTATATTTGTTCTTCCTTGCCCCGGAAGAAAACAGCAATGATTGGCTTATCCCTTGACAGAGCCCAGCATGGCGCCCTTGGCGAAATACTTCTGGACAAAGGGATAGATCAGGAGCACCGGGATCATGGAGAATATGACCGCGGCAGCACCCAGCGTATCGTTGGTATAATTTGCCGTGCTTACCTTCACCGCCGCTGCGATATCGCCCGAGGCCGCATTCACCAGCTGATGGATCTTCAGCTGCAACGGGAACAGCGCGGTATCCTGGATCATCATCAGCGGTGTGGCGTACTGGTTCCACGCGCCGACGCCGTAGAACAGCCCGACCGTGGCAATGACCGCCTTGGACGAGGGCAGCACGATCTGAAAGAACATCCGAAACTTGCCGCAGCCGTCGATCTCCGCCGCTTCCTCAATCTCTGCAGGGAACGACTGGAAAAAGCTGCGCATCACCAGAAGGTTGTAGGCCGAGATCACCTGCGGAATGACCATGGCCCAGAAATTGTTGTACAGCCCATACCCGCGCAGCGCGAGAAAGTACGGGATTGTAGGCGCCTTGAAGATCATGGTGAACACCACGACCAGGACCAGAAACCGGGCCGGTGCAAAGCGTTTCTTGGACAGCGGATAGGCCAGCATGGCATTGATGGCAAGGGAGATCACCACCACCAGCGCGGTGGACGCCACGGATATGCCGATGGACGACCAGAGCCCGCTGTTGCGCACCATGAAATCCCAGGATGCCAGTGTAAAGCCCACCGGCACCAGCCCGATCGTGCCCGTCTGCGACGCAATCTTGGAACTGAAGGACACGGCCAGCTCCGCGATCATGGGAACAGCCATCAGACAGGCAAAGAGCACCAGGAAAATCAGTATAATCAGATTGAATGTCCGGTCTCCGGCGGACTCCCGGATGGAATGACTCCCGCGCATTACCAGAGCCCCCCGTCTTCTGAAACCTTTTTGGACAGATGATTGAACAGCACCACCAGTGCCAGTCCGATCACCGACTGGAACAGGCCTACGGCCGTGGAAAAGCTGTACTTGCCCTGCTGAATGCCCGAGCGGTACACATAGGTGTCGAAAATATCGGCCACATCATAGGTCATGGGCGTATAGAGATTGAACACCTGATCAAACCCCAGGTCCAGAAAGCTGCCCATATTAATCAAGAACAGCGTCACTGCCGTGGGCAGGATCATGGGCAGGGTAATCCGGGTCATCTTCTGGAACCGGGACGCGCCGTCAATGGATGCGGACTCATACAGCCCGGGATCAATCCCGGATATGGCCGCCAGGTATACGACCGTACCCCAGCCGGACTCCTTCCAGATGGAGGTGAACACATACACCGGGCGGAACCATGCGCTCTTCTGCATGGGCAGGATCATCTCCATGCCCATGAGCGCACGCGCCTGGTTCAGGATACCGCCGGCCCCGAGCACATCAAACGTAAGCCCGCCGACAATCACCCAGGAGATGAAGTGCGGAATGGTCACCACGGTCTGGATCCCCTTCTTCACACGGGGATAGCGCAGTTCATTGAGAAGAAGCGACAGAAGAATCGGCACCGGGAACACCAGAAGCATCTTCAGGCCGCCCAGGATCAGTGTATTGCGGAACACACGGTAGAAATCATCATAGGCCAGCAGCTTCCGGAAATTCTCCAGTCCCACGAAAGGACTCTGCCATATGCCTTTGCGCAGCGAAAAGTTCTGAAAGGCGATGATGCTTCCCGCCATGGGCACATAGCGTATCAGGATCAGAAAGGTCAGTCCCGGAAGGATCATCACATAATACGGCCAGAATTCCCGGAAATGACGTGCCAGACGGGAACGGCGCCTGCGTACATCAGTCATGGTATGTCTCCCCCTTGCAGTGTACATGTCCAATTGTATCGGATGCCGGAAAGCGAACAATTCTACATTTTTAAGTTTTTGGTGGGACAGATTCAAGGTTCTGCGTCAGAGACATGGACGCCGAAAAGGAAGCCTGATAGAATGCCTGCATCCAAAGAACCACGAAAGAGGAATGAACATGAACCGCACTGTTCGCTCACTGCTCGCCCATGAGGAAGACAATCATGTGCTCCCCTTTTTCTGGCAGCACGGGGAAGACGAGAATACGCTGCGCCATATGATGCGCGTCATCCGCGGCGCGTCCTGCCGCGCGGTCTGCGTGGAAAGCCGGCCGCATCCGGATTTCTGCGGGCCCCGGTGGTGGCATGACATGGATATTATCCTGGAAGAAGCCCGGGCGCTCTCCATGCGTGTCTGGATACTGGATGACAGTCATTTCCCTACCGGCTATGCCAATAACGCGCTGCATGACAAACCGGATGCGCTCTGCCGGCAGGGGCTGTTCATGAACACTTTGCCGCTTCCCGCCCAGGCAGGAACCTATACGCTTGACCTGCGCGCGGAAGGGCTTATGGATGCCCCGAAGCGCACGCCCGCCAATGCCGCCGAGGCCCGGTGGTTTGCCCAGAAGCCGGCACGCATGTTTTCGGATGACCGTGTGCTCTGCGCGTCCTTTGTGCAGGACGGCCAGACGACGGACGTCACGGACGCGCTGTGCGGCGAGCGTCTTACGCTTGAAAAGCCCGCAGGCGAAGCAGAACTGCGCGTGACCGTCGTCTCCCGGAATGCAGGCTATCACCGCAACTATATTAATATGACGGAAAAGGACAGTGTACAGGTGCTGATCGACACGGTCTACGAGGCCCACTGGCAGCACTATGCGTCGGAGTTCGGGAAAACCATTGCGGGCTTTTTCTCTGACGAACCCGAGCTCGGCAACGGGTTCATGTATGCCAAGGGCAATGTACTGGGCACGCGTCAGGACCTGCCCTGGGGAGCCACCCTGGAAAAGGAAGTGGCTGCCGCGCTTGGCACAGGCTGGAAGCAGGACCTGGAAAAGCTCTGGTGCGACGACCCGTCGCCCCGCACTGCCGCCGTACGCTTCGCCTATATGGACTGCCTGACCCGGCTGGTGCAGGAAAACTTCAGTGAAAACATCGGCCGCTGGTGCCGCGCGCATCATGTCATGTATATCGGGCATGTGATCGAGGACGACGGCCAGCACTGCCGCACCGGCAGCAGTCTGGGGCATTACTTCCGCGGACTGTCCGGACAGGACATGGCCGGGATCGACGATATCGGCGGACAGGTGCTGCCCCAGGGCGAGGATGCGCCTGTGCGCAATTTCATGTCACAGCCCCGGGACGGCACATTCTACCACTACGGCCTGGCCAAGCTCGCCCAGAGCGCCGCCGCGCTGGAGCCCCGGAAAAAGGGCCGCGCCATGTGCGAGATCTTCGGCAACTATGGCTGGGCCGAGGGCGTGCGCCTGGAAAAATACCTGGCGGATCATTTCCTGGTGCGCGGCATCACGGACTTTGTCCCGCACGCCTTTACCGGGAAAGCATTCCCGGACCCGGACTGTCCGCCGCACTTCTATGCCCAGGGGCATCACCCGCAGTACCGCGCCTTCGGCCAGCTCATGACATACATCAACCGCGTTTCCACACTGACTTCCAGCGGCCGGCATCAGACCTGCGCGGCCATACTCTATCACGGGGAAGCCGAGTGGTGCGATGCCGCGGCCATGCCTTTTGAAAAGCCTCTGCGCGCGCTCTATGACGCACAGATGGACAGTCATACCGTCCCCGCTGACCTGCTCGGGGACAGCACCCATGTAGTCTGTTTTCCGGATCACAGCTTTCAGATCTGCGGGCAGAGGTATCATCTGATGCTCGTGCCCGCCAGCCGCAGTCTCTGCCGTACCGCCATTGCGGGACTGAAGCTTCTTGCGTCCCACGGCGTGCCCGTATGGTTTGTCGCGCCCGCCCCGCAGAGCATCAGTGAGACAGGCGAGGCGCTGCCCGGTATCCTGCAGCAGTGTCCCGTGATTCCCCTGGAACAGCTGGCGGAAAAAGCCCGGAGGTTCACAGGCACTGCCTGCGCCTGCATTAAGCCGGCCAACCCACGCATCCGGGTGCTGGAGATTGCGGGGGATACACCCCTTGCCATGCTGGTCAATGAGGGCACCGCGCCGTGGCACGGAACCTTCCGAAGCGCGATGACCGACGGTCCGTGCTTCCTCTACGACGCCTGGCAGAATATCTGCCTTCCCGCGGAGAAAACGGCGGAAGGCGTTGTGCTCACCGTCTGTCCGCTGCATGCCGTGTTCCTGGTATCCGGCCCCTGCACCGCCCTGCAGCATATCCCGGAAGCAGGGCAGCCTGTGCCGCTTGCGCACTGGACGCGCGCGCTGTGCGAAGCCTCCCGGTATCCGGACTTTGACGCGCCGGAAGACACATGCCTTCCCGACGGTGACAGGGTGGCACAGGCGTATCCCGCGTTTTCCGGGTATGTGCGCTATGAAACCGGGTTTACCCTGGAAAAGGGCGCGGAACTGGTGCTGACCATCCAGGACGCGTCGGAGGCTGTGGAAGTCTTTCTCAACGGCGCATCCGCCGGGATCCAGATCGCGCCGCCCTTCCGGTATATACTGCACGGACGCGCAGGCGCTAATCTGCTGCGTCTGGAGGTCGCCACTACCCTGGAAAGGGAATGCTACCCGCTCCTGGAAGGCTATCGGAAACTGCTGGCAGAAGTGCCCTCCTGTCCCAGCGGCATTACCGGCACAGTTACACTGGCGCTGGCACAGTAGAGAAACACCTGCCGGAAAGAAAAACGCGCCTGCTTCCTGTTCTTTTCAGAAAGCAGACGCGTTATTTTTCATCTTTCGGCGGAAAACCAGAGCCTGCGGCGACGCCGGGCTGCCGCAGGCTTCAGAGCGCTTTCTCCATACGGATGCATCGGAAGGTTTCACCGTCTGCAGGCGCACCGCATACGGCATAGCCCAGTTCTTCATAGAAACCGACCTTATTCTCCCGGCTGTCCAGCACGGCACGTGTGTATCCCATCTCCCCCGCCCATTCTTCGCAGGCATGCACCACCAGTGTTCCCATGCCTCTGTGCCGATATTCCGGCAGCACAACCACACGCCCGATCATCATGGCGGCATCGCTTTCGGGATACATCCGCGCCGTAGCCACAGGAAAGTCCGCATCCGTCACCACGATATACTTTGTATCCGGCGTGTCATGCTCGTCAAACTCTTCCCGCAGCGTAATGTGATGCTTCCTGGCCATCGCCTGGATGCGGACATAGTACGCCCCCGCCTGCTGATAGGTCTGTGTCGCACGGATAACGGAGAGCGCAGGCAGGCATTCCACACTCGCCATATCCCCCGTAAAAAGCACATAGCCATTGATCCGCAGGCCTTCCTCATCCCGGCCGTACGCCTGCAGGGCATGCGCCCGGGAAAACACATCCGCAATCCCGGTATACATTCTTCCCTGCCGGTCCTGAACCCGGACCATTTTCTGCGTATAGTGCGAAAGATGCATGCCTTTTCTCTCCTGTTCCGCAATGGAATCCCCACGGCGGCATGTACCAGGGATCACTGTATCGGCAGTAGGCACACAATCTGCCACATCTGCCCTTGTCAGTTCCTGAACGCGCCGCACGTTCCTGGCTGTTTTTTTCTCCTATCATATCAGGCTGAAACCGTTGATTCTGTCAGGCTTTTATCATCATCTTTTATTGTACCATTCATTCTCTCATGCAGCAAACATCCATGCTTCCGCCTTCCGCGCGTGCGCGTTCTTTCCTGCACTTCCTGTTCGTGAGGCCGCAGAAGCTTTGGCATGCCATGGTACGCCTTCCGCTGCGTGGAAGGCAGCGGTCGGGTTCAAAAAGACAGGCCCTGCATTTCCCTGCCTTGCAGCATCCGCGGAACCTTGTGCATGCGCAGTCCCTGGCGCATAATAGAGCTATCCATTCGGGGCAGGCGTCTGCTCCGGAGCCTACGCGACAGGAGGTACGCAGCATGCGGCTGATCATGGTCCGACACGGAGAACCCAACTATGAAAAGGACTGCCTGACAGAAACCGGGCATATCCAGGCCGAAGCCGCAGCCCGCCGGCTCATGCGGGAAGGGATTGAAGCCATTTACGCATCCCCCTGCGGGCGCACCAGGGAGACGGCCGAGCATACAGCCCGTATGCTGCATCTCCCCATAACCACACTGGACTATATGCATGAGATCTCCTGGGGCGGGGACGGCATTCCCTGTGATGGACATCCCTGGACACTGGGCGATCAGATGCTGGAGGAGAACTTTGATTTCTTTTCCGACGACTGGCGGAAGTCACCCTACTTTGACGGCAATGCGGCCACCGACTATGCCGCCATGATTGCGGAAAAAATCGATGGCTTTCTGCAGGGCTTCGGGTATATGCATGAAAGGACGCGGTATTTCTGTCAGGCGGATACGGAAAAAACGGTCGCCCTGTTCAGTCATGGCGGGTCCGGTGCCTGCGTGCTGGCGCACCTGCTTACCCTGCCCTTCCCGTACGTAGCCTCGGTACTCCCCTATGATTTCACTTCCATCATATCCATCCGCTGGCCTGTGCGTCAGGGCACCTATGTGCATGCGCGTCTGGAACTGTTCAATGACTGCGCGCATATCCATCCCGCGCAGGACGGTCCCCGGATTCAGGACAAGCCGGACGCCGCCCTGCAGGCCGCCTGTTCCTCATAAAAACAGGCACCCCGGGCGCTGGCACGCTCTCGGACTGCCTGTTGCTGTATATCCCGCGCGGAAACCCCGCGCTTTTTTCATGGGTTTTTCCGCATCCATGCCCGCCGGCTACACAGCACAAGGCCGGCATGCCGCATGCGAAGGGCACCGGTTATTCCTGGGGTGCCCGTACATCGCCATAGAAGAATACTGCCACAGTCCCCGGACCGCAGTGCCCGGCAATGATTGTGCCGATATCGCACACGCGTATATCCCCCTTGATATGGGGAAAGCGCTCCGCTACGGCCGCTCTGGCCATTTCGGCGATCTCGGGACAGTTGGAATGGCAGAGGAAGCACTTGTCCGCGTAATCCCTGCCGCCGACGGCGTGCTGCTCCATAATGTCCACCGTTGTCTGGATCGCCTTTCTTTTGCCTCGGACCTTGTCATAGGCATAGATGCGCCCCTGATCATCCAGCCGCATGATCGGGCAGATATTGAGAATCGCACCCAGCGTCGCAGCCGGTCCGGATACACGCCCGCTGCGCCGGAAATGCGTCAGGTCTGTGGAAAAGAACTGGTGATGCACCCGCTGCCGGTGTTCCATGACCCAGCTTTCCGTCTCCTCCAGGGAGCGGCCTTCATCGCGCAGGTCTGCCGCGCTGTCCACCAGCAGCCCATAGCCGCTGGACGAGCACAGCGAGTCAATGACCACCAGCTTCCGGTCCGGATACTCCGCCCGCAGTTCCTCCGCAGCCGCCCACGCATTGCTGACTGACTGCGTCATCCCGGACCCGAAGGCAATGTGCAGCACATCCCCCTGCTGCAGCAGCCTGTCAAAGAACTCCTTGTAGCGGTAGGCGCTGATCTGGGATGTCTTGGACATAATGCCGGAAGCAAGACGCTCATAAAAGTTCTGCATGGCATGGGGATCCCGTCCCATGTCGTCCGCATACTCCTGCCCGCCCATGGTATACAGATACTCGAGGACAGGAATGTCTCTGGATGCCATATAACTGTAAGGCAGATCCACTGTAGACTCACATGAAAGAATAAACTGATGTTCCATTATCCAACACCCTCTCACAATTGCGTGCCGTCATACGCCCCGGCCCCGCAGCACGAAAAAACAGCAGTTGTGCACTTTCAGCGCGGCCGGAAAGCAGATGCAGTGTCCCATGCTTTTGTGCCGCCGCTTCCCTTATGACAGAGAGAAAGCAGGCCCCGGGCATGGGGAAAGAATACGCATTCCCATGCTTTCAGGGCTTTCCCTCTGTTTCTGTCTGTGTGCATAGGCAGAGTATACCATATATTTCTGCCATATTGAACATGCGGATGAGAAAAAGCGGATAATCCGGCCATCAGGAAAAGCATGGCGCTCCGGCACGTCCTGTGCCCGAGCGCCATGCTTCTGTGTGTGCTTCGCCTTATGCTTTTCTGTCGCTTGCTTCCACAAGCTCAATCCTAAAGTTCAGTTCCTTGCCCGCCATCTCATGATTCGCATCAAAGGTAATGGTCGTCAGGTCCTTGGCCACAACCCTGACCGGGAACGGCTGGCCGTACTGGTTCTGCAGGTATACCTGCTGGCCCACCGAAAGGCTTTCCGCGCCGGGCAGCTGTGCCAGCTCCACGGTAAAGACCGCCGCGGGATCCACTTCCCCATACGCCTCGGAGGGCATGAGGTGAATATCCCGCACCTCGCCGACTTCCATATCCGCCACCGCCGCGTCAAACCCGGATATCATCATACCCGCGCCGCATACGAATTCCAGCGGCTCACCCCGGTCATAGGACGCGTCATACTGCGTGCCATCATTGAATGTTCCGCGGTAATGCACACGGCAGGTCTTTCCCACATTCCTGCCCTGGATCCCGCCCGGGCAGCCCTGGCACGCTGCGTCTTCGCCGCAGGCGTGCTCACCGCAGGCATGCTCTCCGCAGGCGTGCTCACCGCAGGCATGGCCTTCCCCATGATGCGTACAGTTGGCGCCGGTATTGACCAGCTCGCCTTTCAGATACGCTTCCACCGCAGCATCCGCATCGCCCTGCGCACCGGCGCACAGCGTAATCCCGCGCTCGGCAAGCGCTGCCTGCGCGCCTGCGCCGATCCCGCCGCAGATCAGCACGTCAATCCCGGTTTCCTGAAGAAGCCCGGCCAGCGCACTGTGTCCGCTGCCGTTCGAGCTGACGATCCGGGAGGATACGACCTTCCCGTTCTCCACCTCATATACCTTGAACGACTCCGTGTGCCCGAAATGCTGGAACACCTGTCCGTCCTCATATGTCACTGCAATCTGCATCTGCTGTTCCATCCCTTTCCCTTCCCATTATTCATGACTGCCCGGCTACGGTACCGCAGGCGTGCACGCCTGTCAAGCCTTACCGAAAAAACGCCCCTGTCCCACCCTCGTCTTCAAAGCCAATATCGGGTAATGCGTGATACTTCGTACGCTGTGCATGCATGCGCGATCGGAGCCTGCGCGATCCTGGAGGATTCGAACCCCTGGCTGCTCCACGCCCATCCATACAGAAGGCCTTTCGGTCTGCAGCTTCATGCAGCTGCCGCATGACATTCGCTCTTCAAAGACTACCTGCTGCTTATTCTTCGATCAGCTCCGCCATCCAGTTGGCCTGCTGGATCCGGTTGTCCACAAGCCGCAGTGCTTTGGACAGTGCATCGGCTTCCTTCTGCAGCTGTGCCACATTCACCGTGGGCAGGATCCGTATCTCCGTGTTCCGGGCACGGCTGGTGGACTGGGATGCCGCATGCACGATATCCCGGTAGATGCTCTGCTTCAGGCGCAGCATATCCTTGCGCGCGATCAGCGCGGTCAGTGTCTCGCCCTCCACCGTATATACACCGTTGGTCTTATTGATCTGCCGCATCAGATACTCCAGCCGGTCCAGGCTCTCCGTCATCTCCCGCAGCAGTGCGTCCGGGTCTTCCGCCGGTTTTTCGCCTTCCTGCACCAGTGCCTGGTTCTGTAGTCTTGCTCGGAGTTCATCAATCTTCCGGTTCAGGTCCGCTCTCTCCTGCAGTGCTTCCGCCAGCTTCATATGTTCTGCTCCTTTCCGTTCGCATCCGCCTCCCGCGGAACTGCTTCAGCCCGCAGGGCGTCATCTGCCATCTGCATGTATTCCTTTTCCGCCTCGATCTCACCCGGGTACGGATAGCTTTGCGCTATACGCGCAAAGCGTGCCTTGATCTGCGCCGCTTTCGCGGCATTCCTGTCGGACAGCAGCGCCATTGCATAGTCCGTACGCATCACGGACGGATAGCGTTCCATGGCTTTCATGAACCTGCGCTGTTCGCTGGTCTGCATCGCGTCCAGCACTTCCCGCCGGTTCCCGGACAGAAGCTCCACAAACATCCGGTCACAGACAAGCAGGTACCGGTACAGTCCCGGTATATCGCTGTCGCCTTCCAGGCACCGCGCCATACGCGCGTCCGCTTCCCGGAAGGCATGCCGGTCCATGTCCCGATTGCAGCGCAGGACTTCCATCGTGGCCGTCATGCTGTTGTGCGGGTCCTCCTGTGCAGTCTTCGCAAACCATGCGTCCGGCATATCCTTCAGACGGATCCCCCTGGCGGTCTGTGCATTCACCATCAGCTGCACCCACATGGCACGCCGGGCCGCTGTACTGCGCGAGAGCGCCAGTGCGTTCCGGCCATCATTGTCCACGGGACCCATGCGCAGCGGAACCCCGTTCATGAACGCAAAGAACAGCCCGGTCACCGCCATAAGGCGCAGGAAAAGGCACAGATAGGATGTGCCCGGCAGCGCCAGGGACAGCCCCAGGGAAACAAGCGCTGTCAGAAGGTTCATGGTCGCGCCGCCGAAATGATAGAGCATGACCGGCATCTGTTCCGGCGCGCCCTCCGGCGGCGCCATCAGGCACTGCCCGCCGGTGCCTGCCAGCGAAAAGCGGCAGAAGCGCAGTCCGTTCCCGCTTTTCTGCAGCATCCAGCCGAAGACCCGAAAGGACACAAAACGATAGCCCGTCAGAAGCCCGAACAGCAGATGTCCGCTCTCGTGGAGCACAAGCTGCAGCATAATGGCAAGGTATACCATCAGCATAAAGCAGACAAACATCCCCATGAACGCCAGGAATCCTCTGTCTTCCATGGGCATCATGAAGTGCACAATCACGCCCCCGCAGGCAGCGCCCAGCAGCATATACAGGATAACCCCCAGCCAGTTCCCGGAAGCCTTCCTGCTTCCATTCGTCTTTTTCACACGCCTCTCCCTTTCACAAAAAAAGGCCCAGCCCCGGCCTCAAACCAAGGGGCTGAGCGCATATGGCAGTCGCACTGCCAGAAGTATGTTACAGTTTCCGCACCCTGAAGAACACGCCGATCATCGCACCCATGCCGTCTGCCGGTGCCGTGATTTCCTGCAGTTCCCAGCCCTCGGAAGCATACTGATTGATGATCTCTTCCGCCTGCTGAAGATCCTTGTCCCGGCTGAACTTGATTCCCTTGTTGAGATATACCAGCTTATACTCCTTCATTCCTGTCATCCTTTCATTGTCCCTGGTAGATTGCGCAACGCCCGGCCGCGAGGCCAGCGCACTGCAATCCAGTTACTTGCCGTTCCCGGCAGGCGATGCGGGATCCGGTGTAATCAGTATATCATGATTCCGTGCTTTTTCCATGGAAGCTGTCTGAGTTGTCGCATTTTCTGTCTGAAACCGCAGGCATGCAGGTACTGCGCGTCGCACCGCACAATGCCGTTTCGCCCAGCCATTTTTCCAGCAGTACCAGCTGTACGCCGGGAATCCCGTTGAACACGGTGGGCACAATACCGATCTCCGTATACCCGCGCTTCCGGTACAGGGCACGGGCTGCTGTATTCCGCGCGTTCGTATCAATGCGCAGCTCCCGCCATCCCCTTGCCCGGGCGTATTCCTCATAATACGCGGCAAAGGCCTGGCCCAGACCCTGGCCGCGGCACGCTGGATCAATCACCAGGGTATGCAGCACGCATACCTGATCTGCGTCTGCCGTGTGCCGCCAGGGAGCGCCCTCATATACATCCATCTGGATCTGGTTGATGATTCCGCTCCCCACGATCCGGCCATGCCTTTCCATGACAAAAAGATCCCCCCTGGCCAGGGCCGCCTGTGCGGTAGCGCGGACGGGATACACATCCTTTTCCCAGCCCACGCAGAGCCGGCCTTCCGCCTCCGCCTGATGAATCGCGTCATACAGCCCTGTGACCGCGTCCAGATCATGCGCTTCCGCCTTGCGTATCATGTATCCCAGCCTTCCTTTCGTATTGTCTGACACAGGGATTGTATTATACTAATCTCAGTTTATAGCAGCGGCAATACCCATTTGCGGCCAGTAATGCTTCGAATGACATCTGGAGTAATGGACCGATTCGTTTCACACAGACGATTTATCACATCATTGAACGTTTTAAACACTTCATTGCGAAATCCACGGGTACGTATTTCACGCCATACTTGTTCAATGGGGTTCATTTCAGGCGTATAGGGTGGGATATGCTGAATATGGATGTTTGACGGTATTACAAGGGTTCCCGATTTATGCCAGGCCGCTCCATCACAAATCAAAAGAATTTCATCATTTCGATACTGCTTTGATAAAGTATCCAGGAAGACGTTCATGCAAACCGTATTGCATTGAGGAGCAACAAGGAAGCAATCATCACCTGGGATCGGATCTACAGCGCCGAACACATACCACCGATATTCTCGAATATGATGACAAGGGACACTTGGTCTCTTTCCATCGATCCAGCAATATTGGGGCGTATTGATTCGTCCAAAACCCACTTCATCCTGAAACATGATTCTGACATGTTTGTCCTTGTTAACTAACTGAATGCCTTCCAGCTTGGACTTATTTTTTTGAGGCGGCAATTTCTTCATCGCTCGCCTTTTGCGGATGCTGCGATCTGGGCTTCAGCTTTCTCCATCCATGCCGCTCCAAAAGCATATAGATATAACCCCTTCCTGTGTCTTTGCCGATTTTCTCATCAAAGGCAGCTTTTATCTCCTTCACAGTAATGATCTGACCCTTTTCCGCTTTGCTGGCGAATTGGTCAAGTATCTCCTGTTCTTCTTCATAACTCAGACTGCGATGATGGCCTGTATATTTCATGCGCACGTATTCGTCAAGTCCAACCTTTTTGTACTCACTTATCATGTGACTTATCCGATCAGATGACATGTCCAGCTTTTCTGCGATTTCCGGATTACTTTTTCCTTCATAACGAAGCATGAGAACTTTCAGCTTCTTCGAAGTCCGCTTGTCTTTTGTTTCTCTTTCCTTCGCCTTGATTGCTTGATATTCTTCCTCTGTGATGCAATATGCCATAATCATCTCCCCCGGAATGATTATACCACAGAATCGTTAGTTTTGTTATTCTAAATTGAGATTAGTATGAAATATACAGGCAGGAATAAAAGGCTGCAAAAAAACGAGGTCCTGCGGTGAGACAGGGCCTCGTTTTTCACCCGAGGAATGTCCGTTCAAAACCGTTTCCTTCCGAAATGCCGCATTGGGACCGGCGGCATTTTTTGCGTCCTTCATCGCACAGCGCGCATGAATGGAATCTCTTGTCGTTTCGCATCCGATGCCCTTTGCACGGCATCTTTTCTTTCTGTTTTTTCCCCGCAGCCAGCAGAGTACAGTTTAAGACAGAGGCCGCCGTCTCATTTTTCCCATTTCCCGCTCCCGTAATACCCGAAGGGCTGCCACGTTTCCAGCAGCGGCGGCACGCCCAGGTACTGCTCAGCATTTCTGCGGACCACATCATTCGCATACTCGCTGTCCGTATGCGCATACAGCCACTCGATCCCTTCCCGCATTCTCGGCACGCGCTTGGGCGGCAGTCCATGCATATCGCTTCCAATGAACGTAATCAGCTCTTCCTCCGCCATCCACTGCGCCACATCCCGGATACGGCTGTCTTGGTTCAGGTACAGATCATAGGCATTCACCTGCATCAGAACGTCATAGTCATCCCGCAGCCGCCGGACCAGTGACCAGTCCTGCTGCACTGCCTTGTAGCGCTCCGGGTGCGCAAGAATGGCGGGAAATCTGAACCTTTTCAGCTCCGAAAGCCGCTCTGTAATAACCTGCGCGCTTTCACTGTATACGCCGTACTCCATAAACTCCACCAGGTAAAGGCGACGCTCGTTCATGGGCCAGGCTTCCATTCTCTGCATGCGAAACATGATATCCTCCGCGCAGTACCACTCCGTTCCCAGGAAAAGCGTAACCCCCGGCACTTCCTTTTCCGCCATGGTTTTCAGCCGTTCAAACTTTTCCCTGACTTCCCAGGCATCCGGCGCATATCCGTTCTCAATGCCGTAGTGCGGCGTGGCAAAGATGAAGTCCGCGCCTTCCTCATGGTCCAGCCGGATGAGTTCCACGGCTTCCTCCAGGCTCTGTGCGCCGTCATCTACTCCATAGATGATGTGGCTGTGTATATCCACCGCGTGTTCTCTGTACCACAGCCCCTGGCATCCGCCGGGATATGTCTCCATCTCCGAAATCCACTGCGCATCAGTCCGCAGTCCATGCTTCCAGTGCAGAAAGAACATGGCATGCGTGAGCACTTCCCGCTCCCGCTTGTCCTGCAGACGGTACACCAGTTTCTCGAACGCATTCCACTCTCCCTCATGCAGGGTACGCCCTGCCTCCTGCGGATCCACATACGCCGCATAATACAGCGTCGTGCGCGCAATGCCGCTTCGGCTGACACCGTACGCATCATCCCCGAACACCTTGTCCAGCCGCACACGCATTTCCTTCATCTGCCGGCGCTGTTCATCCATACGAATCGCCCGTAGCGCGGTTTCCCGCTCCGTCTCATCCTGTCTTTTCTGCGCCTTGGGGATCGCGAAATGCCCGTCCGCCTGCCGGCTCAGCCGGAACATGACTTCTCCGGAGAAAAGCGTGTATACAATGCCCGCACAGAACTGTTTGCTTTCCATTCCCGTTCCTCCTTACAGCATACGCTTATAGGTTTCCAAAAGACTCCGTATCTGATAGCGCAGAAGCCACCATGCGTTATTCCATTCCGGCACTTTCTTCACCACATCCAGAAGCGCAGGATAGTACTGATCCGTTTCTTCCGCGTAGTGAATCATGTGCCGGCGGCTGAACGCATCCGCCATGCCCGCCAGGTTATTGCATCTGTCAATGCACTTTACAAGACAGGCCAGCGGGTTTACCCGTATCTCCGCATAATAGAGATCCATGCTTTTGGAGACGCTTTCCCCCCAGGCGCGTCTGGTCATGCAGCGCACGGCTTCCCTGACCGTTTCATTGACCGGCAGCTCTTTAAGCGGGATAGCCGAGTCTTCCACCATGTCATGGCTGAGACAGGCCGCAATGACATTGTCCTCTTTCAGTCCCATGGCCAGTGCGTGGCACGCCATGGTCAGCGGATGCACCATATAACTGGTTGCAAACCCGTTCTTCGACCGCCGCTCCTGTGCGCCGTGCGCCACGCGCAGCAGGTCCAGTACCTTCAGCGTCTGCGGCATCTCCCAGATCTGGGCCCTTCCCTTGACAAACGTGTACATATGTCCGAAGTCATCATTGATGGGCTTCAGCTGCCACGCAGTCTCTTCCTCCGCAAAAAGCCTGTCCAGAGACAGATCCAGAATCCCGGCCAGTTCCGTCAGGTGATCCGAGTCCGGAATATACTTGCCCTGTTCCCATGAGCTGACAGCCTGAAAACTCACGCCCAGCTTTCCGCCCAGCTGTTCCTGCGTCAGCTTCTTCTTTTTTCTCGCATCCGCGATTCGTTTCCCTATGACGGTATAATTGTTCATGTGGCGCTTCTCCCTTCATTCAGTCTGTCCAGTTCCCTGTAGGAATGGGAAGGCGTATTCCAGAACACGTACTGTCCGTGATCCTCATCCCCCAGAACCAGGTTCACGGAATAGAACGCGTGTCCGCTGTCATCTGTGTATCTCTCTACCCTTGTGTACATATGCGCCGGGTCATAACTGCGGATCAGCCCATGCTGCCGCAGCCATGCCATGACACTGTGCCTGTCGCCCCACATAGGCAGACCGTCCGAGGAAATGAATACCGTAAGCATGGTCGCAGTCCCATACTGCCAGCATTCCGCAAAGAACGGCCGGCTGTCTTCCACGCATCCGGCACACCAGCAGACATTCTTCACGCCGTCCGCATCCCATGTCTCAAAATGCCTGTACTGATGATCCACAAGCGGCGCATAGTGTGACGGGTGTGCCCGATAGGCCCGCAGAAACGCCATGCCTTCCTGATTCTCTTCCATTCCGGAATTCCCTTCCTTTCCTTCAGCGGCTCATCGCCAGAAGTGTATCAGGGAAAAGGGAATCGTGACAGCAGATGCAGGTTGAACTTGTCTTGCCCGATTTCAAGCCTGGCTTGAGTGCCCCCGTCTTTCCCGGCATGCGCAGGGCCCGGCATCGGTGTTCCCGCGCTTCCGCCGCAGGATGCGCCCGCGCCCGGAGCGCCGCGCATGCCCGAACAGAAGCTCAGCCTTGGGGATCTCATGTCCCGTCCGCCCAAAGGCGTGCCGTTCATTGGCCGAAAACCGCCCATGGTGTCAAGGCAGGGAACGGACAAGCGCGCCTGGCTGTCCTGGGATGGGCAGAAGGCCACCGTCACTGACCTGGATGCATACGTGCTCCATCATCGCCGCCGTATGAAGCCCTGCACATCCTGAAGCCCTGCACATCCTTTGACAAGCTGGATAACGACAGCGGTGAAAACCAGGAGTTCGGTACATCCCTTCAGGATTATGTCCACTTCAACGCGGCCATCGGGACGGCCATTGCCGGACTGCGGGCCGACTTCCCGCAGGAGGCTGCCAGGTATGAAAAAGCCTATGACGTTGCAGGGGATGAAGCATTGGCCCGGCGCGTCTATCTCATAAATCCGCTGAACTTCATTGCCTCCGGCGAGCACAGCCTGCAGGCACAGTATTACCGCATCCGGGTCGGAGCCAGCGATGCCGATACATCCCTGAGCGTTGCCATGACACTGGCTCTGAAGCTGCAGAACGCAGGCTTTCCCGTGGACTATGCCCTGGTCTGGGATCAGCCGCACAGTGAGGCGGATTATCCCGGAGAAGTGCTCTCCTGGATCGATTCCATCTGCCAGTAAAGCGCCGGGCGCATGACTTGGGGATGTATCCCGGGAGACGCATGGACACCCCTGCTGAAGAAGCGGCGATCCTTCTGGACCGCCGCTTTTTCCATGGATTTCTCTGAAGCGCCTGCGGGGCTTCTTCCCGGGCTCTCACGCAGCCTGCCTTTTCCCGCCGCGGCAGCTCCTGTGCACAAGAGGCAGAACCGCTGCGCAGTGCCCGGTGCACGTGCATTCCGTGGACAGCCCTGCTCAGTCCGCTGTTCCGGGGGCAGACCGCATGAGTGCCTGCCATGCTTCCATGATCATGTACGGCGTACACAGCCTGCCAGGAACAGCGCACTGCTCATAGGTTTCAAACATCCACTGCCCGGTATATCCTTTCGACTGGAGATAGCCTATGACATAAGGCCAGTCTACCTTCCCGACGCCCGGCATCCAGTGCTTTTCATCTGCAAAATCATAGTCAGAGATATGGGTGGTAGCAATATACGGCGCACAGCAGTCAATAAAATGCACATGCGTTTCCTTCAGAAGATGATTGAAGTCAAAAGCGATTCCGGCGGACCGCCCGGTGTCCGTCAGATAAAGCATCTCCTCTGCGCAGTTTCCAAGACATGTGCGAGGCAGTTCCTCCACCGCCAGTGTAACGCCGATCTTCTGCGCATAAGCACCGATCTCCGCGATCGTGTCCCGCGCAATCGCAAGCCGGGTGCTGCGTTCATCATCCCCGATCGGCTCAAAGCTCGCATGCATTACGGCAATGGGGATATGCCACGCGGCTACCCGGTCCAGCACACGCTTTTCCAGCGCAATCGTCTGCCTGCGCTGTTCTGTACCGGCACTGGAAGGATCGACTGCCGTGCCGTACGGCATATGCGCGGACTGTATGCTCAGTCCTGCGCAAAGAATATGTTCCCTGCGCTTCTCCGCCTCCATAAGCATGGGCTTTTCTGCCATGTCCGGCGGAAAAACCAGCTCGGCCGTTTCAAACCCCGCCTTTTTCGTATCCGCCCATTTTTCAGGAGAGGAATCAACAAAGAACTTGGAGGTCAGTCCCATGGGTTTCGTATGAATCATTGGTGCGTTCATAAGCCATCCTTCCTGTGTCCTTCGACACAGGCATTCCGTTTTTTTCCGACAGGCGACCTGGCTCCAATCCGTGCAGGCATGGACGAAAGCCCGGCTTTGCTGCCGGATCCGGATCCCGCGTCCTGTGCATGTACAGAATCATTGGCAGTCATTATGACCGCATAAGCCAAAATCTGATAGCCCCTGTCAAGGGCGGATGCATTCCCGAAGATCCTTTCTGCCATCTGCCACAATGGGAAATGGAATCCTCACTGTCAGAAACGGTATTCCTGTTTGGAATATATCCCGCATCTGCCATAATTGTGCCTGTGCGCCTGACAGACTGTTTTCCGCCGGGAACCCTGCCGCGCTATAGCGGTAAGCACTGGCATGACCACTGGTCTGTCTGATTGCAGTGCACGGCACAGGGCGATGCTTCCGTCCGGAATGTCCCCCTTCTGCCATGTGCAATCGTTCCTGATTGCATATCGGCAGTATGCCTGACAAATAATAGCAGAGAAAGAATCGAATGCAAAGCGGAACCAGAGCCATTCCCCGGCATATACATGCCATGGACGCAAGGCCAGGGAACACTTCATGGGAGCATTTTCCCCAAACAGAATCATCGTGCCCGGAACACGGACCGGGCGCACGCCCGTCCGGGGACATACCTTCGGCGCCCATGCGCAATAAATACCCGTCCGATCCGGTAGCCCTGCACGTTCTCTGCCCTGAAACCGGAAGCAGCCGATCACGTGGCCTGTGAAAACCGGTTCATGCAGCGCAACAAATGCACAGGAAAAACCGGGCGAGCGCAAAAACTGATAAGAAAAAAGCAGAATTTGACTTGCTCTTTTTGCCGAATTGCACTATACTGGGCGCAGTTTGAAAGTCATTCCGGAAAGAAAAGACCAGGCAGCGCGTTTTTTGCGATGCTATGCGCTGTTTATGCGGCCCCATTCTCGCCGCCGTCGTTTTTTTCCCAGGTACAGTCGATAACAGCGGGAATCCGCTGTTTGAGAATATGCGGCTCTGCCGCAATACTAAAAGGAGGGTTTTCCCATGAAAAAGCTTGTTGCCATGATGCTGACAGCCATTATGCTGCTGGGCGTTGCTTCCGCCATCGCGGAAGACGTTACGCTGAATCTGTGGACCATTGCTGTGGAAAGCGATTCCAGCTACCAGACCTTCATCGACGCGATCGCCGCTTTCGAAGCTGCGCATCCCGGTGTAAAGATCAATCATGAACCCACTCAGAACGAACAGTACAAGATCAAGATCAAGGCCGCCATGTCCGCTGGAACCGATCTGCCCGATGTGTTCTTCACCTGGGGCATGGGCTTCCTGGGCGAATTCGTGAACGCCGGCCGCGTGCTGTGCCTGGACGAATACTATGACGCCTACAAGGATGAACTGCCTGAGAACATGACCGCGAATGCCTCCTACGATTACGAAGGCGGCAAGCTGTACGGCGTGCCCTACACCATGAGCGAAGTCGTGCTGTTCGCCAACATGGAGATCCTGGCTTCCGTAGGCTATGATCACATCCCCACCACCATCGAAGAGATGAACGAGTGCTGCGATAAGCTGCTGGAAGCGGGCATCACCCCCTTCGGCGTATCCGGCAAAGAGCTCTGGTGCCTGTCTGAATACCTGGAGCCCCTGATGATCAAGTCCGTCGGCACCGAACGGCTGATCAAGATGTACAACGGCGAAGAGAGCTGGAACAACCCCGACGTCATCGCGGCTGTGGCAGCTTTCCAGAACATGGTCAACAAGAACTACTTCGATCCTAACGCTGCAGCGCTGGGCAATGACGAAGTAAAGACCAACTTCATCGCCGGCAAGTATGCCTTCTATCAGAATGGTTCCTGGAACTGCGGCGACATCGACAAGAGCGAGAATCCTGCGAAGTTCCAGGCGGGTCTGTTCCCCGTGCTGAATCCTGACAACGCTTCCCTGTACGAGCTGATCGGCGGCCCCAACAACACCCTGGCTGTGACCGCGACCACCGCTCATAAGGAAGAAGCTGTGACCGCCGCCTTCGAACTGGGCCGTGCCATGTCTGACGCGGACTACAAGAAGGGTGCAAACCTCCCCTGCTGGACACCCGATCCCGAAGCACAGGTTTCTGACCTGGTTGCCTCCGTGGCGGACATCGCTGCCAAGGCAGAGGGCATGGTTCTGTTCGGCGACAACTTCCTGAGCGCTGATCAGGCGAACACCTATCTGGACTACATCGGCCTGGCCTATGCGGGCGACATCACGCCTGAAGAGTTCGCTCAGGGCATGGACGATGCACTGTACAACAAGTAATTCCAAGTAGAAATGCGTCTGGGAGACGGCTTGAGGAAGAGTTCTTTCTCACAGAGGGCCGTCTCCCTCGCTTTTATTGAAGGGAACCCAGTATTATGCACAGACCATTTTCTTACAAGCTGAATATCTTTCTGTTCCTGCTTCCCGCGCTGATTCTGTTTATCGGCATTCTGATCGCCCCCATCGTCATGTCTGCCTACTACAGCCTGACGGAATGGAACGGTCTGGGAACTCCGGCATTCATCGGATTCAAGAACTACGTCGAGCTCTTTACCAGCAAATCCATTAACATCACCCGTGCCCTGAAGAACGCCATGCTGCTGGCGCTCCTTTCCGTGTGCATTCAGCTTCCCTTCTCGCTGCTCCTGGCTCTGACGCTGAGCCGGCATGTGAAGGGCGAGCGCTGGTATCTGGCCATTTATTTCATGCCTGTTCTGATCTCCTCCGTAGTCATCGGCCAGCTGTGGATTAAGATCTACAACCCGGAATACGGCGCGCTGAACATGTTCCTGCGCTCCATCGGGCTGGACAGCTGGACCCGGATCTGGCTCGGAGACAAGAATGTGGCCTTCGGCGCCTGTCTGGTCCCGATTCTCTGGCAGTATGTCGGCTACCATATGCTGCTGATGTACGCCGGCATCAAGGGCATGCCGGCCGATCTGAACGAGGCAGCCATGCTGGACGGCTGCACGCCCGCGCAGGTCAGCTGGTACATCACCATCCCCTATATCCGGCCGATTCTGCGGGTCAGTGTTATCTTTGCGGTCACAGGTTCACTCAAATCCTTCGACATGATCTACGTGCTGACCAACGGCGGGCCGAACCATGCCACTGAGCTGCCCAGCACGCTGATGATTAACCTTCTGTTCCTGCGGAACAGGTACGGCATGGGCTCCACCATCGCGGTCATGCTGATCGTGCTGTGCTTCTTCTTTGCCATGCTGATCAATTTTATGTTCAAGGAGGAGAAGTGATATGAGCGCACGCTCCACAAAAGTGAACCAGGCCGATATTCCGGTCGCCGACCAGCACCATTTCAAATGGACGGACGTGCTGGTGCAGGTCGGGCTGGTGCTGTGGGCCATCATCTGCCTGTTCCCCGTTTACTGGATGTTCACCTTCTCCCTCAAGAGCAATGAGGAGATCTTCGGTGCCAACGTCATGGGCCTGCCGCAGAAATGGCTCTGGGAAAACTACAGTCGCGCCCTGAACGTCGGTAATATGGGACAGTATTTCCTGAACAGTCTGATCGTGACGGTCGTTTCCATTGTCTTCGTCCTGATCGCATCCATCATGGCCACCTACGCCATGACCCGGTTGCAGTGGAAGGGCCGCAAGAAGATGAACAGCTTCTTTATGCTGGGCCTGACCATCCCGATCCACGCAGCGATTGTCCCCCTGTATACGACACTGTCCCGGTTGAGCATGCTGAACACCTACTGGGCCCTGATCATCCCCTATGCCGCCTTTTCGCTGAGCATGGGCATCCTGATCAGCATCGGGTTCATGGGCGACATTCCCTATGATCTGGACGAGGCCGCTTTCCTGGACGGCTGCGGCGTCTGGGGCATCTTCTTCCGTGTCATTGTTCCGCTGATGCTCCCCGCCGTGTCCACAATCGGCATTTACACCTTCCTGCAGTGCTGGAACGAACTCATGTTCGCCACCGTGTTTATCAGCAAGGAAGCCTATAAGACCCTCCCCGTCGGAATCCAGGGCCTGAGCGGCCAGTATACGACGGAATGGGGGCCCATCGGCGCAGCGCTGGCCATGGCGACCATCCCCATGCTGGTCGTGTATATCTTCCTGAGCAAGCAGATTCAGGAAAGCTTCATTGCCGGCGCAGTCAAAGGATAAACGCCGGAACTATATCAGAAAAACGGGAGCACGGTTCGGCGCTCCCGTTTTCCTCATTGAATGGAGGAAGAAACAATGCGACATACCGTTCGTTGGCTTGCGGCCGTTCTGACGGCCGTCCTGCTTCTCCCGGCAGTGCCCTTCAGCGCCCGGGCCGAGAAATCCCTGTCCCTGATCGGCAGCTGGGCATTTTCCCACGCGCCTGAAACGCAGGTGCTGCAGGTATCCGAAGACGGCTCGGCGGAATACCAGGGGCAGGCCTATACCTGGACACAGGAGAATGGCTTTCTAATACTGACCGACGACGAGGAAAATGTGCTTCCGCTGCGGTACGCTGCCGTGGATGACCAGGTTCTCCTCTATCCCTGGACCACCTATCACCGCGGAAAGACCGTGGAAGGCCAGGGCGGCCTGATTGGCATCTGGGAGGAAATCGACGGAGGCGCCAGCTTTGTCTTCACGCCCGCCGGCTTTTTTCTGGAGGATAATTCCTTCTCCGGCAATTACATGATCAACGAAGAGGACGGCACCTTTCTTCTGCACTACGGCGACGTGTTTGCCGACACCCTGTGCTATTATTCCATAAGCGAAGACGATCTGCTCACCGTGGAATATCCCTGGCCCATTGTCCCGGTCCAGGAGCAGGAATAACGAAGAAGGAGACAGAGCCATGAACGCTTTTCAGCATACCCTGGTATTTCATCGGGAGAATGCCGCCACCGAACATCTGCGCGTGCCGCTTACCGTTCTCCCTGAAAGCGCCTTCTCTCATATCGTAGAAAACCATGTCATCGGGATCTATCCGGATTTTCGCCTGCAGACCGTCGAGGGCTTCGGCTGCGCGCTGACTGAAACCGCCTGCTATCTTCTGTCCCGCATGACACCGGAGCAGCGCAGGGAGACGCTCTCCCTGTGGTTCGGCCCGG
Source organism: uncultured Eubacteriales bacterium (assembly GCA_902764915.1). Taxonomy (GTDB): domain Bacteria; phylum Bacillota; class Clostridia; order Christensenellales; family Aristaeellaceae; genus UBA2943. The sequence continues at coordinate 27,046 of CACWXY010000037.1, read as the reverse complement.
AAAACACGAAAGCCCGGTTCGTCCGGGTTTCCATCGACAGCTGTGATTATTCTCTGTCCGAATACCAGGCGGTTCCGGATCCGATCGCCGATCCGGAGCTGAATACCTTCTCCCTGGCGCGGGACCGGCAGTATATCCTGCCCGTGCTGAAGGAGGCCGTGGCCCTCTCCGGCGGCCAGCTGCGCGTACTGCTGAGCCCCTGGTCCCCGCCCTGGCAGTGGAAAACCCCTCCCCTGCGCCAGAAGAACGACGCTTCCGCCTACGGAGGACAGGAGACAGACGCTTCCGCCCGGCCCTCCCGGAATAACGGCGGCAGCCTGAAACCGGAGTTCTACGGCGCCTGGGCAAACTATCTGGTGAAATACATACAGGGCTACCTGGACGAGGGGATTCCCGTGACCATGCTTTCCGTCCAGAATGAGTCCGCCGCGGCTACGCCGTGGGACAGCTGCGTCTGGACCGGCGAACAGGAAAAAGTCTTCCTTCGGGATCATCTGTTCCCAGCGCTGCGGCGTGCCGGGCTGGACGGGCAGATCGAGCTCTTCATCTGGGATCATAACAAGGAACGGATGATCGAGAATGTAACAGAAATGATGGACAAGGATACGGAAGACATGATCCGCGGCTTTGCCTATCACTGGTACACCGGCGATCACTTCGAGGCCCTCTCGCTGCTCCACGGCCGGTATCCGGACAAGGTGCTCATGCATTCGGAAAGCTGCCCCCTGCATATGCCGGGCCGCGCGGTTTCCGCCGACCTTGACCCTGAAATACTGAAGAAAAAGCCCCGGGCTTCTCTGGCTCCCGAAGAACTGGCCGTACTCACCCAGGAGAACAATCGCACCCCGGCAGACATTGATCTGGAGGATGCCTTCACCTACGCGCATGACATGATCGGTGACCTGAATCACGGCATGAACCGCTGGATCGACTGGAACCTGATTGTTGACCAGACCGGCGGACCGCGGCATGTGCCCGGCGGGTTCGCGGCACCCCTGGTGGATCTGGGAAACGGCCGGGTGCTCCGGACCCCCGCCTATGAATGGCTTCGTCTGATCATGGAACATGTACCCGCAGGCTCCGTGCGCATCGGCTGCAGCAGCTACGGCCCGGGCACGGAGGCCACCGCTGTCCTGGATCCGGAGGGATGCAGCCTTCATGTGCTGCTCTTCCATCACGCCGCATCAGAGGAAGAGATCAATCTTCGCCTGCTCGGCCATGTGATCACGGTCACCTGCCCGCCGGAAAGCCTGACCGCCGTTCGTGTGGAACTGCACGGGGCAGAATAAAAGACATATCCGATAAGCCAGACGGATGATTCATCATAGGTGTGCAGAGAAGATCGTAGGGCATACCATTCAAAAAAAGGGCATGCCAAAAAGCCCCATTGAGAACGGGTCCAAAACGGCAGGCGATGTGCGAATACGGAAGCAGTGTCCTCGGCCGGGCAATAAGAGAAACTGACTGGTTTTCCGGGGATCTTGCTGCGTTGCGAACTTCTGTAAGCTCTGCGAGGCGTTCGCTGCTTGCCAGGCAAAGCAATGATATCCATACCAGCCGATGATGCGAAACTCTTTCGAATCATCGCAGTCGCACATCTCCGGTTCATCACATAAGTGTGTCTCTTCCTGCAAAGGCAATCATTGCAGACCGCGCTTTTTCGCCGCCTGTCAATCGTTCTCAGGAGAAAAGCAGGGAAAATGAAAAAGCATTCCCCGATTGGAATGCAGTCAACGCCGAAACAGTATACGATCTGTAAAGCCTGTGCATGATAACGGATTAGCGAAATACTATGGGACCATAAGGCTTATATGCAGTGTTACTGATTGGGAGAGATGTACCTGAAATAGACCATGCCAGCAGTCATGAGACAGCCTGCTGGCATGGTCTTTCTCTTGCTTTCACACGTGCATCTCTGCGCCGGAAAAAGTCAGTTGAAAAGGTCCGAAGCGCATTCTTCCGTCCTTTTCCTGCTTACTGCCCAAGAATCTGCATAAACTCTTCCCCTGTGATCGTTTCCTTTGCAAGCAGATACTTCGCCAGTTCATGCAGTTTTGCCTCATTCTCCCGCAGAATCTGGTCCGCTTTTTGCCTTGCCTGGCCAACCAGCGCAACCACTTGGTCATCAATCTTCTCTGCATACGCCGGACTGCAGGCCAGCGATGTATCCTGCCCCAAATACTGCCCGTTCACTGTTTCCAGCGCTACCATACCGAACTCACTCATGCCATACCGCGTAATCATTCCCCGGGCAAGCTTGGTAGCCTTTTCAATATCGTTGCTCGCGCCTGTGGTGATTGAGCCAAAGATCAGTTGTTCCGCTGCCTGGCCGCCGGTAAGTGTGGTGAGCTTACTGAGCAGTTCCTCGCGGCTCATCAGGTAGTGATCGCCTTCATCTACCTGCATCGTATAGCCCAGCGCTCCAGACGTGCGTGGGATAATGGTAATCTTCGTAACCGGCGCTGAATGGCTCTGCATGGCAGCCACCAGGGCATGGCCAATTTCATGGTAGGACACGATCTTCTTTTCCATTTCCGACAGCACCGCATTCTTGCGCTGATATCCTGCTATGACAGTTTCCACACTCTCCATCAGGTCTTCCTGAAGCACCTCGCTGCGGCCCATCCGGACAGCGCGCAGCGCAGCCTCATTCACAATATTGGCCAGCTCCGCACCGCTGGCTCCGCTGGTAGCCCTGGCGATCTCCGTCATGTTAATCTGGCTTCCCAGTTTCACTGCTTTGGCATGTACGTTCAGAATTGCCTCACGCCCGGCCAGATCAGGCAGTTCCACGGGAATCCGCCGGTCAAAGCGGCCCGGTCGCAGAAGGGCAGGATCCAGAGATTCCGGCCGGTTGGTAGCGGCAAGGATTACAACGCCTTTCTTCCCGTCAAACCCGTCCATCTCAGTCAGAAGCTGGTTCAGCGTCTGTTCACGCTCATCATTTCCGCCTATGCCTGCACCGCTGTCGCGCTTCTTGCCGATGGTATCAATCTCATCAATAAAGACAATACATGGCGCTTTCTCATTCGCCTGCTTAAACAGATCACGTACTTTGGCCGCGCCCATGCCCACGAACATTTCCACGAACTCAGACCCGCTGATGGAGAAAAACGGCACCTTTGCCTCCCCGGCCACCGCCTTGGCCAGGAGTGTCTTGCCTGTGCCTGGAGGTCCCACCAGCAGTGCACCCTTGGGCAGTTTGGCACCAATGCCTGCATACTTGTCCGGGTGCTCCAGGAAATCGACGATTTCCTTCAGTGCATCCTTGGCTTCCTCCTCACCGGCCACATCGGCAAAAGTAACGCCTGTTTCCTTGTCTGCCACAATCTGGGCATTGCTTTTGCCAAAATTCATGACATTCATTCCGCCCATGCGCTTATTCATCTGCCCCATCAGCACACGTCCAATCAGCGAGAACAAAGCAATAGGCAGGAGCCAGCTGATCAGAAAACTGAGAAGCGGATTGTTCTGCGTAGGAATCTGTGCACTGAACTTCACCCCTCCTGCTTCCAGGCGCGCACGCAGGCCATCATCGGGGAATACAGCTGTCTTGTAAATCTGCTCCTGTCCATCCTCATTGGTGGCCAGGAAGATAATCTGATCGCTCTGCTGATCCAGCGAAACCTGACTGACACGTCCGCTGTCCACCCAGGTGAGAAAATCACTGTAGCCCACTTCCGTCACCTGTCTCGCCAGAAGGGTCGGGAAAAGAAAAGCATTCATGAGCAGAATAATCACAGCCGCGATCACAATATAGTAAATCAGCGGCTTTCGGTTGGAAGGATTGCTGTTATCGAACATTCCATAATCACCTTTCCTTATTGATTGGATAATATTTGAACCAGCTGCATGCCAGGGGCAGCGGAGAACGCAGGTTTCCCTCGCTGTGAGCCAGATTGTTGACGCATATCCTCAGGCTCCCAAACATGGCGCAGGCAAACGATTTAACAAGCATTTTCACCGTTTTTTCTCATCTGGGTCAGGACGCTGTGGAGCACCAGACGATCCGCCATTCACATGGCAGCCAGTGTTGTTGCCTCTTCCGGAAAAGGAAGCAGTCTCCCAGACAGAAGATGAATGCGTTATTTAGCATGCATGGATATTGGCTCTGCCGGATGATAAGCCGCAGGCAGTCCGCACTGCGGATTGCAGGATCCAGTGCACGCCTGCAATCAGGAAGATTTTGGCATTTCACCTCTGTCCCCGGCGCCTGTGCAATGCCTGGCCAGCAGTTTCTCGCACAGTTCTCCCATCTCCGCGGGTGTTTCCTTCATCCCGTTTTTATACCATTGGATCGCGATATTGAAGAATGCCCCTTCCCAGGCAGTCTGTACATAATCCTTTCCCTCACCCGAAACCCTGGCGGCCAATGGATAGCGAACTCTCAAAAGGATATGAAAGGCGTCTGCGTTTTGGGCCGCCACTTCAAAAAAGCGGCTGTATGATACTGCGTCTGCGTTCATACCGTCAGGAAGTGCTTCTCTCAGTTTCCGGGCGATCGTGTTTGCCAGTCCATCAAGAAGTGCTTCCTTCGTTCCGTAGTTGCGATAAAACGCATTGCGGGAAACGCCTGCCAATTCGACGATCTCAGAAATGGAGATCTTTTCAAAGCCTTTCTCAGCCATGAGTTTAAACAGAGCCATTTCCAGACATTCCCTGGACAGCTTCTGTGACGCTTCATTGGACAGCCGCAGGATCTCCCGCTGCTGCAGTTCACTGACCATATGCTCCTCCTTTCCCGTTCTGCTGCAATGCAGGTCCAGCCTGTAACAGGCTGCGACTTTTCTTCACGCAAGATGAACCCTGCCATACCATTTTTGATGGCGTCACAATTGTAACGTCGTCATGATCATCTGTCAAGAAGAATGATTTCATGAGATCGAAAACAGTAAAAGGCATGTACCGTGCATCCGGCACATGCCTGGCTTTTCCAAAATCCTTACTGACCGATTCGTGATGGTGACAGATTGCAGCAAACCGTTTTCGGATGGTCCGGTCAATGAAACCATGCTGCCGACCTCGAAAACGGAGGAATATGATCCGCCGTGCAAAAGGCTTGAAAATGTGCGTATGCAGCCAAAACCGGGAGGAAAGGAAGAGCCAATGGAAAATGGCGGCCTGCCGTAAAGACACTTGCCGCCATTTTCTATGCGCTCTGTCCTGCTTACGCAGCGTCATCAGCCGGGGTTTCTTCCTCGAACTGATCGCCGCTTTCGTACATGGTGCTCGTCTCACCGATTGCGCTGGTCAAGGCTTCGCCATCCAGCATCACCTGTGCATCGCAGCTTTCAATCACGGAATTCACGGCCCGGCCTGCCACAGCACCGGGTGTAACAGCGCCGGTGATTTCCGCATTGACCGTGCAGTTCGCTACCTTGAAAGCTGTCTCTTCCCCGTAATAATACAGTCCGGTTCCCACCAGTCCGCCCACGTGTGTCGCACCGGGAACAGACATGCTGGCGGTCACATGGCAGTTCTCAATCATGCCGGGGTACACGGAAGACTGAATGTCCTCAGTGGCAAGGGCCACATCGCCAATGGAGTGCGTGCCGCAAAAGCCGCACAGGCCGCCCATCGCATGTCCGCCCTTTTCTGAGATAATTTCCACCTCCGCCGTGCAGTTGGTTATGCTGTCCATCATTTCCAGGCACCCCGCAATGCCGCCCAGACCCACGGGTTCATTGCCTTCCGCCATTACGGTTCCCCTGGCTGTGCAGTTATCAATGGTGCCCCCGAAGAAACCACCGACCACCAGTCCGCCACATTCGGCAATATCCGCCTGAATGATTCGCCCGGAGGAGAAATCATTGTCGCCCAGCACATAAATGACCGTGCCGTCTACAGTACAGTTCCACACGGACTGCATGGAACCGCCCGCAATCCCGCCTGTGGCGTTGACGCCTGCGATCTGGTTTGTGCCAGTCAGCGTCACATCGTGGATCAGGCCCATGTTGTATCCCACCACGCCGCCTATGGCCATGGAGAAGGTGTTCTCACAGCGAATGTCCACATTCTGAACGGTCAGATTCTTCACCTCGCCCAGGTTCATGCCGACCACACCGACACCGCAGACCGGGTAATCAGAATGGAAGGTAACATTGGAGATCGTATGTCCCTGGCCGTCCAGCGTGCCTTTGTTCCACGCAGATGGGTGTTTATGCAGCTTTACCAGTCTAAATCATCGCTTTCATTGTCAAACAGACTTGGATGATCATTATCGACGTCACCATGAAACGTACTGCCTGCAATTATATTCTGCGTGCTATATCCTGCATATTGTCCATCTTCATCATAATGGGTCTTGCCGCCAAAGACTCCATCCATGCTGTATCCTGAAAAATGACCATCCTCATCGTAATGATCCATGCCTCCAAAAACGCTCTCCAAGCTGTACCCTGCACGACTGCCATCGGCGTTATAATGATTCGTACCGCCGAAAATACTCTCCGTACTATATCCGATCAGTTTGCCGTTTTCATCGTAGTGGTTCATGCCGCCAAACAAGCCCGGTATGCTGGTTATCTTCTTTGATTTCATACGCTATTTCTCCTCAGCGGTCCCTCAGTCATAGTGAAAGCATACTTTCATGTATAGCATTGGTTCACCATTGTTTCACAATCCGGAGCATTTTACTGTCCGAAAGAGCCTAACGATTGGAAAAAATCAGCATCCAAATTGACCCACAAAGCAGGGCGAACACAACCACGGTCAACACTCACACTCCGAGGGATAAGAGAACCGTCATAGTCCACATGTGCGGCATTACGCCGATTGTTGCCAGGGGAGCGCAGCCACCACCATGTAGTCGCAGCACCATCCTCTGTTTTATGGTTGTTGTTTGTATATGCCCCTTGCTTTTCCGCGTACGCAGTCGCCGCTATACGTGCGGCCGCATCCGCTTTCTTACCATCACCATAAGCCACGCCAAAGTATTTGTTTGCTTCAGCATAACTCAGAAGGAAAATCATATCCTGTGTATGATTTTCTTCCTTGATGTTCCATTTCCTGTATCCCTGACTGATACTGTTATCCACATTTGTCAGCCGAATGCCCAACTGTTCTTCCATCGTGAATGCTTTGTTCAGGAATGTATCATTCAGCCAGGTGCGAAGTGTACATTTTTCCCAGCTGGTGTTCGTGTATGTTTTGTTATAAGGCTGTATATCGAGTCCGTATCGGCTGATCAGCAAAGAACAGTTATTATCCGCATCGTAGTCCTGCACAAGCCACTCAATAGGAGTGCTGTCTGTGCCATCGGCTGTTTGAGGGTAGGATCCAAAAGTCACATGGCCACCTGAATCTTTTCTGCGGCATCAGCGTAATCTCCGGCCTTCCCGAAGGCGGTTATTGCTTCATCCCATTCCTTAGCAGCTTGCTTTTCTTCACCCTCTGCACAGTAGGTAGCCTGGATCTGTTTCGCCGCATCGGAATAGTCCCCGGCCTTCCCGAAGGCAGTCACCGCTTCATCCCATTTCTCTGCCGTTCGTTTCGCTTCACCCTCTGCATAGTGTGTCCCCATCAGGATCTCTTCAGCAGCAGCTGCCGCTTCTTTGAACCGTTTCTGAAAAATCAGACTGCTGTTTTGTATCTGACCGCACAGATACCTTGTCCATTCAATTGCAGGGTTATTCATCTTTCACTTCTATGTCTGTATATTATACTGTTTTGCCTGCTTCTGAGCAACGGTAGGCTGCCTGCATGCTTCGCAGTGTGTCTGTATCTATCCATGAGCACGCCACGTTTTATGATGCGCTCTCGGCTGTCCTGCAAAGAACGCAAGCCGGATCCCGGCATGGAAGCGGATGCCTGCCAGAAATCCGCTGATGCCGGTGGATGCGGTACTGCTTACGGAAATGCAGGCAGATGATGCTGCAGTACCGGACCTTCCCGGGGAAAAATCCGCGAACGCATCAGGTTCAGCAGAACCGAACCCTTGTCATTTTTCCCAATAAAGGCTCTCCGCAGCGGCATCGCATCCTTTTCATGGTTACGTTTCCTGCCATTGCCAAACCTGGTATCGTGCCGGCCAATCTGTCCCATGACATAATCGCATAACCGCCGGTGGCGCTTACCGACAAATGAAAAACGAATACGCAGGCAATGAAGATCACTGCACGACGCGAAAAGTTAGCTGTTCCCACTTCTGCCAATAAAAGGCGCCTCACAAAAAAGCCATCGCAGATACGGAGCGCAGCATGACTGCTGGGACGATTGGCATACAAGACGCCGAAAGAAAGGCACGCCCGTCAGAGGCGCATCTGTAAATATCCGCGTTCCTGAAAGGCCCGGCGATTCGTCAGAGCGCAATAGATGCTGTTGTCAGCACCTTCCGGGAAGGGAAGACCGATTCCAACCGGGAAAGATTGTTTCATCGGCGCCGCGGGGGCATCCTGCCGTGCATGCATCCATAAACATGTCTGCGTACTCTGCGGGCAGCGAGTCATGACAGCCAGTCGCAAGCCCGGGCATATACAATCAGCTCCCGACAGGCAAAGAATCATTGGCCGGTTTTCCCGGCTCTGATTGTCCCTTTCTTCCCGCCCCTGCCATTGCCCCCGGTGTAGCCGATCTTTCTGCCATACGCAGCAGCATCAGGATCCATCTCGGTCTTCTCGCTTCTGCATCCGGCTGATTTACCATGACAGGCAGTCTGCTGTCCCCCATCCGAAGTCTGCGACAATCGACAGGTGGAAATACAGAAAATGATCCGTCAGATGCCGCGATGGACGCTCGTCTGACGGATCATGTATCAGGGCCTGGCGTTCCGGGGAGAACCGTCCGCCTCTATGATGGTATGGCTGACTATGTTCAGGACGTCTCCCAGGGTGACCACGCCAATCACGTTTTTTCATAGGAGACCACCGGAGGAATAAAGATCAGATTCTCCAGGTGATACGGACCGTAGGTCAGCGGAATATCCGAACGCAGAAGGTTGGAGACGCTCATCGTCCGGACTTTCTTTCCGTACCCCGCCATATACGCGGCAAGACCGCTGGCCCGGCTGTGAAAAATCCCGGTATGCTCGAAATTCATGGCATCCGGAAGCGTAGTATCCAGCATAGCCACGGCATGAAGAGGCATATAGAGGGCTTTCACATTCTGAAGCCGGCGGTGAATCAGCCGCTGCATCCTTTTCGCATTCTGTTCGAAGGATTTGCGCGGCCGATACCTGAAACGGGCTATGATACCGGTGGAATAGTTTCCCATGGCCCGGTTGCCGCTCACCCGATGGGTCGCCGAAAGCCCGAAGGAAGCTTTCTGGTCCGGCTGCGCACGAACCATGTCTGTAAGCAGCCAGGATGTCAGTGAAACCTTCGCCTCTTTCGACTGCTTCAGGAGCTGATCCAGTGCTTTCCGGTCATATCGTGAAACGCTCAGAGAGGTCTGGCGGTTTTTCCAGAGTGTCGCAAAGGACCTGTCCAAATCATCAAGAGTGAACACCTGCTTATCCCGCCGCCACATGCGGTTGAGCATTTTCATGGTAATCCGGTAAGGCAGCGACAGCCCGCTCCGGCGCGGGAGATTCTCCTCCCGCAGGCAGTGGAAAGGCAGGAACGCCGGTTCTTTTCCGGACAGACAGTTCAGAAAGGTTTCGATTAAATACAGAAGGGATTTTCCGTCCTCGCCCAGATGGTGTAGCATGAAGACGACCCCGGAGGGTGCGTCAAACCCACGGAGAAATTCCCCTTTCTCCAGCCGGAACCGAATCCTTTCATTCTCCCGGATCAGTTCCTGCAGGGAAAGTTCCGTCTGGGAAAAGCTGTTTTGCGGATGGTCACAGTCTGTGTAGTACGCTTTTCCGGAGGCATCCAGTTCAATTCTGGAAGAAAAGATTTCATGACAGTGGCAGGCGCTTTCAAAAGCCTGCCGCAACTGTTCAAAGGTGGCCTTTGGCCGGATTACAATCTGCATTGTCAGCACGCTTCCCACATCGAAAAGCTGCTGACGCTCCATTACTATTGGACTTCTCATTTCAATCATCGCGGCTGCACAGCCGCATCATTATTCACATTGGGAAAACCTGTTATTTCAGATCCGAAAGGGTCATGTTTCTGACATTGCGCAGGCAGAAGGTGTTCACCAGGAAGGAGAACAGACAGGTGATGCGGTTACCGTCCTGGCTCGGAAGCTGGAAACCATCCGGGCCAACATGATCGGTTCCTTCTATGCCCTGCGACATAATGGCAAGCGTCGCAGCGAAGCCCAGAAGTATCTGGATCAGGCGGTACCGCTCTATGACCGGTACATTGCTCTGCGTGAAGCGATCAAGACCCATAAAACCGACCTGACCCGCCTGCAAAAAGAAAAGTATGCTCTGCCTGTGGTGAGCATCCGAAAACGCCGGGATCTGACCAGCAAGATTGAGGAAACGGAAGCGGAAATCGCCAAGCTGCAAAAGCGGAAAAAGGCCGTCATGCAGAAATGCGGCAAGACCGATCATGCCGGGATGCAGGAAATCCAAAAGCAAATTGCTATGGTAAAAGCAGCCATTCAGCATGTGGATGACCGCCAAGCTGTTATCCATAAAGTGATTGCCAAAGGCAAACGATCTTTCCTCGATTTGCTAAAACATCCTGAAGGGTATGACCTTGGAATTCTTGAACAAAAGCGATTGACAATTCGTCCTGATGCAGAAGCCGCCATGCGCTCTGGAATCAAGGAGCAAACAGGCGCGCCGATTCAGGAGAAAGTCTATGTTGATAGTTTGAAAGAGGCCGAGAACTCATTGACTATTCATGAAAGTCAATTATCCAATGAACAGGAAGGAAGGAAGAAAAATGGTCAGAAGGAACGATAATACAATACTGTATGGAAACCTTGCTTGCAGGATTTTTCAAAACACGAGAGAATAACCACCACTTGACGATGTCCTTTTTTTAAGCAAACGATGGAGAAAGCTGATGGACGGAAGGGAGGGAAAATCGGCGTGAGCCTGGATTTTGGCACCTTGGCAGTGCTTTTTCCCTTGCTTCTCTTGCTGTTCGGTCTGGGGTTTACTGTAACGATTGATCCCTACATTCAGCGGGAGCATCGACGCATCATGCTTGTCATCGTGGTGCTTTGCCTGAGTCTGATTGCCCAGAATCTATGGGATAACGAGCTTTTCATCCGCCATAAGGATCTGGCCTGTAAGAAATTTTTAGCCGCCTACGGTTACTCCGTTCGACCGGTGATTCTGGTTTTCTATTTTTCCTCGCCTTACACAAAGCTGTGTTTTGAAATCAGAGATTTCGACTTTGTCATGCTGCGCGGCCCGCTTTATCCTGCCTGCTTTGTGGTCAGCGGCATTCTGCTGTTGAGATTGCTGATCTATACCTTGCTGCGCTTTCGGGAAACGAGAAAAAAAGAACAGCTCATCCCGGTTTCCATCGTGCTGAGCATCATTGTTTCCGTCGTGATCGACGTCCATATGAGCATGGAATCACTTTCCGTTTCCTTCCTGACTATTGTCACTGTGGTGGGCAGCGTGTTTTATTATATCTGGCTGCATCTGCAATTCGTTCGGGAACACGAGCGGGATCTGATGGCCGCTCAGCGAATCCAGATCATGATGACGCAGATCCAGCCCCACTTTCTGTTCAACGCCCTGAACACCATCCGCGCGCTGTACGCAAAGAACCCTCCCTTGGCGGATAAAACGCTGGAGGATTTCAGCACCTATCTGCGGCAGAACCTGGAATCCTTGAGCCAAAGCGATCTGATCCCCGTTTCCAAGGAGCTGGAGCATACCCGGCTGTATGCGGAGATCGAAATGCTGCGGTTTCCAAGCATCCGCATCGAATACCAGATCCAGGATGACCGCTTTGATATCCCGGCCCTGACCATCCAGCCATTGGTGGAAAACGCCATCCGCCACGGCGTGCGCGGGAAAAAGGACGGCCTGGTGACGGTCTCTTCCGTTCGGGAAGCAAACCTTCACCGGATTACGGTAACTGATAACGGCAAAGGCTTCGATCCGGAAAAAACGCTGGACGGAACCCATATTGGCCTGCGGAATGTAAAAGAACGGGTGGAACAAATGTGCGGCGGCAAGCTGATCCTGCAAAGCGAGATCGGAAAGGGCACCTGCATCACATTGCTGATCCCGGATGGCAGGAAGGAGCAAAAGCCATGAACATGATCTGTGTGGACGACGAGCCCCTGGCCGTGGAATACACGCTGAAGCAATGCGGACAGCTGCCTGAAATCGACAGGGCGGAAGGGTTTACGGACGCGGAATCCGCCCTGACCTACCTGCGGGAGCATTCGGCGGATATTGTCCTGCTGGATATCAATATGCCTGATATTGACGGTATTACCCTGGCTGCGCAGATCAAGCAGCTGCATCCCCAGACGGCCATTCTTTTCCTGACGGCCTATAAGCAGTACGCTTTTGACGCCTATGCGGTGCACCCGGCAGGCTATCTGCTCAAACCTGTTTCCCTGGAAAAGCTGGCGGAAGAAGTCGCGTACATTCATGGAGCCCGGCACAGCGCCGCCTTATCGCACATTCATGTAAAAACGTTTGGGTACTTCGACGTATACGTGGGCGACAAGCCCATCAGCTTCAGGCTGGCCAAGAGCAAAGAGATCCTGGCCTATCTGGTGGACAAGCAGGGAAACGGCGTCACCCGGCCCGATCTCTTTGCCGCGATCTGGGAGGAGCAGTTCTACGATCGGAGGATGCAGAAACAGCTGGACGTGTATATCCGATCCCTCCGGGATACACTGCGGGAATACGGAGCGGAGCAGATCATGGAGATCGAGAAGGGCGTGCTGCGGGTCAAGCCGGATACCTTCTCCTGCGACGCGTACCTGTTTTTCTCCGGGGACGCCGATACCATCAACGCGTACCGGGGCGAATATATGAGTTCCTATTCCTGGGCCAGCATGACGGAGGGCATCCTGTCCTGGCGGATCCATCAAACGTAACCCATATAAAAACAGAATACAAAACCGCTTTTTTCAATTATTTGGAAAAAGGCGGTTTTTCTTTGGACATCCTTTGGACACGACTTATTATAATGCAAATATATAGAATTCCTCTTGCGACGGAAGGAGGAACCATGTACTACCGATTGAAGGAGCCCTGGGCATTCCGCGGCTGGAAAAAGCTGCCCTTCGCCGTCTGTGCCATGGCGGGCAAAAAAAAGCATGAGGAGCCGTTCCTGATGGAAAAGGAGCCGTTCCTGGAGCTTTTGTGCTGCAACGGCGAGGAGGACGTGGACATTTCCGCCTTCAGTGAAAAAGGGAAAACGATCATCAAAGAAATGACGAAGCATGGCATCATGGAGCAGTCGGAAGGCCCCATGCAGCCGCTTTCTTCTTTTCAGCGGTATCACGTCTATCCTTCCCGGCGCATCAAATCCGTGCATTGGAGCATCACGGGCAAATGCAATTTCAACTGCCGCCACTGTCTGGTGTCCGCACCAAACGCTCATCATCCCCAGCTGCCGCTTTCCGATTGTCTGCATATCGTGGAGGAAATCGCCCAATGCGGCGTCAACCGGGTGGACGTGACCGGGGGCGAGCCTCTGGTACGCCGGGACTTTGAGGAGATCGTGAAGGCCCTCGGCGAACGCAATATCGACATCGGCGTACTCTTCACCAACGCTTCCCTGCTGACAGGGGACACGCTGGATATGCTGGAAAAGTACCGTCAGCATCCCGTCTTCCAGCTCAGCTTCGATGGCCTGGGCCACCATGATTGGCTGCGGGGCGTGCCGGGGGCGGAAAAGCAGGCGGAAGAGGCGTTCCGCTTGCTCAAGGAACGCGGCTATACCGTCAACGCTGCCATGTGCATCCACCGGGAAAACCGGGATAGCCTGCGCTCCACGGCCAATTACCTGGCGGAAATGAACGTGCAAAACCTGCGGGTCAACGCGCCGCAAAGCCTGGGCTTGTGGAAGCAATACGCGGATCAGTACGCCCTGACGAAGGATGAGGTTTGGGCGGCGTACAGAGACTATATTCCGCATTTCTTTGAGGACGGCATGCCCATCGGGGTGGAGCTGGATGGGTATTTCCGCTGCGAAAAGGGAAAAACCGACTATAAAGTCGCCTATGTGCATAACGCCAAGGACGGTGCGGACTGGAGAAAGTATCCCTACTGCGAAAGCGTGCGCTATCACGCGTATATCGGGCCGGAAGGTCGGCTATCCCCCTGCATGGGCTTTTCCGATACCGCGCTGAAGGAGAGATTTCCCAGCGTGCTGGAGCATCCCCTGGGCGAAATGACCTTGGACAGCTTCTACCACGATGTGGTGGAGACGAAGGTCAGCGATCTACTTCAAAAGAATCCGGCTTGCGCTGCATGTGAATTTTTGCCCAAATGCTGCGGCGGCTGCATGGTGGAGGGCATCACCGACGAGGGGGATTACCTGGTGCCGGACGGGCGGTGCTGCTATTTTCACAAGCACATCGGCGAAAACGCCGTGCGGGCCGTTGCGGATGCGGCGATCCGGAAATACTATGGCGAATGCCATTTGTAAAATATGCAACAAGAAAAGAGAAAGGAGCCATCACCATGACGGAAAACGTACGGAAATTTGAAAAAGACCTGCGGGGAAACGAGAAACTGCAGAAAAAACTGTTTGAGGAGCTGGCGAAGATCGCAAAGGAAAAGAGCGCGGAAAGTGACGCGGAGGCCATGGCGAAGGCCGCTCATGCCCTGGGCTATGATTTCACCGTGGCGGACATGGAAAAGGCCAACGCCGAAACCCAGGAGCTGGACCCCGAGGAAATGGAACAGGCGGCTGGGGGCTGGTGCTTTGCGGATTACGATTGCTACACCGCCTGGAACCACGATTCCCCTGATCAGCCGGGTTCCGCCTGCTTAAAAGACTATGATTGCGTCTCTGCCTATCATAACAGCAAGATCGGCGATTACCTGTATAAAAAGTACGTCGATCCGGTTGAGGATATTTACAAAAAGGTGAAAGAAATAATCAAAGGTTTCGATTCGTAATCGTTTGAAGGCGTCACAGACCGAAAGGAGCTGTTGTTTATGACGGAAAACGTGCGGACATTTGAGAAGGCGCTGCGGGAGAGCGAGGAGCTTCAGCACAGGCTGGCGCAGGAGCTGAAAAAAATCGCCGAGGAAAAGAGCGCGGAAAGCGACGCGGAGGCCATGGCCAAGGCTGCCCAGGCCCTGGGCTATGATTTCACCGTGGCGGACATGGAAAAGGCCAACGCCGAAGCCCAGGAGCTTGCCCCCGAGGAAATGGAACAGGCAGCCGGGGGCTGGTGCTTCGCAGATTACGACTGCTACACCGCCTGGAACCACGATTCTCCTGATCAGCAGGGTTCCGCCTGCTTCAGCGATTACGGCTGCATCACCCTGTTCCATGATTCCAAAGTGGATGATCTCATTCATTATGTGGATGAGTTTATCAATAATGAAGATGCGAAGAAAATGCAAAAAGACGGAAAGGGACTGATTGATTACATCATCAAAAAGTTGCCGTTGCCCATGGATTAAAAACGGTTGATGAATCATGAGAGCCGGATAGCCTGGAGCAGGGCAATGAAGGAATAGGAGAGATCAGCATGACCCAAAGCGCAAAAGAATTCTTCCAGTCCTTAAAGGAGAATCCCGAGCTGGGGAAACAGTTTGATGCAGAGCTGAAAAAGATCGCCGAAGAAAAAAGCGCGCAGAGCGACGGGGAAGCCATTGTAAAAGCTGCCAGGGCGATGGGATACGACTTTGCGGAAGCGGATATGGAAAAAGCTTTTGTAAGCATGCAGGAGCTTGATCCCGAAGAGATGGAGAAAGCCGCGGGAGGACAATTCTGCTGGAGCGATTACGATTGCTTTACCATCCTGCATCACGATAGCCCTAACGATTTTCATCACGAGTGTTTCTGGACTTACGCCTGTATCATCATCCATTTTGGCTCGTAAGGGCAAACCGTACAAATGGACGTCTTTCAGCTTCTATGAGAAGGCGAGGACTGAGCGCAAATGATAGACAGTATCAATCGAATCGAGCTGAACCCGGAACAGATGGAATCCTTCAGCGGCGGGCACGCGCTGGGGATATACAGGCCGGGCTTTCACCACAAAAAAGAATCGCTCCGCTTTTTCAGGGCCTGTGTGGGCGATGAAATGTATGAAAAGGCCATGAGCAGCGACGCGGGGCGAACGCATCCGTACGCCGTTGCGCGGGCGATTCTGAATCAAGCCGATTGGGAAAAATATGTATGGATCGAGGAACACGGTTCCCTGGAGGGCTTTCCCAAGTAAACTGCTTCTGAAACGCGAATAAGCGTTCATGAATAGAAAAAGAAAGGAATGCGAAGAAATGGACATCATCAAAAAAATCGCTGCCATCATTCTGGCTGCCGCGCTGTGCCTGGGCGGCGCTGCGCTGGCGGAGGAAACGCCGGGGGTGACTCCTGAGGATTTCATGGGAGAGTGGGTGGACCTGGACGGCACCTGCAGAATCGAGATTGCGGAGCATATGGCTGAAGAGAGCGTAGACGGTTATGTTGTCAACGTTCATATGCCCGTCATTGCCGAGGAAAGCTACAGCTATGTGACCTGGGCTTACGGCTGTGTGTGGGATGATGAGACGCAAACGCTGAAAAGCATTTCCCGCGTCACTGGCAAGGGCGATTATGAGCCGGACAGCGAAGAAGAAATCACCGACGTCAACTATGAATACAGTGAAACGGCCTTCTATTTCAAAGACGGCATGCTGATTTGGGACGACAAAAACGAAACTGCGGACGATGGCTTGCACTTTAAGAGGCCCATCGGCTGGAATGCGCCCGCTCCCGCTGATTACCTGGGCGAGTGGGTGGACCTGGAAGGCACCTGCAACATTGATATTACGGAACATACCGACGGAGAGATCATTGACGGCTATGTTGTAAACGTCCATATACCCGTCGTCGCCGAGGAGAGCCTTACTTACATCGCGTGGGCTTACGGCTGCGTCTGGGATGATGAAACGCAGACGCTGAAGAGCATCTCCCGCTTCATGGGCAAGGGCGATTACGAGCCGGGCAGCGAAGAGGAAATCACGGATGCAAATCTGGATTACACCGCTGCGGCGTTCAGCTTTGACGAAGAAGGGCGTCTTGCCTGGAGCGATGAAAACGAAACCGCAGACGACGGATTGCTCTTTGTGCGCCCCATCGGCTGGGGCGAAGCATACATGCCCGCCGAGGCCGCGGCCTTTGAAGGCGTTTGGCAGTGCGATAGGGCGACCATCGCCATGTATTGGGAAGAAGAAGGCTTCAAGGTGCTGATCACCTGGGGCAGCAGCGCCTGGGAGCATACGGAATGGGAATACAGCTGCTTCTATCACGATGAGGACCATACGCTGGTTTCCATGCCCTTTGGCACCCGCACGGAAGTCGTATATGACGAAAACGGCGAACAGACCTCCGCGACTGAAGTCTATAACGATGGGGAAGCCGTTTTCTCCCTGGATGAAGAGGGAAAGCTGATCTGGCTGGATGAAAAGGAAAACGCGGGCGATGGCATGCGGTTTGAAAAGCTGCCTGAGGAACCTGCCGTACTGTCCTTTGCGACCATTGGCGAAGCCATGACGTCGGAAGGCTTCACGGGCGTGATCGGCGGCGATGATCAGCACTACGTTGTGGCCATGGAGAAGGACGGCGCCTATATCCGCCTGGTGGCCGATCTGGATGATGAAGCCCGCAGGCTGGGGGAAGCCACCCTGGAATATGTGGACGCCGACACTCTGGAAGCCGCTTTCAACGCGTATAACGAATACGTCAAGACGCTGCCCGTTGCCTATGAGGAGGAAATCACCGCCGCACCCCTGACCCAGGAGGAATTGGACGCCCTGGCGGGCAAAACCCTGCAGGAATTGGAGGACGCGGGCTATGAGCACGTCTCCTCCGAAATGGGCGAAAACGACGAAGTGTACCAGCAGCACGATGACAGCGGCTTTATAGGCGATCTGACGGTGAAGAGCGCCGCTTTCGCCGGGCTGTCCCACAACGCGGCGGAGCTGCGCTATCACGCGGACGGCACCTACGATGCGGAAAAAGATGGCTGGGCCGAATTCAACGGCATCATGGACCTGATCTCCCAGGCTATGTCCGGCGAAAACCCGGAAGAAGCGATTCAGAAGCTGATCGAAGCCATGCCGGAGCATGCCGAGGAGATCCGGACGTTTGCGGAAATCTTCTCCTCCATAAGCGATCAGAAGTAACAAAGGATATCATGTTCATTCCATCAGATTATCGGCCGAGAGGAGAAAACACATGAAGAAACAGGTCATTTCCCTTTTGCTCATTGCCGTCATGGCGGCCATGTTCCTTCCCACGGTGGCATTCGCCGATTACTACGGCACCCAATGGGTCTATACGGATAACGGCAAGAGCCTGAACGTCCGCAGTACGCCTTCGACGGGAAACAACATCATCGGTTCCCTGAAATACGGCGCGGAAGTAACGGTTGTCGAAATGTACAGCAATGGCTGGGCCCAGATCCTTTGGGAGCAGAATGCCTACGGCGAATTTGGCGTGGCGTACGTGCAGCGGCGGTTCCTGGTGAATCATAATCCCACCTCCCAGCCCGCGCAGCCCAGCACAGTCCCCGCCTCTGGCGACACGGTCGCCACGGCGGATTTGGCCAAGGCGTTTTCCACGATGAACGACGAATTCAGAACGGGCAAGCTGGTTGCCAAACCGTTTATTGTGTACGCCCGTCCTTCCCGGGCCTCCGGCTGGGTGAACCTGCGCTGGGCCCCCTCCATGGAAGCGGAAAGGATCGCCACCTGCCCCCAGGGGAAACAGCTTACGGTTATCGGCGAAACCAGGAATTGGTATCAGGTGCAGGACCCGCAGACCGGTATGATCGGCTTCATCAGCAGGCAGTACGTGTCTGCTCAATAAACGAGAAAATTGGAGGGCGATACAATGAAAAAGGTGATTTTGATCCTGCTTTGCCTGGCACTGACGCTGAGTTTTGTCACTGCCGTTGCGGAAACCGCGGAAAAGACGGCCATCGGTACCATCAGCATGAACGGCGCCTTTGAGCTGCGCGGCGTGCTGCCCGAGGGCTATCAGCTGACCGTCATCACGGAGGAGCCGGGGCACTATCTCGCTTCCCTCTCCGCGGACGACAGCAAGCCGGCGATGGTCATTTCCATTGCATACGAGGAATTGATGGCCGAAGTGGATCGGCTCAATGATCTGGACGAAAACGCGCTTGCCAAAATCGAGGCTACCTTCAAAGCCGAGGACGGCGTAGAAGTAACCTACATGGAAACGGCCCTGGGCACGAAGCTGATGGTGGTCAAGGAAATCGTGGGCGGCGTGGACTATGTGGATTTTTACACGATCTACAAGGGCTATGAAATCGAATTTGTGCTGACCCAGCCCCAGGCCACCGCGGGACAGCCGCTCACCGACGAGCAGATCCAGACTGCGGTCAAATTCCTGAGCGATCTGGATTTCGTGCCGATGGAGGAGGAAGAGACGTACGGCTTCTATACGGATGAAGCTCCGGAAGCGGCGGCGTATTGCAGCACCTGGGTGGCTGAGGACGGAGACTGGCGCATGGAGGTTTATGACGAGGACGGCGGGCTGAAGCTGATGATCGTGCATCAGCTGGGCGACAACAAGGAAGATATTTGGGAATACGCCGCCGCGCTGAACCCGGCAAAGGATGCCCTCACCACCGTTCCCCTTGGCCTGCATTACCGGCAGGATACCGTCAGCGGCAGCTGGGATGAAACCTATTACGAGGATGGCGACGCGGTTTTCACCCTCAATGATAACGGAAATCTCCTTTGGAACGATCTGAAGGAAGATGCCGGCAAAGGGCTGGAATTCATGAAGATCGGCAACTTCTTCGGCGGCCGCTGGATGAAGGACGATATCGAAGTCATCTTCTACGCGTGGTATGACGGTCAGTATGATATTCGCCTGTACCGTCGGGGAAAGAATGGGGAGATCCTGGATAACGCCATTCTGAAGGGCGATTATGACCCGGCTGCCGACACCATTCAGGCGGAAGGCTGCTTTGACAACGGCGAGCTTTTCACCGTTACGTTCTCGTATGATGAAAGCAGGAATGTGGTCTGGACGGAAAACGGAGAGAGCACCATCCTGAAATACAGCTATTACACCGATTGACGGTATGCGCACGGCGATATGCCTGCGGCGTCTTATGGATGCTGCAGGCATATTGTCCAAATCTGAAGGAGACCGCCCAATGACCGGTTTTCCGCCTGATCGTGAATCCATCAGGTGAACAAGGTTGAGAGGAGATGCGTTCTGGTGAAAAAGCTGATTCCTGTCCTGTTGGCAGCTGCGCTGCTTTGCATAGCATGCTGTGCTATCGCCGAAGAAACGGCGCAGCCCGAAATCCTGGCTGTCTATTCCTCCCCGGAGGCACAGATCATCACGAATGATGACCAATCCAAAGCACTGGCCGATACCGCGATCTTCCTGTATCAGGATCATTCCTACGTCCAGTATGTGGATCATGAAAGCCGGTACGAGATCTATACCAAAGGTACCTTCGAGGCTAACTTTGACTGGACGGAGCCGGGCTGGCAGGATAAGACGCCGCATATCCTCACGATCCACGCAGAACAGCTCCATACAGCGGAGCATCAGTTGAAATCGGCCGACCTTGCCTTTGACGTAAACCTGGATCGGTCGATGGAATACTGTCTGTACCCGGACAATACAAATCCCGGCCAGCAGCTTGTCGCCGCGTTTATGCAGGTGGACAAGCAAAAGCTGGTCAAGACGGACGGCAGCGAAGCCTATCTTCCCACCCTCTGGTTCTACTATGACGATGGGACGTTCAGGCAGTTTGTGGTCACAGAGGGAAACGAAAACGTGCTGTTCAGCTGCGGGAGCTATATCGTGACGGACGGCGTGTTCACGGATGAATCCGTGCTTACAATCCACAGGACACAGAAATATCAGGACGGCGTTGGCCTGGCGGACTACGATTCCACCCATGATTACCGGATCGGCGATCTGGATTTCATCCGCGTTTATCCGAAGGCGGATTCGGGCTTTTGGATCTCCGAGATTACGGACGAGACTTTTGCACGCATTTACGGCAAGTCCTTCAAAAAGGACTGCACGCTGCCCCGGGAGGATTTAAGGTATCTGCATGTGCTCCATGTGGGGCTGGATGGCGAAACCCACGAGGGCGAAATGATCGTCAACTATCACATCGCCCAGGATGTGCTGGAAATTCTCCAGCAGCTCTATGAAGCAAAATATCCCATTGAAAAGATCCGCCTGGTTGACGAGTATGACGCGGACGACGAGCTTTCCATGGAGGACAACAACTCCTCCTCTTTCAATTTTCGCTTCATTTCCCACACCACCCGGGTTTCCAAGCATGGGCTGGGCCTGGCGGTAGACATCAATACCCTGTACAACCCTTACACGAAGGTGGTTGACGGCGTGCGCATCGTGGAGCCGATCACCGGAGAGCCTTATCTGGATCGGGAAGCGGACTTCCCCTGTAAGATCGATCACGATGATCTGTGCTACCGTCTTTTCATTGAGCATGGCTTTGAATGGGGCGGCGACTGGGAGGATCGCAAGGATTACCAGCACTTTGAAATTCCCACCGACGTGATCAACGAATGGTATCCCGATAACCAATAAGTCTGTTTCAGCTTTTTCTGTTTTTCTATAGCGCTGATCCCGTATTTGCGTTATATATGGGACAAGATGGCGTGGAGTCAATTTTGAGGAGGCAAAAAGCATGAGTGACAAGCAGGAACTGAACATGGAAGAAATGGGCCAGGTGGCCGGCGGCTGGACGTTTCATTCCAATGGAAAATACCACACATGGCTCGACGGGTATGAAATCAAATGCCCGTATTGCGGGAACACAAGCGCGGATGTCGTAAAGAGGATCGGGGCGAGTTCCTTCGAAGTAGCATTCATATGCGATGCCTGCGTGAAGTCTTTCTACCTCCGCTGGGACAGTCTCAACAAAAAGGTTTACCTCGTTAAGAAATGACCGATCTGCCTGGCCGCAGCTTCAGACGCCTGTATAAATGCACAGAATGCAGCCAATGGATCAAAGACAGATCGGGAGACGCCGTATCACATGACTTCCGCCTGGGGATGTAGAGGCTGTCGGGGCGAGAAAAGAGGAGAATCCGATGGAAAATGGACTGTTCAGAAAAAAGAGCATGGAGCGCATTTCCTCCCCGGAGGAGCTGCATGATTACATGCGCGTCACCAGCCCCAGGTTGTGGATGATCCTTGGCGCAATCGTGGCGCTGCTGGTAGGCTTTATCGTGTACGCCTCCACGGCTACGATGGAAAACACGATGCCCATCACGGTGTCATTGTCACACTATGAGATTCCGGGAGAGGATACTGCCAGCGGGGAGACGGAAAAACTCACAGGGATGGTGGCCTACCTTCCACATGCCATAAAGGATCAGGTGGATCTGGGTATGAAGGTCCGATTGGGTAAAGTAGAAGGCTATATCAGCTGGATTGGCGTGCAGCCCAATAACGAGGTCGTACTTGAGATTTCAACAGACAATCTTTATGTTCCGCTTCCGGAGGGGGACTACGAGGCAGAGCTGGTGCTGGAATCCACCACGCCCATCAGCTTCCTGTGGAATTGACGGGGGCTGTCTATGGCTGAAAAGAGAGTGAAGCAGCCCGTCAAAAACGGGATCGCGAAGGTGCCGGTGATCATGCAAATGGAAGCGCTGGAGTGCGGCGCGGCCAGCCTTGCCATGGTGCTGGCGTACTATCAGAAATGGATTCCCCTGGAGGTTGTGCGCGCAGATTGCGGCGTAAGCCGGGACGGCTCCAATATGAAAAATGTGTACCTGGCCGCCCAGAGCTATGGGCTGGAGGTGCACGGCTACCGCATGGAAGTGGAAGCCTTGAAAAAGGAGACTTCCTTTCCCTGCATCATCCATTGGAATTTCAATCATTTCGTGGTGCTGGACGGCTTCAAGGGCGACAAGGCTGTGCTCAACGATCCCGCCCGGGGCATGGTGCAGGTGCCCATGGAGCAGTTTGACCAATCCTTCACCGGCCTGGTGCTGACCTTCAAGCCCGGGGAAGGCTTCACGCCCTCCGGCAAGCGCAAGAGCACCCTGGCGTTTGCCCGGAAGCGCCTGAAGGGCGCGGCCCCCGCCGTGGCCTTTATCGTGCTGACCTCCATCATTTCTTATTTGTTCGGCATCATCAATCCCGTCATGTCCCGCATCTTCTTTGACCGTCTGCTGACCGGCCAGGCCCCGGATTGGCTGTATCCCTTTATCACGGCCATGATCCTGCTGGCGGGCTTCCAGATCGTCGTGCAATGGGCACAAGCCGTTTACAGCCTGAAGATCAACGGCAAAATGGCCATCGAGGGCAACGCCTCCTTTATGTGGAAGGTATTGAAATTGCCCATGGAGTTTTTCTCCCAGCGCATGACTGGCGATATTCTGCAGCGGCAGGGCACCAACGCCTCCATTGCGGGCACGCTGGTGAACACCGTGGCCCCGCTGGCGCTGAACACGGTGATGATGCTTTTTTACCTGGTGGTCATGCTGCGCTACAGCGCCGTGATGACCCTGGTGGGCGTGGCTTCCCTGGCCCTGAACCTCGCCGTGGCCCGGTATCTGTCCAACAAGCGCATCAATCTGATGCGGGTGGAAATGCGGGACGCGGGCAAGCTGGCTTCCGCCACGCTGGCCGGCATCAGCATGACGGAGACCATCAAATCCTCCGGGGCAGAGGGCGGCTTCTTCCGCAAGTGGAGCGGCTACCAGGCGTCGGTGAACACCCAGCAGGTCAAGTTTGCCACCCTCAACGCCCGCATCGGCCTGATCCCGCAGTTCATCAGCACGGCCAGCAATTATCTGGTGCTGTTCCTGGGCGTGCGCCTGGCCATGTCGGGCAGCTTCACCGTCGGCATGATCGTCACCTTCCAGGGGCTGCTTTCCTCCTTTATGGGCCCGGCCATGACGCTGGTCAGCGCGGGCCAGACCATCCAGGAAATGCGCACCGAAATGGAACGGGTGGAGGACGTGATGCAGAACCCGGACGATCCTACCCTGCAATACGGCGCGGACTGCGAATCGAAAGACTTTGCCAAGCTCAGCGGCGACCTGGAACTGAAGCACGTCACCTTCGGCTATTCCCGGCTGGGCAATCCCATCATTTCCGATTTTTCCATGCACCTGAAACAGGGGCAGCGCATCGCCATCGTGGGGGCCAGCGGCTGCGGCAAATCCACCGTCAGCAAGCTGATCACCGGGCTGTACCAGCCCTGGGCGGGCGAGATTCTCTTTGACGGCAAGCCCATTTCCCAGATCCCCCGCAACGTTTTTACCGGCTCCGTGGCCATGGTGGATCAGGACATCGTGCTGTTTGAGGATACCATTGCCAACAACATCCGCATGTGGGACGACACCATCGAGGATTTTGAAGTGATCCTGGCTGCCCGGGACGCCCAGATCCACGAGGATATTCTGCAGCGGCCCGGCGGATATCAGGGCAGGCTGACGGAAAACGGCAAGGATCTGTCCGGCGGCCAGCGGCAGCGCATCGAGATCGCCCGGGTGCTGGCCCAAGACCCCTCTATTATTATCTTGGACGAGGCCACCAGCGCCCTGGACGCCAAAACGGAATATGAGCTGGTGAAGGCCATCAAGGATCGCGGCATTTCCTGCATCGTGGAGGCCCATCGGCTTTCTACCATCCGGGACTGCGACGAGATCATCGTGCTGGATAAGGGCCGTATTGTGGAACGTGGCACGCACGAGGAGCTTTACGCCAAGGGCGGCGCTTACGCCGAACTTGTGACCAGCGAATAAGAAAGGAGGACTTCTGTTATGGGTTGGTTTACCGAACAGATCAGGCAGCGAACGGAAAATGACCAGAACGTATTGGAAGACTCCTTTTTCCGCATGGCCAGCGTGGTTATGGACAAGTGGGACGCGAATCGTTTGGAGGACGAGCGCCTGATCGCCAAGGAAGCTATCGACGACATCCTGAAATTCTATCATCAAAAGCCCGTCGAGATCCCGGATACCATCCGGGACGTGAACGACCAGCTGGAATATGTGCTGCGGCCCACGGGCCTGATGACCCGGGAAGTGGAACTGGAGGAGGGCTGGCAGAACGACGCCTACGGCCCCATGCTGGGCTATCTCAAGGAAGCGGGAACCGCGGTAGCCCTGTTGCCGGGAACGATTTACGGTTATTATTTCAAAGACCCTGCCACAGGCAAGAGAACCCGCATTACCCGGAAAACCGCCAGGCTGTTTTCCCGAGAAGCGCTGTGTTTTTATCAGCCCCTGCCCATGAAAAAGCTGGGCATTCCCGATCTGCTAAAGTACATGAAAAACAGCATCACCTACGGGGACCTGGTGGTGATCGTGCTGGCCACCCTGGCCGTGCAGCTGGTGGGGATGATTGAGCCCCGGGTGTACAGCCTGGTGACGGGCAAGATCCTGGAAGGCCACAATATGAACCTGATGGCGGGCGTAGGGGTGTTTCTCCTGACCAGCGCCTTTGCCTCCCAGCTGATCGGCCTGGTGCGCAGCCTTTTGATGCAGCGGATCAACACCAAAACCTCTCAGGCGGTGCAGGCCTCGGTGATGATGCGCATTCTGTCCCTGCCGGTGAGCTTTTTCCGCAGGTATTCCTCCGGCGAGCTGTCCAGCCGGGCGGGCAGCGTCAATTCCCTGTGCAGCATGATGCTGAATAACATTCTGTCCATCGGCCTGAGCAGCCTCCTGTCCCTGCTCTATGTGGCGCAGATCTTCAGCTTCGCCCCGGCGCTGGTGTGGCCGTCGCTGCTGATCATCCTGGCCACGGTGGTGATGAGCCTGGCGGTGTCTTTTGTGCAAATCGGCATTTCGAGGAAGCGGATGAAGCTGAGCGCCGAGGAGCAGGGCATGAGCTACGCCGTGATAAACGGCATCCAGAAGATCCGGCTGTCCGGCGCAGAAAAGCGGGTGTTCGCTCGGTGGGGACAGCACTACGCAAAGTGCGCGCGGCTGGAATACAACCCGCCGCTGTTTCTCAAAATCAACACCGTCATCACCACGGCGATTTCGCTGATCGGCACCATCGTGCTGTATTATCTGGCGATTCAAACGAATGTGGGCGTCAGCCAGTATTACGCTTTCACGGCTGCCTATGGCCGGGTCATGGGCGCGTTCTCCGCGCTGGCCGGCATCGCCGTCTCGGTGGCCTCCATCCGTCCGGTGCTGGAAATGGCCGAGCCTATCCTGAAAGCCGAACCTGAAGTAGCCGCAGACAAGCAGCCCGTTGACCGCGTGACGGGGCACATTGAAATGAGCCATGTTTCCTTCCGGTATGAGGAAAACACGCCCTATGTGCTGAATGATCTTTCCCTGGATATCAAGGCCGGGGAATATGTGGCCATCGTGGGCCGCACGGGCTGCGGCAAATCCACGCTGGTGCGGCTGCTGCTGGGCTTTGAAAAGCCGGAAAAGGGTGGGATATTCTACGACCGGCACAACCTGAACAGCATCGATCCCCGTTCTCTGCGCAAGCACATCGGCGTGGTGATCCAGAACGGCCAGCTGTTCCAGGGCGACATTTTCTCCAATATTACCATTTCCGCTCCCGATCTGACGCTGGATGAAGCCTGGGAAGCGGCGGAGATGGCGGGCATCGCCCAGGATATAAGGGACATGCCCATGGGCATGCAGACCCTGATCTCCGAGGGCCAGGGGGGAATCTCCGGCGGACAGAAGCAGCGGCTGATGATCGCCCGGGCCGTCGCCCCCAAGCCCAGTATCCTGATTTTCGACGAAGCCACCAGCGCCCTGGACAACAAGACGCAAAAGCAGGTGTCTGGCGCGCTGGACAAGCTGAACTGCACCCGCATCGTGATCGCCCACCGCCTCTCCACCATCCGCAACTGCGACCGGATTCTGGTCATGGACAAAGGGACGATCATAGAGGAAGGCACGTATGATGACCTGATCGCGCAGAACAGCCATTTCGCCGAGCTGGTGGCACGGCAGCGGCTGGATGCGGCCGGATAAAAAGAAAGGAAGGAAAACCACATGATCCGTCTTTCCAACACCCTGAAGCGCTTGATG
>CACWXY010000036.1 GCA_902764915.1 uncultured Eubacteriales bacterium | reverse complement strand
GGGATTCCGGATGATGAATACTTCTTTCTGAAGGTGATGGATGCATCACGCAGGCCTTACGTCAGGAATCCAAAATCCCACAAACTTTTGCATTGAACCGGAATTACAGTAATTTTTCATGGTTATACCACAGCTTGTCGAAAGCCCTTGAATCGGTCAACAAGACCATCAAAAATACACAATCTCAGCTGAAGGATGCTATTCAAGAAAAACAGGAAAAGATGAGTATGGTTATTGATGGTTTAAAAATATGGGTGGAACAAAATAGAATGAGGTAAAATATCCGGACACGGAAAATGTTAGGAAGATCTGGAGACGGTATAAGTGATTTAGATTGCAATATTTTTAGCATACAAAAGACGCACAAAGATCGGGCATAGTACACAGATTCAATTTTTTAACTATGCATTTCCTGCAATCCATTGCACTTCTTTTAAATCTGTCCCGCGTGACCAAACTGATTTTTCTGGCCTGTTCTTGAAAAGGCGTGAATGTGCTTTTTCTCTTGTACAATCAAAATATGGGAGCCCCCATTACGGTACTCCCCCAAATGTCTGTTGCTGAACAATAATGCAGGTAATTGCAGAATCATTGCATGCATCCGCTGTATGCCTTCTGTCTGTCAGGCAATGGGCATGGCCGGGGCAAACATGGTGCATCACATCATTCCGTATCAGAGTGATCAGCGGCTGTTTTGAGTATTCATTCTGCCAATGCTGTTCTCTTCATGATATGGCTTTCTGACTTCTGCTGTTTCCAGATACTCAGGCGAAAATCAGTTCATCTGAAAGGTAAAGAAATTGCCGCATTCTTTACACGTAAAGTCTGCGTGACATTCGGAATAATACTTAGTGATCTTTTACCAGAAGCACGGACAGCCGTGCTTTTTATTTTGCCGTCCGGGCGTTAAACGGAGAAAGAGAGGAACGCATGAATACTGTGATCATAGAGACATTGGTATCTCGAAAAATTCTTGCGTAAATACGCAAAAAAATTACGTGTTCCACTTGCATTTGCAAAGCAAAAGGACCACAATAGACTCGTCAAAAAAATGCGTATTTACGCAGAAACTTTTCGGGAGGTCTTAATGATGGAGTTGGAACGGAGAGAATACCTCCAAAAGCTAATTGCAAAAAAGGATAACGGAAGAGTCAAAATTGTCACCGGTATCCGTCGTTGCGGGAAATCATATCTCTTGTTCGAGCTTTACACAAAATATCTTTATACGCAGGGGATTGAAGAAGATCAGATCATTGGGATTGCATTAGATGAATTGCCCAATGCAAAGTACAGGGATCCGTTTGAGCTGGACAAATATATCAGGGGGCGAATCACGGATAAGCAAAAACGATACTACATTCTGATTGATGAAATTCAGTTTGTATCTGAAATCCAAAATCCGTATGTTGACGATCCTCAGGCTAAAATCAATTTTATCGATGTTGTTCTTGGCTTAATGAAAATCAAAAATGCTGATGTTTATGTGACGGGAAGTAACTCGAAGATGTTGTCCACGGACATTCTCACACAGTTTAGGGATCGGGGGGATGAGATTCGTGTTTACCCGCTTTCGTTTGCAGAGTTCTATGCTGTGCATCAAGGAGATAAATATAACGCATGGGTTGATTACTACACCTATGGAGGTATGCCAGTTACACTGACACTCTCTTCGCATGAGCAAAAGAGCCAATATCTGAAAGATTTATTCACCAGGACATATTTGAAGGACGTAGTCGAGAGACACGCAATTCAAAATGACACTGAGGTACTTGAGGACCTGCTGAACATCATCGCATCTGCGATTGGTTCCTTAACTAACCCGACCAAACTCTCAAATACCTTTAATAGCGAGAAACATTTGAAAATCTCATCCGCCACTATAGACAAGTATCTTGGCTATTTTTCGGAAGCATTCCTGCTGTCCAAGGCGGAACGGTACGATGTTAAAGGAAAAAAATATATTAAAACTCCTGCAAAATATTACTTCACTGATGTTGGGTTGCGTAACGCTAAACTGGGGTTCAGGCAGCAGGAAGAGACCCACATTATGGAAAATGTACTTTATTGTGACTTGCTGAGACGAGGATTCGACGTCGACGTAGGTGTTGTTGAGCACAATTACAAAAAGGAAGATGGAAAGAGTGCAAGGGTGCAATTGGAAATTGATTTCGTAGTCAATCGTGGGAATCAGCGATACTACATTCAATCGGCGTTGTCCATTGCCGACCCGGAAAAACGGGCACAGGAGATTAACTCCTTAACAAAAGTCCCGGATTCATTTAGAAAAATCGTTGTGGTCGGAGATAGGATCAATCCATGGAAGGATGACAATGGAATCCTTTACATTGGGATAGAGCAGTTTCTTCTCGATGAGAAAGCAATTGACATGTAAGAACGTAGAAAAACCGAAGAGCCGAAGAGCCAAAGAGCCGAAGAATCGAAGAGCATCTTGGAAAAATCCAGGCTGCTTTTTTCATTATCCGAACCTTTGAAAAATCCGAACCTTTTCATTTGGAGTACAGTAGTACTATCTATTTCTCCAGAAAAAGGGGTTCAATACAAAACTTTGTGGGGTATCAACCGGATTTGACAAATTGATATGCTTCAATTTGATGACAAGGGAATCCGCCTCGTGCATCTTCACTTCCCTGAGAGATCAAGTTTTGGAGTGAGAATTCAATACCCACAAAGTTTCGCATTGAGCCGAAAAAGGTTCGGATAAATTATTATTGTCTGGCAACCAAAGACTTCAGACTGCCGTTATTGTTTTTCCATTTGCTTCATTAGCCATATTTGATGATCCTCCTTCGTTTTTTTAACAAAGCATAACACACCCCAAATAAAATCCGAACCTTTCAAGATACAATTCTTCCTGCATAGGGGAATGTTCGGTTAAGGTTCGAATTTTTCAAAGGTTCGGATAAAAATCAAAATCGGAAGGTTCCGATTTTTTTTATGCCCTGCGGCAGAGAGAGAGGAGGATCTCGATGCAGAGAATGCCGATATCTATCCTGTCTAACCTTGCGGTGGCTGAAGACCATCAACGCGGCTGTGGGTGAGCTGACGAATGCCGCGGAGCAGACAGTTCTGGAGCTGAACCAAACAGTAGTACATGGCCTGAAGGAAGCTTCTGCTGACGGAAAGCTGACCCAGGAGGAAATTGCGAATCTGGGCAAGCTTCTGCTGAAAGGCGCGCTGGCCAAGATGTCCGATTCCGGCATCGGTGTGTTGAAGGCAGCCAATGTGGATATCAACGCTATCGTGACCGGCGCGGGCGAAGCCCTGATCGCCAGGATCAAGCGAGGCGAAGTTGAAGACGTATAAGCTTTTCCGGTTCAAAGGCGGAAAACTGTACCCGCTCTTTGTGGAAATACGGCGTGAACTGCCCATGGGGATCTGGCTGGAGGCCAGAATAGGAGAGCAAATCGATGCCACCCATGTGAGGAGCAGGCTGGGCCCTCTGGCTCTCTGGCCGGGCTTCCACAGCACAGAAGTCCCGTTTACAGACAGAAGCAGGGCGGCACACTTGTACAGCGCAAGGGCACGGTCTGGTGTGAATGCGAAGTCGATGGAATAGAGGAGCAGGAAGTTCCGAAAAAAGGAAAGCGGACTCTGCCTGCTGACTATTACTACTTCCGCACCAGGCCGAACCAGCCGTTCACATGGATCATTTCCAATCGGATCAGGATCAACCGAATACTTGACCATGCGGAAGTAGCGGAGATCTGCCGTGCGCATGGTGTGGCGGCACAGAAAATGGAGGAATAGAATATGGCAACAAGCAAAGACAGAAACAGTGATCGCAAAACCTGAACGACCCTGCCCATGTGGCGGGGTTTTTCTATTGGCCCAAAAATGCTTCATTGCAGTGCCCAGATTTTTGTACATGATGGCGCGAATCCTGTGATAAATAGCTTGCTATTATCTGCCTTCAGAGTGATATATGTACATGCCGAAGGGCGAAAAGCCCTAAAACAAAGGCAGGAGGACACCACCATGAAGAGAGCAGAACGCAGCGAATACACCACCATCAAGAACTACGAGTAACAGTTCGATGAGCACCACACCGGAGTACCTCGAGACCAGATTCTTCAACGATTCAGCGGTTTTCCTGACCTTCGGGAACAAGACCCTCATGGCCGGATACAGTTACCAGGGCAGGAACCAGAACAGCTACTTCGGAGCGGTCTACGAGTGGACCGGCGACGGAAATACCTGCGAGGATGAGATCCGGCTGACGGTGGTCAGCGAAGAATACTTCAAGGACAATGGGAGCGCAATGGCCTGGGCCATGGCTCAGTAAGCGGAGACGGGAGAATGTTTGAGTATGCGAACCGGGTACCGGCGTAGCAAACCTGCAGCAACAGTGAAATCGGGAAAAAGCGACCAACAAGAAAGGCGAGGCGAACAGCTGCGCGGATGGGGTCCGAGCTTGACTGCGGAAAAGATGATGGTAGTGATGACAAGACTACGAGCAGATTGTGAGCATTGAGGAATTCAACAGGGGGACTTTGAGATAACTGCAGCAATCAAGATGTAAATACAAAATAAAGAAAATAACTTTACAGACTGGATGCCATGTGGTATCATGGTGTCGACGAAGGAGGTGCTGAAAATGTCACAGGTATTGGTTAACTTCCGGATGGATGCAGATGATAAGAAGGGCATGGAGGAAGTGTGCAAGGAACTCGGTATGAGCATGTCCACGGCGTTTACGATTTTTGCAAAGAAAATGCGCAGGGAGCGCAGAATTCCGTTTGAAGTATCGGTTGATCCGTTTTACTCTGATGCGAACATGGCATATCTTGCACGAATTACCTCAGAAATTGATTCAGGTAAGGCGCAGCTGGTGACCAATGCGTTGGTGGAGGATTGAGAAATGCGGCTTGCGTGGTACGAAGATGCCTGGGAGGATTATGTCTGGTGGCAGACGCAGGACCGGAAATCCCTTAAGAGAATCAATGCTTTGATCAAGGATACACAGCGATCACCTTATGAAGGAATTGGTAAGCCGGAACCGCTGAAGATCAATCTGAGCGGATGGTGGAGCAGGAGAATTGATGAATCCAACCGGCTTGTTTACAAAGTGAAGGATGACATCCTGATCATTGCGGAATGTAAAACCCATTATGAAGACTGATACAATGAAGAGAGAAGATCTGCAAGAAATTGCAGGTCTTTTTTTCATGGCGGAGCCGGAACCGCCTTAACAAAACACACTGGGGATACAATCGGCGGCACCGGGAACACCCTGAACCGCAAGGAGTGCAGAGGATCCGCATGGCAGTCACGTGAAGACTCCTAACGAATGAAACTGCCGGTTTCAGATGACAGGGATCTGTGGAGAAAACCGCAGGTCCTTTTCTTATGGACTTTTTGAAGAAGGAGGGAACGCCTATGGCGATGAGAGGAAGGAAGCCCACGCCGACTGCCATAAAGGAGCTGGAAGGCAGTCCGGGCCATTGTCCGCTGAACGGGCAGGAGCCAAAGCCTGTAAAAAAAGCGCCTGCCTGTCCGAAATGGCTGGAGCCGGAGGCGAAGAAGGAATGGAAACGGCTGGCAAAGCAGATGGAGTCCATCGGCATCCTGACGGATGTGGACATGGCTGCCTTTGCTTCTTACTGTCAGGCATACGCCAGGTGGAAAGAGGCCGAGGAATTCCTCACCCAGCATGGCACCATTGTGAAAACCCCGTCCGGCTACTGGCAGCAGGTGTCGCAGGTCTCTATTGCGCAGACCTATAACAAGATCATGACAAAGATCGCAACGGAATTCGGGCTCACGCCTTCTTCCCGGTCCCGCATCATTGCCGGGGACGGAGAGAAGGGCAGCGGGGATGAAATGGAAGACATCCTGGGAGGCGTCTGATGGCTGAGAGACCTTCGAGCATCCCCAGGCTGAAGAACTACACGCATTTCCGGTTCATGCTCCCGACCAGCCATTATGACAGGGAGAAGGCAGACCGTGCGGTGCGCTTTATCGAACAGCTGAAGCATACCAAAGGCAAGCGGGCGGAGAAGCCCTTCTGGCTCTTTCCCTGGAAGGAGCAGGTTATCAGGGATGTGTTTGGTATTGTCGACGAGAACGGGAAGCGCCAGTTCCGCACAGCTTTTGTGGAGATCGGGAAGAAGAACGGCAAGAGCGAGCTTGCGGTGGCTGTGGCGCTGTATCTCCTGTATGCGGACGGGGAACCTTCCGCGGAAGTGTACGGCGCGGCGGCGGACCGTTAGCAGGCCAGCATTGTCTTTGATGTAGCGAACCAGATGGTGCAGATGACGCCTGCGCTGATGCGCCGGTCCAAGATCATGGCGGCCACCAAGCGGATCGTGAATTACAGCAATGCTGGTTTTTACCAGGTGCTTTCCGCAGAAGTGGCGACCAAGCATGGTCTGAATGTGTCTGGCCTGGTGTTCGATGTGAGCATGGAAGTCCGCAATGCCTTGTCTGTCGGCACGGACGCGAACGGCGGCTATACCGTTCCTGACGAGTTCCATCGCCAGATGGTGGAAGCCCTGGAAGAGAACAAAGTTTTCAGTAGGACGCTGCCATCTATTAACTCGCTTAGCCTTCGAGATTCGTCATAGAGAGGAATCGGGTAAGCGAAATGTGTTCTACAGTACTGGTTGAATAGTCGACGTCATCGTTTGTAATGATGATCTTTTTCAGAGACTGGCCCAACGTATTGAAAAGTGCGAATTTTCGATCGTAGGTACTGTTTTCAGCGATCGAATAGCCACCTGAATCAGATACTCTTTACCGTCATTGATGAATGTGTCCGGCCTGGTGCTGGATGAGCTGCATGCCCAGCCCAACCGAAGCCTGGTGGACGTGCTGACAAAGGGCTCCGACGACGTCAGAACCCAGCCCATGTACTTCCTGATCACCACCGCGGGCACAGACCGCAACAGAATCTGCTTTGAGTACCATCAGAAGGCCATCGGAACCCTGTCGGTATGTGTAGCCAGCCTTGAAGGCCATCCACGCGGTTATCCAAATGTATAGGCGTCCACTGGGCTGGCACCTCTGACAAGTCTGCCACACCGACCTTCCAACGGGAATACTTATGCCAGAAAAGCATCCTTTCACGCCGGAATATGCGTGACAGAGCTGCCAATCCGGCATGTGCCAACCTGCATGGCAGAGAATGCCGTTTTCAGAATGGCTCCAACAGTCTATTTCCCGTGCGGGAATGTTGAGGTATAATTCCATACATTCGGAAGCAATGCAGCTTTCCACCGGATGTTCTGAAGTGTCTGAACCAGAATGCGGAGATCATACGGCGGAAAGCTGAACACGAATATGTATTTGTCTTGCTGTATGCCATTTCCCGGTTGCCGCACAGATAGACCTTGAATTCTGAGGAAGATCGATGAATACATTCCGCCGCTATTTTCTGTCTTTTCTTTCCATGCTAATCCTGCCGGTGATCATCTTTGTACTGCTTATTTCCCAGGTCGTAATGAAGTACTGCAGGGATCAGCTGATTGAGTCTGAGCTTCTGAACCTGAATCAGACACGGGCATCTCTTGAGATGATTTCTGATCAAATGTCTTCGTATGTATCCCTCAGCAGTCAGCAGACCTTGTTCACTGCAAGAGAATTATCTACCTTTGGAAATATGTTTGGCGTACGGCATATCCTTGCTCAGTGGCTTGCCGTCTCTCCTGCCGTATCAGATATCTCATTTTATAACAGTCTTACCGACCGGCTGTATACCTTTGATGCCACCTATACACCAGAAGATTTTCTGATCTGGCGTGAAAAAATCCCGGGGCTGGATGCGGAGCATTTCCGCCAGATTCTGGTATCTAGCCCCCGTCGTGTATGGATGACGGCGGAGGATTCTGTCCGTGGGAAGAAAACAATTCTCTTCCTGAACAGTGTCAGGATTTCTTCGACAGAATATGTCTGGCTGATTTTCCATTTTGATCCGGATGCACTGTCTGCATTGATTGCCGAGACGGAAAGACCGGATGCAGTGTCAGTCCAGGTCTATACAGACCAGGGCGATCTCCTGTATATGGTGGGGGATCAGGTTGGGGATGCACTCAGTGATACCTGCTTTCATGCTGAGGAACAAGTGGGCCGTTATGAGGGAATGCAGTTTGTCAGAGTGGATGCATCGAATGGCCTTGTTCTGATGAGTCTTGCACCGATTGATGTTATTGACGCCCCGCTGGGAAAAATCTGGCATTATGTGCTTGTTGGATTTGTCCTGATTCTTCTATTGGGCGGGATAGGACTTATGTATGTGATGCACTTGAACTATGTGCCTATCCGGAACCTGGAACAGGACATGCTGGATGCTCATGCACTGCCGCAGCAGTCCGGTGACGCAGTGGAAAACCTGCGTCAGGTTTTTACAAATCTGAAGGAGAACGAGGAACTGATAAAAAAGGGCCAGATCGCCTTGGCGAGAGATCAGACAGTCCTGAAGCTGATCAATGGACACTGGTCCGATCTGGCGACATTTAATATGGAAGCAGGGAAATGCGGCCTGTCCCTGCGTGGACCAAGATGGTTTCTTGTACAGATCCGGCTGCAGGAACCGGATGCTGAGGAAAACAGGTTCTCACAGCTGACGGCATGTGCGAAAGCGATACTGGAACCAGCAGACCACGACATCCTGTACTTGGAACTGCCGGAAACAGGAACAGTTCTCCTGATTGTTTCTACTACGGAGAGCGGTGTCATTCCAGTGGACGGTCTTCAGGAAAGCCTGAAATCGGAAGGGTTCTGTGTTTCTGTCAGCGGAACCCGTTCCACACACCATCTGCAGCGGATCCATGACCTGTGGAGCGAACTGCAGACGAAGGATATTGGTGAAGAAGATGGCCTGCATGGCTATACCAAGATGCTCAGCCTGCTGCAGAATGCACTTGAGTTTCAGGAACGCGACCGCGCAGAACTGGCGATTCATGCTCTTTGCACACAGATGGACAGCTCTGGTTCCCATACCCATGTTTACCTTATCTGGAAGACAGTGGATAGTATTTCACGTTATCTGACCAGACAGCAGAATATGCAAAGATTCGCAGATCTTCAGCCTGACTTTGACAGATGGTTCCAGTCAGGCCTGGATGGGACAGGAGATGACACAGCAATTGCGGAAGATATTCTGCGGCAGCTGTTTGTCCGGGAAAACGCAAAAGAAAATAGCACAGAGCAGCAGATGATCCGGTATCTGGAGAACCACGTTCAGGACCAGTCTTTTACTGTGCAGAGCCTGGCGGATGCATTTGGTCTGTCCCTGTCCAATGCCAGCCATTACTTTAAGACGCACATTGGCATTCCCATCTCCGAGTATATGGAAAACCTGCGTATGGAAGAGGCAAAGAGACTGCTGCTTCAGACAAAGGCATCTATTTCTGAGGTCGTCGAGAAAACCGGGTACACTTCTTCTAACACATTTTTGCGCGTGTTCAAGAAGACTTATGGCCTGACCCCCAGTGAATACCGCAAGAAAACATGCAGTATTTGAGGGAAATATAACCAGATTTGAATTGTTCAAAATCTGCACCATGAACGTCACGAAGCCTGATAACACAAGGGCTTGTGACGTTTTTTGCTTCAACAATTGAAAGTTGTTCAGCATGTGCTGGTCTGGTATACTCAGGACAGATTGAGAACGAAAGAAACAGACAAGGGGATGATGAAGTATGAGCAAATCCTTGAATCGAGTTGCACGCAGCATTCGTCGCAACTGGGTCTTGTATTTGTTTCTTGTGCCGACTCTTGCGTATTTGATTCTTTTTCATTATTGGCCTATGTACGGTGTGCAGATTGCCTTCAAAAACTTTAAACCTGCCAGGGGCATTGAAGGCTCGGAATGGGTAGGCTTCAAGCATTTCGATAAATTCTTCCGTTCTTATATGTTCTCAGATCTTCTGAAAAATACAGTCATCTTGAGCCTTTACCAGATTGCGATCTCGTTCCCGTTTCCCATTCTTCTGGCGCTACTGCTGAATTACTGTGTTTCTCAGCGCCTGAAGAAGACGACACAGATGGTTACCTATGCCCCGCATTTTATTTCCACGGTTGTTTTGGTGGGCATGCTGATGGTTTTCTTGGCTGACAGTGGTGTCATGAACCAGATCCTGATAAAGTT
Source organism: uncultured Eubacteriales bacterium (assembly GCA_902764915.1). Classification (GTDB taxonomy): domain Bacteria; phylum Bacillota; class Clostridia; order Christensenellales; family Aristaeellaceae; genus UBA2943. The sequence goes on along the minus strand of CACWXY010000036.1, from coordinate 31,003 downwards.
TGGCCTTCAGCCGCGCAATTTTCTCTCGGATGCCAGCATGTTCCGGCATATCTATGTCTGGTCTCATGTCTGGCAGAGGACAGGGTATGCTTCTGTCATATATATTGCAGCTCTTTCTGGTGTCTCGCCTGAGCTGCATGAAGCGGCTATTGTCGATGGAGCGAATAAGCTGCAGCGTATGTGGCACATTGATCTGCCTGCAATTATGCCGACTGCTATCATCCTTCTGATTATGAATACCGGGAATATGCTGTCACTGGGCTTTGAAAAGGTTTATCTCATGCAGAACGACCTGAACCTTAGTGTCAGTGAGATTATTTCCACGTATGTATATAAGATTGGACTTCTTAATGCACAGTTCAGCTATTCTACGGCCATTGGGCTGTTCAACAATGCTGTGAATCTGGTCATCCTGCTTCTGGTCAATAAGCTCTCAGACAAGCTGACCGGAACCAGTCTGATGTAAGGGGGCAGTACCATGAAACACAAGCGGGTTTCCCATTTTGATACCGTGTTTGATGCTGTTTCCACCACTCTTCTGGTGCTGTGCCTCCTGATTGTTCTCTATCCGATGTATTTTGTTCTTATTGCCTCCGTGTCTGATGCCACTTCGATCTCTACCGGCAAAGTAATTCTGCTCCCCAAAAATGTGGACTTTGTTGGGTACAGCCGGATATTCCAGGACGGCCGAATCTGGTCAGGGTATCTGAATTCTATCTGGTACACAGTGGCTTCTACAGTAATTGGTGTGGTTAGTACCGCTATGGCAGGCTACAGCTTTTCCAGAAAGGACCTTGCTTTCCGGCGCCCGCTCATGCTGATCTACATTTTTACTATGTACTTCTCCGGGGGCTTGATTCCGACCTATCTGGTGGTGAAACAGCTGGGCATGATTGGCTCCCCATGGATTGTGATTCTCATGGGTTCTGTGTCTGTCTACAACATTATTATAGCCAGGTCTTTCTTCCAGGAGACGATCCCTGTAGAGCTCTACGAGGCGGCGTCCATCGATGGATGCGGCAACCTAAGGTTTTTCCTGCGTATCGTACTGCCGCTCAGCGGCGCTATCCTTGCCGTTCTTGCCCTGTATTATGCCGTTGCTCAGTGGAATGGCTATTTCAATGCCCTGATCTATCTTAACAAACAGCAGTACTTCCCTCTGCAGCTGATCCTGCGGGAGATCCTGATCTCATCCTCGACCGTCATGTCCGATGTTGTGGATGTGGATGCGGTTCAGGAGATGCAGCGGATTGCTGCTACTATCAAGTATGGTGTGATCGTTGTTGCCACGATTCCCATGCTGATTCTCTATCCGTTTATCCAGAAGTACTTTGTCAAAGGCGTCATGATCGGTTCTGTCAAAGGGTGAGTCAATATCTGAATTCTTCAGGGCTGTTGCGCCCTGTGAGAAAAATACAAAGGAGGTTTCATTATGCGTAAGCTCGTATCCCTGCTTCTGGTGTGCCTGATGGTGTGCACCATGCTCCCTGCCCTTGCGGTGGAGGTTGAGGTTCCTCTGGTCACTGAGCCGACAACATTCAGGATTATGGTCAGCAAGGAAAACATGTCTCAGAACAACTGGCCGGACAAACAGTGTGTTCAGTACACGGAAGAGCAGACCGGCATTCATATCGAATGGGAAGAAATCCCATCTTCTGCATGGAATGACAAGGTCGCGCTTGCTTTTGCTTCCGGTGATCTTCCGGATGCCTTTGTCGGCACTGTCGATGTTGTGAGTAACATGGATCAGCTGACAGCACTGGATCCCCTTGTGGATGAGTACGCACCGAATGTACTGGAAATGTTTGAGACCTTGCCCAATATGCGCGGTGCACTGACATTGTCCGATGGTCATTTCTACTCCCTGCCCACGGGCGATGCTGACGTGAAGAACCAGATCAATACCATTGCCTGGATCAACCAGGTTTGGCTGGATAAGCTTGGACTGGCAATGCCGACAACCGTGGATGAGTTCTATGATGTGCTTGTTGCTTTTCGCGATCAGGATCCGAACGGAAACGGCGAGAAGGATGAGATCCCGCTGATGGTCTCTGCATCCAGCAATGCAGCCAAGATCAATAACCTGTTCTGCTATTTCGGTACCATGGAGAACGACTACCATGTGCGTGTACAGGACGGGAAAGTGATCTTCACTCCCTCTGAACAGCAGTATTATGATGCACTCCAGTTTATCCACAAGCTGTTTGCCGAAGGCCTGATGAACACTGAGTACTATACCGAAGACTTCCAGCAGTATCAGGCAAAGGGTGCAGCGGATCCCTGCAGGATTGGCGTATGCCTTGAGTGGTACACTGACCTGATTATCGGCGGTGCCCATGTCCCGGACTTTACTTACATGAGCCCGCTGACTGGCCCGAATGGCGACATGATCTGGTGCTCTGATATCCGCCCGAATTCCCCTGTAGGCAATCTTTCCGGTTTCACCATTACCACTGCCTGCAAACAGCCTGAGCTTCTGGTGAAATGGTATGACTACATCAACTCCAACCTCGATATTCTTAACATGTGGAACTATGGCCCTGAAGGCGTGATCTGGCGTTATACAGATGACGGCCGCTGGGAACTGTTCAATGATAATGTGCCGGAAGGCTCTTCCTCCTCTCAGATTCGCCGTACCCTTGGTACCGGCCCTGCAGCTCCGCTCTACGCATATTCCCGTTTCCGCGGACCTCAGGCCGAGAAATATGCGGATCGTATCGCGGCAAAGGTGGAAGCGAATACCGCATACAGCCCGTATCTGCCGGAAGAATACCTTTCCAATGGCTTTGGCAATGCAGATGAGGAAGCCGAGCGCAACCTGCTTCTGACTGATATCGACCATTACCTGGATCAGTTCCGTGCCAATGCGGTGGTTCAGGGTATTACAGAAGAAGACTGGCAGAAGCATCTCGATGTCCTCAGCACCATGTCCGTGGATGAATATATCCAGTACTGGCAGAACTATTATGATGCTCACAAGTAAGTGATTCCTTTGAGGGGATCTGTCCTGTGACAGGTCCCCTTTTCAAAACAGTATATGTAAGGAGCGGAAGCATGATCATAGATGAGATCCGGCAAGGGCTAGAAAAGCATGTGCGCCACAGAATATGGTTTGTCTCAGACCTCCAGCAGAGACAGCCATTGAGAGCGCGGAAATGTATGGAAATAGCCATGGATGACTTTGTCAGTCTGAATCTCAAGCCTGAAGTGATCTGTTATCTCGGGGACGCTACGGAAGGGGAGGATCTGGGATACATTCAGGAGATGGCGCAGATGCAGGTGGAACAGTTTGCCAGGGTGGATGCGCCTGTCTGGTATACCATAGGAAACCATGACTTTGATTATTTCCGCTTCCACAGAAAGGAATTGCCGGGCATGTGCATTCCCTTCGTGGAGTATGTCAGGCAATTTCCCCAATGGCATGTACCGAATGAAAAGGAGATGGCACGTTTCCTTGATCTCGGAGATATCGCCGTGCTTCTCCTGACAGACCATGCGAATCCTGAAGGCAGCTGGTATACAACCCATGGCGAGCTTCATGGGTTTGCCGAAGAGTATCCTTACAGGCCTGAGGATTATCGTAAGCTGATGGAAGAAGTTCAGGCATTGAATAAACCGGTTGTGACCTGCGCACACTATGCGTTTGCAGGCGGAAACCGGGCCGCGCCGCTCTTCAACCGATTCCTCCCTCTTCCGGCCAATGTGAGGATCCATTTTTATGGACATGCGCATGTTGGAGATGCTTTCTGGGCAGGGAAGGATGCCAATCGGAAAATTTCCAACGTAGACGGGCAGCCGATTGTGCAGGTCGACGTGGCGAGCCTGGAAAGTGGGAGAGGCAGTGCTGTTCGTTCAGTTGTCTTTGAATGGTATGATACAGACGAGGTGGGTGTATTCTTTCGAAATCACTCCCTGGGTGTATGGGACGATGTCCTGATGATACGTGATGGTGACTGCCAGTTTGTTCCTCTGGCTGAATAAAGCTTCTTTCACGTGATCCCTTCAGCTAAGCTGAAAGACAGTTCTATATTATGAAGAAGAAGCTTACCGGGGAATGAGGGCAATCTTAGGAATGCCTGGGGCATGAAGGACGCGCGAGTAAAATACGTGCTTTCCAGAGACTTCCAATATGTGTTGTTCCCTGGTTCTGATTTATGTTGGCTGAAAGCAAGGCGGTATCCATGCTTTCAGCCTTTTGCTGACTTGAAACGACTGTTTTTGAAGCTGCTTCACATGATCGAGAAAAGAAAGATATTTCTGTACGATTGAGTCAGCTGCAAGTGCTGGAGACATGGATTCCAGAGTGCAACCAGATCCCCGTTCATTGGATTTAGTGATTGTTTATGTGAAAAAATTCCAAAACAAACCGGTTGCATGCTCACGGATGGGTACAAACAATCCGTCATAAGGATTATGCCACTTCCACTGCGTTTATTTAAGGAGTCATTCCTGCGAAACCTTGTATAGATTCTGAACTTTTCCGCAAGGTCCAGTGAAAAAATAGAGCATCGATTCTTCTCCTTCACGCTCCGCCCCCAATGGCAGGAATCTTTATCGCGCACCACTCTGTGAGCGGACAGATAAGAATGATCCCTGCCTTTTCCAGGCTTTTTCCATGCTGTAGCGGTCGCAGACAGTGATGGAGGCATATCAGCTCATGGCATGTCTCTCCGTTGAGCCGTGGAAATCTGCTTAACACGGATGATTATGCTGAGCTTCGATACTTGTTTTATTTTCACTCGCTCACAGGGACTGTTTCTGCAACCGCACAGTCATGTTTTCCGATAGTCTACGGCAATACTCTGCAGCTTCTGAAGCTGGAATGCCCGAGCTTTCCGTGGCATCACAGCAAGCAACGAACGGATATAACTTTTTATCCGGTTCATGTTGGAATTGGGAATTCATTTCTTTCCTGGTCAGACCATGAGCTTCAACATATCACTCATACAGACATCCATGCGAGCCATGATCGTTTCTGTCTTTTTACCATAGTCTCGTTGGAGATTATCTTTTATGCAATCTATCGCTTTCACCATAGTTCACGCCATTCGGACAGTTTTCGCCCATCACTATAATCTGACTTTGCTTTGGCAGTCAAGAATTGTACAGGATCAATTGATTGTCAGTATATCGCAACGGCACTTCTTCCGATAGTTTCAAAATCAGACTGTGCCAAAAGATTCTTGAATGGTCAAGAACACGGAAAGCCCGGGTGCGCACAGCAGTATATCTTGTTTTGCACAGTGGCAACAAAGCATATCCAGAATGCCTTGAAATATAAAGCGCTATGCTGTAAAGTTGTCAGGGTTTGTTTCCTTCTCAGAATGCTTACTCTGATTCCGCGCATGATGAATCATGATCTTTCTTTGGATTCCAGAAAAGCTATGCACGAATGGAAAAGTCGATACATGTGCATGCTTTTTCCTCCATACGACCGTCATGCAATGGGGGAGATGGAGCAGGAGTCTGAAACGATGGGGGAAGAATGCTTTGAACAAAGCCGTGGATTTACAAAACGGTTTCTGCCTGCAAGCAGATTATCTTGAAACGCAGAACAGGAAGATTTGCCAATGATCGTCTATGAAAATCGGCTCCATGAGTTTGTAAGCGATGTGACATACAACCGCATTTCAGATATCCTCTTGGAAAAACTGCGCAATAGCCATCTCAGTGGAGGATCACCCGGTGAGAAAAGCGCATGGCAGAATTCGCTTCACTTCATGAAGGACGTCCTGTCCTGCAGTGAAATTCCGGATGACTGCGAGGTTGCCATTGAGTACAACATTCCCCAGACATCCAAGCGCGTGGATTTCATGATCCTTGGTGCTGACCGTGAGAAACAGGATCATATTGTCATTGTGGAGCTGAAGCAGTGGTCCAAGGTCCAGAAAGTGGACGACTGGTCCAGGCATTCGGTCATGACGGACTTGCGTTCCCATCAGCCAACGGCGCATCCATCCTATCAGGCGTTTTCCTATAAATCCCTGATTCTCAATTACTGCGAGCTGAAGGGCATGAGTGAGCGGAGTCTGAATCCCTGCGCTTATCTGCATAATATGGATGAAGGATACCGGCCTGTACTGGAAGATAAGATGTACGAGGATTGGACTCGCGAGGCTCCGATTTTCCTCAGCCATGATGTCTTGAAGCTGCGCAGCTTCATTCAGAGGTATATCTCCACCCGTTCTGAGAACGGGGATATGCTGTATAGGATTGACTTTGGACGCCTGAAGCCCACCAAATCCCTGCAGGACTCACTGGATGCCATGCTGTGCGGCAATGAGGTATTCCGGATGATCGATGAGCAGGTTGTGGCGTATGACTATATCATGAACGCAGTCCGCAAGGCTCAGGAGGACGGAAAGAAGCATGTGCTCATCATCCGCGGCGGGCCTGGCACGGGAAAATCCGTGCTGGCCATTAACGTGTTGGCGGACTGCATCCGGAAACTCGGACTGAATGCTTCCTATATCACGAAAAACAGCGCACCCCGTAACTGCTATACGGAACTTCTTTCCGGGGGAAACGCCCGGAAGGAAATAAACCTGAAACAGGCTATAACCTCACCGCATGTGCTTCCGAAAATCGTGGAGAACGGGCTGGATGTCGGCATCTTCGATGAGGCGCACCGCATGGTGAAAAAGCCGTTCATGTATCCCGGACAGGATATGCTACAAGATGCTATTACGGCTGCCAGAACCTCGATTTTCTTTGTGGATGATGATCAGCGGATCACAACCAAAGATATATATTCCGCCGATACGATCCGCGAATATGCGGAAGAAGCAGGCGCGGTTATGGAGACTGCCGAACCCTATGAGCTCACATCCCAGTTCCGCTGCAATGGCAGCAACGGTTATATTGCTTTCCTGGACAGTGTTCTGGGCTTTCGGGAAACCGCGAATATTTGCTTGGACCGGGAAAACTTTGATTTCCGGGTCTTTGATACGCCACAGCAGATGAAGGAAGCCCTGGTGAAGGTGGATGCCGGGAAAAACCGATCCAGAATGTGCGCAGGGTACTGCTATGACTGGAATGTGAAAAACGGGCGGGGAAACTGGGATATCGAGATCGGGGATTTCAAAGCAAAATGGAATCTCTCGACAGACAGCATTTTTGCCGTGAATCCGGAGTCTATCAATGAGATTGGATGTATTCACACCGTACAGGGAATGGAATTCGATTATGTGGGTGTAATCATTGGCAAAGATCTGGTGTTCCGCGACGGTAGCGTCTGTACAGATCAGAAAGCCATCTCAAAGGACGACAAAACCAGCGGAATCCGTAACTGCAAGGACAGAAAGCTGGCAGACCGGCTCATCCGCAACACATACAAGGTCCTGCTGACCCGTGGGCTGAAAGGATGCTTTGTGTTCTGCGAAGATTCGGCATTCCGGGATTATCTGCGGTCCTTTCTTTCAGATCATGATGATGGTCAGAATTCGGGCGGCCTGAAGGAGAATGTTGTTATGCTGCCGGCTGTACATGCAGATGCGGTCGGAAATGGCGATTTTCATGAAGAGGAGATCATTCAGCGCATTCCTGTATCCAGGGACCAACTGCCGGCGGATGGAACAGAGAACTGCTTTTTCTTGCAGGTAAGCGATGATAGTATGAAGGATGTCCATATCGGGCCGGACAGTTTTGTTTTGATCTTAAGAATGAACGGCATGCAGGGCGATCTTAAAGACGGGGACATTGTGGTCTGTCAGATGGCAGATGGCGGAACTGTCCTGAGAACATATTTCAGGCGTCCGGATGGAATATGCCTGCATCCGGAAAATCCTGCCTGCGAGGATCTGCTTGTTCCCTATGAGGCTTTCCTTTTTGGAAAAGCCAGGATTTTCGGAAAGATGATCCGTGTATGGAACTGAGAACCCTATGTTTATCCAGAGGCGTTGAAGGACATCGTTTTTCTGGCTGATCGTGGTTACGAAGGCTATGGCTCGCTGGTATCCCTGCTTAACAGTGGCGCATCTTTCCTGATCCGGATGAAATCACCTTCCAGCAGCGGCATGCTCAAAGGGTTAAAGCGTTATCTGCCTGAGAAGGAAAGCGAATTTGATGTTCAGCTTCAGCTTACACTGACGCGTTCCTACAGAAAGTCGCACCTGGCTCAGCTGTATAACCCTGTTTTTCTGAACACCAATATACGCTGTGATTCTGTTGCGAAAGATCATGATATGGAAGTATCCTTCCGTATCACCTGTATCACGCTCGACGATGGTTCCTTGGAATATCTTATGTCCAATCTTCCGGTGGCGGAATTTTCTTCTTCCCGATTCAAAGCCGTTTTATTTTAGGTGCTGGAATGAGGAGCAAGGGTTCAGGTCTCTGAAGCTTCATCTCTCCATGATTTCTTTCCATGCAAAAACGAAAGACAGTATCTGCAAGGAAATCTACGCTGGTCTGACCATGTTTACCTTCTGCTCACACATCATCTCCCTGGCCGCAGTCAAAGTAAAGAAATCCGTATATATGTATGTTATCAATTGAAGCTGTGCGATTACTCTTATCAGAAAGCTTCTCACTTCGACGGATGCAATCGATATCATTACTTTGATTGGCATGCAACTAACGCCTTTGAGACCTAACAGAAAATATATGCGCAACAAGATTCTTAGAAAACCGGTCAATTTCTATTACCATACCGCCTGAAGCACCTTTTCCCCTATTTCTCGCTTTACCCCACCGTTTTTTTGCCTGATTTCGGTCGGGTTGTTTTCCATGTCTTTTTTGGGTTTCATACACTGTACCTTCTTCGCTTGACAGCTATCCTTTGTCGTCGGGTTTGCTTAACTTAATGACATTGGGCATAAGCCTGGTCTCAAGCCCGCACCTTGACTTCCCACCGCAGATGAATCCATTCCTCGGCAAGGTCCGTGATCCGCCCCCACAGAAGCAGGACATTTGATTCCTCAGGGGCTTCGTGATAAACAGGACTTGAAAGGATCCATGGAGCATGTATGGAACTGGAACGCACAGCAGGCTTGATTTTGTGCCTGCGACCGAAGATAACCATGATACCTGTTCTTTTCAGCAGGCTTTCTGGATGAAGAAAGCGCAGGAAGAACGGGAAGAATCAAGATGGGATGAGCAAAAAGAATGAACACAAAAAGAAAGTGTCTGCTTTGCCTGGCCATACTCCTGCTTTTCCTCACGCTGCATTCCCGCACCGTGTCCGCAGAAGGCAGGTGGTACGTATTGCGGGAGGAAGATGTCCCGGCTTTTCTCGGCTATCGGGTCAGCGATTATACCGGAGAGGTGACGCTGACTTTCCTGGGGGACTGTACGCTGGGCGGGGAGAAGAAGAGCCAGTCGAACGCCCGCAGCTTTTTCCAGGTGATCCGCAGGGAAGGCTTCGAGTACCCTGTGCGTGATCTGGTCACATTGACGCAGGAGGATGATGTGACGCTGGCCAACCTGGAAGGCGTGCTCACGGACAGGGAACTGGAAAAGGTCAAGAAAACCTATAACTTTCTTGGCCCCACCGAGTATACGCAGATCCTGACCCTCGGCGGGATCGAGTGCGTATCGCTTGCCAACAACCATTCCATGGATTATGGCCAGGAAGGGTATGACGATACCTGCACAGCGCTTGCGGCGGCGTCTGTCAGCTATGTGAGCGAGGATACCATGGCGGTATGGGAAAGCCCTGAAGGCGTTCTCATCGGGTTTACCGGGGTCGCCTTTGAACTGTCCGGAAAAAGCCTTGCAGGCTATCAGAAGAGAATGCAGCTGCTACAGGACGTGGGCTGCAGTGCTGTGATTACCGTGATGCATGCAGGCGTGGAGTATGAAACCCATCCCAGCCAGAACCAGAAGCAGATTGCACGCTATGCAGCCAGAGCGGGGGCCTGCCTGGTGGTTGGACACCACCCGCATGTCGTGCAGGGCTGGGACACGGTGGAAGGCATGCCTGTGGTCTACAGCCTGGGCAACTGTATCTTTGGAGGCAACTACCATCCGAAGGATATGGATGCGCTTGTGCTGCAGGCAAAACTGCGCTTTGCCCATTCGGAGCTTGCGCAGGTGAATCTGTTTGCGCATCCTGTCTCCATTTCTTCCGTTTCCGGGGCCAACAATTACAGTCCTGTATTCCTGAAGGATGCGGATGCGCAGCGCGTGCTTGACAAAATGGAAGCCTCCACAGGGAAAAAGACAGGCGTGTTTGATGAAAACCTGGGTGCGCCGATCCCCTGGTAGCAGACGGAGAATGAATAAAGCCTCCTGCGCTTCGGGACAGCCTTGCACGAAGGCTGCCCGTCTGCTGCCATGCCGGGGATACAGCGCAGAAAAACAGAGAAGCATGGAACAGAAAAGCGAACAGGGGACGAAAGCATGGCAGGGTATACAGCGGAAAAGCACGGAATGCCGGAGCTGACACGGCATGGCCCGCAGAACGCAGGAAAAACAGCATTGACGGCTTGACATGACGGGGAGGATACATCCTCATCATTGACCCTGCCTGGGGAAGGCTGGCGGGGGAAGCCCGTGATCATGCATCTTTCTTCTTTTCTGCCTGTCTATGCTTCCATCAGCAGGCTTACTGGCTTCAGGGCCTCGCTTGGCCTGTTAAGACTTCGTGGGGGCTTCCGGCTCATAGGAATGATTCCGGGATTCGATGCAGGCAATCACATTGAGCGTCGGAACAATGGCCAAAAGTCCGACTGTAACTTCGATCATCAGCACAGTCAATCCTCTGGAAGCAATGTTTTCAATGACCTGAAAGGTTCTGAACAGCAGGAGAAAAAACACAATGCTCTGATTGATCTCAATTCGCCAGAGTGTTCTGGTTTTCTTTCGCGTAATCATAAAATGGTTGATAAACAAGCCGGTCATGAATACGGCTCCGACAATCATCTGCCAGAGCGTTCGGCTTGGAATGGCTGTGTCCAGCATCTCAGACAGAACGCTGACATTGCCCAGGACACTGACCATCATCAGCGCACCGATCATCCCCTGGACAATCGCTTCTTCCTGCCGGAAAGTCGCGCCGCCCAGAGTAAGAAGACATAGAACATAAAGAATATTGATGCAAAAAGCAAGATAATCCTTTGCCGCGAAATTAAACGCTGCATTCGCCAGCCAGAGAATGGATGCAATCAGAATGGACCACATAAGGAACGAATCTTTTTTGAAAAAACGCTTGATGGATGCCTGCATATCAATACCTCCGTAATCTGTCGCCTGAATGGCCGACCGAAAAATGAAATGGAATCTGCTTTGCAGATCTTCCGGTTATTGACCCCATGGTCAGGTGGCCGCGAAAAAGCGGCCAGGGAGCATTCTACCATTTTTCCTTCCGCTGCGCCAATCAAAGTGCGGTGACTTTTTGTGCCCGAAATCCGGCGCAAGCGGATGACCACACTGCCCCGGACGCCGGCAATGTCGCGCACCCTATGCGCGCCGTCAGATAGCCGTTCCAGGAAGCCAGGCAGGGCATACGGATGACTGTAAACAGGCAGAAGCGTAGGCTTTGGAAGGAACGCGGCAGGATCGTGCCGGATACAATCCGGGACCTGCGCCAGGACGGCAGTCATGGGAAGTGATGTGGTCGCCATATGCCTGACCGCGGCATTAAAGGCCGGGGAACGTAGCACGGAGAAAACCTCGCAGACAGGATCAGGCCCGGGGGGGGAAGAAAGGCGGACCGTCCTCCATCAGAGGGTGCCTGCGCTTTATGAAGCACGTCGGATGCACTGAAAACGACGAGATGATGTCTTCCCGCCATGCTTGAAAAAGTGCAGCAGGGAACAGCATGTGCTTTCACATCGCCTTCAGGCAGCGCAGCACGCCCGGCGGGAAACGCAGAGGGTGACTGACAGCAGGGCGGCAGACGAAGCGCCTCTGGCCGGATTCCGGTATGCCGGAAATGAATGGGGAAACGTGCCGTCGCCCTGTGAAGGCGCGTCCCGTCCACGAGGCCATATACGCGGCAACAAGCCCCGCATCACGGGTGGGATGCCCTTCCCATGACAGCCTGTCCCGGATAGGCACAGAAGCCTGCGCCTGATGCATGCGTGTATGCGGGCTTCCGTCTGTCGAGAGACGGGACGCGCGCTGCAATGCAGGAAGGGGCTGGTTTCAGGTGCCATGATACAGACGCTGTGTGCATGGTGGGAATCACGAGAAGAAGAAACAGCACAGCTGCCGGCATGATCGGACGGAACATACCGGCAGCTGTGCTTCTTCGTGCTGTCGATTAAGGATACATCATGCCCCCGGAGGCTGTGCGCATCCTTGCATACTGCACACATGCCGTCTGCAAGGGGCCGCCCGATCCGCTTTCCCGCTGCAGCCCTCCCGGGTGCATTCCTGCCGGCGGGAATCCGCATCGCTGCTTCGACGGTTCAGAGGCGCGCCCTATGGTTCGCCGGGGATTTCGGCTTTCCCGCATACGCGGCTGCGGGCATACCGCCTGCATGGATCCGGCGCAGACGGCCTGCAGCACGGGTACATTCTGCTGCACAGACCATTCCCGGCGCGTGTTACAGCAGCCCGTCATCCAGTCTGGTTGCCACAACGCCATAGATCATTCCCGGCGCGTGTTACAGCAGGCGAATCGTCCGGGCATGCTCTGGAAAAAGAAAAAGCCGGCCGGTCGGGACAGAGGATGTTCATCTGCCGGACCGGTACCAGCGCAGAAAGCCCGCAGGCGCAGTACACGGAGCATGCACAGGGCCTGGGGCCGTGTTTTCAGGAAGCCGATGGAAACAGCGTGCGTGCGGCACGCACACAGGCGCGGCAGGGGAGGAATGCCCTGGCGGAAAGGCCGGCGGCTGCCGTCTTTCAGCTGTCCGCCCCGGCACCCGCATGCCGGATGTCCCATACGGACTGCCGTTCCACTAGACGGATATCCAGCACAGCATGCGCATTTCGGTACGTTGCGTCCTCCATGGCATGGAACAGCTGCTGTACGCCTGTGGCCGCCTTCTGGCGGATGTCCTGTGCAATGGTGGTCAGTCTGGGGGTGATCAGCTGGGCGGGCATGGAATCGTCAAAGCCCACGACGGACATGTCCTCCGGCACCTGCATGCCCCGTTCCTGACAGCCTTTGAGAATACCGCAGGCCAGCAGGTCCTCGGTGGCCACAATCGCGGTCGGCCTGTCCGACATCTGAGACAGGGCGTGGGCTACCGCCTCTCCGCCTTCCTGGTGCACCACCCCGTCAAACAGCCAGTCCTTCTTCGTCTGCAGGTGATACTCCGACAGCGCCGAGAGATACCCCTGAAAGCGGTCCTGAATGACGGAAGACTCATAGATGGTCGGCGCGGCAAACCCGATCTTTCGGTGTCCCTTCTCCAGCAGGTAGCGTGTCGCCGTATAACCGCCCAGGCGGTCATTCAGACAGACGGAAAGCATGGGAAGGTCCTCATAGTACCGGTCAAACACCACCAGCGGCGCCTGCGCGCGCTGAATCAGGTCCCGCGTGATCGCATCCTCGTGCGGCAGCACCAGGATCATGCCATCCATCTGCCAGGTCTGCTGAAGGGTCAGCACCTCGTCTGCCTGCTGAAAGGAACAGACCATGACATAATACTGTTTTTCGCGCAGCAGTTCCTCCAGATAGCCCACCAGCTGACCTGTGTAGGGATCCAGCAGCATACTGGCTGCGGACCCGTGCCAGACCGGCAGAAGGACCGCAATGATATGGGAGAACTTGGAAATCAGGCTGCGTGCGGCCATATTGGGCACATACTGGTGCCTGGCCATGATTTCACGCACGCGCTGCGCTGTCGCCGGCGAAACCCGGGCATAGTTGTTGTGGATTACGTTGGATACAGTCATTACACTGACGCCGGCTTCTGCTGCAATATCCTTGATTGTGCTCAATTGCAGTACTCCTCCATGTAGCATCTGTCTCGTTTTTCATGATACCGGTTTCACTTTTTTTGTCAAGCGCGCCGGCATGCATGCACATGTCCGGGTCAGGGGGTACCGGGCAGGAGCCGGATGTCTTCCCCGTTGAAGGGGCTTCCCACATAGTCCAGCTGCGCAAGGCTTGTGATTGCTTCCCCGAGCAGGCTAAGCCCGCTGATCCATACATGGTCGATCCGGCTGGTCTCATCATGGGAATCAATGCGTATGCCCGGCTTATCTCCCGAGAGCACCTGCACGTTCCGCACGGTCACATCCTCAATGGTGCCGCGCCGGAGCGTGGCGGACCAGGGGGATTCCGCCGTGCTCAGATCAATCAGGTAGGGCGTACCGTCGCCCTGCCCCAGGTGCGCGTCTTCCACCAGGATATTCTCGAACAGTATATGCCGGACGGCGGCGCTGTCGGAGTTGTGAATGGAAATCACCGGCTTATGCAGCGCGTGCAGGACCGTGATGTCGCGGAAGGTGATGTTTTCGATGTGCCTGGCCCGGGTTTCATAGCCGATCTCGCAGCACTGCGCCAGGTCTGTCCAGAGCGTGCAGTGGGAAAAGGTAATGTCCGTCACATCCCCGCCGTATCCCTTGACGACCAGACTGTCATCCCAGGAGCGCACAAAGCAGTCGTTCACCTGGATCTGCCGGCAGTTCTGGAAGGTGAGTCCGTCACTGTTGCTGCGGGCGGATATAATGTGCACATGGTCGATCACCGCATCCTGACACTGATAGAGATTCACGGTCCAGGCCGACGGGTCCAGGATGGTGATGTCACGGATCGTGAAATCCCTGCAGTTGGACAGGTTTACGGGCACCAGGGTGTCCTTGTACCGGTCATAGATGCTGCCGCACAGGACGCCGTGCCCCGCAATCGTGAAGCCCGAGCCCAGGCCGCAGTAGATCTGACCGTAGAGTATGCAGCCGTCGTCCAGGTACAGCGTTTCATTGTTTCGGATGGTGATCATCTGGTCCCGGTGCTCACCCGGGCCGAAGTAGCGGACCTTCTTTCCCTCGGGGTCGGGCTTAAACGGATCCGGCGCATGCACGAACAGATGCAGTGCGCCTTCCAGATGTCCGTTGATCTCCACGGTGACATCCGCCGCCTGGGGCAGTACAAAGCGCACCCGGCCGTCCCGGATCTCCGGCTGGATACCAAGCGCGAGCGGCCGGACCACCGCGCACCGGACTTCCTCCTGCAGGAATTGGATCTCCACAAGGCAGGGACCGCGGCTCTCTGCGATCGCCACAGGGGTCGTGGAAAGCGCCGGGTTTTCCGTCCAGTACCGCTGATGGCATACGGCGGTCTCATAGACGGTCTGTACCTCGCTTCCGTCCAGCCAGACCCGGCAGGAAGGCGGTGTATCCAGAAGCCCGTCGGCCGCGGCCGGCCGCAGGAAAAGTGCAAGCCAGAGAAGGAAGCAGGCAAGGATCTTCATGTTGTTCCTCCTGTCAGAAGATGGTCATGCGTTCCAGGATCGCGCCGTACAGTGCCTGCGGCAGGTCCAGCGCATGAAGCTGTGCCAGGCATGCCTCGGGCGTATCACTGCGCTGGACGGTCTGCAGAATGGCCTGCTTCAGATCATACCCGATCCGCGCCTCGTACAGAAGCGCCTCCAGCCAGTCTGTTTTATGCAGGCCCGGCGCTTCCGGCACTGTCTCCCAGTGCAGGGTACAGGCCTTCTCTTCCACGTGGATGCGCAGTGCCCGGCGGTCCGGATCATATTCCCGGGTCCATGCGCAGGAGGCGGCATCCGGCGGAAGGTCCGCCGCTGCGTTCAGTTCCACGGTATACCGGCGCGATTCCGGGAGCACGGAAGTATCGCCTTCCGCGGGCAGGATCTCCACTGTCAGTCCGCGGTCCGTGCGCATGCGGATCCGGGTGACGGCCCGGCGGTAGTCCGCATCCCCGGGGCGCTGTCCGTTGTCCTCAATCAGCTGCGTTTCTCCGCCCATGCCGGGGAACATCCGCAGCAGGATATGCGCAGGCAGCGCGGTACCATTGGACGGAATCTCCGCGCCGTCCATGGGCAGGATTCCGCCTGCACGCACGAGCACGGGAAGGCCGTCCAGGGGACGGTACAGCTTCAGCTTTCTCCCGCCGCGGTATCGCCATCCGGTAAAGAAATCCGTCCAGACGCCATCCGGCAGCCAGGCTTCCGTTTCACTCATCCGGGACGCCGGGTCCATGGGCTGTGTCACTGGGCACACGGTCAGGCAGTCGCCAAAAAGGTACTGGCTGCGCCGCGAAGAAAACAGTTCCCAGTCGTCTGACGCATAGTACAGGGGCCGGAGCAGCATTTCGCCTTCCTCACTGCACCGGATATTCTGCGTGTAGAGCCAGGGCAGCAGCCGGTGGCGAAGGCGCAGGAACGCTTTCATGGTCTGCGCATACGGGGCCGGAAAGCGCCAGGGCTCCTTGCACATGAACGGATTAAGGGAGGAATGCAGGCGCAGGATAGGTGAGAACACGCCGAACTGCACCCAGCGCGTGGTCAGTTCCGGATCATAGGCGCCGTGCATATGTCCGCCGATATCATGGCTCCACCAGCCGTAGCCGATGTTCGCGGCCGTGGCGGTGAACCAGGGCTGGAAGCTGAGGGAAGCCCAGGTGATGCAGGTATCGCCGGAAAAGCCCACGGGGTAGCGGTGACTGCCCGGGCCTGCGTACCGGCTGAGGATCAGGGCGGGGTGCCCTGTCTTCAGGCCGTGCAGATACCGGGTATGGTTGAGCACAAAGAGGGGATCCATTCCCGGGTCTGTGGTTCCGCCCTTCTGCTGCCAGTCCAGCCACCAGAAATCCACGCCCATGGCTTCCAGCGGTTCCAGGACCGCCCGGTCCAGCGCCTGCAGGAAGCGCTCGGATGCCGCGTCAAACGGGAACGGTTTACCGTCTTCCGCATCTTCGCCCATTTCCGCGGCCATGCGCGCATAGCTCTCCTCGCAGGCGCGGATGCCGTCTGCCGGATGATCGTTGAGCGTGACTTTCAGCCCATGCCCGTGGAGCCAGGCGAGCAGTGCCTCCGGCTGCGGGAACTTCTCCCGGTCCCAGGTGTACCCTGTCCAGCCGGTGCCGTAGCGCGGATCAATCTTTGTGACATGCCAGTTCATGTCCAGGACGGAAACGGACAGTGGAATGCCCTCCGCCTCAAACCGTTCCATCAGCTGGATATACTCGCTCTGCGTATAGGGATAGAAACGGCTCCACCAGTTGCCCAGCGCAAACCGGGGCACGGCCGGTACCTTGCCGGACAGGCGCAGGAAGTCCTTCATGGCTGCCTGGAAGTCATGGCCATAGGCGAACAGGTACAGGTCAATGCCATGAGGCCGGGCCGGCAGAAGACGTCCGGTTTCATCCATGCGCATGGACGCGCTGTCATCCAGCACGGCATAGCCATGAAAGGACATGAGCCCGTTCTCCACGGGAATTTCGCCGTCTGCCTCGTCCAGTGTACGCGCGGTCCCGCCCAGGTTCCTGTCCGCGTCCCCGTAATGCCATACGCTGGCATAGACCGCAAAGGCGCCCTTCAGGGTGGCGCGCAGGCCTTCCGGAGAGAAGGGCTTTCTGTTGTAGGCAAGCCGCACATGCGCGGTTTCCACGATAAGCTCCGCTTCCGTCTCCTCCACTGTAAAGGCCGGCACGGGAAACGCGCGGCACAGTGCCGTCTGCGTGGCATCGTCAAGGAAGCGGCCGGAAGGCTCGTATTCCAGACGGAAAAGCCGGCTGGTCAGCAGGGTAATGCGGTAATCCTTTCCGCAGATCATGGCTTCCCGGTGCGCATGCGGCATGATGGTCCAAAGGTCTGTTGCTTTCATGGCTGCATCCTTTCCTGAAAAAAGGGCTGCTGCTTATTCCGCAGCAGCCCCGAAATAATCGGATTCCGGTTTCTCCATGGCTTCTGAAGGGCGGCTCCCGCGCAGGGAACGCGGGCGTCAGGGCGCGTTCAGGAGCGTCAGAGCGTGCTGATTACTCTCCCATATACCGGGCGTAGGCGTCCAGATGAATGTTGATCAGGTCCTGCACGCCCATCTGATTCAGCTTGGCGAGGTAGGCATCCCATTCCTCTTCCACGCCGCCTTCGGTGACCCAGTGTGCATACTGCTGGTTGCAGTAGCTGGTGATGTCAGCGCTCAGGAAGGCAATCTGTTCGAGTTCATCGGCGGTATAGGAGACCACGGGGAAGGTATCCCGTGCATACTTTGCATTCACGGCGTCGTCGGCCAGCTTGATGCCGTCGCCTTCGGTGGTGGGCAGGATGACCTTCGATTCAAAGTCTTCATTCATGTACTTGGGACCATGATCGCGGAAGGAGAAGGTCCAGCAGGAAGTATCCAGATTAATGCCGGAGTCTGCTGCGGGCAGCAGGACTTCATAGGTACCGTCTTCATTCTTTGCGATCTTCCCGTCGCCGATGGAGCCGTAGTAGGTCTGCAGAGAAGCCTCGTCGGTGTAGAACTGGTCAGCCCAGGTCAGAAGCTTGCCGGGGTCGGAGCAGTTCTTGGTGATGACCAGTTCATTCTTGCCATAGTTGAGGAAGGTCGGGTCGGATTCCACATAGCGGTTGCCGTCCGGGCCGGCCACGGCTTCCACGACGACATAGTCCTTGGCATTGCCGAGCAGTTCAGCATCGGCGGTCCAGGCGAACACGATACCGGTGCGCGGGCCGTTCTCAGTATCCTGTATCTTGGCGCGCACCATATCCGAGGTCTGGGTGAAGTATTCCGGATCCAGTGCGCCGCGTACATACAGGTCGCGTGCCCACTTCACAGCTTCCTTGTAGTTTTCCGCCATAGGCACAAAGTAGGGCTGACCTTCTGCATTGATGCCCATGAAATTGCCCGCGCGGCTGGTCTGTACGCCGAAGGGCAGCAGCAGGTTATTCAGGTCGAACTGCAGGGAAGAGGAGGCGATGAAGCCATAGCGGCCTTCGCCGGACTGGGAGAACGCCACCAGTGTGTCGGCCAGTTCCGTATAGGTGGTCGGCATCGGGAGGTTCAGCTCCTCGAGCCATACCTTGTTGATGTACATTTCATTGGCGGTAATCGGGCGCATGGGCAGCTTCTTGGGCAGGCTCCAGATCTTGCCTTCCGCATCGGTGCACATGGCCTTCATGGAAGGATCCTTCTCAAAGATGGCCGTGAGGTTCGGCATATACTGGGGGATGAGATCGGTGAGCTCTACAAAATAATCCTGGTTCGGCACGATATCCGCGTCGGTCAGGGAGATGGAGCCAAAGAAGGCGTCCGGCAGTGCGCTCAGGCCGCTGGCCAGCATCAGGGATTTCTGATCGCTCCAGGAACCGTTCCAGTAGGGCTGCCATTCAATGTTCACGCCTGTCTTTTCGCCGATTTCCTTCAGGAACGCGGTCTGGGTAAAGTCGGTGCCCCACACCTCGGTCCAGCGGTTGCATGCCACGGTGAAGGTGGGAATGTCTTCCGCCAGGGAGAAGGCCAGGGTGCCCATGAGCAGACAGAGGGCCAGTGTCAGTGCCAACAGTTTCTTCATGATGATTTCCTCCTTTTACTATATGTTCAGGCGTTTCCGCCCTGAAACCGTGTCTGGTGCCGTCCGGGCCTGCGCTGATCACGCAGGCGCGCTCTGCAGACGGTGTTATCCGGCCGCCGCGGACCGGGCGATTTATCCTTTCAGCGCGCCAATCATGACGCCCTGATTGAAGTATTTCTGTACAAACGGATACATGGTCATGATGGGCAGGGAGGACACGACAATCGCGCCATACTTGATCAGGTTTGCCTTACGGTTGATGTCCGCCGCCGCGGAACCGGTCATGGCGGAAGCCGCCATCTCATTGTTGATGAGAATATTGCGCATCACCAGCTGCAGCGGATACTTCTCCGGTGATCGCAGGTAGATCATGGCGTTGAAGTAGCTGTTCCAGTGCCCGACTGCTGCCCACAGGGCAATGACTGCCAGGATCGCCTTGGACAGGGGCAGCACAATGGTAAAGAAATACCGCAGGTTGCCGCAGCCGTCGATCTGTGCAGCGTCCCAGAGCTCGGCCGGAAGGCTTGTCTGGAAGAAGGTCCGCGACACAACAATGTAGTAGGAGATGACAGAGAAGGGGAGTACCATGACCAGGAACGTGTCCACCATGTGAAAGGTGTTGTTCAGGATAATGAAGGTGGGGATCAGTCCGCCCCCGAAGAACATAGGGAATATAAAGAAGAAAGTGAAGAACCCGCGTCCCACCAGATCCCGCCGTGAAAGCGAGTAGGCCACCGGAATATTGACGGCGAGCATGATCAGCGTTCCCACAAGGCTGTAGAGAATGGTGTTCTTATACCCGTTCCAGAGATTCCCCATGGACAGCAGGTATCTGTATCCGTCCAGGCTGAAGCCTCTCGGCCAGAGAAGTACATTGCCCTGGGCCACCTGATTCGGATCGCTGATGGAGGCAATTACGATGAAATACATGGGGTACAGTGCAAGCAGTGTCATGAAGACCGCAATCGTATAGATCACCAGATCAAAGACCCGGTCTGCCCGGCTCTTCCGGATATGGTTTCGTTTCCGTGCCCCGGCGTGTGTCATTGTGCTCATGCCTTTTGCCTCCTCTCAGAACAGGGACGTATCGCTGATCTTTCTGGAGATCTGGTTGACCAGGATCAGGATCACAAAATTGACTGCATTGTTGAACAGGCCGATAGCCGCAGAATAACTGTACTGGTTGGATTTGAGGCCCATCTTGTACAGATAGGTGGAGATGATTTCACTCCTTGCGATATTCAGGTCATTCTGCAGCAGGTATACCTTCTCAAAGCCGACGCCCAGGAGGCTTCCGCAGCGGAGAATAAAGAGCGTGACCATGGTCGGCACCAGCATCGGGATATCAATGGCGCGGATCTTCTGCCATTTATTGGCACCGTC
Source organism: uncultured Eubacteriales bacterium (assembly GCA_902764915.1). Taxonomy (GTDB): domain Bacteria; phylum Bacillota; class Clostridia; order Christensenellales; family Aristaeellaceae; genus UBA2943. The sequence goes on along the minus strand of CACWXY010000036.1, from coordinate 10,242 downwards.
CACCGCCGCCGCCTCATACAGCTGCGGATCAATGGCGGACAGCGCCGCGATGTACATGATCGAGTCCCAGCCCACATGCTGCCAGACCTCTGTCCAGACATAGATGCCTGAGAAGGCATTCGCATTGCCCATCAGGTCGCCGATTGAAAACCCCATTACACTGAGGATCTTCGGAATCACACCGGAGGAAGGGGAGAGGAACATGATGATCATGCCGCACATGACCACGGTGGAAATGAAATGCGGCAGATAGGTGGACACCTGGAAGAATTTCTTGAAGCGCTTTGCGTACATCTGATTGCACATCAAGGCCAGGAGGATCGGGAGCGGGAAGGTCACCACAAGCGTATAGAGACTGATGATGAGCGTGTTCAGGATGGTATTGGAGAACATGTAGGAATTGAAATACCGCGTAAAGTATTTCAGTCCGGCCCACTGGCTTCCCCAGATTCCCGATGCCGGCTTGAAATCCTTGAAAGCGATGATCACGCCGTACATGGGCAGATACGTGAAACAGACAAAAATCACGATCGCGGGAAGCATAAGCAGATACAGGCCCCAGTTTCGCCTGATATGTTCCCAGGTATGCGTTCTTCCAGCACGTAGGGTCCGTTGCATCATCCGTCTCCTCCTCTGACTTGGATGGAGTTTAACGTTATACCTTCCAGCAACACATAAGGCTGTGCCTTCTGGTTGGGTTTAACGATAAATTTCATGTTGAGAGAAGTATAACGATAAACCTTACGGCTGTCAACACCTTTTTTCCCATTTTGGAAAAATTTTCTGATTTTTTCGGAAGGAAGACAGCACCGCTGCGGGATGCAGGAGAAAAGCAGGGTATGATGGCTGTGCTCCCGATTTTTTGTTGCTTTATTCAGAGTGAACGTTGTGGGCGAAAGGGGGCGAGCGTTCATGAAAAATGCAAGGGCTGGAAATGCTTTATTGGAGAGGAAAGTCCAGATGATGGGGCGACTTGACAAGAAAAAAATAAGGTATATAATGAAAAACGCGACAACAGTAAAATAATTTGACTAAAACATAAGAAATCGACGTAACGGAGGTGCGTCTTATGCATCATTATCCGCTTCTGCCTCTCAGCCAGATCCATACGGTATGCTGTGCCACTGCAAGCCCCGGGGGCTGGCAGGTCAGTTCCTTCACGATGCATGCACCCATGGCAGAGTGGAAGGTCCGCAGCGCGATCCGGCATCCGAATGTCAGGGCGTGGGAGAAGGATCCAGAACACACGCTGCTCCTGCAGGTCCTGTCGGAAGAAGAGGACGACACAGCATACAATGGCCCATCCGGTGTGATCCGCTGCAGAGAAAACCTGGCACTTCAATCCTATGCGGCACAGTTCCCCGTCAAAGACCAAGGACCGGTGCTGATTCTTTTCTTTGATGAATTTGGACTCCTGATCCGTGACACGGAAGGAACGGTCTGGAAACGATATGCGCTTCCGCTGTCGGCAGTGGACTTCCTGATCATTGCGGCCAACCGTCATCCGGAAGACTGGGGCGGATCCGCGGAACCGCTGACCGATCCGGAACCGGACATGGAAGGATGCGCGTTGCTGCGCCGGTACTATTTTGAGAAGGAACGGGAAGGCCTGACAGATGAAACCATCACCTGCTTTGAAGCCGCGCCTGTGTATGTATGCCTGGACATGATGACTGCGATCCTGGAAGCGCCTTCGCCCTGGCGCTTTTCTGCGCATCTTTCATCCGGCATGCTTTGCGGCATGGGCGAGGCATACCGGGATATGAACTGGCCGGAGGCGGTCAGTACATGTCTGCGGGATGCGTATGAAGCGGTGCGCGAAAAGGCCGGGGAAAACGGCACAATCATCTTCTCGGGAGACGCTGGTTCCATGGAACAGATGAAAGCCCTGGCCGCAGAAGCCTTTCCGGGCTTTCATCTGCTCTCGGATCCCGGATGCCAGGACCCGGTGCATGAAGGCATCCACTGGATGGCAGAAGACCTGATCCAGCAGCGCTATGAGGAGGAAATCGCACAGTATCTGCAGGATTTCCTGAGGCAGCCTTCCGCGGTGACGCGGCTTACGCCTTTTCTGACCCGGATCGCCGAGAATCTGGCGGACGAGGATATCCGTGCCCTGCAGAGGATCTGGGAAAGCACCCTGAATCAATGGGCCGCCGGCACGCTTGAACCCGGTGCGTTTGCGCTGCATGCGGGCATGGAACTGCGCGGGCAGTTCCTTGCTGTCCGGCCGCATGCCTTGGCGGCCCTGAAACCGGCGGTGGAGGAAGCACTGCGGAATGTATGCGACGAATCCGTTCGGGAAACAGGACAGCGTCTGGGTGTGAGGCTCCGGGACAATGAAACCGTTTTCCTTCGGATCCGGAAGGCTATCAGTGAGACCGCGCTCCACACACGCGCGCTGGGGCAGATGATGGACCATATGGAACGCTTTCTTTACCGGCGCCTGGCACTGTACCTGAACCCGGCCAGAGAGATGCCGAACTTCTTCTTCTCGATGAAGAGAAAACGCTATCTGTACGAGAACCTGATCGGGAAGGACACGATGTATCGCATGCATGCCAGCGACATGCAGGCGTTCCGGGGAGAAGCGGCGCTGCCGACCATGGCGGCGCGCATTGCACAGCAGCTGTGCCCGGAACTGGCAGAATGCCTCAGTGAAAGGGGAGAAACGACATGACCGTACTCTGGCTTGACCACCGACGCATGCTGTGTCTTTCAGACCTGCAGTCGTGTCTGCAGAAGGCGGCGAATTCCCGGGAAAACCTGTATGCGGAACTGATCTGGCTTACGGAGAGCGGGCAGCTGGGCGCTTGGCTTCGGACACAGCCGGAGGTGATGGGTACGGACTCCCGCGAACCCTGGGCTGACGAAGCCATTGCGTGCCTGTGCAGCGGGCCGGTGACTGCTGACGGGCATGTGCGCCGCCTTCTGGAGCGGATTCTGGGGCTTCCGGAACATACGCTGCCCTCCGGCGAGGCACACCTGACGGATAAGCAGGCGCAGTGGACACAGAAGCAGCAGTGGGTCTGCGCCCAGCCCTGGTATGACGAAGACGCGGAACGGCGTTTCCGCCTGATTACGGACTGGGACATGGTGATCACGAATCAGACCGAGCTTATGAAGGCACTGAGCCGGGTACGGATGCACCGGCACACGGGCGGCACACTCTTTCTCTGTAAGGCGCCCGGCATGTACCGCATGAACCTTCGGGGGATCACCGGGCTGGTCATCTGCGGCTGGGGCAGTCCGGATGTGATGCATACGGAACTGGAAGAGGACGAAGTGCTGGACATGGACAAGCAGAACCTGCGGTGCGAAAACCTGACGCTGAAGTGCATCGGTCACTGCGTGCTGAAGGGAACCGGCGCGCAGTCTGCGGACCTGAAGCAGGTGATTCTGTGATCCGGCGGCGTGCGGCAGCGGGAGAAGCGGCGAAATCCTTTCGAGGAAGCGCTGCGGTACAGCCTGACCGCACAGATGTGACGGAACCGCTGCGGGCGCATGCAAGGCTGCCGGGATCCGCGAAGCGCTCCTGCTGCCAGCGGACCGGGCAGGGCGTATGCTTCATGGCACGGCACGCACACAGGAGCGCATGGACAGGAGGAGATCAGGATGCTTACGACGGTGGAGATTGCGGCCCGGCAGCTGCGCATGGCGGATGATGCCGGCCACGGGCTGATTGTACTGGACTGCGAGGATGAAGCAGATGCACGGCGTACGGTGGAACAGTGGCCCTACCGGAGCCACCGGAAGAAAACGGAAGTCATGACGGCGGACGCGACACCGTTCACGGAGCGCGCGTATGCGGTCAACATGCTGGAGGTCACGCCCCGCGGCGCGTTTGTGCACTTTGATGAGGCTTTTTCCTGGCAGGCGCACGGCACCCGGCATGAGGGCAGTCTTATGCCGGTGCTGTCGGAGATGACAGATGCCCGGCGGTATGAGCATACGCTGGTATACATCAAAGATTCGGTATGGCTGGACCCGGAGCCCGGGGCGATGCCGTACCGCGACCAGATCGTGGACCTGATCCGCCTGATCTGCCGTCAGAAGCGGGAGGGTACCAGCCGCGCCGTGATTGTGGTGCGAAGCGCGGACGGCAGGATGCCCTCTGCACTCCGCGCACTTGCCTATTTTATCCGTGTACACTGTCCCACATCACAGGAGCTTTCGCAGATCATTGAGGATGCGTGCCGCGGCTATGCGCCGGACACGCCGCTGGCGCCTGCGCTGAACCGGGAACTGGCCGAGCGTCTCCGGGGCTTTCGCAGGGATGCGGTGGAGGACCTGATCCGCATGGCTTTTACCAGGTATGAACATCCCACGGCCGGCAACGCACATCTCCTGTTCCAGGAGGCCGATCTTGCCAAGCGTCAGTTCATTCAGGGATGCCGCGGACTGTACTGGCTGGATGCGTCCGGTGCCGGGCTTGCCGGAAACCGCAGACTGGTGCAGTGGCTGCAGAGGAGGGCCGTGCTCTTCCGTCAGCCGTATGCCGCGCGGCGGCTGCAGGCCTGCCCGCCCCGAGGCATCATCCTGTGCGGACTGCCCGGCAGCGGCAAGACATGCGCGGCCCGGGCAGCGGCGCATATGCTGGGCGAGGAAGGCCGGCCGCTTCCGCTGATCCAGCTGAGCATTTCCGCTATGCTGGACCGGTACATGGGCACAGCGGAGACGACACTGGAGACCGCGCTGCGGACACTGAACTCTCTGAGCCCTGCGGTGATCGTGCTTGACGAAGCGGAGAAGACCTTCGGGGATGTGAACGGACCGCAGACCCATGAAGTGATCCGGCGCATGTTCTCCCGGCTCCTGCAGTGGATGCAGGACGAAAAGGAGGACGGTCTGTTCCTCATTGCCACGGCGAATCATCTGGATCGGGTGCCCACTGAGTTTCAGCGCAAGGGACGCGTGGACGAAGTCTTCTTTACGGGACTGCCGAGCCTGGGTGAGTGCCGGGCGATCCTGGCGCTGTACATGGACCGGAAGAAGGAACTGGTATGCCTTCCGGCGGATACGGTATGGGAGACAGAAAGAGAGCGTATCATACAGGCCGTGCTCCTGGCGTGTGCGAAGCTTGGTCGGTTCATGAACGGCGCGGACATGGAGGAGCTGGTGAAGCAGGCCTTTGACCGGCTCTTCTATGAGAACTGTGACCGGCTGGAGCAGGAACTGAAAGCGTTCCCGGAAACGGGCACACGGCCTGTCTATTCCCTGGATGCGGTTGAGGCCGCCATGCTGTCCTCCCTGCGCGAGACCCGGTCCTATTTTGAGACGAACATGGACGCGGCGGCGCATTCCTTCTGGGAAATGTACAGCGGAGGATATATGGACACATGCGGTGCGCCCTTCCCTGGGGAGGATGAAGGCGCATGGACCGTTCTGCCGGCGGAAGGCGAACTGTTCGATCCGGAGACCGGCGCGCTGAACCGGAATGTATTCCGGGAAAAGGGACTTCTGAATACCAGCGTCAGCGATCAGACGACGGATGCAGCGTTTGTGCACGCCCAGGCAGAGGCTGCAGGAAAAGCGGGGGACTATAACGGTGCGTTCCGCTGGGCGCTGGTGAAGAGCCTTCTGCGTCTAAGGAAGGCGTGAGAGGAGGGAGACATATGACGGCGGCGGAGCTTATGGATGCCATTGCGGTCTTTGACGTGGAATGCGCCGGAGGAGAAACGCTGCGCGGCGTCATGGCCGCACTGGAGACACGGATGCAGGCGCGCCTGTCGGCACGCGGCGAAAAAACATACCCCGGTCGGAGAAGCCCGCAGGAGGTCCTGCGGCAGCTGTATCAGACCATACGTCTGGCCGGAGACGGATCAGAAAAGGAAGGGTGGAAGCGGTACACCCCGGACTTTTTTCCGGAGGGAAGCGTGCCAAAGGAGGCGGTCGCCTATCTGCTGGTGCGCGCGGCCGCGCTCTATGACGCGGCGGCAGCGGGACGGCTGGAAGGATGCCCGGCGGATATTGATCCGGCGCTTCTGTATCTGTGCACCATGGATTTCTGGCGCAATATTCAGGAGTATGCCCGGTTTGCGGAGCTGCGATTCCAGGAAATGTGGCATTTTCCCAGGGGCACGGACTATAAGAACTATACGGAGACAGCGGAGGAAGAATACCGCGAGCTTTTATAACCCGGCCTTTTTCGGTACGGGCAGGAGAGGAGGAGATTCCATGCATGCTGCATTCTGGACAGAAGGGATTCTGGAAAGGGCCGAAACCATGAAGGAAGCCGCCCGGACGCATTCGGTGAAAGAGGCTGTGACCGCCTATCTCAGCGCGTCCCCGGCCCTGGGAAGCGACGGATGCTTTCCCGGGAACCGGACGCCGGAACAGGTGGCGGACCGGCTTCTGGAAGGACTGACACTGTACACATCGGAACGGGAGACCGGTGATTTCCGGCAGACCGTGCGCCGCGTGATCCGCCAGCAGCACATGACCAATGAACAGGCAAAGACATACCTGGGACTCCTGGGGCTGATCCTTGCAGAAATGACCGGCGTGAATTCCGGCGCGGCGCATGCAGCCGACATGGAGGCAATGCTTCAGGCGCGCATGCAGGCGCTTTCAGACTGCACCCCGGAAGAGCAGGTGGAGCGTCTTCTTCAGGAAGCACCGCCGCAGATGCGTCCGGCGCTCACACGCGTAAGCCATATGCGCCTTGTGCAGGACGCGCTGGCGCCTCTGGAGCCGCAGCAGCGCGTGACGGCACTCGGGCAGCTCACAGCGTTCTTCGCAGAGCGTGCGTATGCGGTCTTTGTCGGTGCTGTACTCTATGAAGGCACACTGCAGGGGAGCATAGGGGAACGCCCGCTATCCGAAGCAGCCAGGGAACGCCTGGACCCGGCCGTGTTTTCCGTAGCCTCGGCCTGTACGCTCTCGGTACTGGATGCCTGCAGCCTGGAGGCGTCCGGAACCATCCCTATGCAGGAAGCCGAGGCCATGATTTCCGAAGTGTGGGAGACAGTGTGCAGCGGCGTGGCCTGTCTTCTGGGCGGCGGCGCATTCGCCGGCACGATTCTTTCTACCCTTGCACTGGCAGAACTGGCGCTTGATGCCGCCTATGGTCTGGCAGCAGCGGGCATTCTGGTGGCCGGGTATGCGGCTGCCGTGGCCCTGCTGTTGGGCTGTATCTTCTATGGCGTGCCGGTTCTGGAGCATTGTCTGGCGCTCTGGCAGGACAGACAGTATGTAAAAAAGCTGGAAGTGCGGGAAGCGGAGGCCGGCCCGGAATACGCAGACGAATCGAACGGAGAGGAGTGGTGGTATGCGATTGACTGAGGAAGAATGGAAGAAGGGTATGCCAGACGATGAACAGACGGCGGAAGAGCAGATCCGGCGGGGCGTACGTCTCTATTTTCTGGGCCGCCGCACACTGGAAACCCCGGAGAGCATCCGTGATTTTCTCCGGGAGCGCATGGAAAGGCGCGGTGTGACAACGAAAGAGGCACTGGAGGGTCTGACGGAAGCCAGCCGGATCATGGAAGCCATGACGGCCGCTTCCGCCGAGGAGACCCGGCGGATCCTGAACATGCCGGCAGACAGGCCTGTCACAGACGGATGCAGTCCGGAAGAGCAGCTGGAAAACACACTCTTGCACCTGGACCATCATTTCGGCGATGCTTTCCTGCGCCATCTGTCGTCCATGGATGCAGAACATGCGTTCAAGGATCTGCCGGAGATGCTTCCCATGAAGGAGGGAAAGATGGTTCCGGAACTGATGGAGGACGCGGAGGAAATGGCCCGCTGGCTCACTGCCTGGTACCGGGAAGGCTTCGGGCCGGAAACGGATGATACGGCCGGCTCCCGTCCCTGGCTCTTTGCACTGACGGCGGCGGCCAGTCTGGACATGGCGGGCGCCGCAGCCAGGACGACACAGGCGTTACAGGGCGTGGACAATGCCGAGAGCAAGCGTCTGATCCTGGAAGGCCTGCGGCGCACGCTCAGTGATATCGCCTACCTGCTGGCAGTGCTTCTGAGCGTGGCCATCTTACTGGGAACGCCGGGAGCGGCAACGATAGCGGTGATCAGCGCGTTTGAGTGGTGTCCCGTGGAGACGCTGTTTGATACCGCGCTGTTTGTGGTCTTTCTGTGCGGCACAACCTATATCGGGTGCAAGGCTTCTGAAATTGTGTATGGGGAACTCTGCGACACTCTGGAGGCAGTCGGGCTTCCCATGTATAATGAAACCGCCTATGAATGGGTCCGCGATCATTGGGTCCGCGCATAGACGCATGAGGGATCGGGTGCTATATAACACTATGAGGAGAACAGAAAAGCATGCAGGATCAGCGGGAAGAGCAGGTAAGGCGGCTGCAGGAGAACCTTCAGACCATTCGCAAGCTGGCCGGATGGTCGATTGAAGATCTGGGAGAAAAGATCGGCGTAACCAAGCAGACGATCAGCAATCTGGAGAGAGGAAAGACGAGGCTGTCTCTGACCCAGTACATCGCAATCCGTGCGGTGCTGGACTATGAGGCAGAGCTGCGCGGTGCGGATGACATCCTGGGAAAGGCAGTCTCGATCCTTCTGGACGGGGACACTTCCATGCCGGATTACAGCCAGACCCGTGCAGCGATTGAAACCGTGGCGGCGGCCTCAGCCGGCGGAGCGGAAAAAAAGGCGCTTGCTGCGGCATTCGGTTCGCTGATAGGCGGCACAGGCATAGCCATGGGTATGGCTGCAACGGCTGTTCCGGCCATGGCCGTTCTCGGTATCGGGACCTGGCTTGGAAAAGTGCTGACCCGTGAGACGGCCGATCGGGATACAGCGCAGGAACAAAGTGTATCCTCCACTGCCCCGGAGGGAAAGTGAGAAACACTGAATCACGAAAGGGAGCGCATCCGCGGGGAAGCACAGGCGCTGCGGATGCATCGGAAGTATGGCTGCGCACAGGGTGCTGCCTTTCCGGCAGCATGCGGGCACCTGGCAGTGCAGCGGCCGTTGCCCAGGCAAGCGGTACAGCGGGCGGCACCTGGCGCACGCCTATCTTTCGGATCCGGCAGCCCTTCGGAAGCCTGGGGCAGATGGGCTGGGATACGATGCTGACTGTGCAGCATGCGTCTTCCTACGTTTTTCGCATCTGACAGCATAGACATAAGGTCATGGGAGCGTGCGCATTGTGAAGGCATCTCTCTTTGCCCGTGCTATTTTCTTCTGCAATGTCCGGCTCAGCGTGCAGGCGCTGACAAGATCGCGCCATGGTTCCCGGAGAGCAGGCAGTTTGTATATGCCTCGCTCTCCTTTTTTTCAGCGGCTGTCCGGAGAAAGAAGCCGCACGATCAGGGCGAAGGTGACAACCTTCAGAGAAAGCCGATCAGCGAACGGCACCGGGCAGACATCATGCAAAGGCGGCTGTGCATGGAATCCTCTGTGCCGGAAACGGACAGTCGGAACGCAATCCGTTTGCACAGGTCCCACAGGTGTTTCTTGGAAGATCGACCGGCTTCTAGATGCAGTCCGTCTGCGCAGGAGGCAAAAGAACGTGTGGATTCTGTGCCTGTGCCATGAACCATGTGCCATTGGGGATGCAAGCCGGTTAGAAGAGGACAGAAAGCACAAAAATAGGGGACAAAAAATGAAATCCATTGCAAATCGAAATACCATATAATACAATTTATCTGGATTATCATCGATGTTCTGCGCATGAATCGGAATGCAGGCAAGGCTGTTTTGACTTATGGCGAACAGGTTGTAATACAACGTCTGATTCCATGGGAAAGGAAACCGTATGAATTCCATGGGCCGGTACTTTTTTGTGAGGAGGGATGAGTCTGTACTTTTTCGCTTGCTTGCGCAAAAATAAAAGATAGCAAAGGAAAGTCAAACCCATATGGCACACCGCACTTCCTGCGGATCAATAGGGTTCTGCATGGGGCGGAAGCCGCTGGATGCAAGGGCATGAATGGTACGTGCCGGATAAAAGCACAGGCAGGGCTGACAGGAGACACGGTGCATGGTACGTGTACAGAGCCATTCCCTGCATGCCTTATACAAAATGAATCCCAAAAGGTGAATACAGGCTGTCCGAATGCAGAGGCAAGCATTCTTTGCCGGATGTGATTTTCATAAGCAGCATTCCATAATGCATTCTGCTACCGGACAGCATGAAACATAGATGGCAGAAAACCGGGTAAACGAAGAAAGGAGAGAGAGTGGATGTATATGAAGCATGAGAATCTGGAAACACGCGCATCTGCTTTCTTGGCAAGGAGACAGAAGAGAAACCGCCGGATCGCA
>CACWXY010000035.1 GCA_902764915.1 uncultured Eubacteriales bacterium | reverse complement strand
TTGTGCTGTATTTATGCATGCTTATTATCTTTTGCGTGAAAGCATCATGCATTTTGACAACAAATCATACCGCCGTTCCATTCGTGAAATCGTCCTGAAGGATGCGAAATGGCAGATTGACAGCGCAGAGGGATTGTGGTACCCTATGCACTGTTGTTATGTGCCTGTAGCTCAGCTGGATAGAGTGTCAGACTCCGACTCTGAAGGCCACAGGTTCGAATCCTGCCAGGCACACATTGCGGGAAGCCTTGTATTTCAGGGCTTCCTGTTTTTTCATTTTCCAGAGATGCGTTACCGCCTTTTCCTTCTTGGTGGGAGCTTTGGAGGGAGTCCTTTTTCAAGCGCTTTTCGATGCATAAGAAAAAAACTGCAGGGAGGGTACTTTCGTTTTTTCAGGGCATGAGCATATACAGTACGCTGAAGGCTGCAGGAGCGAATTCTGCAGGGTATGCAAAAAAGAAGCCCTTGAAAAGGCTTCGCACTCATTGAGAGGACTGTCCGTTAATGCGCATCATATGTTCTATGGACTGGATTTCTGTACGGCATAAGGCTACTCAAAGAATCGCTTGATCCGTATATGCAGAACGCTGCATATACGGGGAATCTGCTCCAGTGTGGGAATCTTCTTTCCGCTTTCCAGCAGCGCTACCTCCCTGGGCAGAATACCGATGGCCTTGGCAAAGTCCTCTTCGGACAGTCCGCGTTTTCTCCGAACGGTGGCAATGACATAATTGCTCAGCACAGGGGCAAAGGTCATCTGAATGTATTTTTTCGGCGGATGCCGCCGGGCAGATCTGCTGACGCCGAAAAACTGTTCATAGGTGATGCCCAGTACCGCACAGAGGACGGGAATCTGCATCAGATTGGGACGCCGACGGCCTGACTCCCATTCGTTCACAGTGGTCGGCCTTACCGACAGACGCTGTGCCAGTTCCTCGGATGTCAGCGGTATCAGAAGACGGTAGGTTCGGATGACATTGGCGTAAGGCGTCGTATGGTTATCCATGGGAACCTCCTCAGTCGGGATCGGTCACAAGCGGCAGAGCAAACCAGAACGTAGTGCCCACGCCTTCCTCACTCTCCACACCGAAGGGCACCTGATGCTGCTCCAGAATGGAGCGAACAATGTGCAGTCCCAGGCCGCTGCCCACAATGGCCCGCTTGTGCGTTTTCTTGGTGCGGTAATAGCGATTCCAGATCAGGTCCAGCTCATCCTTGGCAATACCCTTTCCGGAATCCTGAATGGAAAGCCGGACATAGCCGTTGTCCAGCGTCTGCGTGACGCGTACCATACGGTCGGCGCCCGTGTATGTCAGCGCGTTGCCGATCAGGTTGTAAATGACACGGCCGATGCGGTTTTCGTCGGCTTTTACAAGATACTCTTCTTTTGGATCAAAGACAATGATATAACCGTCATTTTCAATCAGCTTGCCGATCCGTTCGATCATGGCACGCACAGACGAAGTGAGAGAAAACACATCCATTTCCAGGGGCTGTGAACCGGACTGAAGACGGGAAAAGTCCAGCAGTTCGTTGACGAGCGTGGAAAGCCGCCGGGTTTCATCAATGATGATCTGCATGTTCTCCGGGGTGTTTTCGCTGGGAATATCCCGCATCGCCTCCGCATACCCGCCGATCATGGTCAGCGGCGTGCGCAGATCATGAGAAATATTGGCAATCAGCTCATGCTGCAGGTTTTCTACCTGCCCCAGATCTCTGGCTGCATTTTCCAGGGTCTGATTGAGCTCGTCGATTTCCCGATAGCTGCTCCGGGTGCGCGGAGGCGTGTACTGTGACCGGGAAAGTGCCTTGGCGGCTTCATTGGTCTGGATCAGGGGACGGGAGAGATTCCGCGAAATCAGAAATGCCAGCAGTACAGCCATGACGGAGACGATCATGGTAATGACCAGCAGCTGTTCCCGCAGCGCAGAGCTGGTGGCAGACACCGGGTTGATCTGCGTGTTGAGGAACAGGATTCCTGTCGAACCGCTGGGCAACGTAACGGGAGTCGCGTAGAGAAGGGATTTGATGGTAACGCTGTCATCGCTGAGCGTCAGCGTATTCTTGCCGAATCGGTAGCGAATGTGCCCGCCTTCCCCGGTCGCGGAAAACGGGGCGGTTCCGGGAGAAGGTGCAGAGGCATTGTCATTCATGTAGGGCGGGGGAGATATCTCAGCATGCTCCTGCAATGCCGTATCCTTCCAGCGGTTATTGCTGCTTCTCAGTGCACCCTCTTCCACCTTTACCAGTTCCGGGTCAGAAATGACTGTATTCATGCGAAACAGATGGGTAATGGCATGCCCTTCTGTCTGCACCTTTTCGAACCATTCCTGAAGCGATTCCTCTGTCATATGATGCAGAAGACAGTTGTGACTGGATTCCATGGAGATGATCGGCGTCATGTTTTCATCAAGCAGCAGTACGCAGATGCTGCTTTCATCGGCAATATGGCTGGTCAGTGACTGAATGCTTTCCGTATCCAGGTCCAGGTTCTGCATCAGAATCTCGCCGGTCCGCTGGACCTGCCGCGTCTTGTACTGCTGATAGAAACTGTCCAGAAAGACAATCTGGAATAACCACAGAAGCAGTATAATGAAAGCCACAAAAGCTACCAGGTATGCCAGCAGGCGCGTCCGGATTCCGATGGGATGCGCGTAAAAAGGCCTGCGCGTTCCGCTGCAGGCCTTGTGAGATGTTTCAGTCTTTTTCAAAGCGATACCCTACCCCTCGAAGTGTCGTGATTTTATCGGCATATTCGCCCAGCTTATGCCGGACCAGCTTGATATGTGTATCCAGCGTCCGGTCATCACCATAGAAATCAAAGCCCCAGACCTTGGACAGGAGCTGTTCCCGGGTCAATGCAATACCGCGATTGGTGACCATGTAATGCAGAAGATCATATTCCTTGGGACTGAGGTCAATGGGTTTTCCGTTTATGCTCACCTGGTGTGCGGTGCAGTTGATGAGCATGCCCTTCCCGACACGGATGATATCCTCATTGGTGTCCGATACGCTCTGCGAGCGTTTCAGAATGGCGGAAACCCGCATCATGACCTCACGCGGCGAAAAAGGTTTGACAACATAATCGTCAATCCCCAGTTCAAAGCCGTGGATCCGGTCATATTCTTCGCCGCGGGCGGAAATCATGAGCACAGGTACCTGCGATGTTTTCCGGATCTCGCGTACAGCAGAAAAACCGTCAAGTTCGGGCATCATGACGTCAATGATAATCAGATCATAATTATTCTCACGGACACGGATGACAGCTTCCATGCCGTCACTTGCTTCTTCTACTTCATAGCCTTCAAACTGGGCATATTTGCGCAGCAGGTCTCTGATTCCCTTTTCATCATCAACAATCAACAGTTTCATAAAGAACCGCTCCTACGACATAGGATATCAAAAGCGCAAAGACAAGTATAGAGCAAAAAACAAATATAATCAAGGAAACACTAGTGCCCTGACAGATCAATGCAGGTACTGCGGAACGCCAGGTTCCGTTCATATGTCAGTGTGATTATTCCGTGTTTTTCTGCATCTTTTACAGCGCTTTTGAGACCATCCGCAGTCGACAGCGCAATATCTCCGGCCTGTGTAAGAAGATCACCGGGAAGCAGACCTGCCTTTTCAGCCGGGCTTTCACAGGCAACAGCAATAATCCGCAGGCCATCAGTTTCCGCGCGGAGGATCAGCCCCAGACCGTCCGGGGGAACGTTTCCGACAGAGGCAGGAGCGCACAGGAAAAGGATGACCATGAAAAACATAAAAAGAACAACAAGAAGCAGCAGGCCCCTGTGTCCTGCAGGCTGACGTGTATGCGCAAAGTGCAGATGCATGTTCCGGCACCTCCCATGGGTTACGCAAGAAACATATCGGTGGTGCGTGACAGCCATGTGAAGGTCTCATGAAGGCAGCATGAAACCGCGAAGAAAAGAAAAAATGCAGGGATATGTAACCATGGGTGTATCCGCATTTGGGGAAAATACAGAGGAAATGGTACAATACTCCGTAGCAAAGAAACGGAGGCTTGAAACCATGAAAACAAGCGGTAAGACATTGGGCGGCAATACGGCCACCGGGACACTGAAATGGATAGCGCTGATCTGCATGTGCTGTGATCATGCGGGAAAGATGCTCTATCCACAGATTCCGGAATTGCGGATCATTGGACGGATTGCCTTTCCTCTGTATTGCTGGTGTCTGGTGGTGGGAGTGAATTATACCCATTCCATGCCTATGTACCTTTTGCGTATTCTGGGCGTCGGTGTCATCTCTCAGCCTCTGTATATGCTGGCACTTGACCACAAATGGAATGAGCCGAATATCTTTCTGACCCTTGCTCTGGCGCTGCTGGGGTTGTGGGGACTGCGGGAAAAGAAACTGGGCAGTGCGGTATGGCTGCCGCTGCTGACGCTGCTTGCCGCCACACCGCTCAATGCCAATTATGGATGGAAAGGGATACTGCTTGTATACCTGCTCTGGGCGGTACGGGAAAGCCGGGCGGGCATTGCAGCGGTTATGACAGCGTTCTGTCTGTACTGGGGCACGACATCCTCTGCCGTAGGCGCAGTCTTCGGGTTCCCTCTGGACAGACTGCTGAACGTTTATACCAAACCGCTTCTGTCGCCGCTTCTTCGGCTGCAGGCGCTGGCCATTCTGTCTCTTCCGCTGATCCTGATACCGATGAAGGGACGCTATAAGATGCCGGCATGGCTGTCCTATGCGATTTATCCTGTGCATCTGCTGGCGCTCTATGCCGCAGAACAGTTTGTGAAATGAAAAAAGACAGCGCCAGGCGCTGTCTGCATGGTCAGGATAGAGCAATGATCTGCCGGTCGTGATAGGTGATGGAAACCTTCTGACCTTTGGAGAGGGATGGCGCCGGTTTCTGGGCATCGAGATAGAACAGCCTGTCATAGGGATCCCCCAGATCATCAAGACAGGTGACATGCATGCCGCGAAAAACCACGCCATCGATCAGAGAAGTCTCTGCATCAAACTGTTCAAAGACGCCGTCCACGTCATGGTGCGGACCGGTAACGACTTCCCGGACAAAACGTGTGTACTTCTGTACCGGCAGTACAAACAGCTCGAAGGCGAAGATGAATAGGACGACAAGAATGATTCCCAGTGCCGTGGTCATGGGTTCGTTTCGCTGTGTGATATAGAATACCTGCAGCGCGAAAAGCAGTATAGAGGGAAGCAATAGGCACAGCCACCGCCGACGCAGCTGCTTTCGGGCGCTGACAAGGTCGCTTTCGGAATACATGGTTTTCCTCCTGGCTAATGTTGGAATGGAGGAAGATTATCACGAAAGAGAGGCGCTGGCAAGCGCATGAAACAGTTGTCCTGGATTTTGCAGATATGGTAGAATGGAGGAAGTGTAGATGAAAGGCGGATGAGGAATGGCACAACGGAAAACGCAGTCGCCGGCTGTACGCATTCTGATGATGAGTCTGGGCAGCATGTATGCGTATATCTACTGCCTCCTGGCATCGAATGAATTGACGTCCATGCCGATCTTTGGCGGTGCGCTGTATCTGTGTTCACAGGTGGCCAGTGATTTTTTCACGACCTGTCTCGGTGCAAGGGGTGCTCTGCTGCCCCGGGCCATGCGGAAGGCACGCACCGTAATCCTGATAGCAGTGCTTGTGGTGAATCTGTTCCTCATCGTGATTTATCCCCTGCAGTTTCTGTCTTATCAGCTGTGGTCTGTCACACTGGTTGTGGTGAGCATGCAGATGCGTGACATGCTGGCACGGCGACTGGTGCGGCAGAGCGCAAACGGCCGACTGCGGGATACTTGGTTTTATGTGCTGCTGGGAGCGGCGCATATTCTGCCTGCGCTTTTTGTAATGTGGGATTTTCTGCAGAATCTGCCGGTGCATCGTGCCTGGCTTCTGTTTGCCGCCTACATGATTGCGGACATTCTTTCCCTGTATCTTCATCACAAGGATCGGGAGTTCTGGGAGGAACCGCGCCAGGCGCGGGCACAGGCTGAACTGCTCCAGGAAAAACTGGAAGCCACCTATGCCTTTCGCAGTTATGAAGCCCTGTCCTACGCGGTGGTGATCGGTCTTACCATTTCCACCGTACTCATCTACACCTACCTGATTGTCAATGCTCAGGTAATGATTCTGCAGATGGCAGTGGCACTGGTCATTACTTTCCTTGTGCGGGAAGCGGCTGAAGGAATTCTCCGATGGAGGATACGCCGGCGCGGAAAGGCGTCGGATCCCACCTATGTGATGCTGGTGGGACTGGTACTGGTTCTGTGCGGTCTTTGGGCGTTTCTGCAGATGTTTCGGTCCGGTAAGGTGCATTCGCATGATCTGCTGTCGACGTATATCAGCCTGATCTTCTGCACAGCGGGCGACACGCTGTGCATTACGGGTCTTGGATGGATGGAAAGGGCCATGGGGAGCGTGGCACGGTTTTCTGCCGGCAACGAAACAGCCGGATATCGCCTGATCCGCTCAAGCCAGCTGCAGCTGAGCATTCTGCTGGGGCAGATGGCTGCACTTCTGGCACTGACACTTCTGTGCTACCTGGATGGACGGCAGAACTTTCAGAGCCTGGGGGAACTCATATCCCGTATACAGCCGCTGCTCATCGTACCGGCCCTGCTTATGATTCTCATAGGAATCATCTGTACACTTCGATTTCCGCTGTCCCGACGATTTATGGATAAGCTCAACCGTTATCTGCATCTGCAGGATGACGGGAAGACAAACAAAGCACTGGAAAAGCAGCTGGAGGGCGTGGTGGTGCAGAAGCATCGTCAGCCCTTTGGCACCTCGTTTATCAAGGCTGTGGCGCGCCTGGTGTACCGGCATTCGCTGAAAGGAACGGAAAATCTGAAACTGGATGATGAGAATCCGCTGGTGTTTCTCTGCAATCATGGGGATATTTACGGCCCTGTGGTATGCGCCAGTTCCATACCTGTGCCCATTCGGCCCTGGGTGATTTCACAGATCTGCAATGACGTGAATGAAACGGCTGAATACCACTATAAGTATGACCTGGC
Organism: uncultured Eubacteriales bacterium; assembly: GCA_902764915.1. GTDB lineage: Bacteria > Bacillota > Clostridia > Christensenellales > Aristaeellaceae > UBA2943. The sequence continues at coordinate 31,838 of CACWXY010000035.1, read as the reverse complement.
GGAGAATCATGTGATCCCGGAAAAGCTGAAGATGCCGCTGGCACGGATTGTGGGGAGAATCTCTGTCTGGTGCATGCACCAGCTGGAAGCCATTCCTGTGTACCGGGATTCCCCGGCACTGCTCATCCGCACGTTCCGCGAATCCGTAGAGGCGCTGCAGAGCGGGGATAATCTCCTGATCTTCCCGGAAAACCCCAATGCCATATCCAAGGATCACGGGTATGAGATGAGCGGTCTGGGACCATTGTTCGAAGGCTTTACCATGCTGGCACCGATTTATTACAGACGAACCGGCAAAGCACTGCGTCTCCTCCCCATGTATGCACATAAGAAAACCCGGACACTCTGCTTTGGTCAGGAAGTCGACTATATCCCCGGTACGGAGGATGACGAAGCGGAACGCAGACGTCTGGTGCATGCATGTGAAACGGAAATGCTGCGCCTGATGAAACAGCAGGATGAAAGCATGGATGCGTCCAGGCACTGATCGGGAAGGGGCGAGAGCATGCCGAAAAAAGCGGTAGAGACCCTGTCCTGTATCGTGGAACATATCACGTATCAGTCGGAAGGCTATTCGGTTCTTCGCTGCCGGATGAAAGGAAACCCTGACCTTGTGACAGTAGTCGGTACCATGCCGGACACGTTTGTAGGCTCAGTGCTTCTTCTTGGCGGGGAATGGAAAATGGACGCCAAGTACGGACGTCAGTTCGTTGTGGAGACATTCGAGGAGCGTCTGCCTGCGACCGTATACGGTATCGAAAAGTACCTGGGATCGGGGCTTGTGAAGGGGATCGGACCAAAGTTTGCCCATAGGATTGTCTCTGTATTCGGCAAGGACACCCTGGACGTGATTGAGCATACGCCGCAGCGCCTTATGGAAGTTCCGGGGATCGGATGCAACCGGGTGGAACGGGTGATGCGAAGCTGGGAGGAGCAGAAGGAGATCAAGACCATCATGCTTTTCCTGCAGAGCCACAATGTTTCAACAGCGCATGCTACCCGTATCTTTAAGACCTATGGCAATGACAGCATATCCGTCGTTACGGAGAATCCTTATCGACTGGCAGATGATATATGGGGGATCGGGTTTAAGACAGCCGACATGATTGCGCAGAAGATGGGATTCGGGCCGGAAAAGTATGAGAGGCTTCGGAGCGGTCTGTTCTATACCCTGAATCAGCTGGCCGACGAAGGACACTGCTATGCGACGCGGGATATGCTGGTCAGCACTGGGAAAACCCTGCTGAACGTACGGGAAGAACTGCTGCAGATGACATTGGATCATATGCTGGAAGAAAAGGATGTGATCGGGGAAGAACTACCGGATGGTCAGGGAAAAGCTATTTATCTTCCACCTTTCTATTTCGCGGAGATTGGAACGGCTCGAAGGCTCAAGACGATTGCATCTGCGGAAAGCAGGATTCATGTCAGCTGGTCGGAAAAGGCGGAGGCATGGGTTGAAAAGAAGACCGGCATGACGTATGACGAGGTACAGATGGAAGCGATCCGCACCTCTGTTACGGAAAAGATCATGGTACTGACGGGTGGCCCGGGCACTGGAAAAAGTACGACAACCCTGGGGATTCTGACAATCCTGCGTGCGACCGGCGCACGGATTCTGCTGGCTGCGCCTACCGGGCGTGCAGCTAAGCGCTTGTCTGAAGTTACCGGTATGGAGGCCAAAACCATTCATCGGCTTCTGGAATTCAAACCGCCGGAGGGCTATCAGCGAAATGAGGAGAAACCGCTGGAAGGCGATGTGCTGATTCTGGACGAATGCTCCATGGTGGATCTTTTGCTCATGTATAACCTTCTAAAGGCTGTGCCGGATGCCATGCATCTCATTTTCGTGGGCGATGTGGACCAGCTGCCCAGCGTTGGAGCGGGAAATGTGCTTCGTGACATTATGGAATCCCATGCTTTTCCGGTTGTCCGGCTGACACGGATATTCCGTCAGGCCCAGACCAGCCGGATTATTACCAATGCGCATCGCATCAACCGAGGGGAGTATCCGGACATTTCCAACGGAAAGGGCACGGATTTCTTCTTCCAGGAGGCAGAACAGCCTGAACAGGCTGCACAGCTGATTGTGGACCTGGTATGCCGCCGTCTTCCCCAGTATTATCATGTGGATTATTCCGCCATTCAGGTGCTCACACCCATGCAGCGGGGCGTTGTTGGCGCCGTGAACCTGAATCAGCTTCTGCAGGCTGCGCTGCAGCCTTCTCCTGGAGCATGCCTTACCCGCGGCGGCATTCGCTACATAAGCGGGGATCGGGTTATGCAGATCCGGAATAATTATGACAAGGAAGTCTTCAACGGGGATATCGGAACCGTTATCAGCGTGGATCTGGAAGAGAGAACGCTGCAGGTGCGTTTTGATGAAAGGATGGTTGCCTATGATATTTCCGAACTTGATGAAGTGACGCTGGCCTATGCGACGACAGTGCACAAGGCGCAGGGAGCGGAATATCCAATTGTCGTGATGCCGGTTCTTATGTCGCATTTTACCATGCTGCAGCGCAATCTGCTCTATACCGGGGTAACCCGTGCCAAACGGGTTATGGTTCTGGTAGGAACGAGGAAGGCACTGGCGTATTGTGTGCGCAATCTTACGATTGACAAGCGCAATACGCGGCTTGCAGAGCGACTGAAGTAAGGATTTCCATGAAAACAGGCGGTTCTGGTTCATTTTTATGAAGATTTTCCTACTAATTGATGGGAAACCCGACTTACCGTCTTGCTCTTTTTGCATGGAATCCTTATAATGAGATACGTGGAAAAGTATGCATTTCTCCGTGAAAAATGGATTATGGTTTGATAATCATTTTAAGGAGAAATGCGAATGCGAGGAATCCAGTTGTGGCACGACGCAAGACGATTAGGCGACTGGGATTTACCAAAGACCAGCTTCGAAAGGAAATTCGGCGGGAGGTCCGCAGCCGCCGAAGGAAAAGAGCCAACCGGGGCTTCTGGGTTATGCTGTTGGCAGTGACTGGTATATGCTTTCTTATCTCTCAGTACGAGGTGAACCTTGTAACAATCCGAAACAGCTCCGTTCGAAGCGAGTTTCCGACAGGCAGTACGGTGCTGTTTACAAACGTGGAACTTGAGGACCTCAAAACCAATGACTATGTTCTGTTCCGCTATGAGGGCAGAACCATGGTGCGCAAGATTCTGGGACTTCCAGGGGATCGCCTGAAAATCTCCGATGATGGGAAGATTGTCAAGCTCAGAGCGGCTATACAGGGGGAAGGAGATAAGGACGTATATGTGGTGCCGGAGCACTCGCTGTATGTGCTTGCGGACTCCAATCAGTTTGTTGACAGCCGTTCCCAGATATTTGGATCGATACCGGAAGGCTGGGTCATGGGGCGGGCCAGAGCCGTATTGTGGCCTCTCTCCCAGATCCACTGGGTCAGTGACTGAGACAAGGCGATATTTCTGAGCTTCCAGGAATACCGCAAGGAAAACCGGGCAAGGGAGAGACAATGTGAAGCATATACTGATAGACCTTGTGATTCTGATCGTTCTTCTGGGGGGCGTGGCCTATTTCCTGTTCCCCACGGTAAGTGATCAGGTCATCCAGTACCGGGCAGAACAGTTGATGGCTCAGCATGAACGCGCGGTGAAAGCACTGCCGCAGAATGAGATCGACTGGCAGCGGGAACAGGTAAGCGCCTATAATGCGTTTCTTGCTGAAAACACGGAACGTGTGATACAGGATCCGCTTTCCGAGTCAGATCGTGAAAACGATTATGACAGCGACTGGTACTGGTCACTGCTGAATCCGACAGGCGATGGAATCATAGGAACGGTGGAAATCCCCAAGATAGGGCTTCGACTTCTGATCTATCACGGAACAGGGGAGGAAGCCATGGAGAAAGGTGTCGGACACCTGACGGGAACGTCGCTCCCGTTGGGCGGCGCTTCTACCCATGTGGTACTGGCAGGCCACACGGCAGCGCCAAGTGCGAGACTCTTTACAGACCTTGACCAGGTCAGCCGAGGGGATATGGTGGAAATGTATATCCTCAACGAGATGCTGATCTATGAGGTCGAACAGATCTCGGTTGTTGAACCCGAGGACACCGCCTCATTGGGAATTGCAGAAGGACAGGATCTTCTGACACTGGTAACCGGTACACCGGACGGTGTGAATTCCCATAGGCTGCTTGTTCAGGCAAAACGGATTGACATGAGCGAAGTGATGGCTGATCCAAGTACGCTTTCTGCTTCCCGGTTGATTGACCAGGAGGGCACACAGCGTATTCTGCCTGTATGGGTCACCACGATTGTTTTGGCAGTGCCGACATTCCTTGTAGGAATGCTGGTGTTAATGATTGTTCTGGAACTGAAGGCCAAACAGGAACAGAAATATCTGGAACGATCGGAATAGATTTTTATGTAAGATGCATGTGCCCGGCAGAAAAGTGTGAACCGGAGGGAAAAGGTATGACACAGGGAAAACATCAGCACGATCACGGAAAAGGATTCGGCAGAAGCATTCTCATGCTTGTTCTGCTCTTTTGTCTTGTGTTGTTTGCTGGTAACGCGCTAGCTGCATCTATCACCATTGATATGAGTACAGCTGATCAGGCGGAGTATGGGTCCAACGAGATTGCCATTGAAATGTATCGGGTGGCAACCTTCAATAATGATGTCTGGACAGTAATAGATCCCTTTAAGGGCAACGACGACATAGCGGCCGTGATCAGCAAGCTCAATGCCAATGAAACGGTTGATAATGAGCTCAGTACAAAGGCGATCGAGCAGGCTGATCTGATCGCGATCGAGTATCCCAGCTACCGTGGGGAATTTGGCAAAATCGGTGCTGGAAAAAAGTCATATAAATCAACGGAGTGGGGACCCGGTGTCTACCTGATCCGCATGAGTGCGCCTGAAGAAGACGAAGAGGGCATCCAGATTTATGCGAGCCCTTTCCTGGTGTTTCTGCAGACAGACGTGACCGTCGAACCCAAGCTTACGACAGCCCGTGATATTACCTTTATTAAGACATGGGATGATGACGACGACAAGGCCAACGACCGGCCATCGCTGGAAGAGTTTGTGAATGCGCTTTCTCTGCGTGCATACTATGATGAGACACATTATGATGATGTAACGGCCAAGTATGCGCCTAGCCGCTTTGCATCAGAAAGTGGTAATACCTATACCGTAACGTGGAAAAGACTTCCGGTCAGTCAGCTGATTGATGGCCTGAAGAGAAACATCCGATATGTTGTTGTGGAGGATGCAATCGAGAACTACACTGCGGACTCGACAACAGCCCGGCAGGATGATGCGGACCCCAATGTTTCGCGTATCATCAATACAAGAGACATGTCCTACATCCGTATCGCCAAAACGGTCCGGGTGGACGACAATGGCAGGATTCCCGATAATCTGACATATAAGTTTACGGTGACCAGCGAAGATGGAAGCATCTGCTATGTCATGGATTCGCAGACCGAGAAAACAGACAGTGAGGGAAACACATACTTTGAGGGCTATGCTGTCAAAGCAGACGGTACGGAGTCGATTACCGTTCCCAACGGCACATATGTCAAGATGATCGGGGTGCCCACCGGGAAATATAAGGTTACAGAGCTGACAGCTGAGAATGACCTGCCTGTATTTGAACATTATGTTCTTTCCAATACATACATAAACAGCGAAGATCAGCCCGCGTCCTCTGTGACAATTGATAATAAGGATAAGGATTCCGGCACTCTGGTTAATGTAATCAATGATTATACAAGAAAAACGGGCAATCTTGAGGTACACAAGACCGTTCTGCGCAAAAACCGCCAGGAAACGGATCAGTTTACTTTTGAGATTACCGTGAATGATGCACTCAACGATAACCGTCCGGTTGCGGGAGATTTCACGGCCAAGCGCTCCAGGCAGGGAAGTTCAACCACAGAGACAGTTACCTTTGATGAGAACGGAAAACTGCTTATTTCTCTCTGCGCAAATGACAATGTGGTTGTCACAGGGCTTCCGGAAGGCGCTGTCTATACAGTGGAAGAAAAAGAGGTTCCGGATGACTTTGTTCTGAAAGAGAAGACCGGAGACACCGGAACCATTTCCTCGGAACATTCCAGTGTGGCTGAGTTTGTAAACGAGTACAATACAAGTGTCAACGCTCAGATTGAAGGCATCAAGGAACTGAAAAAAGGTGCTCAGACAGTTGCACTGCAGCAGGGACAGTTTGGCTTTATCCTGACACCTGTGGATGGTGCACCGATGCCTGGTGACCAGGAATCAATCAGAGTTGAAAATGAAGAAGACGGAAGCTTTTCTTTCCCGGTATTCACATATGATCTGGACAATCTGCCGGAGGGTGGGAACTCTGTCACATTTAAATATAATGTAGAAGAAGATAAGAGCGACACTGACAGCGATACAAAGGCCAAAGATAATATCAAATATGATGAACGGTCCTATGAGGTCACGGTTGCTCTCAGGTATAACAAGGCGACAGGTGTTCTCACCGCCACTGTTTCTCCTGAAGCAAACAAGGTGAAGTTTACAAACCGTGTTGAGACAACGAGTGTCGATGCAGAAAAGATATGGAAGAATACAAAAGACAGCAATGTATCCATGAAGATTGCGGAGACGACACTGACTCTGACACTCTCAGGCATGTCTGATAACGGCGAATGGGACCACAAGGATGCCGATGGCAATGATGTTGAATACATGGCCTATCTGACATCTGATTCTACTTCTCCGAATAAGTGGAAGCATAACTGGCCCAATCTTCCGAAATACGATGCGCAAGGCAAGGTAATCACGTATACAGTCACTGAATCAGATGTGAGGATCCACGGTGAGGAAGTGGATTTCCAGAATAATCTGACAGTGGATGGATATAAGCTGACCAATAAGTATCCGGTAAGAACCATTGATGCCAGCAAGATCTGGGACGATGATGACAATGAAGCCGCGCGTCCGGAATCGATTACTTTCCATCTCTTCCGGAACGGGAAGGAAATGACCGATAAGAAGGTTACAATCACAAAGGATGCTGAGGGAAAGTGGGAGCATACCTGGGAAGACCTGGATGTGTATGCTGATGATGGAACAAAGTATGTCTATACAGTAACAGAAGACCATGTTCCTCAGTATATTGCAACGGTTCCGGTAGGCAATGAGGAAAACAATTATCAGATCAGAAACAAACTTCTGACTGATTCTGTAACTGTCGAAGGAACGAAAACCTATATCGGCGAAGATCTGAAGGCTGAGGACTTCTCATTTGTACTAAAGTCTGTAACTTCAGGACGGACGTACGAAGAGACTGTCAAGAATCAGGAGAATGGGGCATTTGCATTTACTCCTCTGCAGTATTCCATTGAAGATCTGCTGAAGGATAAGGATGACAACTACCAGTCCCCGACAATTCTGAAATACCAGGTTTACGAAGTCCTTCCGACGGATGCCAATGAGGAAAATGGATTTGTCAGTGAACATGTGAAATATGATTCTGCAGTATATGATGTGGAAGTAACACTGACATATGATCCGGTTGCCTTTACATTTGATGCGGATGCAAAGACGAAACTGAGCAGCGAAGAGAAAGAGATTGCGTTTGTCAATGAAAAGCTGCAGGATCTCTCTGTCAATAAGCAGTGGTTCCTTGCCAGCGATGCTGCCAATGACATCAATGATACCATTCAGAATGCAGTCATTGTTGTGGAACTGCGCACATCAGATGATGCAGCTGTTACCGCAGACGCGACGGGCAAGGAAATCAAGCCCGTAAAGCTGAATGGCAAAGAAAACTGGACATACACCTGGGTTAATCTGCCGATTAAGACGGACAAGGGAGAAGAAATCGTTTACAAGATTGCTGAAACGGAAGCTTCCATAAATGAAACTCCTTTGGAAGCAGCACAGTCTGTCGAAGCAGGTGGCATACTCAGGAATGAACTGCCGACGACAGAGATCGATGTCAGCAAAGCCTGGGATGATGAGGGCAATCAGGACAGTCGTCCCAATCAGATTACATTTGTACTCAAGGCAAACGGCGACACGGTTGTTGAGACACAGGTCGTGAATGTTGCAGCCGATGGCAGCGCCAGCTATGCATGGAAAGATCTTGACAAATATGACAAGACTGGAACCGAAATTGCATATACGGTTGATGAACAGGAAGTCCCGTACTATGTGAAGCGGGTGACTTCGAATGAAAATGACTTCACGATCACGAATACCTTTGGCGGTGTAGTGATTGAGGGTAAAAAGGAAATCAAGAACAACAGCAAGGGTGTTGTGAAGCCGTTTACATTCATTATGACCGCCCAGGATGGAGCGCCTCTTAATGGAAAAGAGCAGCTGACAACAACCAACCTGGAAGATGGAACATTTGCGTTTGAAGCGCTGAAGTATCAGCTGTCCGATCTGCAGACTTCCGGCGGCACTTATGTCGATACAGAATATACCTATGTTATTAAGGAAGATCTGAGCGGCGTTGATACGTCTACCATGATCAAAGACGGGTATAAGTACGACAATAACGAGATCAGCGTGGTAGTCAAGCTGCATTACGACGAGGAGAACAACAGTATTGACGCCTCTGTTGTGGATGACCCTGAGCATCCAGTACGGTTTATTAATGAAGAGCTGAGGACCATTTCTGCGAAGAAAGAGTGGAACGATAACGGCCATGCCGGAGTGAATCATCCGAGCATTCAGTTCCAGCTCTATGAACAGATTGGCGAGCAGCAGGACAGCACGACAGACAGAGCGGAAGGCGAACCCCAGACACCGAACGAAGCCAACAGCTGGACAGTGACCTGGGAGAATCTGGATCGGGCGAAAACATATTATGTTGTGGAAACATCGGCTGATACAGATGCCATGAAGAAGTTCAGAGTTGCTTATTCCGGAAACATGGATGACGGATTCACTGTGACGAATACTTATGATGAAGTAAGTGTACCGTTTACAGCGCGGAAGGTTATGAAGAGCGGGCGTGTTCTGAGTGATGAGGATACATTCAGCTTCAGCCTGACACCGAAGGATGGAGCACCTGGGACAGCTCAGACAAAGACTGGCACAGGCAACGGAAGCGCAAGCTTTGATGTCACCTTTGACCCCATTGCTATTGATATCGGGGATCTAGACGGAGCGGAAGAAAAGACATTCACATATGAGATTTCTGAAGTTCCGGGTGACAATAAGCTTATTGTATATGATAAGAATGTATATACTGTCACTGTAACAGTTTACTACAGTGTAGCAGACAGTAAACTGGATAAAACAGTTTTCTACAGCATAAACGGCAGTGAGAACATTCAATATAAAGTGGAGGAGGATCAGGAAACTCCGTTTAGGTTTGCCAATGATGAGCTGACAGAGGTCTCTGTGAAAAAGACATGGGATCAGAATGGCGATCCTGCTGATCCGGATGCCAAAGCTACAGTGGTGCTTCGTATCGGCGAGAATGATGTTACAGAAGACTACTATAAAAAACCCATTAAGAATCCTGTTGTCCTTGAAAAGGGCAAATGGACTTATACGTGGGAAAAATTGCCGAAGTACGCTGGATCTCAGCTGATCCAATATACTGTAGCGGAAACTCAGTATGAAATCGGCGGCGATACCTGGACACCGGAGAATCTGGAAGCGGAAGAAGGCGTTATCAAGAATCCGCTGCCAAAGGTAAATATTACTCTTCGGAAGAAGTGGGAAGGCGATGAGACGACCGATAAAAAGCAGCGCAGGAACGTTATCATTACTCTTCTGCGAAGCACTGGGACAGATGAAGAAGTCGTAGAGTCCTGGGAAGTCGACGCGGATGATAAAGAGGATGAAAAATTTAAGGTCATTGAGAATCTGCCTGCATATGATGCGGATGGCAATAAGTATACGTATCATGTCACAGAAACACCGGTATTGGCTGAAGGCGAGACATACAATGGCGGCGTTGTTGTGCCATTTTACACGTCCATTCTTCCCGGCGGAATGGCACTTGATAAGCCTGAAGGCGCAACTCCGCCTCCGGATAGTGTTGCTTGGGCATTTGAAGTTCACAATGTATACGAAACAGCGAAGGTCACACTTGGCGGATTGAAGAAGATGAAGGCCGGAGACCATTCAGTGGCATATTTCAGTTTCAGACTGGAAGCTGTCACTGAAGGTGCACCGATGCCTGCGGCTACGGAAGCAAGCAGTGATACTACGGGTGCTTTCAAATTTGATGGAATTACATATACGCTCGAAGATCTTGGCAGGCAGGAAGATGGTGTGAACTATAATACCGAAAAGATCTACGAATACCGTATTGCAGAAATTGAACCGGAAGGCACAGTGGATCACATAAGTGATGACGTGCGATATGATCAGCATACGGAAACGGTACAGGTTACCCTGAAGTATAATGCCTCTACTGGTGCGTTTTCGGCCGAGTGCTCCAAAACCCCTGAAGAAGTGGTCTTTACGAATGAAGAGCTTACAGATATTACTGTTGACAAACGGTGGTATCAGCTGTCCGGTCGGGACGAGATGATTAATGCGGTGCTGAAAAATGCATCTGTTGATGTATCTCTGTTTGCGAATGGCACAATCGTAGAAGACTCGACGGTAACGCTTGACGGCACAGTTGATGCAGTAGAAACAGTGGCATGGCATTATGAATGGCTGCATCTTCCGAAGTATGATGACGATGGAGCAATCATTGCCTATACTGTTGAGGAAGCCAATGTAAAGGTGAATATTCCTGCGGAGGCTGATTCACAGGCAGAGCCTGATACACTGCCAGCCGTAGCTGCTGAAAAGGTGGAAACGGGGTGGTTCATCATCTCGAATCCGCTTCCCAGCACAACTGTCTCAGCAAGGAAAGTATGGTATGGGGCTCCTTCCAACACGACCACATTCCCTGCCATCACATTTACACTTCATGGCGAGGAAAACGTAACTTATGATACTAAGATGATTCCGGCAAATGCGCCAGAAAATGCAAGAACAGTAACCTGGGAAAATCTTCCGAGATACACCAGGGAGGGCACAACGATTTCATATACTGTAACGGAATCTGTTGTTGCCAATTATGTTCCTAACTATTCAGCACCTACTGTCACTGAGAACGGAATCACATATACTGTAACGAATATTTATGCCCCGCCTTCATCTGCATCACCTGGATCAACGACACCCGGCAGAACAGTGACTCCGACACCGGTACCTGTCAACGGTGGCGGTGGCGGCGGTGGCGGCGGCGGCGGTAGAGCGCCGACACCGACACCGGAACCCACACCGACGCCCACGCCTATGATGGATATTGTAGGCCAGAAGATCTGGATTGATGACAATAATGAGCATGGTCTGCGTCCTAGCAACATTGCGGTTTCCGTATATGCCAATGGTCAGCCGATCAATGCAAACGTGAACCTCTCCGGTCTCGGTGGAACGTGGAGCTATTCTGCAAGCAATCTGCCGTCTCTGGACGAAAATGGGAATCCCATCAGCTACTCCTTCGTGGAAAGCTCGGTAGAAGGCTATGAGACCAGCGTGAATGGTACGACCATTGTAAACCGTCTGATTGAACGCCCGCCGACAGAAGTGCGCGATATGGTCATGGAGAAGCAGTGGGATGATGACAACAACGCAAATGGCGATCGTCCGAGCACGATTCAGATTGATCTGCTGCGCAATGGCGAAGTGATTGACACGGTTACTGTCAGTGCTGCAGGCGGATGGAGCTATGATTTCACTGATTTGCCGCAGGACGATGGCTACGGCAATAAGTACACTTATACAATGCAGGAGCATGCAGTAGACGGTTACTACATGCGTCTGGTTGGAAACACGATGACAAACTCCAGAATCCCGACAGAAACCGAACCGCCGCGTATGGCTTTCGATGATTTCTCTATGGAAGATCTGGAAGAGCTCCTGGATATCTCTGACTACGAGACACCGCTCTTTGGTATTCTTGGTACGGGTAATGACATTCCTGTCTATATCTTTGTACTGGGCGGTGTAGGTATTCTGGCCATCCTTCTCTTGGTCATCTTTGGAAGAAAGAAGAAGGCTAAGTAAGAAACAGATCCCCGTCGGGCGAAGGGGAGGAAGGATTTCCGCCCATGAACAAGTTTGTCAAAATATTACTGATTCTGATTGCCGTAGGCTGTCTTGGTACTTCTCTGGCTTATCTGATTCCCTATTTCATGGAATCAAAAGAGACTGAGAGTGAGATGGATTCCCTTTCGGAACTGCATCGCAAGGCCATGACAGCTACGGTGACACAGATCCCGATGAAAGTGAGCGAGGGCAGAAATTCTACCCTCGCCACTTTCGAAAATACAGAATCTTTTAACAGTCCATCTCCAGCACCTGTGCCGGAGATTACAGCATTGAAAACGTCAGGAGACACCGTACTGTCAGAGCCGAGTACACCCTCTGCGGCCAATCTTGAGGAAACGGAGAGGCCGGAAGCATCTGCGGGACCTGTTATCACAGGAACACCAGATACTGAGGCGGCAGTGACACCGCAGGAAGGGGAGACACCGACACCGGAAGGAACAGCCTTACCGACTCCGACAGCAACCAGAGTGCCGCATACACCGACACCGGAACCGATTGATGGGGAATGGGACAGCTTCCTCATTACACTGAAGCCTAAACCAACCGATACGCCTGTTCCCACTGCATCTCCCACTCCTTCACCGGTACCGACAGAAACGCCGGTCCCGACGCCGACGCCGGACAGAAATCTCCGGAGCGGAGGAATACCCTATGCTGCGAAAGAGAAGGTTGCGCTGGATAAGACGAAGATTCTGGAAGAGCTCAAGGAATTGTATGCAATGAACGAAGACCTGATCGGCTGGCTAAGCATACCGGATACGAACATGGACTATCCGGTCGTACAGCCGAAGGACGTAGCGGGGATGGAATATTACCTGGACTACGATTTCCTGAAAAAGAAGAACATGAATGGTGCCATTATTCTGGACTGTGATAATGATCCGTTCACGCCTTCATATAACCTGGTGATTTCAGGTCATCATCTGTCGAATGGACAGATGTTCAGTCATCTGACAGATTATGAAAATCAGTCTTTTTGGGAAACACATCCCATCTTTACCTTTGATACCCTGATGGAACGCAATACCTATGTCATCTTTGCCGCTTTCCGCTCAGCCAAATGGGCGGATAACGAGGAAGGATTCCGCTACCATGCCAATTTTACCACCAAATATGAGTTTGATCCGTGGCTGGAAGAAGTGATGGAGAACCGTCTTTATGACACGGGTGTACAGGTTGCTTTCGGGGATGAATGTGTCACGCTGACCACGTGCAATCGTGCCTATCGAAGAGAAGGCCGATTTGTCGTGGTTGCCAGAAAACTTCGTGAAGGAGAGGTATTACCATGGATGGAATCAGAACAGTGAAGGTTGGGAAAAAATGGGCAGCATGTCTGATCTGCATGCTGCTTGTGCTGGGTACACTGACGGCAACAGCTGCAACATGGCAGCAGGGCACCAGCCCCTCGCAGCCCTATCTGGGCCGTCCTGCGGCTGACCTGACGAAGTCCCTGGGGTACTATATGATTTATCCCCGTGTCAAGGCACCGGCTTATCAATACTGTGATAATCTGGTGATTTATCTGCCTCGTGAAGATGTGACCGTTGGTACCGGAAAGCTGTATCTGTATAACGGAAACGGTGAACTGGTGGAGACGGTAGACTGTGCGGAAAGCGGACGTGTTGTGATTGAACCCATGTCGGAAGCTGAACTGACCAGTCTCATGTGGGGCGGCGGTGTTGCTGTGCGCTTTAAACTGCTGACCTCCCTGATTTATAACCAGCGCTATTATGTGGAAATGGAAATTGGCTGTATCATGACTCCCCAGAACCGCACGAATGCGGCTATAGAAGGCACGGAAAAGTGGCAGCCTGTTCTGGCCGGGGATTTTGGGATTTCCGGACGCTATTTCAAGCAGAACGAGGATATTGACCTTGCTATGGTAGGCCCTGGATTCCAGCAGGAAGAAACCGGGGAAATCGAAGAAGATGAAGAAGAAGACCTGATCATTGCCGATGAGACCGAGGTGGCCAATGACAATGGTCTGAAGCTTGCCCCTGAAAAGGGAGATACGGTTGATTTCGATCTGTTTTTTGGCGGGGACGCTGTGACAGCCGTCGTCTACTGCCCTGCAAACACATTCTATTTCCAGCAGATTGAGTATACTGCCGCAGACATTAATCCGTTGACAGGCATGGCGCATGTTCATGGCAAGCAGATGGCCGATGAACCTGGTGATCTGGGCGTATTCTTCCTGAATGGCAATGGAAAGGTCATCCGTATTGTTATGATTACTGGAAATTCACCGGTAGGGAAGTAAGGTACGGGAGGCTCATCAATTATGCAGCGAATGAAATTCTGTCTGCGAAGTTGGCGGCAGACCCGATGGATGCTGTGGTTTGTCGCCTGTATCGCTACTCTCTTCTTTATCATAATGGCACCGGCTCCGGCAGGGGCTGATGCCAAGGCTGCGGCTGCGAACGCGCCGCGCTGGCCACAGCGCACGGGGAAGATTACCAATACGGATAAGAAGCTCGGTGTGGATGCCAGTAATGCCGGCGATGGATATATCTATGTTTATGCTGCATCGCATACCAACAAAGGTCTGAAGCTGCGTATTTCCAAAGACAATGTAAAGCTGGATTATGACATTCCGGGGGATGGAACGGCCGTTGTGATCCCTCTCCAGCTGGGAAGCGGAAAGTATGAGATTTCCATGTTTGAGAATGTCAAGGGAAGCAAGTACAGTCAGGCGGGAAAAATGAACATGACGGTACAGCTTCTGGACCCGAACAATCCTTTCCTGGTTCCCAATCAATACGTGGATTACAACATGTATACCGCAGCCGTGCTGAAGTCACAGGAACTGTGTGTGACGATGACGGGCAATGACAATGCGATCTATGACAAGATCTGCCAGTACATGTCTTCTTCCTTTTTCTACGACTTTGTGCGCGCCAAGACCATCAAGGCCGGTGTTCTTCCCGATATTGACTATTGCTGGAGTACCGGCGGAGGCGTGTGCCAGGACCTGAGCGCAGTTATGTGCTGTATGCTGCGGGTACAGGGCATTCCCTGTAAGCTGATGATTGGCTATGCGGATAAGCAGTATCATGCGTGGACGGTAGCCGTTGTCAACGGAGAAGAAAAATTCTTTGATCCGACCGTGGCTGTCTGCCCAGGCATGACAGTCAAACGATATTCAGTTGAGCGATACTACTGATAAAGAATGGGAGCTTTCGAACATGGCAAACAAACAGACGATTTCATCTGCAGAGCTTTCCAGTTTCTGCAGTCAGGTTGCACTGATTCTAAGTGCCGGCCTTCCGTTATATGATGGTATGGAAACGCTGGCGGAAGCCAGCAAGAACAGCCCCGCAGCGGATTACTATCAGAAGGCAAGCCAGGTCGTGAATGAGACCGGTTCGCTGTATGAGGCCATGAAACGCGATGATCGCTGGCCGAATTATCTGACGGAAATGGTGGGTGTAGGCGAGCAGACCGGTCAGCTTGAAGAGGTCATGAACAGTCTGAGCGATTATTATGGACGCGAGGACAGAATCCGTACGGCCGTAGTCAGCGCAGTTACCTACCCGCTGGTTCTGGGCGGTATGCTGGTTCTTATTATCGGGATTATGCTCTGGAAGGTATTGCCGGTATTCCGCCGCGTACTTGCCAGCATGGGCGCAACGAGCAATGCGGGCTCCGGACTCATGCATGTCGGCAGTATTATTGGCTGGATCGTACTGGCTGTGGTTGGACTTGTGATACTGGCTGTACTGGTGGGACTGATTATCCTGCGGACACCGTCCCGGGATAAACTGCTGGCATGGATTCAGAAACGTTTCCCGTCTATCCATCGCATGAGCATGAACCTGAGCGCGTCCCGTGTGGCTTCCGTGCTTTCCATGATGTTCCAGTCCGGTTTTCCGACAGCGGAGGCATTCCGGATTCTTCCTACGCTTCTGAATAATGAGGATGCCAAAGCAAAGGTGGAAAAGGTCGGAAAGGAACTGGAGGAAGGCGGATCGCTGGCTGACGCTATTTCGGAAGTGAAGCTGTTTGATGAACTTCACGAGCGTATGGTACACATGGGTGTGGCTGCCGGTAAGGAAGACGAAGTCATGGCCAAGCTGGCGGAGATCTATGAGGAAAAAGTGGAAAACGGGATTACCAGCCTTGTATCCATCATTGAACCGACACTGATTGCGCTTCTGTCGCTGGTTATCGGTGCTGTACTGCTCTCTGTCATGCTGCCCATGGCAGGTATTCTGACCACCATGCTGTAAGCGGCGAAGGGAGGACAAAATGCGCAAGAAGCATTTCATTCGTGGGCGTGAGGTCCTCATAGCGCTTCTGATGCTGGTTATCTTCATTGGCGCCTATGCCGGGATCTCAGGCCTGGGCAATGTTCAGGACGAGGAACAGACACAGTTTGTGAGGGATGCGGTGCGCAAGGCTGCGCTGACATGCTATTCTGTAGAAGGTGCCTATCCAACGGACCTGAGCTATCTGCGGGAGCAGTATGGTCTGGCGTATGACGAAAACCGCTATGCTGTGACCTATGATGCCTTTGCCTCGAATCAGTTGCCCGATATCTTTGTTGTAGAGAGGGAGGGAGACGAATGAACAAGGCTGCAGAGAAGCGCCGTGCGTTTGGAAAACAGCTTCGGGATGCTGCTACGGCGCGGAATCAGTCGATTACCGGAATTTTCGTCTTCGTGCTCCTGGGACTGTTTGCCATTATGTCTACTCTCATGGTACTGCTCAGTGCACAGATGTACCGCAGTACTGTGAGTGTGGCGGATCAGACCGGTGAGTTCCGGATTCAGCTCTCTTATCTTCGTTCCATGGTTCGGGGTATGGACAGCACTGACAATGTGCGTGTGGATACGTGGACCGATGAGGAAAGCGGAGAAAGCATCCCCATGGTTGTCTTTGTGGAGGACTATGATGGGGATGAATATCTGACACAGGTGTATGTGTATAACGGACAGCTGATGGAGCGCTTTACAGAGGCAATCTATGCGTTTGATCCAGAAGACGGCGAGACGATCTGCCGCGCGGATTCCATGCAGGCAGCCATGGAGAATGGACTGCTGCGGGTAAGACTGGAACTGGATGGCCAGGCACATGATGTGTGTATGGCGCTGCGATCAGAATAAGGAGAAAGCTATGCAAGGAAAAAACAGATCCAATGTATTGCTGGTAGAAATCCTGGTCGCACTCCTGTTCTTTATGCTGTCGGCAACCATTCTGGTGCAGGTATTTGCAACAGCGCGTACACAGAATGTGACAGCGCGCACATCCTCGTTTGCGCTGCAGGAAGTGCAGAATGTAGCGGAAATGCTCTATGTTTCCGAGGATCCGGAAGAGACGCTTGCCGGTCTGGGATTTACCGAAGGCCACGGAGTCTGGACGCGCAGGGATGCGGACTTTACGCTGTATGTGAATATGGGCATGCGGGATTATGAGAGCGGTTCTCTTTTCCGTGCGGAGATCAGTGCTTACTATTTGCAGGATACCCTGCTGTTTACATTGCCGGTGGAGAAATATCGGCCGCCGGTGACGGGGGAGGCGGATGCAGCATGAATCGAAAGAGTCGAGTCGCCTTTGGACCGGGTGCGGCATCCCTGATTCTGATCATGGTGGTTCTGAGCATGAGCGTACTGGGCATGCTGGCCCTTATGAATGCACGGAACGAGTCCAATCTGAGCCGACGGGCTGTGGATGTCATTGAGAGCGTGTATGCGCTGGAAAACCAGGCCCAGCGCGACCTGGGAAAACTGGATCATGTAGTGCGTACCTATGGCAGTCAGGGAAACTCGTCGGTAGGCCTGGAACTGCTTTTGAGAAATCTTCCGCAGGGCATGAGCTATGACGACGGTATCGTCTCCTGGGAGGAAACGGACGGTGTGCGTACACTGGAAGTTGAGGCGAAGATTGACGAAAACGGACAGACCCATCTGATCAGCCATATTCTGACTGCGGTTGCAGGCAATGAGTAAAGGAGAAGGATATCCCTATGGAACTGAAGGAAATACTGACAAAAGCGTTTCAGCTGGGAGGTTCTGACATCTTTATTGTTCCCGGTGCCCCGGTGACTGCCAAGGTAAAGGGAAAGCTTGTGAACCTGACGGATGCCAAAATCCTGCCTGCAGACAGTGAAGTGCTGGTGCGAGAAGCGTATGATCTGGCACGCCGTGATTTTTCCATCCTCCGTAAGGAGGGAGATGACGACTTCTCCTTTACCGTGATGCAGATGTCACGTTTCCGCTGTAATGCGTACTATCAGCGCAATACAGTGGCTGCGACATGCCGTACGGTCGCGTTCGGGCTTCCGGATCCGAAAGTATTGGAGATTCCGGAACTGGTGATAGAACTTTCCCGCTTTCGCAATGGCATGATTCTGGTGACTGGCCCAGCCGGTTCCGGCAAGAGTACGACACTGGCTTGTATCATGGACAGGATCAATTCCACGCGGGACGGACATATTGTCACTATTGAGGACCCGATTGAATATATTCATCCTCATAAGAAATGTCTTGTGAGTCAGCGTGAAATCCCCAATGATGCGCCTAGTTTTTCACGTGCGCTGCGTGCGGCACTGCGCCAGGCACCGGACGTGATTATGTTGGGTGAAATGCGTGACATGGATACCATCCGCACAGCGATTACCGCTGCTGAGACAGGCCATCTGCTGCTCTCCTCCCTGCATACGACAGGGGCGGCAAAAACAGTCGATCGCATTCTGGATACGTTCCCGGCGGAACAGCAGGCACAGGTACGTGTGCAGATTTCCATGGTTCTGCGTGCAGTGGTATCACAGCGCCTGATTCCCAAAAAGGATGGAGGTCAGGTGGCGGTCTTTGAAGTGATGACTGTAAACCCTGCCGTACAGAACCTGATCCGTGAAGGACGTACACATCAGATTGATAATGCCATTTTTGCCGGAGGCAATCAGGGAATGATGAGTATGGACGCAGAACTGCAGCGTCTCTGTCGCAGTGGAGTCATTACCAAGGAAGCGGCGCTCCTCTATGCTGTGAGTCCTGAGACACTTTCCAAGCGTCTGTGAGACAGTGGAGACTGAAGTCAAAGGGAGAAGTGTATGAGCGAGAAAAAGCCGATCAAGGGGATTCCTGTGGGAGCACTGGATATTGCGCTGGCTACTTTTGCGATTATCTTGTCTCTGATTCTGATGATCTCATCCTCCCATTCTGTTTCCGGCTATAAAAAAGTAATGATTGCAGCGGAGGATGCTCTTCGTGCGCAAAGTGATGCGGAACTGCTTCGAAAAGCTTCAGATTATCTGACAAGACAGACGCGCGATTATGTGGCGACAGGCGACCTGCAGGCAATGGCGCTGTATTTTCAGGAATCAGAGGAAACCCGAAGACGGGAGACGGCGGTGGAGGATATCCGCAAGCTTACCGGGAATGATGAAACCTTTTCGCATATCGAGTATGCTCTACAGAGGAGCAAGGCCTTGCAGGAACTGGAATTTCAGGCGATGCGATTGGAAGCGGCAGCGCACGGGGTGGATCCGGAAAGCCTTCCGGAAAAAGTCAGACAGGTGGAATTAGACGCGGAGACGCTGGCCCTGGATGCAGAGCAACTGCACCATAAAGCCATGGAACTGGTATTCAGTGCCGCATATCAGGAACTGAAAGATCAGGTTCTGGACAGTGTTGCGGAGTGTACGGAATCGCTCATTGTAACTACGACCGAAAAGCACGAAGTGGCAGGTGTTGAGCTTGCCAGGCATCTGCAGAGAGAACAGTATCTGATTACCACGCTTATCTGTACCATGGGGATTATGCTGCTTCTGAATATGTTTCTTGTGATCCGTCCTATGCAGAAGGCAACCAAGGAACTGAGGGGCGGAAACATGTTGGCAGAGCGTGGCGGAAAAGAAATGAGAATGCTGGCTGGTGCGTATAATGAACTGCAGGATACGATCAACCAGACACAGCAAAAACTGGCCTATGATGCCAACCATGACCAGCTGACAGGGCTTCTGAACAGGAAAGCATATGAACAGGCACTCTTGGAACAGCATGGACGTGCCAAAGCCATGATTCTGGTGGATGTGGATTATTTCAAGGATATCAATGATACCTATGGTCATGAGGTAGGGGATAAGACGCTGCAGCGTGTTGCCAAAGCCCTGAGGGAAAGTTTCCGTACGGAAGACTTTGTCTGCCGTATCGGAGGCGACGAGTTCTGCATTATTATGGTGCATATGGTTCGAGAACTTTTGCCGGTTATTGAGCGCAAACTCAATCATGTCCGGGAAGTATTGAAAGATCCCATTGATAATGTACCGGCCCTTACACTGAGCATAGGCATTGCCTTTGAAGGTGATGAGAATGGCGAGCTTTTCCGGGCTGCCGACCTTGCGCTGTACCATGTGAAAGAACGGGGGCGCAATGGATACATGACCTATCTGCCCAGCATGCACAAGGAGTAAGCTTATGCATTCCCGGGCAGCAGATGGCAGGTTCTTTTCGGACCGTATGACAGCAGAGAAACGGAAGGAGAAATCACAACATGACACTGGAGGCACTGAAAAACTTTGGCGCAAACACACAGGAGGGAATGGCCCGCTGCATGAATAATGAGGCATTCTATCTGCGGCTCGTTGGTATGCTTTCCAAGGATACGAATGTGGAGAAACTGTCTCAGGCACTCCTTGCCAATGATCTGAATGCCGCATTTGAGGCAGCTCATGCGCTGAAGGGCAGTCTTTCCAATCTGGCCATCACGCCTGTGCTGGAGCCGGTTGTAGAGATTACGGAGCATCTGCGTGCGCGGGAGAGCATGGACTATATGCCGCTGATGCAGAAAATCCAGGACAACTGGGATGGACTGATGAAACTGCTGTAAGGAGTTTGCTGCTATGACACAGTCAGAAAGAATTACTCAGCGGGAAAGGGATCTTGACACATTGCTTGCTGCGATTCCATCTTTCGAAGACTGCGCGAAGCAGGCGTCGGAACTGGGAATAGCGGTGAAACGTCTGCATGACTATCTGCAAAGTCCTGAGTTTCGGGAAGACTTTGCCGCATCAGAAGCCGGTGTGCTTCCCAAAGACCTGAAATGCGGTGTGCTTTCGGAGGATGGGATCTACAATGCCCTGGAAGCTTATCAGGATGCGGTTCATGAGATTACGGAGCATGCGCCGTGGAAAGTTATTGAGTAATCTTTCATCAGGGAATGCATCTGTATTCCCTGGTGTTTTTTCAATATGTGAAAAGGAAGGCATGCTGTGACAGAGCGAAAAAGTATATTCGTGATACGCACCTTGGCACTGCTTCTTTCCCTGCTGATGGCTTGTCCTGCCCTTGGCGATGAAAAGATTTCAGAAGAGGATGCGCTGAAAAGCCGTGAATCGGCTACGAATGTGGTTACCATTCTGGGACGTAATTATCTGTATTATGCCCAGAACAGTCCGGAATGGAAAAATCTCGTGATTGATTCTGACCCGGAGAGCAAGCATATTTTTGGAGACAGTGCCTGTATGATTGCGGCTCTGGCCAATTGTGTGGCGAACAGCATTAATGTCTGGGATATGGACCGGATCCTGTATAAAACCCGTTATCCGGTGCGCATTGATACCCATTCTGCCGTTAACGGCCGAGGGGTCGGTGCAGCCTTAAAGTTTGAGATTACAGAAATCTCGGATGTTCTTCGGTATTTCCCTCTGGTCATAGGAAACTATATCGGCGGAGGCAATAACCGGACAGGGGAGCGCAATCGAAAGAGCTCCGCTTTTTATCGGAATGTGCTGGATATGTTTCAGCTGGACTGGGAGAAAAATGGCGATATCACAGATGCCATGCATGCGCTGGATGCTGGAAAAATGGTGATTGCCTGTTCAGGCGGTGTGCGGTCGGTGATTGCAGAGGGCGGGCACTATTTTGTTCTCGTCGGACGTAAGGACGGCTATGTGTATGTCATGGACTCCTATCTCAGGGACAGTTTTCCCATGGATGGCGGTCATCTGATTGAGATGCTGGAACCGGGGGTCTGGCGTTTTCATGAAGTAGACATATACCGTATTCCGATTCTGGTGCGCTATATTGTCACTCCCAACGCAGACCGGACCATCTATACCAAAGCATTTTTGGATGACTATCTTTCCAGAAGCAATGCACACAAGTAAAGACACAGGAAACGGCGTCCGGATCGGCCGCCGTTTCCTGTGTCTTCTTTCATTATTCCATTGAGCCAAAGGCTGCCAGCACCTCATCAATGCTCATAGTCCCTATACTGACGGCATCCCGGTGTCTGCTTTCAGCTTTGGATCACACTGGTCAGCACCTGAAGTGCATTGGAGAGCTGTGCTTTGGTGATATTCAGTGGCGGAAGCAGGCGTACGCGATCTTTGGCGGTCAGCACAAGAACACCATTTTGCAGACAGGCGGATGCAATCTCGCCGGCAGGCTTGACTGTCTTGATTCCGATCATCAGGCCGAGACCTGTGACACTCTCCACACCAGGACATTTTTCCAGGATGGTCTTCGCAAGTTGTCCCTTCTCGGAAACCGTGTCCAGAAGATGCGGCGTGAGACGCTTCAGAATAGAAACAGCACCGGCACAGCAGACAGGGTTTCCGCCAAACGTGGACCCGTGATCGCCGTAGGAGAGCACATGCTCCACGCGTTCGGAAAGCAGCGTGGCCCCCAGGGGTAGTCCGCCGCCGAGCCCTTTGGCTGTGGAGACTATATCCGGAGATAGGCCATAATGCATATAACTGTAGAGTGCCCCCGTACGTCCGTTTCCGGTCTGTACTTCGTCAATCATCAGGAGCACCTGATATTCCCGACAGAGCTGTTCTACGCCCTTGAGATAGTCTTCAGAAAGGACAATGACACCGCCTTCCCCCTGAATGCATTCCACAAGTACACCAGCTACTGGCTGGGAAGAAAGGACATGCTCGAGCTGTGCCAGGTCCTCAGCATCCACCGATACAAACCCTGGTGTCAGTGGCTGATAGAGTTCATGATAGTGATCCTGTCCGGTGGCAGCCAGCGTTGTGAGTGTCCGGCCATGGAAAGAATTGCGGAGCGTGACAATCGTGGCAAATTCGGGCCCTTTATTCTCACTGGCCCACTTGCGTGCCACTTTTATGGCGCACTCGTTTGCCTCGGCGCCGGAGTTGGAGAAGAAGACTTTATGCATGCCTGTGCGCTTACACAGCATCTGGGCCAGGGTGACGCACGGCTCGGTATAGTAAAGATTGGACGTGTGCTGGATGCATTCCAGCTGATGGGACACCGCCTGTGCCCATACCGTATCGCAGTAGCCGAACGTATTCACGGCTATGCCGCTGGTCAGGTCAATATAGGATTTCCCGTTTTCATCTTTCGCGACAGCCCCTTTTCCGGTAATCAGACTGACGGGAAAACGACGGTAGGTCGAAGCCACATATGTGTTATCCAGTGACTGCAGTTTCAAGGAAGATCCTCCTTCCGTACCATGGTTCCGGCACCTTCATTGGTAAGCAGTTCCATGAGTATGCTGTGCGGCACGCGGCCGTCCATGATGATTACGCGGTGAACACCTTCATTGATGGCACGAATGCAGCATTCGACTTTCGGAATCATCCCGCCGGATATGACACCGGAGGCCATAAGGTCCATGGCATCGGACAGGGTAATATCCGGGATCAGCGTACCGGGATCGGAAGGGTCCCGGAGAAGACCGGCAATATCGGTCATGAGGATCATGCGCTCGGCATGCAGGGCGCCGGCCAGACACGCAGCGGCAGTGTCTCCGTTGATGTTATATACTTCTCCTTTGTCTCCCACGCCCAGTGTGGAAACGACAGGAATGTAGCCCCTGTCCAGAAGGTCGAGAATCGGCTGTGTGTTGACTCGCACAATATCCCCTACAAACCCGAGTTTTTCATCCTTCTGCCGGGCTACAATCAGCTGATCATCCAGTCCGGAAAGGCCGATGGCGCGGCCGCCTTTGGCTCCGATCAGTCCTACCAGGGTTTTGTTGATCTTGCCTGCCAGCACCATCTGTACGATATCGACTGTTTCCTGGTCTGTTACACGAAGACCGTCGATAAAGCGCGCTTCCTTTCCCAGTGCGTTCATCATGGCAGTGATTTCGGGTCCACCGCCATGCACCAGGACAACACGTACGCCCACCTGCCGCAGAAGAACCATGTCCTGCATGACCTGCTCCCGGATGGCTTCATTGACCATGGCATTGCCGCCATACTTGATTACAACGATTTTTCCGGCATATTTCTGGATATGCGGCAGCGCCTGTGTCAGGACTTCAGCGCGTTCCGCGTTGGAAAAATTTCTCTCCATAGACACCTCAGGTACGGTAATCTCCGTTGATCTTTACATAGTCATAGGTCAGGTCACAGCCCCAGGCACAGGAGGATGCGCTGCCGGCGTGCAGGTCAATCGCAGTGATGACTTCCTTCTCCAGAAGTATCGCCTTGGCGTCTTCCTCTGAGAAATCTACACCGTGCCCGTCCTGGCATACCAGAATGTCTCCCTTGCTGCTGCGGAACGTGACATCAATGTGATTGACATCTACATCCGCGCCGCTGTAGCCTATGGCGCACAGTACGCGGCCCCAGTTTGCATCCGCACCGAACATGGCTGCCTTGAAAAGGGAAGAACAGATGACAGATTTGGCAACCGTCTTGGCTGTGGAAAGATCACGGGCTCCCGTGACCTGGCATTCCAATAGTTTGGTAGCACCTTCGCCATCACCGGCAATCATACGGCACAGATGCACTGTGACCGTGTTGAGCGCCTGCATGAACACGGCAAAATCCTCATTCTCCTCGGTGATGGGTGTATTGCCAGCCATGCCGTTGGAGAGAATGACGACCATGTCATTGGTGGAGGTATCTCCATCGACAGACAGCATGTTAAACGTGGACTGGATATCCGTGGACAGTGCTTTCTGGAGCAGGTCCGGGCTGATAGCCACGTCACTGGTGATAAATACCAGCATGGTAGCCATATTGGGATGAATCATACCGCTGCCCTTGGCCATGGCGCCGATGCGGCATTCTTTCCCGGAAAGGGAGAACGATACAGCAATTTCCTTGGGAATGGTGTCCGTGGTCATGATGCCCAGGCATGCGTCCAGATGCCCCTGGGAAGACAGCGTTTCCTTCAGATGTGGAATGCCGGAAAGAATAGGCGGGAGCGGAAGTGGCTGGCCGATGACACCAGTGGAAGCCACGACCACATCCTGCGGGGAAATACCCAGCGCATTTCCAGCAGCCTCTGCCATTTTTTCTGCAATCATGGGTCCATCCGCATTGCAGGTATTGGCATTGCCGCTGTTGCATACAATGGCCTGTGCATGGCCATCAGCCAGATGCGCCTGCGTGACAAGGAGCGGAGCGCCTTTGACAAGATTAGTCGTATAGACAGCTGCACTGCTTGCACGGCAGGAAGAATAGACCAGAGCCAGGTCGAACTTGGAACGGTTTTTCCGAATCCCGCAGTTCATGCCGGATGCAGTGAATCCCTGTGCGGCACATACGCCGCCATCTATTGTTTTCATAGATTGCCTCCCAGGCGCAGGCCCTCCGTTTCGGGAAGTCCCAGTGCCAGATTCATGTTCTGAATTGCGGCGCCGGAAGCGCCTTTGCCAAGATTATCAAAGAGGGCTGTCACCAGCATACGGTCCTCATTTCCGCTGACATACAGGATCATGTCATCCCGTTCCGCCAGTCTCCCTGCGGACAGTCCTGCGGGTGTTTCATCCGGTGATACATGGATCAGGGAACATCCTGCATAATACGATTCATAGCATGCACGCAGCTGTGAGGGGGTGCAGGGAAGGAGATCCCTGTGCAGGGGAACGCTGACAGCCATGCCCGCATAGAAAGGGGCAACGATCGGGGAAAAGACAGGCGCTTTGGCAAGCCCGGTCATTGCCTGCATTTCGGGAAGATGCTTGTGGGACTGCCCCATGGCGTAGAGCCGGGGAGAATCCAGGGCGGGATCCCTGGGAACGGCTGTGTAGTCTGCAATCATTTTTTTGCCGCCCCCGGAGTATCCAGTGAGCGAAAAGCAGGAAAGAAGCGCATCTGTCGGTAGCTGCCCGGTGTCTGTCAGGGGCCGGATCAGTGCGATGAACCCGGAGGCATGGCAGCCTGGATTGGCAATGCGGCGCGTATGCATAAGTTTATCCCGCTGTCCATGCAGTTCCGGGAAACCGTATACCCAGTTATCTGACGTCCGGTGTGCAGTCGATGTATCAATGACAAGCGGACCATCTTCCGAGGGAAGCAGAGCAGCAATTTCTCTGGCGGCATCATCCGGAAGGCAGAGAAAAACGACATCGGATGCCAGCGCTGCCTGAAGTCGGGCTGAAACAGATTTGCGGTCGCATTCCGGAAGCACACATACCTGGACATCCTGTCGCGCCTGCATTCGTTCATGAATGCGCAGTCCTGTAGTTCCGGAACTTCCGTCAATAAAAACCCTGATCAAAGGCAGTCACCTCCTGCGTCCATGGGGATGGGGACGATTGTAAGCAAGATTGAAATCCGTGACAAGAGAGAAATGCATAAAAATACATTACAAAAACAAAACAGAACAGAGAAGACAATACAATATGAAGAATTCTGGAAAAACGAATGTGGTTACAATGCATAAATATACATAATATGCAATATGCATATGCATTTCTGCCGAGTGATTGGAAAGAACTGTACATGGTCAGAGGAATGGATTGCCTGGCAGGGCTGGCTTCACCTGAACTTGGAAAACTGACAGTGAAAAATGGACAGAACGGAGGCATTTCTTCTCAATTGACACTGTGCATAGGGAATGCTACACTCCCTTCAGAAACTCTGGCCTGCCAGAGTGTAACGGTATAAGGAGTCGATAAACAATGAGCCATGCAAAAGAACTGGTACAACAGATGACACTGGAGGAAAAGGCTTCGCTCCTCTCAGGTGCAGACTTTTGGCATACGAAGGCTGTTGAACGGCTGGGTATTCGGCCGGTTATGGTATCTGACGGACCGCATGGACTGCGCAAGCAGGACGCGGAAGCGGATCACCTGGGTATCAATGACAGCATCAAAGCGGTATGCTTTCCTGCAGCCTGTGCCAGTACGGCGAGTTTTGACCGCAGCCTGGTGCGTACGATTGGCGAAGCTATTGGCGACCAGTGCCAGCATGAGCAGGTTGCCATTAATCTGGGGCCGGCGATCAATATCAAACGATCTCCACTGTGTGGCCGGAATTTTGAATACATGTCGGAAGATCCCTATCTGGCGGCGGAAATGGCGGTTGATCTGATCCAGGGCGTACAGAGCAAGAATATCGGCACTTCGGTCAAGCATTTTGCAGCCAATGATCAGGAGCATCGCCGTATGTCCAGCGACAGTGTCGTGGATGAGCGTACCCTTCGCGAGATTTATCTGCCTGCCTTCGAAGCGGCTGCCAAGCGGGGCAAGGCCTGGACATTTATGTGTTCCTACAACAAAGTGAATGGCGAATACGCATCCCAGAACAAGTGGCTCCTGACAGATGTTCTGCGCAATGAATGGGGCTTTGATGGCTATGTTATGAGCGACTGGGGTGCTGTTTCCAATCGTCCCAAGGGCGTGGAAGCCGGTCTGGACCTGGAAATGCCCGGCAGCCGTGGCATCAATGATGCCGAGATAATCAAGGCCGTGCGTGAAGGTCGCCTGGATGAGAAATATGTGGATCTGTGCGCGGAGCGCATCATCCGCGTCCATGAGCGGTATTTCGCCAATGCGGTACCGGAGACGCCCTGGGATAAGGAAAAAGATCATGAACTGGCAGGAAAGCTCGGGGCGGATTGTATGGTGCTCCTCAAGAACGAGGACAGTATCCTGCCTCTGAAGGACACGGATCATGTGGCTGTCATTGGCGCGTTTGCCAAGAAACCGCGCTTCCAGGGCGGCGGCAGTTCCCACATCAACAGCTTCAAGGTCACAAGCCTTCTGGATGCCCTTGCAGACAAGGCGAATATTACCTACGCACAGGGCTATGAAATCGGTACGGAAGAGGACAATGAAGCGCTGGTACAGGAAGCCCGGAAGGCGGCACGTGATGCGGACAAGGTTGTTGTCGTAGCCGGTCTTCCCGACAGCTTTGAATCGGAAGGTTATGACCGTACGCATATGCGCATGCCGGTCAATCAGAACCACCTGATCGAAAAGCTTGCGGAAGTGAATCCGAACATTGTGGTGCTGCTCTATAATGGTTCTCCTGTTGAGATGCCCTGGATTGATCTGGCCAAGGGCCTGATCGAAGGCTATCTCGGCGGTCAGAACGTGGGTACTGCCAACCGTATGGTACTCTACGGAGAAGTGAATCCCAGCGGCCGTCTGCCTGAGACCCTGCCGGTGCATCTGGAGGATACCCCCTGCTTCCTTTCCTATGGCGGAGAGGGAAATACAGCGGTGTATACCGAGGGAATCTTTGTAGGATACCGCTATTACGATACCAAGAATGTGCCGGTACTCTTCCCCTTCGGGTATGGCCTCTCCTATACCACATTCGAATATAGCAACCTGAAGCTGAGCGCAAAGAAGATCAAGGATACCGATACCCTGGAAGTCAGCGTCGATGTAAAGAATACAGGGAAAATGGACGGCAAGGAAGTCGTGCAGCTCTATGTGCGCGATCTTCAGAGCAGTGTCTTCCGCCCGCTGCATGAGCTCAAGGGCTTTGAGAAGGTTTTCCTGAAGAGCGGTGAAACCCGGACAGTGACCTTTACGCTGGATAAGCGCTCCTTTGCATACTGGAATACACAGATCCATGACTGGTATGTGGAAAGCGGTGATTTCGAGATTGAGATCGCGCGCTCCAGCCGCGACGTAGCGCTGTCGGAAAACGTATACGTCGAAGGCACGACAGAAGTTCCGGTTCACTTTACGGAAGATTCGATTATCATGGATATCATGGCGTGCCCAAAGGCAGCCAAGGTATTCAATGCCTCCATGAATCAGGCTACGAACCTGTTTGGGGGCGAGGAGCAGAGCGAGGCTGCCAGCGAGGCCGTTTCCGATGAAATGGGAATGGCAATGATGCGGTATATGCCGCTGCGGTCCCTGATCAGCTTTGGCACGGTGGATCATGAAATGCTGGGAAAACTTCTGGAAGCCATGAATGCGTAAATAACCTGGGCGGTGTGCGGCATAGAAACGTACACCGCCGTTTTCGAAGGAGTGGAGTGCATGGAAAAACAGCTTCTGACTGGCGTATGGAAAATGCGGTGTGTAAAGGAAACGGTATGGCATGAAGCGCTGGTGCCCGGCTCTGTGTATGCGGACCTTATGCGAGACGGTACGCTGCCGGACCCTTTTTATCGGGAGAATGAGAAGCTCTTCTTTGAACGTATACAGGACGATTATCTGTATACAAGAACCTTTCAGGTGGACGCAGGCATGCTGGCCCATGACCGTGTTGTACTGTGCTGTGACGGTCTGGATACGCTGTGCCACGTGATTCTCAACGGAGTATCCGTTGCGGATACAGATAACATGCATATCGCCTGGCGGTGGGATGTGAAGCCTCTGCTGCAGGAGGGAGAGAATACGATAGAGATACGGTTTGACTCTCCCATCCGCTACTGCCTTTCGGAGTATGAGAAACGTCCGTGCTGGGGCTCTACGGACGCGATTCCCGGATTCGGACATCTGCGTAAGGCGCATATGATGTTTGGCTGGGACTGGGGCCCCCGGCTTCCGGACGCCGGCATTTGGAAGGAAATCCGGCTGGAAGGCATTGATACAGCACGGCTGGCCAGCGTACGTGTGGAGCAGATCCATGAGAATGGACAGGTGTGTCTGAAACTGCACCCGGAGATCGAAGGAAATGCGGCACAGTGTGAGGTGCGCGCACAGGTGACTGCGCCGGACGAAAAAGTGCTCGCGTTCCATGATCTGACATGTACGATCTGTGATCCGGAGCTCTGGTGGCCCAACGGATATGGTGATCAGCCGCTGTATACTGTCTCTGTGACCCTCTTTGCCAAGGAAAAGGAACAGGATACCTGGCAGGAAAGAGTGGGTCTGAGAACGCTGTGGGTCAGCCGTGAAAAGGACGAAGCAGGAGAGGAATTCTGCCATATTGTTAACGGTATCAAGATCTTTGCCATGGGTGCGGATTACATCCCAGAGGATAATATTTTCTCGCGCATTACACCGGACAGAACGCGCAGACTGCTGGAGGATGCAAGGCTCGCGCACTTTAATACGATTCGTGTATGGGGCGGCGGGTACTATCCACATGATGCATTCTACGAGATCTGTGACGAACTGGGACTGATTGTGTGGCAGGACCTGATGTATGCCTGCTCCTTCTATGATCTTACACCGGCTTTTGAGGGCTCCATTCGTATGGAAACGATACAGCAGGTGCGTCGGCTGCGGAATCATCCAAGCCTGGCACTGATCTGCGGCAACAATGAAATGGAAGGCTTTATGGGGGCTGCTCTGCATGGACTGGAAGTCGGAAAGCCATGGGAGCATACACGGCGCAGTCATGTGGCAGACTATATTAAGATGTTTGAGAAAGTACTGCCTGAGATTGTGAGAGCGGAAGCGCCTCAGACTTTCTGGTGGCCATCCTCACCGTCTTCGGGCGGCTGCTTTGACGATCCTTCCGATCCAAGCCGCGGAGATGTGCATTACTGGGATGTGTGGCATGGAGAGAAGCCGTTTACTGAGTATCGTAAGTTCCATTTCCGCTATGTCTCGGAATTCGGTTTCCAGTCATTCCCATGTCTGGAAACCGTGGAAACATTTACCGTACCGGAGGATCGGAATATTTTCTCCCGTATTATGGAACGGCATCAGCGGAACAAGGCGGCGAATGGGAAAATTCTGGCCTATCTCAGCCAGACATTCCGGTATCCGGCATCCTTTGATATGCTGCTTTACGCATCTCAGCTCCTGCAGGCAGAGGCGATACGCTATGGCGTTGAACACTGGCGCCGGCACCGTGGGGAATGCATGGGAGCGATTATCTGGCAGCTGAATGACTGCTGGCCAGTGGCTTCCTGGGCATCCATTGATTCTCTGGGACGCTGGAAAGCGCTGCATTATGCGGCAAAGCGCTTCTTCCAGCCAGTGATGATTTCCATTCATGAGGAAGGGGAGATCACGCAGAACCCGCAGATCAACGAATTCCATCCGGAACCGATAGAAAAGAGTGCGCACATGTGCGTAAGCAATGAGAGCATGGGGCCGGTAGCTGGCCGGGTTACCTGGGCCTTGCGGGACGCAAAGGCGCAGGTCATCCGAGGGGGAGAGTGCGATGTCACGGTTCCGCCTCTGTCCTCTGTATGGCTGGATAAACTGCTATTCCCGGAGGCCAAACTGACCGAGAATTATTTCAGTTGCAGCTTTACAGTG
Organism: uncultured Eubacteriales bacterium; assembly: GCA_902764915.1. GTDB lineage: Bacteria > Bacillota > Clostridia > Christensenellales > Aristaeellaceae > UBA2943. The sequence goes on along the minus strand of CACWXY010000035.1, from coordinate 407 downwards.
CAGGGAGAGATCGTATCGTCCTCCACAGCGCTGTTCTGCGCGCCCAAGCATTTCCGCTTCCAGGATCCCGCGCTCACCGTTCAAGTGGAAGGCGATACGGTTACAGTCCATGCCAGTGCGTTCGCAAGACAGATCCGCCTGACATCCGAAGATCCGGATCTTCTTCTCACCGATAATTTCTTTGATATGAATGCGGGCACCAGAACAGTCCATGTTCTTCGGGGTTCGCCTGCGCAGATGCGAGCGATCAGTGTATACGATATCGGATGAGACAGGAAAGACCCGCACAGGATGTGCGGGTCTTTGGTCTTGTACGCCCGCCATGGGCAATAGCTTGGTGGTGAAAGTCCACTACACGCTTGGTAGTAGGAAGTGTTAGCCGAACGGCAAGGGTGTCCACCGCGAGG
>CACWXY010000034.1 GCA_902764915.1 uncultured Eubacteriales bacterium | reverse complement strand
CCTCGCGGTGGACACCCTTGCCGTTCGGCTAACACTTCCTACTACCAAGCGTGTAGTGGACTTTCACCACCAAGCTATTGCCCATGGCGGGCGTACAAGGAATAGGAAAAGGGAGGCCATGCCTCCCTTTTCCTATACAGACAGCCCATAGGGAACCGGCACTTTTCCGTAGCGGTTGGCCAGACTGCCCTTGACACGTATCTCCAGCGTATTGATGCCGCTGCGCAGAAGCGCACCGGGAATACGCAGTTCATGCGGCATAAAGAAGCTTACATCCGCAAAGCATTCATTCACATACAGTTCGACCATTTCCTCCGCCTGCAGCGGAAGCACGCGGTCCTGACCCTGTGTGCCTTCCAGGACCGCGTCAGCGCGGTAGCGCTTTTCTCCCTCGCCGGAGAAAACCTCCTGAAAGCACACGCCGGTCAGTTCGTCCGGGACTTTCTCCGCATCCAGGGCATCCCACTCCGCCCTGTCGCATACGAAGTACAGCCGGCTCTCCCGCCGCTTCAGGCGCATCATAAACCGGAGCCCCTGTCCGTCCTCTGCGGCATGCACGCGCCAGGTACGCATGCGGAACAGGTCCGCAGCGCCAAGCCTGCCGGAAACCGGAAGCCGTACTTCACAGTCCAGTTCTGTTTCACCGCTGTTGACACAGAAATAGCATTCCACGCCCAGACGTGCAAAGTGTGCGACCCGGAGCTGCGGTACAGGCGGAGTACAGACAACATCCGGAGAAACGGCCATGGGGTCCCCGAAAGACAGTGCTTCCGTTTTCCCGCCAAGACAGGCCGAGAACCGCATATCCCCGCAAACCAGCACATTCCCTTCTTTCCGGCACGCATTCCAGAAGCTTTCCGGCAGGTACTGGAAACTGCGCTGCGTTTCAAACAAAGGCTTCACCATTTCCGGACGCAGATCCCGGTTTTTGCAGAGCACGGCAATCCGCGCATCACGCTTCACGTCCGTCATAAGGAAAGACAGGCGCGTCATATAGTCCGCCCAGATCCGGTAATGCGGCCACCACAGGCTGCCGGGGCCCACATCCGGCGGACGCTCGCCGCTTCGCGGGCCTTCCAGGCTGTAGTAGAAGGCATGCGGGATAAACAGGTTTACCCCGCGCACTGCGAGATAATCGAGAAACCACTTCATATCTCCGCCTGTAAAGTACCAGGGATGATTCCCCCGGTTGCAGGCGCCAAAGCATTCATTGGCATTGCGCCGGCGGTGCATGAGATACGCCGCATCGGCGGAACACTTGCCCATGACCGAGTCCATGCCTTCGGTATCCCCTTTTTCCGGGGATACCCACCTAAAGACCAGGTCCTGCCCCGGCACATGAAAGTAGCGTTCCACCTCAATATCATCGCTCTGATGCGGATGCCCCATCAGCGCAATCCCATGCGCTTCACACCAGCGGGACAGCCGGGCATAGTATACTTCGCTTTCGCGCTGCAGAATCAGGCGATGGTACAGCGCGGTGTCCGCATTTTCCGCTCCCTCAAACAGTCCTGCCAGTCCCGTCAGGTTTCCGCCGCTTTCCTGAAAGAGTTCCGCAAAGCCCGCGGTCCAGGGCATCAGGTCCCGGGTATTCCGCCCCAGAATCGAAGGCTCATCCGTGAAAAAACCGATAATGGTTTCCCCAAAATCCTCCGAAAAATGCCGGTAGTACGCCTCATGCGTAAGCTCCAGAAAACGGTCCACCGCCACCGGGTTCAGGATATCCGCACTTTTGGGCGCAAACGGTTCACCGTCATCCTCCCCGAAGTGGATCCCGCGGATCGTGCCCTCGCTCATGCGCTCCACCAGGTACTTCTGTCCTGCCCGGGCAAGCACAATGTCCTTCTCCTCCGGCGTTTCCACATATCCCAGTCCCCGGCTTTTCAGCTCCGGATGCCCTTGCACGACCAGACCGCTGGCTGAGCCGGAAGGATACATGCCTTCATCATAGAGCACAATCTGCATGTCCAGCCGTCTGGCACAGGCAATGGCGGTTCCGATCGCATCAAAAAACGCTTCCGAAAGATAGCCCACAGCCGGGTCCATGCCGATGCGCGGATGCAGCACTACACCATAGACGCCATGGTCCGCAAACTCCGTCAGCTGCCGCTCGATCTCCGCCGCGTCCAGCGGCGCGTTCAGAAACCAGAACGGGATCGGCGTGTATTCCCTATCCGGGGACTGCAATTGCTCCAGCAGTTTCATACCGTCCTCCTCATGCACTCTTGCGTGCGCTTCTCCCGGTCTACCAGGCATCCGGGATCAGCGTGTCCTCACACGGATCGTCACCGGCAGATCCGTGCGGAAGGCGCCCAGGTCCACATGCAGACCTTCCTCGTCCCGTGTCCAGGACAGCGGTTTTCCATGTCCCAGAATCTCCACATCCTCGATAATCCCGTGGAACAGGGGCAGCTTACTGGCATCTGCTTCCCGAAGCGAGCGGATCCGCGCCTTCCCGTCCTCCGGACAGCGCATGAGCATGGCATATACCATCTCACCCCGGCACATGAACCGGATATCCTCACTGGTAAAGTTGCGGCTGACACTGTCCGCGAACTGTCCCTCCGCCACCTTGGTCGGGCCTTCCTGCTGGATCCGCCACAGGTGCGTCCCATGGATTGCCTCGCCATTGTCCTTCATCCAGTCATGCATGACAGACAGAATGTGCAGGTCCTGGGCATTAAGCGTTCCGTCTCTGGCCGGTCCAAAATTGATCAGCAGACGCCCGTTCTTGCTGACCACATCAATCAGGTCCCACAGGACCTCAATGGGTTCCTTATACGCCCGGTTCGGAAGGTTTTCCGCGCTGCACCAGCTGTTGCGCATGACAGAGGTATCCGACTGCCAGAGGAAAGGCTTGGCCTCCGAGAACTGTCCGCGCTCAATATCCGGCACTGCCACGCCAAAGGGATATGCATCATGCTTATAATGGATCACGCACCCGCCGCGGTCTTCCATCCGGTTATAGTAATAGGCAGTGAACTTTTTCAGGTACGGCCGGAACGCATCGTGCTGGATCCACCAGTCGAAATAGAACACCTGCGGATGATACCGGTCAATGAGCTCACAGCAGCGCACCAGCCAGTCCTCCAGGTATTCCTGGGACGGATAGGGCCTGGCGAACAGGTCATGATGGTTCTCAGGCTCCGGCATGGCCGGCCAGTAGAGGTCCTGGGGCGTCAGCGGATCATGCACATCACTGTCAAACTTACGGCCATGGGAAAAGAAGAACCAGTGTTCCGCCCGGTGCGAGCTGGCTCCGCGGATCAGGCCTTCTCCATCCCCCGCTTCGAGAAGATCGCCCAGGATATCCCGGTGCGGTCCCTTGTCCACCGCATTCCAGGGGCTGACCTCTGTCTTATAGTTCGCAAACCCGTCGTGGTGTTCCGCGACCGGCACCACATAATCCGCACCGGCCAGCTTAAACAGGTGTGCCCACAGGGCTGGATCGAACTTCTCCATGGTAAACTGCGGAATAAAGTCCTTATACCCGAAGTCCTTCTGACTGCCATAGGTTGCCCGGTGATGCGCAAACGCGGCATCCCCCTCTATATACATGTTCCGCGCATACCAGTCATGGAAGGCCGGTACGGAGAACGGGCCCCAGTGCAGAAAAATGCCGAGTCTCGCCTTTTCATACCAGTCGGGAATCCTGTGCGTTTCCAGGCTTTCCCAGGTATCCTTATAGCGACCGGCAGCAATCACGTCATCGATGGTCTGAAGATAGGCTTTCTTGTCCAGCATGCGGTGTCCCTCCCTTTTTCTTTCCGGGCTTTGCTCATCCTATCACGATCGCCGATTGTACAAAAGAGGCATTTTTTCCAAATCCGCCCGTTTCCTGCCTTTTCATCGTTTTTTCTGCCTGCTATACTGCCCGTATCGCCGCTCTGTTCAGGGCGTGCCATAGGATAAAGGAGTAATGCATCCATGATCCAGCTTTACGATCGTCCGGTCTATCTTGTGCACGGGGAGACACTGTGCGCAGACCCTGCAGAAGTACAGTCGCTTACCGGAAAACAGCCCGATCCTGCGTCGGCCCGGGAAAACACCATTGCCTTTCATATACTGGAGAAACACAACCAGAGCGGAGACAGAGAACATCTTCAGCTGAAGTTTGACTCCATGACCAGTCATGATATTACCTATGTGGGGATTATACAGACTGCCCGTGCCTCCGGCATGCAGGCATTTCCTCTGCCCTATGTGCTCACCAACTGCCACAATTCCCTGTGCGCAGTAGGCGGCACCATTAACGAGGACGATCACAAGTTCGCGCTGTCAGCGGCAAAAAAATACGGCGGCATTTATGTGCCCCCGAACCTGGCCAACATACACAGCTACAATCGGGAAACCATGGCAGGATGCGGTAAGATGATCCTGGGTTCCGACTCCCACACCCGCTATGGCGCGCTGGGCACCATGGCCGTCGGCGAAGGCGGCGGAGAACTGGCCAAACAGCTGGTGGGACGGACCTATGATTTTGCGCGTCCCCAGGTCATCGCGGTCTACCTTACCGGTACCCCGAAGCCAGGTATCGGCCCGCATGACGTAGCGCTTTCCATTGTCGGTGCTGTATATAAGAACGGCTATGTAAAAAACAAGGTTATGGAGTTTGTGGGGCCCGGGATTGCCGGGCTTTCCATGGAATTCCGCAACGCCGTGGACGTAATGACCACGGAAACCACCTGCTGGTCCTCCATCTGGGTCACGGATGAAAAAACAAAACAGTATCTCACGCTCCACGGACGCGAGGCGGATTATGCGCCGCTGGCACCCGGGGATGTCGCCTATTATGACGGTTGCGTCTATGTGGACCTCTCCAGCATCGAGTCCACCATTGCCATGCCCATGCATCCCTCCAACATCTATACCATCCACGAGCTTCAGGAGAACGCAGAAGACATCCTGCACCAAGTCGAAGAGGCCGCCAATACGCAGATCAAAGGTGCCCGCATGGATCTCGTGTCCAAGTATCACGACGGCGGCATCTATGTAGATCAGGGCGAGATCGCCGGGTGTTCCGGCGGTACGTTTGACAGCATCTGCGACGCAGCCGATATTCTGCGCGGCCAGAGCTGCGGAAATGGTGCCTTCAGCCTCAGCGTCTACCCCGGTTCCATGCCCGCCATGGCCGAGCTTGTGCGAAACGGTCGCGCCGCAGACCTGATCTCTGCCGGCGTACTCATGCGGGAATGCTTCTGCGGGCCATGTTTCGGAGCCGGCGACTGTCCTGCCAACGGGGAGTTCTCCATTCGCCACACCACAAGAAACTTCCCCAACCGCGAAGGATCCAAGCCCGGCGAAGGCCAGATGGCCGGAGTAGCACTCATGGACGCGCTCTCCATTGCCGCCACAGCCCGAAACGGCGGACGGCTTACAGCGGCCACGGACCTGGATATCTCCTATACGCATCCTGCGTATCACTACGACGAGGGCATCTATGAAAAACGCGTCTACTGCGGATGGGGAAACCCAATGCCGGAAACCGCACTGCGCTTTGGTCCGAACATCAAGGACTGGCCTGCCATGCCAGCCCTGACCGACGATCTCCTTGTCCGGATCTGCTCCTATATCACGGATCCCGTAACCACTACTGACGAGCTGATCCCCTCCGGTGAAACCTCCTCCTATCGGTCCAATCCGGAACGCCTTTCCGAGTTCGCGCTCTCCCGCCGGGATCCGGACTATGTACCGCGCAGCAAAGCCATGCGTCAGATCGAACGCGATCGCACTGCCTCCGGTACCCTTCCCGATGCCATTCTTCGCGTCTATGAAGCCCTGGGCGCCTGCGGTCTTTCTGTGAATCCCGCACATACGGACATCGGGTCTGCCATCTATGCAAACATGCCCGGTGACGGCTCCGCCCGCGAACAGGCTGCTTCCTGTCAGCGCGTCATGGGTGGGTCCGCCAACTTTGCCCGGCAGTATGCCACCAAGCGCTATCGCTCCAATTGCATCAACTGGGGCATGACGCCTTTCCTGGTGCAAGACCCGGATATCTTTGCCCTAGATGACTATATCTTTATTCCCGGCATTCGGGACGCAATCCTGAAGGGGGTACCATCTCTGACAGCATATGCTGTAAAGGAAGATAGCAGTGTCACGCCGTTTACTGTGTCCTTTGGCGATCTTACCGGTCCGGAGCGCCAGATCTTGGTAGACGGATGCCTGATCAATTACTACCGGAACCATTGAAAAATGGAGCAGCTATAAGATAATACCCCGTATTTCACTGTTCATTTCTAAAATGGCACCCGAAAGATGAGCAGCACTTTGACAGTGCTCACATCATCATTCGGGTGTCATTTTGATCTCGTCTTTGAAGATACATGAGGAGTCGGAAAGTCTATAAACCGGTCCACTTTTCCTTAATAGCAAATAATAGCAACCCGCTTTGAAGCCGAGCCTCAAAGCGGGTTATTTATTCATTATTTGGAAGAGTACATGGGTTTGATGGTAAGCCGGTATTGGCCGTTTTTCAGGTCCTGATAGGAAACATTTAGCTTATATTTGGTGCTATTAACCATGATTCCCGTATCCTGGACCATTTCCACTGCCATGCGCTCGTTCAAACCGTCATCATTCTGATTGAACGTTTCCACGATCTTGGTTTTCTTGGACTTGATCTGTTCCGTGATCTTGTTGGTCCAGTCGTTGATGATACTCTTGAGCTGACCGCTCTTATAGGCATAGCTGATCTTATAGTTATTGCTGGTATACACGCGCTTGGTACGTTCGTGATTGCTCACGCCCTGCAGCGCGTAATCCGTCACGCCAAAGTAGTATATTTGCTCAAAGCCTCCCTCGCCGGGATCATCCCAGGTCACGTCCACATGTGCCCAGGAATTGCCAAATTTGACCAGGTTCCATATATGATCGCTGCCGTATTCATAGGCATTGGTGATCCCGGCCTTGGACAGCAGCAGGCCATAGGCCAGGCTGTAGCTGTTGCACACACCTTTGCCCTTGAGCAGCACGCCGTCCTCGTAGTAGTTGGTATAGCTGTGATCATAGTTCGCGTTAGCAATCAGCCAATTGTGCAGCACCAGTGCCTTTTCATAGGTACTCATTTTTTTATCGGTGATCTTCTTGACGATCTCGCTGGCCTTTGCGTCCACCGATTTAGCGGTGAAAGTGTTGGGCTGTTTGCCGCGCAACGTGAACATATGACCGTTGCTGATCGCATACTTCATCGCAAGGGAATTCTGATCTACAGTCAGCACGGTAATGGGCGTAAAAGCGCCGGGAACAATGTATTTGACTGTAGCCGGCAGATCGACGCTGCTCAGCTTTGCGCACAGGTCAAAGGCGCCATCTTTGACCCTCTCCACACCCTCTTTCATCACCACAGTTTTCAGATTTTTGTCGTAATAGAACGCCTGGTGTTCGATGGTTTTTACCGACCCGGGAATGGTGATGGATTGAAGCGACGGACACCAGGCGAAGGCACTCTCGCCAATGGACTTGGTGCCGTTCTGGATGACCACCTTTTTCAGCTTCTCATCGTTATAGAATGCCTGCTTTTCGATGGTTTTTACCGACTCAGGAATGGTGATGGATTGAAGCGACGGACACCAAGAAAAAGCACTCTCACCAATGGACTTGGTGCCATTCTGGATGACCACCTTTTTCAGCTTCGGGCAGTTGTAGAACAAATACTCCGGTATGCTTTTCAGCGTGGAGGGCAGGATCACCTGCTCCAGGTTGTCGCAGTTATAGAAGGCCCATTCTGACAGCGTGGTAACGCCCTCGGGGATCACGAGGATCTTGATCTCATCATTATTGGCGAAGGCAGAGTAGCTGATCGTCTTGATACCCAGGTTCTCCGGGATGCCAACCTTGGCACTTGCGCCAGTATAAGAATAAAGCGTATCCTCATATACTTCAAAGGCAGAAGCACTCGTCGCCTTGATGGGCGCCACCACGAACGAAGTCTCGGCAGCCTTCGTAACTGCCTTCTTGGTTCTGCTGGCCTTAAAGGTCAGGTTGACGTCGCCCGCTTCTGTGAATTGCTGCGTAATATGCCATACGCGCTTGCCATCCACCAATTCGCTGTGATCGGCCGCCATATAAACGCCAAGGGCTGTACCGTCCTTGTCATACATTGTCAGGTATTTGGCGTCAGTATCGGTGGTTACGGTAAAATCCTGCTTGCCGTTGAGATACAGCGCACCGTTCTTGACATCGGCACTGTATATCTTGCTGTCATCCACAAGGAAGGAAGCGGACTTTGAATAGGTTGTGGTACTCTTCGTCTGCCCGGCGCGGAAGGAAACGGTTTGGTTGCCCGCGTCGTTAAACTGGGGACTCACCGTCCATACACGCTTTTTGCCGTCCACCACGCTGTTCTTCTTCGCGTCATAGGTGGCAATGAGTTTTCCTTGCTCGTCGTACATCTTCAGATAGTTTGCGTTTTTGGACGTTTCCACCGTCAGGGTTTGCATTTTGTTCTTTGCGATAACATTCGACTTGGCGGATGCGCTGAGCACCTTGGTGCCGTCCAGTGTAAAAGTAACGGACTGCTTGCTCTTGGTAGGAGTCTTGGTAATGCCGGCCCTGAAGCTGAACGAGGAGCTGCCGGCGGTAGTGAAGGCCTCCTTGATATTCCAGGTACGCAGCCCATTCTTGACCGTGCTGTTTTTATCGCTGGCAGTAAACCGCTCGACCAGCTTGCCTTCCTTGTCATAAAGCATCAGATATTGCGCGTCTGCTGTGGTCTTTACAGTGAAAGTCTGCCTGATGCCGACAGGAATAATGGCGTTCTTGGCCTCGACGGTCTTGACGACAGTATTATCCACCGCAAAGTTGACATCCTGACTCAAGCCGGTTGTATTTTTGGTCTTTCCTGCCCGGAAGGAGACGCTTTCCGCGCCAAGCGTGCCAAACTTCTTGGTCACGCTCCACACGCGGGTGTCCCCGCTGACCTTGCTGTAACCCTTGGCGTCAAAGGTTCCAATTGCTTTACCTTTGCTGTTATACATCACAAGGTATTGGGCAGTCTTGGAGGTGGTGACAGTAAAAGTCTGATCAGCGTTCTTATCAATGACATTGCTCTTTTTGGTTGCAGAGAGCACCTCAGTGGCGTCCGTTTTATAGGATACGATGGCTTTGCTGGCGGTGGGCGTTTCAGAAATACCGGTCTTGAAAGACAGCTTTTTGAGATCAGGCGAACTGATGCTGACCCTTACATTCCACACCCGCTGTCCATCGACGACCTGGCTGTTTTTGGCCGTGGCCTTGTATTGGCTGACCAAATTACCCACTTTATCGTAAACCATCAGATATTTGGCGTCCTCGGAGGTGGTGACTGTAAATTTCTGATTGGTATTGACAGGCAGGAGATCCAAGGCGGCCGACGCAGAGATCACCTCGGTGTCGTCCACAGCAAAAACCATTTCCTCGCTGCGGTCACCCTCAATTCTGTCCGCCTCTTTGCCTACGCCAAAGGTAACATGCTGGATTCCGTTTTCTGCGAATGCATAGGGTATGTTCCAAATGAGCTGACCATTTTCATCCATTTGGCTGTATTCCTCGGCAGAAAATACGGCCAAAGGCACATCGCTCTGCGCACTGTCAAAAAGCATCAGATAGTTGGCACCTTCAGTGGTTGTGATGGAGAAGGTCTGCTGCTTGTTTTTGCCCAGCACCTGCTTGGCGGCAATAGCTTCCGTAATGACCGGAACGGGCTCCGCTTCTGCGGTAGTCTCGTTCGTTGCCTCCCCGTTGGCAGATTTTACTTTGCTTTGCGCAACTGCATTTGCCGACAGAATCACAGAGTTTTGCTCAAAAGTGGAAACCAATAAGTTTTCTTTGCTTTCTTCCTGGTGATTTTCTTCAGCCTGCTGGTTAGCTTCCGTTTCAGCCTGCGAAGTCTGCATCAGCTGGGAATCGTCTGTTTTCTGCATATCAGCGGACGTTTCCGAGATTTGCGCCGCGTCATTTGTCTGCAATCCAGCGGCAGACAGCGGAGCGCTGGCAAAAACCATGGATTTCTTTTCCGCTTCCAGGTGCATAGCTTCCAGTATTTCAGCTTCTTGAATAGGCTCGTTTATTTCCTGTACAGGCTTATCATCCTCCTGTGCAGGTTCGACCTCATCCTGTATGGGTTCGTTTACATCCTGTACAGACTCATTTTCTTCCTTAACAGTCTCCGCGTTGCTCTGTACAGGTTCTGCTTCCTCTTGAACGGGTTCGGCATCCTTCTGGAAGGGCTCAGCTTCGTCCTGTAAAGGCCCGACTTTATCCTGTACGGGTTCGTTTACTTCCTGTATAGACTCATTTTCTTCCTTAACAGTCTCCGCTTCGCTCTGTACAGGTTCTGCTTCCTCTTGGACGGGTTCGGCATCCTGCTGGAGGGGCTCAGTTTCGTCCTGTAAAGGCCCGACTTTGTCCTGTACAGGTTCTGCTTCCTCTTGAACAGACTCGGCTTCCTGCTGAATAGGTTCTGCTTTCTCTTGGACAAGCTCGGCCACGTCCTGTGTCGGTTCGTTTACTTCCTGTACAGGCTCATTTTCTTCCTTAACAGTCTTCGCTTCGCCCTGTACAGTCTCTGTCGTTTACTTCCTGTACAGGCTCATTTTCTTCCTTAACAGTCTTCGCTTCGCCCTGTACAGTCTCTGTTTCATCTTGGACAAGATCGGCTTCCTGCTGAACAGATCCGGCATTCTTCTGGCCGATCTCGACTTCGTCCTGTAAAGGCTCGGCATTCTTCTGGATGGTCTCTGCTTTCTCCTGGACAGTCTCGTTATCTTCCTGGTCAGGCTGAGTTTCTTCCACTTCCGTAATTTCTTTGATTAGCGTATTTGCATTTTCTTCTGCAATCGCGTCATCGGGAGCGATTATTTGTTCTTCAGCGCTTTCCGGCACGATTTTCACGTTTTCCTCTGCAAAGGATAGGGCCGGCGTGATTGTAAGCATGACTGCGAACAGCAAGGATAGCAATTTTTTCATTTTTTTCTCTCCCTATATCAATGTCATTAAGTTAATCGCAATCTTGACCAGGCTAAATAATCCAACACTCGTTCAGCAACCAAAGCATTCCCATCGCTGAATGTTTTTAAAGTGATTTTCTTCCCGCACTATTGATATTTCGTTTTTTACATAGTGAAGTCGCAGCTTGTAATGTCAGCTCTAGCAAGGAGAGAAGCCTTATGTTACATGCTGCACACAAAGTAAAGACAAAACTGTTCTGTGTTATCCAGCAGTTGGTTGAACCTATTGTGCAGCATACCACAGGTCCCAACGTGAGGCCGTGAAAAAGATCTCCCGGCCTGTAGAGATGCTTGTTTTCTGCGGTCCATCGTCCACCCGAAACAAACACGGAAACAGATATATCTGTGATGCCCTGCAGTGCCTGATTCATGGAGACAAGATTGTTATGCATTAACGCATCCGCAAATGTAAAGGAATCGTCTTCTTTTACCTCCGTAAACCATCCTTCCGCCATTTCTGTTATGTCCAGCATCACCCCATAGTTAGTAATCTTATAATTATCTGCACGCAGTGATGCATCGGTTTGAGATACCCTGCTGCCGGAAGACGCCAGGCAGTATTGGGGGCATCTGAAAAAGCAAGTATCCATCATATCCAGCAACAGTGTCTTTCCAAAGCGGCGGAGACGGGGTAATCATCGCAATGGTTTCTTTATGTTTAAACCATTCAAATAAGAACGAGTCTTATCAATATAAAGCTGTTGGTTGTGAATGATGGGAGCAAAGCTTTGCCCACTCACCGATACCGGCCGCATTCACACCTCCTCTAACAAGGCTGTCCTATGCCTGTGCTGCATCGATCTCTCTGCGCAAAGAATAGCATACGCTTTGTGCCACGGCAATGATCCATGGCTAACTGTTCCTGCGTTTCGGTCTGATACAGCCGTCCGACCCTGCGCAATTCAAAAAGACCATGCATGGCATATGCACGGTCTCTTCGCTGTCCGTTCCTTTACTGTTTCAAAGGTTCGCCTTTTCCGTATATGAGCCATTGCCGCCGCACCCCGAAAAGCATCTCCATTTTTTCAATGGTCGGTCTGGAAATCTCCATGTGTCCTGTCTCCATAAAGCCTATATAGGCAGAACTGATGTCCAGTTTTTCCGCCAGTTCCTTCTGGGTAAGTCCCAGCTGTTTCCGGATGGCCTTCAGTCTGCCGCCGGCACTGGTTTCCGCATGCTTCCCATAGTACAGCCATTCAAAATCTGTCCCATAGAGGCGATACAGTTTCTCTGCAATCGGGACGGAAAGCGGCTGCCTTCCGGTCTCTATCAGGGACAGATAGGCGGCGCTGACCTCCAGCTTTTCCGCCAGTTCCTTCTGGGAAAGTCCCAGTTTTTTTCGCGCTTCCTTCAGACGCAGTCCGCCATCTGCCAGATTCTGTTTCATTGCAGTTCCTTTCTCTCTGCATGGAAAACAGATTGTGCGGGGAAGCTATCTTCCCCGCACATACAGGTCTTAAATCGCCAGAAGTTCACTGAATGCACGCAATGCGCCGTCCGTCTCATGGGCAAGCACGCGCTTGGCCAGAACCTTGCCCAGCTGCACACCTTCCTGGTCGAAGCTGTTCAGGTTCCATACAAAGCCCTGGAACATGACCTTGTTCTCAAAATGCGCAAGCAGTGCGCCCAGTGCTTCCGGTGTCAGCTGTTCGCCAACGATGATGCTGGACGGCCGGCCGCCTGCAAAGCTCTTGTTGGGATTCTCGTCTTCCTTGCCGCAGGCAAAAGCCATGATCTGTGCCGCTACATTCGCGCACAGCTTCTGCTGGCTGGTGCTTCCCTGAATGTCCACATCCATGCCTGCCTGATTCTTCCTGAAGCCCACGAACTGCAGCGGAACAATGTCCGTTCCCTGGTGCAGCAGCTGATAGAACGAATGCTGACCATTGGTACCGGGCTCACCGAAAATCACAGGACCGGTCACATAGTTTACCTTCTCGCCGAAACGGTTCACCGACTTGCCGTTGGACTCCATGTCCAGCTGCTGCAGATGTGCCGGGAAGCGACTCAGCGCCTGCGAGTACGGTAGCACGGCTGTTGCCGGATAGCCCTGTACATTGCGCTCATACACACCGATCAGTGCGTCCAGCATAGCCGGATTCTTGAGAAGATCCGGATTGGCAGCCAGACGGTCTTCCTCTGCCGCGCCTGCGAGGAACCGGGCAAATACGTCCGGACCAAAGGCCAGGGACAGTACCGCGCCGCCTACACAGGAAGTGGAGGAATAGCGGCCGCCGATATAATCATCCATAAAGAAAGCTGCCAGATAATCGCTGGACTTGGCCAGAGGCGAAGTCTCGCTGGTCACCGCCACCATATGCTTGGCCGGATCCAGGCCTGCATTCTTCAGCGCATCCTTTACAAAGGACTCGTTCGTCAGGGTTTCCAGGGTTGTTCCGGACTTGGACACCAGCACGAACAGTGCGCGGGAGACATCAATGCTCTTCAGCACGCTCGCCGCGTCGTCCGGGTCCACATTGCTGATGAACCTGGCTTCCATATGGAAGGTGCCGTTCTGCCTGGCCCAGTTCTCCAGCGCCAGATACATGGCACGGGGTCCCAGATCGCTTCCGCCGATGCCGATCTGCACAACCGTCGTAAACGTCTCGCCCTTGGCATTGGTAATGGCACCGCTGTGCACACGCCGCGCGAAATCGGCGACCTTTTCCTGCTGTGCCACATAGAAGGCACGCTTGTTGACGCCGTCCGCCACAACATCCCTGCCCAGCTGTCCGCGGGTCAGCTGATGCAGAACCAGACGCTTTTCTCCGGTATTGATGACTTCCCCGTTGTACAGCGCTTCATACTTTTCCGTCAGCTGCATTTCCGCTGCCAGCGCTTTCAGGGCTTCCAGCACATCCTCATCCACCTGCTTGGCCGCATAGTGATAGGTCATGCCGGCCGCCATCGGCACCACATACTTCTTCACGCGCTCTGCGCCGTCTTCACCGGAGAGAACACGCTGCAGACAGACATGATCCTTCAGAGACTGCAGCTTTTCATACGCTTTTACGGTATCCAGATTGTTCCATTGCACCATGGGAATCCCATCCTTTCATCCATATCGCACACGGGGCACGAAATAGGGCTGCCCGCTGGTATCATCATACAAAATTTGGACAGCAATCGCAACATGAAACCTATGGATTCTGCAGCAGAATCCGCAGCGCGTTCTTCCTGTTCTTTTCCGGTTTTTTCAAGAGATAGTCCATTGTATACAATCCTTTACCGTGCTAAAATGCGAAATCAGCACAGGAGTCTCACCTGTCAATGAAAGGAGTCAAAGAAACAGCCTATGAAGAAACTGTCCCGTATTCTGGCTGCCGCACTGCTGGCATGCTTGCTTCTGACCACTACGGCTATTGCGGATTATCCCTTTTCCTCTGTAACCATGATCGTTCCCTACGGTGCCGGCGGCACGACAGACCTGGTGGGTCGCCAGTTCGCCATTGCGCTGGGCAAGGTGCTGAATACCACCTTTGTCGTGGAAAACCAGGGCGGTGCTTCCGGTTCCATCGGCTGCCAGGCCGCGCTGGACGCGGACAAGGACGGTTCTGTGGTGCTGTTTACCGCGGAAAGCCTGGGCACACAGCGCATCATGGATATCTCCACCATGAGCTATGATGACTTTGATCCCATTCTGGTAGTCGCCAATGACCCCAAGGTGATCGTGGTGGCCGGGGATTCGCCATACAATACCATTGACGAACTGCTGGAGGACATCAAGGCCCATCCCCATGCCTTGCAGATGTCCTATACCGGCCCCGGCGGCTCCGGCCATGTGCAGGCGCTGATCCTGAACCAGTTCGGCTATTACCCGGCCCTGACCGCCTATGCGGGCGGCAATGACTGCTTCACCGCCGTCATGAGCCATCAGGTGGTCTTCACCAATTCCAACTATTCCACCGTAGCCGCGCTTATCGAAAGCGGCGATCTGAAACTGCTCGCTGTCTCCGCCACCGAGCGCATGGAGAAATTCCCGGATGTCCCCGCGCTGTCGGAGAAGCTCGAAAACGCGGAAGCCTATCTGTCCATTCCCTATACGCCCCTGAATCTGCTGGTGGCCAAGGATGTGCCGGAGGATATCAAGGAAACCCTGCGCACCGCAGCCCAGGAAGCCATCAAGGATCCGGACTTCAATGCCTGGATGGAAGACAAGTGCGTGGAAAAGCTCTATGAGAAATATACAACGGTCGATGAGATGAAGGCCTTCTTTACCCAGTGGGAATCCACCGTCAGCTGGCTGATCTACGATGCCGGTGCCGCCGTATACAGTCCTGCGGACTTTGGTATTGCGCGGCTCGGTGAATAAGGCATCCCCAAAACGGTTCAGGGAGAAGGCAGACGTCTTCTCCCTTTTCCCTGTGCAGGAGGCATTCCATGAAAAAGCTTCTTCGGAATCATACCTTTCAGGACGGCCTTGTGGTAACCATGCTGGCCCTGGCTTTCCTGATCCACGCCATTGTCCAGTTCCTTCACATGTCCGCCAGAGTGGCCTGGATCATGTCGCCCTATCTTTTCCCCATGATCCTGGGCGCCATGGGCCTGCTGCTGGGCTTGGTAATCCTGTACGGCGGCATCCGAGAGGTCCGTGGGAATACGGATACCGGTGCGGAAAAAGCATGCCCGGACCGCCTGGGCTTTCTGCGCGTGCTCGTGGTCATTGCCCTGACCATTGCCTATGACGCGCTGCTGCCAAGACTTGGGTTTATCCCCGCCACCATGCTGTTTCTCGCCGTCATGGTCTGTTTCCTCGGGGAGCGCAGGTGGTACCGGATTCTGCTCATTGCCGTCATCACCCCGCTGGTGCTCTATGCCATCTTTAAGCTTGGACTGAACGTCCGGCTGCCCTGAGAAAGGAGGATACCATGGATATACTTCAGGGTGTTCTCAGCTATTTTGTGAACCCGCAGTTCCTTCTCTATGTCTTTCTCGGCTCCGTAGCCGGGCTTTTCGTCGGTGCCATCCCCGGGCTGTCCGTCTCCATGGCCACCGCGCTTCTGGTTTCCATCACCTATACCTGGCAGACCAGTGATGCCCTGGCCACCATCATGGGCGTTTACGTAGTCGGCGTCTTTTCCGGCGCACTGTCCGCCATACTCATCAATATTCCCGGCGCTCCGTCCTCTGTTGTCACCACTCTGGACGGCTATCCCATGGCCAGGCGCGGTGAGGCCTTCAAGGCGCTCAAGTATGCCACGGTCTATTCCTTTGTGGGATCCGTGTTCGGTCTTCTGGTCATGGCGCTTCTCGCCAGGCCCATTACCGCCCTCGCCCTGAAGTTCCACCCCATGGACTACTTTCTTCTGGCGTTCTTCGGTCTGGCCACGGTAGGCGGCCTTACCTCCCACAGCTTTGTCAAGGGCCTGTTCAGCGCGCTGATCGGCATCTTCTTTGCCATGATCGGCATGGACTCGGTCATGGGTACGCCCCGGCTGACCTTTGGCATTCAGAACCTGAAGGCCGGTATCTCCACGGTGCCTGCGCTGGTAGGGCTCTTCGGGTTTGCCGAGGTCCTGAGCATGGTCTTTGACGGGATCCGGGAAGGCGATGTCAATGAAATCCATCAGGACAATGTACCCCTGCGCGAGATTCTGCGCCAGCTGCCGCACTCGCTCTACTACTGCCTGATCGGCACCCTGGTGGGTGCGCTGCCCGGCGCCGGCGGCCCGGTGGCCTCCTTTCTCGCCTATGGTCAGGCCAAGCGCATTGTCAGGCATCCCAGCCGTCCCTTCGGCGACGGTGCCTATGAAGGCCTTGTAGCCTCCGAAAGCGCCAATAACGCTTGCATCGGTGGCGCGCTCATACCCATGCTTACACTGGCCATTCCCGGGGATGCCGTGACCGCGATCATTCTCTCTGTCTTCTATATCCACGGACTGCAGCCGGGGCCGACCTTCCTGCGCATGGGCCAGGCGCACTTCTGTGAGATCCTGGCCGGCGGCTTTGTCGGGTGCGTCTTTCTTCTGCTGCTGGGGTTCCTGGTCGCACCGCGCATTTCCAGGCTCATCAATGTACCCAAACGGATTCTCATGCCCATTGTAGCCGTCCTGTGCGTGATCGGAGCGTATGCCTGCAATAAGCGCCTGTTTGATATCGGTCTGATGATTCTCTTCGGGGTACTGGGGTTTGTCCTGCGCCGGCGGCGTTTTTCCACGGCACCGGTCACGCTGGGGCTTGTGCTCGGCGGAATGATGGACTCCAATTTCCGGCGCGCCGTATCCCTGGCCTCCACTGCGGAAAGCCCGCTGAAGGCCCTGTTCTGGCGTCCCATTACCATGATTCTTCTTCTGCTGACCGTGGGCACACTTGTCACCAACAGCCCGGCCTTCAAGCGCTGGCGCGCGAAACGGCATCCCGTCGCCAAGGCCTGATCTCTGCAGCATTCGGCATCATCCCTCAGCAATATCTTTCCGCCCCGCGCCAAACAGCACAGCGAAAGGATACGTCAAAAGCCCGGCCGTATCGGCAATCGCCGTACAGCCGGGCTTCTGCATGCTCGTTTTTTTACTTCATCTGCCGCAGTTTTTCATACCGTTCCTTCGCAAGCCTTGCACCTTCCGCAAACAGCGTTTCCGCGTTCTCCGGGAAAGTGCGCTTCAATGACGCATAGCGGACTTCCCCGTCCAGGAAGCTCTCATAGTCCAGGCTCGGTTCCTTCGAGTCCAGGCAGAAGGCCGGCTCGGCATCCGGGTTATACCGGTACAGATGCCAGTAGCCCGCTTCCACGGCGCGCTTCATTTCCTCCTGCACCCGGCCCATGCCGCAGCGCAGACCGTGCGACTGGCACGGCGCATAGGCAATGATCACACTGGGGCCACGGAAGGCTTCCGCCTCACGCATGGCACGCACCAGCTGCGCATAATCGGCGCCCATGGCCACCTGTGCCACATACACATGCCCGTAGGTCATGAGCATGCCGCCCAGATCCTTCTTCGGACGCTTCTTGCCTGAGGCCGCGAACTGCGCCACGGCGCCCAGCGGGGTTGCCTTGGAGGACTGTCCGCCGGTATTGGAATAGACCTCTGTATCCACAATAAGGACATTCACGTCCTCGCCGCTGGCCATCACATGGTCCAGTCCGCCGAAACCGATATCATAGGCCCAGCCGTCTCCGCCGTACATCCAGAAGGTTTTCTTGGACAGCTGGTCACGGTAGCGCAGGATTGCCTGCGCACCTTCATCAGAACATCCCTCCAGCGCTGCTGTCAGCGCTTCGCTGGCCTTTCCGGAGGCCTCAAAGTCGTCAAACGCCGCAAGCCATGTATCCATGGCTTCGCAGGCACGGGCATCCCCGCACACCGCACGGTAAGCCTCCACGCGCATTCTTTCCGCTTCCCGCTGGTGCTTTACGGACAGTACCATGCCCAGGGAGAACTCAGCGTTGTTTTCAAACAGCGAATTGGACCAGGCCGGCCCGTGTCCCTTGGGATTGACGGTATACGGAATGCCCGGCATGGCAGAGCCCCAGGCCTGGGAGCAGCCGGTGGCATTGGCCCAGTACACACGGTCGCCGTAGAGCTGCGTCAGCAGCTTGGCATAGGGCGTCTCCCCGCAGCCGGCACAGGCCGCGGAGAACTCCAGAAGCGGTCTGCGGAACTGGGAGCCCTTGACGGTATACGGATCAAACAGGTCCGCCTTATCCGGGAGCGACAGCGCATAGTTCCAGGAAGCAAGCCCGGTATCCGCCTCCGCAATGGGCACCATCTGCAGCGCTTTTTCCCTGGCGGGGCAGCAGTTGACGCAGCTGCCGCAGCCGGTGCAGTCCAGGGCACTGATCTGCATGCTGTAGTACATTCCCGCAGCGGGCCTGCCCTTGGCCGCGGTGATCTGCATGCCTTCCGGTGCTGCCTGCTTTTCCTGCTCTGTCAGCAGATAGGGCCGTATGACCGCATGCGGGCAGACAAAGCTGCACTGATTGCACTGCAGGCATTTCGATGCATCCCATACGGGCACGCGCACCGCAATCCCGCGCTTTTCATAGGCGGTCAGCCCCATATCCATGACGCCGTCCACATAGTCCGCAAACGCGCTGACCGGCAGATCATCGCCCTTCTGTGCGTTCATGGGATCCAGCAGTCTTGTCACCACGTCCGGCAGGCCGCTGCGGTCCACCGGCGTATCCTCCGCGTTCAGCCAGCTCTCCGGCACCGGGATTTCCTTCAGTCCTTCCCCGCCCGCGTCAATGGCCGCCAGGTTCCTGTTCACCACATCCTCGCCCTTGGCGAAGTAGGTCTTCTTCGCCGCTTCCTTCATGAAGCGAACGGCATCCTGGGTAGGAATGACCGGCATCAGGTGGAAGAAGGCGGACTGCAGCACCATGTTAAAGTGTGTGCCCAGGCCCAGTCTGTCTGCGATGGCCACCGCGTCCATGACATAGAGCTTCAGATGCCGCCTGGCGATCTCGCGCTTTTCATGAGCCGGGAGATGCGCTTCCAGTCCCTGAAGATCCCAGGGGCAGTTGATCAGCAGTGTTCCGCCCGGCTTGACCTCCTCGGCAATATCATACTTTTCCATATAGGTCGCGTTATGGCAGGCGACAAAGTCCGCCGAGCGCACATAATAGGAGGAGCGGATCGGACGCGAGCCGAAGCGCAGGTGCGACTTGGTCACGCCGTAGGATTTCTTGGCGTCATACTCGAAGTATGCCTGCGCAAACATGTCCGTATGTCCGTTGATGATGTCCACTGTATTCTTGTTGGCTCCCACGGTGCCGTCAGAGCCCAGACCCCAGAACTTGCAGCTGACCATGCCACCCTCATCGGGATCCAGCACCTCGTCCTCCGCAAGCGACAGATGCGTCACATCATCGGTAATGCCAATGGTGAAGCTGTTTTTCGGCTTTTCCGCCTTCAGGTTGGCAAACACTGCCGCGATCTGGGAGGGCGTCGTATCCTTGGACGAAAGCCCATAGCGTCCGCCCACCACGGTCAGGTTCTCACGCCCGTACAGTGCTGTGCATACATCCTCATACAGCGGCTCGCCGGCGCTGCCCATTTCCTTGGTCCGGTCCAGCACCGCAATCTTTCGGACCGTGGCAGGGAGTGCTTCCCGCAGGCGCTTCATGTCAAAGGGCCGGAACAGGTGCACCTGCACAAAGCCGACCTTTTCTCCGCGCTGCAGCAGCGCATCCACCACCTGCTCAATGCATCCGCTGACCGAGCCCATGGCGATCACCACGCGCTCCGCGTCCGGCGCGCCGTAATAGTTGAATACATGATATTCGCGCCCGGTCACCTCGGAGATCTTCTGCATATAGTCTTCCACGATATCCGGAAGCGCCATATAGGCAGTATTGTTCGCCTCGCGCACCTGGAAATAGATGTCCGGGTTCTGCACCGTGGCCCGCAGCATGGGATGCTCGGGGTTCAGCGCATGCGCGCGGAAGGCATCCAGCGCCTGCGTGTCCAGAAGATCCCGCAGCACCTGATAATCCATCTGTTCCACCTTGGTGATCTCATGACTGGTGCGGAAGCCGTCAAAGAAATGCATGAACGGCACCCGTGCGCGAATGGCCGACAGATGCGCCACGCCCGCCAGGTCCATGACCTCCTGCACGCTTCCGGTGCAGAGCATGGCAAACCCGGTCTGCCGGCAGTTCATCACGTCCGAGTGATCCCCGAAGATGGACAGCGCATGCGTGCCCACGGTCCGCGCAGCCACATGCAGCACGCCCGGCAGACGCTCGCCGGCAATGCGGTGCATGACAGGAATCATCAGCATCAGTCCCTGGGACGAGGTAAAGCTGGTGGACAGCGCACCGGTCTCCAGCGCGCCGTGTACAGCCGCCACCGCGCCGGCCTCGCTCTGCATTTCCACCAGCTGCACGCACTGCCCGAACAGGTTTTTCTTTCCCTTGGCGCTCCATACATCCGTCTTTCCCGCCATCGGCGAGGACGGTGTAATGGGATAGATCGCCGCGATCTCAGTAAACGCATAGGCAATATAGGCAGCCGCCTCATTGCCGTCCAGCGTGACATAGGTTTTATCGCTCATCCCTGTCTTCCCCTCCATTCAGATGATACAGCCTTGCACAGTTGCGCCAGAAGATATCCTCCAGTGCCTCCTGCGAAAGCCCCAGCTGCATGAGCTTGTCCACTTCCGCCTTCTGCGGCCAGAACGGATAGTCCGTTCCAAAGAGTACACGCCCGGCGCCATACATGTCAATCACGCGCCTGGCCGTGTCCCGGGAGAGCCAGTACAGTGAGGACGAACAGTCCACCAGTACATTCGGATACGGCGCCAGCCGCCGGGCTGCCTCCTCCCATATGCTCCAGCCGCCCATGTGCGCGCACACCAGCTGCAGTCCAGGAAACGTGCGCAGCACATGCTCCAGTTTTTCCGGGCTCGAATACGCATACCGGTGATCCCCGGCATGGATGACAATCGGCATGCGGCCCTCGCACAGCCGATAGATCTCCATGGCCCGGGGATCGTCCGCATCAAACTTCTGTATGTCCGGATGCAGTTTTACGCCCTTCAGTCCCAGTTCTTCGATCTCCGCAAGATCCCGGGCAAAGTCGTCGCTCTCCAGGTGCATGGCCCCCAGGCCCGTCATGCACCCGTCGCTGTCTGCCACCGCGCGGGCGATGAAATGATTGATGGAGGAAACCTGGTGCGCACTGGTGGCGACCGAAAACACGATAAAGTGGCTGATACCCGCTTCCCGGCCGGTGCGCACAAGCTCCCCGGCCGTACCGTTCCAATGCGGACAGGGCAGATGATCGTAGAACGCGTCCACGGACTGTACGGCGCGCTCCGCGATCTTCTCCGGATAGATATGGCAGTGGGCATCGATGATCTTCTGTGGCATTATGCTGTCTCCACCTTGGCCGCAGCCTGCAGTCCCAGCTGTTCAATGGCCATTTCCCGCATCTTGTACTTCTGAATCTTACCCGCGTCGTTCATGGGGAAGCCCTCCACAAAGGAGATATACTTGGGCACTTTATGCTTGGCCATATGATCCAGGACAAACTTCTTGATCTCCTCTTCGGTAGCCGTTTCGCCTTCCTTGAGGATAATGCAGGCCATGATTTCCTCGCCCATGGCCTTATCCGGCACGCCGATCACCTGTACATCGGACACCTTCGGGTGCGTATAGATGAACTCCTCGATTTCCTTGGGATAGATATTCTCACCGCCGCGGATGATCATATCCTTCAGCCGGCCGGTAATGCGGTAATTGCCTTCCTTCGTGCGGCAGGCCAGGTCGCCGGTATGCAGCCAGCCGTCCCGGTCAATGGCGCTGGCAGTTGCCTTGGGCATCTTATAGTAGCCCTTCATGATATTGTACCCGCGGGCCACAAACTCGCCGATAACCTCGTCCGGACAGTCCTCTCCTGTCTCTGGATCCACAATCTTGCACTCGATCTCCGGCATGGCGCTGCCCACTGTGGACACGCGCACCTCCAGCGGGTCGTCCGTGGAGGACATGGTGCATCCGGGACTGGCCTCGGTCTGGCCGTAGACAATTACGATCTCCTTCATGTGCATCTTATCCACCACGTCCCGCATAATGGCGATCGGGCAGGGACTGCCGGCCATGATCCCGGTGCGCATGAAGCTGAAGTCCGTGCGCGGGAAGTCCGGGTGCGAGAGCATGGCAATGAACATGGTCGGCACGCCGTGGAAGGCCGTGATATGCTCATTGTGGATGCAGGCCAGGGACGACTTGGGCGAAAAATAGGGCAGCGGCAGTATGGTGCCCGCGTGCGTCATGGTGGCGGTCATGGCCAGCACCATGCCGAAGCAGTGGAACATGGGCACCTGAATCATCATACGGTCGGCGGTGGACAGATCCATGCGGTCGCCGATGTTTTTGCCGTTATTGACAATATTGTAGTGCGTCAGCATAACGCCCTTGGGGAACCCGGTCGTACCGGATGTATACTGCATGTTGCACACATCGTTCACATCTACGGCAGCGGCCATGCGCCGGACTTCCTCCATGGGCGTGCGCGGCGCGTAGGTCAGCGCTTTCTCCCAGGTGAGCGCCCCGGGCATCTGAAAGCCCACGGTAATGACATTGCGCAGGAACGGAAGCCGGCGCGCATGCAGCGGCTGACCGGGGCGCGTATCCCTGAGCTCCGGACAGAGTTCATTGATGATCTCCCGGTAATTGGAGTCGCGATAGCCGTCGATCATGACCAGGGTATGCGTGTCCGACTGGCGCAGCAGGTATTCCGCCTCGTGAATCTTGTAGGCGGTATTCATGGTCACCAGCACCGCCCCGATCTTGGTTGTGGCCCAGAAGGTCACATACCACTGCATGACATTGGTCGCCCAGATGGTGACCTTGCTTCCGGCCCTGACGCCCAGGGAAATCAGCACACGCGCAAACTCGTCCACGTCATCCCGGAACTCGGCGTACGTTCTTGTATAGTCCAGCGTCGTATACTTGATCGCAATCTGATCCGGGAACTCGGCGCACACGTCGTCCAGCACCTGAGAGAAGGTCTTGTCGATCAGCGTCTCCTTCTTCCACAGATACTTGCCCGTTCCCGCCTTATTGGTGTAGAGATGCTTGCGTCCCAGTCTTGTGGACGCAAACCGTCCCATCATCCCCGCAAAGTGCGCCAGAATCACCTCGCTGTCATCCAGGCCCTCGATCCAGGCCGGGTTCCAGACAAGGGAGAGAAAGCCGTCATAGTTGACCGAGCGCAGCGCGTTCATCATGTCCGCCATGGGCAGGGATCCGTCGCCGATCAGTTCGGGCACCGGCGTTCCGCCCTGCACGCGGTTGTCATGCACATGCACGTGATGCACATAGGCGCCAAGATTGGTGATGGATGTCTCCGCGTCCTCCCCGGCACTGAACCAGGTGGCCTCCATGTTCCACGTGGCCGCCAGCCGGTCATCCGCAAACCGGTTGAGCAGGTCCCGCAGATGCGCGGTGTCGGCATAGGCGCCTCTGGATTCCACCAGAAGAATCAGGGGTTTTCCGTCCACCATGTCCAGCAGCCGGGCCACCTTTTCCGCGCACAGGATCTGGTCCTCCGACTCCGTATGAATATTGACATAGGGAATGCCCAGGTTCTCGCATACATCCAGGCATTCCTGCATCTCCGCGGGAAAATCCAGGGAGGTAAAGTCTGCCCAGGTATCCACGCAAGGGATGGAAAGCCCGGACTGCACCAGTTCCCGGCGCGTTACCGCAGCCAGCTCCGGATTGGTCGGGCTGGACTTTCCGCGGAACGCATCCGAGAGAAGATCATACATTTCCACGCCCTTAAGCCCTGTTTCCCGCGCGGTCTGGCAGAGTGTCGAAAAAGGCGTATCCGCCCAGTATTGCATGCTGAAGGAGAGTTTCACGCTTTAGGCCTCCTCATAGACAATCTTATTCAGTGCGCTGATATAGGCGCGGATGGATGCACCGATGATATCAGTGGAAATGCCGTTGCCGGAGTAGAGCCTGCCGCCGGCCCGCAGGCGCACCAGGGCCGAGCCCATGGCCTCCCGGCCTTCGGTGACGGCCTGGATCTGGAAATCATCCAGCTCATAGTGATGCCCGATGATCTGCTCAATGGCGAGGAAGGCCGCGTCAATCGGGCCATCGCCCACGCTCACCCCGCGAAGCTTCTTTCCGTCCTTTTCCAGTGTCAGGTTGGCTGTTGCCGTAATTACATTGCCTGAATTGATCACATAGCTCTCGATGCGGTAGGTGGACGGTACCTGCATGGCTGTGGAGGCGACAATCGCGTCCAGCTCTCTTGTGCCCACAAAGTTCTTCTTGGCAGCCACCCGCTGGAAGGCTTCATACACCTTGCTGTTGTCCTCATCGCTCAGCTCATACCCCAGCTGGCGCACCACCTTCACGACCTCGGAGATGGAATCGTTCGCGTCCAGCGTAATATTCCCCGTATCCGAGGCAAAGCTGGGCATCTGCCCGTCGTTCTCCGCTTTCTGGGACTGGATCAGACGCTCAATCTGGCCCACGGTGCGGTTGAGCTCCGTCGTGCGGAGATGGGAGGTGCAGCCCATATCCGTGCCCCGCATCTGAAGAAAGCGCGCCATATCGGAGAGGGTTGCCGTGCCGGCCGGAATCGCAGTGCACCGGACACCGTCCACACCGGACTTGACGGCTGCAGCCGCATTCGCGGATGCCATGTGCATGTCATCCGAGGCATATGCGTACCACTGGACCTTTCCCGCATCGGGAATGCTCCCCCGCATATCCTGCACAAACGAGGCGAACTCATCCGGCAGCATGATGCCCGCAGTATCGCACAGCGTCACAAAACCAGCGCCGCTCTCCACAGCTTTCTGAATCACGCTTGTCAGAAACGCTTTCTCGGCTCGTGTCGCATCCTCGCAGGTAATCTCCACTTCCTCACAGACATCCCGGCAGGCCGCCACCTGCTTTCCCACCGCTTCCAGAAGCGCCGGTGCCTTGCGGTGCGCCGTATACTCCATCTGTACCGGGGACACAGGAACCACCACATTCAGGTGCGGACGTCGGGCATCCTTGATGGTATGCCAGGCCTCCTCCGCGCTGTCGTCCAGCGAAACACGCACGGAAACTCCGCTCCTGACCATGCTGCCGATGGTCTTGCGCACCAGCGCGTCTGCCTTTCCGCCATTCATGAACGGCATTTCCATCATGTCCACGCCAATGCGGTCCAGGCTTCGTGCCAGTTCCATGGTTTCCTTAAAGGTCAGGCTTCCGCCGTGCAGCGTTTCAGCCATGGTCAGTGTCATGTCCAGCATCTGAATGGTTTTCATAGTTTTCCTCTCCTCCATACCTGTCCGGTTGGGAATTTCGTTCGATGGATGTGTTTCCGGCAAAGAAAAACCCAGAAGTCTTTCGACCTCTGGGACGACGTTTCATCATCGCGGTACCACCCGGATTGCCGCATGCGCGGCCACTTTCTGCGCTCCATCAAGCGCGCTGCCTTGGTAACGGGGCTTCCGGATCCCCCTACTTTCGTTTCAGGAGATCTGCTCAGGCAGGAGACTGCATGCAGCATCGACACCGGTTCGCACCCGCCACCGGCTCTCTGAGGTTCCCGCTCCATACATAGTGCCTTCATTGCATTTCGTGTATACCATCCGGGCTTGTCCCGAACAGTTTGTGAGTTTACGCATCCCCGATTTCTTTGTCAATGAAAGGGACCGCATTTCATTGTTTTTTTGCTGTTTCCATCCTGGGCCGCCGCGCATCCCGTACATGAAGGCACAGTATTCTGTGTTATCATTTTTTTTATTCTTTACAACTATGTTAGGCTTATGTTACCATACGATATGGAAAAACAGGTTTTGTCAAGAAGTAAGGATGTGACAACATGGAACGAAACGCGCAATATGAGCGCCTGAGCACGCTCATCCGTGACTTTCACGCGCTGTTTGAGGAAATCACCCAAGGCTGTCTCACCCGGGAATGCCAGACCTTCGGCCTTCGGGAGCCCCTGTGCGTGGGCGACTATCAGTTTCTCGCACTGGTGGAGAAACGCGGCTCGCTCTCCATGGCGCAGGCCGCCAGAGAGCTGCGCATCAATCCTTCCTCCGCCACACGCCAGGTCAATCGTCTCCTGCACTGCGGTCTTATCACCAAATCCGCGGTTCCGGATGATGACCGGAAGTTTTCCATTCAGACGACGCCCCTGGGAACAACCTTCCTTAACCGTCTGTATGTCAGCCTTTCTGAAGTCAGTCATGCGCTTCTGGGACAGGTTTCTGACGAAGATCTGCAGACTGTCTGTGACTTTCTCGAGGCCCGCATCACGGTGCTGCACTCTATACAGCAGGATATGCATCATTCCTTCTGAACGCGACCGGTCAAACCCGCAGCGCCATCCGTCCATAAGGAAGCAGACGCATGGTTTCTCCCATTCAGGCATTCCCCGATACTGTGCAGAACATGGAAGCCCTGCACCGCAAGACGCAGGCATTACAGAAGCGGTGCGCTCCGATTCATCGGAACGCACCGCTTTTTTCACAGTCCGTTTTCCCGCAGCGCCCTTCGGTATTTTTCCGGGCTGACGCCGAATTTTTTCTTGAAGATCTTGGAAAAGGTCAGCTGATCCTCATACCCCACCTCACCTGAAATGGCACGGATGGAAAAATCCGTCTGCTGCAGCATGTCCCTGGCATGGTCCATGCGCACCTGCATCAGGAATTCCTGGGGCGAGAGGAGCATTTTCCTCTTGAAGATACTGGTCATATACGTCCGGTTCAGTCCCAGGTATTCCGCCACGTCCCCGATGCGCACATGTGCATAGTTGTTCTGGATATACTCGACTGCATAGTTCACATAGTCATCTACCGTCAGCATATTCCGTTCCGGCCGTGCCTCCTGGCTTTTCTCATAGGACTCAATTGCCAGGGACAGTGCCTGTATGGCCAGGCTCAGGCGGTAGATTTCGCTGGAATAGCTCAGGTGGGGGTGATCAATGATTTTCTGCAGGATATCCCGGAAGGCCGTCGGATCCACATGACAGTCCTGCACATAGATGCCATCCCCGAAGCCCGCGTACTCCATATAACTGCGCGCATTATGCCCGCAGAACACAATCCATGCGTAATACCACGGATCCTCCGTGTCTGCGCTGTACTCGGTAGGTTCCCCGTCCTTGACCAGGAACATCTGCCCCTCATGAATGGCGTACTGCCGGCCCATTACGCGCAATTCGCCCTTTCCGGAGAGCACAATGTGCAGATGATATCCTTCCCGGGCACTCCCGGGCCAGGTATAGCCGGGCACGCACCGCTCAATCCCGCATGACTGCAGATACAGAGAGGCATTGCGTGTGCGGAAGTACTCAATGCCCCGATAATTCCTCGCACAGAAGAGAGACGGCTTTTCCATCTCCTGCGTACTCCTGACCGTCACGAAATGCCTCCTTTCTCACACTTCAGGCAAAAGAACAGACACAGCGTCTGCATCAGCCTTTTACGGCACCCAGCATGATACCCTTGACGAAGTATTTCTGAATAAACGGATAGACCAGAATAATCGGAATGGTAGCCACCATGGTTGCGGCCATGCGGATGGAGTCCGGAGTTACCGTCGCACCGGTCTTTCCCTGCGACATCTGCTGCGCTGTGGTCGCGCCGGTCTGGTACTGGTTGAGGATTTCCACCAGGATCGACTGCATGGGCTTCAGGTCCTGGGAGGAGGTATACAGATAGGCGTCAAACCAGCTGTTCCACTGATTGATGGCCACAAACAGCGCCACGGTCATCAGAATCGGCTTGGACAGTGGCAGAACGATCCTGAAGAAAATCACCAGGTCATTGCCGCCGTCAATGCGCACGGCTTCAAACAGAGAGGACGGCATGGACTCGATATAGGAACGGATCAGAATCATGTTGTACACATTCATGATCAGAGGAAAGATAAAGACCCAGAAATTATTGAGAAGCCCGAGTCCCTTGAGCACCATGTAATACGGAACCTGTCCGCCGCCGAAGTACATGGTGAACACAAACAGAAGACTCCAGAACTTATGCCCTACCAGATCCTTGCGGGACAGCGGGTAGGCCAGCATGGCCGTCGCCATGACTGCCAGCGGCGTTCCTATGAGCGTACGGGCCAGGGTAATGAGAATGGAATGCTGGAACGTCGCACGCCCCAGAATTTCCTTATAGCTGTACAGGGAGAACACACGCGGGAAGAAATAGATCCCACCGCGCACGGCATCGGTCGCATCGTTCAGGGATATCACGAAGATATTCCAGAAGGGATACACCGTGACAATGACCACAAGGGTCAGGAAAATGACTTTTACAATATCCAGCACCCATTCACCGGGTGTGCGGCGCTGACGGATCTTGTTCGATACGGCTGTCATGTTTTTCCCTCCTTTCTCAGAACAGTGCGGAATCGTTGAGCCGCGCGGTGATCTTGTTGGCACTCATCACCAGAATAAAGGAGACAATGGACTTGAAAAGACCCACGGCGGTACCATAGGAGTACATGCCCTTGGCAAGGCCGTACCGGTAGGCATACGTATCCAGAACATCCGAGTAGTTCAGTATGGCATTGTTGCCCATCAGGAGCTGCTGCTCAAAGCCGGTGGAGAGAATGCCGCCGATGGCCAGGATCAGAAGAATGGAAATGGTCGGACGGATCGTCGGAAGCGTAATATGCCAGATGCGCTGCACGCGGGTAGCGCCGTCCACTTCCGCCGCTTCATACAGCTGCTGGTCAATCCCGGATATGGCGCTGAGATAGATGATCGCGTTATAGCCCATTCCCTTCCATGTGTTGGCAATCGCGATGATCCACCAGAAATACGGACCGACCTGGAAGAACAGAATTCGGTTCTGTATCAGTCCCAGGCTTATCAGGATATCGTTGATAATACCGTTTCCGGCAAGGAATGTCAGGAAAATATTGGACGCGATAACCCAGGAGATGAAATAGGGCAGATAGGAAGCTGTCTGGATAAACTTCTTCAGCTTCAGGCTGCGCAGTTCATTGAGCAGGACTGCCAGAAGAATCGGCGCCGGAAACGAGAAGAGCAGTGTCAGAAGGCTGGTCGCCAGCGTGTTGCGCATGATCATGCCGAAATCATTGCGGAAGAAGTACTGGAACCACTGCAGTCCCACAAACTTGGCATTGGTCAGATCATAGAAATAGCCGTTCTGTGAAGGTCTGTAATTGGTAAATGCCATATACAGACCGGTCATCGGCGCATAGCAAATGATCAGCACCCAGACAACCCCGGGGATCATCAGAAGAAACAGATACCGCTGATCCCACAGCCGCGCCTTCAGCGGCTTCCTATGATGGGGTTTCAGCACAGGATTCTTGGTCATGTTTATCCCCCTTTACGCAGAAAGCGGGGCCGGATACGGCACCAACAAGCTGCCATGCCCGGCCCCGCCATTTGATTGTTTACGCTTTCGGCTTCTCAGCGTCCGCTGGTGGTGGGCTCCAGTCCCCACAGGGCCAGACGTGCATAGTAGATTTCGCTCATGTAGTCCTCAATGGTGGACATACCGGCGTTCTCCATGGCGGAAACCATTTCATTGTACAGTGCGTCGCACTCTTCCGCGGTGGCCGCATTGACCATACGGGGATAGTACTGGTTGAACTGATCGACGACGCCCTGGAACATGAGCGCTTCGATCGTGGAACCGGCGGGCTCGAGAGCAGCGAACTCAGCGCTGTCATAGTAGCCGTTGGTCAGGTTCTGATAGGCATAGGTGGCGGAGCGGTCCTTTTCGTTGAACCAGATGCGGCAGGTGGTGCCGTCGTCCGGATGCACGTCGTTCTTGACGAACCATGTCCACTTGGTGATGCCGGTATCATTGACGGTGTTGGAGGGGTCAGCCTGATAACGGGCTACGATGTCGCCGATGGGAGTGCGAACGCCGTCCACAAACTCCCAGTCCTGGCCCTCGATGCCCCACAGAAGCAGGTCCTGGCCTTCCTGGCTGGCACAGTAATCCACAAAGGCGAGCGCAGCATCCAGGTTCTTGCAGTTGGCGGTAATGGCAATGGCGTCCCAGCCCAGAGAGCTGCGTCCGGCCAGCGGCAGCGCGTCGGTGGTGGCATCATCGGGAATGACCTTGTATGCCAGATATTCCGCATTGGCATTCTCAGAAGCCATCAGAGCAGCAGAGGGTGTCCAGGTATCCCAGTAAGCGCCCACATAGGCGAAGCAGCCGTTGTTGGACAGCTTCTGGTTGCGCAGTTCTGACGCATTGGAAGTCCATTCCGGATCCAGAATGCCTTCGCGATAGAGCTCGTTCATCTCATGAATGGCATCCAGGAAGCCAGGATCACGGACGCTGAATAGTAACTTGCCGTCCTTGGCAAAGTAGGGATATACGCTGTTCATGCCGGCGAATGTGCCGTTGATGCTGCCGCTGGAAGGTTCGCTCATAACGACAACATTGCTGCTCTCGGGATGGGCTTCCTTGAACTTCCTGAGGATGTCCACCATTTCCGACCACTTGAAGGGTTCGGCGGAATCCGCACGTTCCTGACCGACCGCCTCGATCATGTAGTCATAGCGGCAGATAAAGCCGTTGACGGGATCGGGATCATAGCCGTACCAGTTGGACAGATAATAGTTGTTTCCGTCATTGTAGCGGGTCTTCTGCAGGGTCTCGCCGTACATCTCCACCACATGGGGCAGCTTGTCGAAGTGTTCGGACAGATTCACCAGCGCGCCGGCTTCAATATACTGATTGACAATGTCGCTGGAGCGGTCCATCAGAACGATATCCGGATAGTCATTGCCGGACAGCATCAGGCTCAGTTTTTCCGCAGGGTTGCCGGTGGGGCTGACCAGGTCAATCTTGACACCGGTGCGCTTTTCCAGTTCCTTGGCCACAGGGTCCGTAAACTCGCGGACACCGGAGTTCTTGTCAAAGAACGAAATTGTGACGCTTTCTTCTGCCAGAGCAGGCAGCATCATGGCCAGAACCATCAGGGCGGCCAGAAGCATGCTCAACCATTTCTTCATAACCAATGATCCTCCTTACACGCGGAAAGTATCAGTACCGCGCTTGATGGCCTTATTGTATGGACTCTTGTCCGCATGGTCTATGGAATTATGGCGTTGCATATGGCTTTCTGTTGGTTCCTGAAAAAACTTGCTTTTTCCGGTTTTTCCGGCATTTTTGTCTGAATCGGTCAAAATTGTCCATGAACGGAAGGCATTCTTTCACTGGATTTCCGCAAGGTGCAAGAAAGAATGCCATATCTATTCAAACATGAGAAGTGCCGCATCCGTACCGTCAAAATGCCATGTTACGCAGTCATCCGCGGCATCCACGACTTTTCCGCTCCACAGATCGACTGCGCGGCGGCTTATGATGCCCGCCCGCAGGAGGGAAACGTGCACATCTTCCGCCTTTTCCCCATAGGCAAACAGTGCCATCATTTCCCGGCCGTTCACACAGGCTGTAAAGGCCCGGCAAGCAAAGGTCCCGGCTGCATCCACAGGGCGGAAAGCTACACCGTTGCGTGCTACGGCATTCACCTTCTCATTTCCCGCAATGCGGACCGTGCGTTCCCTGGCGCCTTCCCTGCCATAATCCTCAGACAGAAGCATCACGGATCCTGCGATCACAGCACTAGTATAGCGCGCCCGTGCCTCGCCCTCGGTGGAATCCCGAAGCATGCAGAAACTGCGCATGAGCACGATATGGTCCGGATCATTGAATTCATAGAGCCGGCCATGGGTCCACCAGGAATAGGTCTGCGCGTTGAGGACGTATTCCACATCCTCTGAAAGCCCGAAGGCGTCACAGGAGAAGCGGCGCGCATTCCCGAACCCGAAGGGGAACAGCGGTGCAATGGAGAGACTGAGAAAGAACGGACGTCCCATGACCGACGAATCATACAGGGAGGCCAGGTAGGCATAGCCTGCCATCAGCGCCTCACGTCCGGTCTGTACGGCAGGATCATGATGCACGCCTTCCATGCCGCCATGGCTGAGGAAGTCAATCTTCAGATAATCATACCCCCAGTCGATGAACATCCGGGCTTTTCTCCGTGTCCATTCGCGCCATACAGGATGCGTGACATCATAGGGCACGGAGCGGTCAATCCGCGGAAGCACCTCACCCTTTTTGTTGCGGAGCACAATCTCTTCAAAGGTATGTCCGGGCATGCCCGGGATCTCCCCTGTCAGGTCCGGCCGGAAGCAGGCAAACGGCGCATCATAGATGCCGGCTTTCTGGCCTGCGGCATGCAGTGCATCCTTGATGGCCAGCATCCGCTGCTCATCCAAGCGCTGCCAGCCGCCGTCCAGGTTGATAAAGGTGGTCCCGTGATTTTCAAACCCTCTGGGCATCAGTTCCGTGCGCACAACCACGCCGCTTTCCGTAAAGTTCTCTTCATTCAGTGTCCGTGCCAGGCCCGCATAACTGTTAAACCCGAAGGGCACGCCCTGTCCCCAGGTGCGGATGGGATACTTTTTATGGAGCAGATCACCGTATATCTCCAGAAGATCCCGCCAGTCCGGTCCGCAGCACACAAAGAAAATGGAGGAAGCCACTTCCGTGCCTATCTTTACGCCGTGCATCTCATAGTCATGGGTGCCCTCATCACTGGCGCCTTGTCCACATCGCGCTTCCAGGATCCGTGCATCCATGCCCGGACACGCAATGGCATTTTTCCATACATCGAAAGTCAGTGCGCCGATGAGCAGACCTTCCCTCGTATCCTCCCGCAGGAGCACGGTCACATCATAGCTTCTGCGTCCGGCGCGAAGCGCAGCCGTCTCATAGCGCATCCACATATCATTGTCATAGGGAACCAGCAGCATGCGCGCTTCCAGGTCCCGCCACAGATACAGCGATTCGTCATCCCTGGCATGGGCGATCAGCGGGGTCAGCGCATTCGATGCCACCGGGGTTCCGTTGGAGCGATGGAGTACACAGCGGGCATAGGCGCCTTTTTCATCTGCTGTCAGTTCCTCCGTCAGACAGAGCCCGTTCTCTGCGGCATACACCAGCTGGAAACCGCCGGGAACAGGCCGCATCTTTACAAGCGCTGCCCTTCTTGTGTCCACCACGTCCCCTGTATCATAGGCCACAGCCTGCGCGGACGCAGCCAGGATCGACTGTGTTCCCCGCAGCAGCACAAACTCTCCGCCATCTACCGCGCGCCAGGTATAATGCACCGACATTTTCTCTTCGCTTCCTTTCTCGGATTTGTCCTGATTATATCGATTCCGCACCATGCATGATATGGCTATATGTCGGATGACCGTACTTGACATTTGCCGTTTCATTCCCGAAAATAAAGCGCAGAAAACCAGTGACAGGGAGAGGATCCGCCATGGAGTATCGCACATTTGGCTCACATGTCATCATCCGTTTGGACCGCGGCGAGGAAGTCCTTACAGCACTGACCGAGATCTGCCGGCAAGAGCAGATCTCGCTGGCCACCATCGAAGGGCTCGGTGCGATTGATCACGCGATTGTCTGCGTATATGACGTACCCACGAAGACCTTCTACCGTCAGACCTTTGATGAGCCCATGGAAATCAGTCACCTGGGCGGTACCGTCACACAGAAGGACGGCGATGTATACCTGCACGTGCATGCCACGCTCTGCGACAGAAATCTTCTCGCCCACGGCGGGCATGTCAATGAGCTGCGTGTATCCGCCACATGCGAGATCGTACTGCATTGCATTGCGGGCACTGTGGACAGGGAATACAATGAAGCAATCGGTCTGAATCTCTTCCGCTTTTCCTGAAAGGAACGGCCGCAGCTGAAAAAGCTGCGGCCGTTCCTTTCAGTACCGTATATCCGTAACCGTAAGCATGCCCATCTGCGCATTGTACAGATAGCTGTACTCCCGCATGATACTTCTCTGCAGGCACGCAAGCGCGGCATCCGCTTCCACCTGGGACGGCGGAGTGAGGAAGAACACGCCAAAGGCTTCCGCCCGTTCCGCGGTCGCTTTCCCCACGGCCGCTTCCATGTCTGCCTGTCCGAAAACCTCATACTCCGGATACAGGCGCTGGGCAAGGTCAGTGGTTTCCCGAAGGGGGACCGTCATCTCCCGGTTCCACACATGCGTCCGGCTCGCCCGGTCCAGGCCAATGTTGAAGAAGGTGTCGGCCGGTGCGCCAGACGGCATATCATCCCATGTGACATCCACCAGGCGCCAGGTGCCGTCAAGCTGCAGCAGATTCCACATATGCGTGACCTGCACACCGTCCTTCACGGTCTGTCCCTGTGCAAAACTGTCTCCATGCTGACAGCGCACCGTTAGCCCCGCCAGAGAACCCACCAGATAAAACGCGTCCGCGTACCCGTCGCAGTTCGCCTCGCCCAGCAGCAATGCGCCGATCGCCGTATCGTCGTCATCCCCTGTCTCATCATCGGTATAGACAATCCGTGCACAGAGGCTGTCATGGATTCTCCGCGCCGTCTCCACCTCACTTTTGTTCCGGCACTGCTGTGCGAGGTTTTCCGCCACGCGCAGTGCAGCCGTTTCCCTCGCATCCAGGTCATTTCTCCGGTCTTCCTGTACGCACCGGAGTATATGCGCGCCTGGATAATAGGAAGAGACATGGATCTGAATCAGATGCGTAACATGAGAATACTGATACTGGAACTGATAGATCCCGCACAGCACAGCCGCGTCAAAGATCGGAAGCATGCCTGGCTTTTCCGAAAGATCCGGCGACACCCCGCCCAGCAGGTAGGTGTAGAGTGCTTCGCTGCACAGAAGAATGATCTCTGTATCTTCCTGCGCAGCCTGTGCCTGCATATAGTCGAGCAGCGCTTCCGTGTCCTCCAGGCGCACCAGTGTAGTGAGGATCCGTGCGTTCTCATAATACAGACGGTAATGCATGTAATCATAGGACAGTTCGCCGCCTACAAGCCCGGCCTCCGTCTCCCGCTCATGGAGTCCCTGAAAGGAATGCGCGGCCAGGCGTGTGAAGTCAGCCTCTGTCAGCTGGACGGCAAAGCTGGCTGTCTCCCGGCTGCCCATGGCACGGATGACCTCCACAAGGTCTTCCTCCGAAGCACACAGAAAGTGCGGCGCGTCCGTATAGGTGACCTGGGTAAAGACCATCATCCGCATGCTGTCCGCCATCTGACAGGCATACTGGTCCAGGCAGCTGAGAAAAAGAAGCCTTTCCCGCGTCTCGTCCTCCAAAAGCGCCTGATAGACGCCATCGGAAAAGCATACCCTGAACGCGGAAGTCTGCTGGCTCTGTGCTGTCCGCACCTGCTCCCAGAAACCGTTCTCATCCTCGACATACCATGTAGGGAGGTCCGTATACACCATCTCCATACAGTACAGAATACCGGCATCCAGCCGTGTATACAGCTGCATGTTTTCCACGCCGTCCCTGGCGGCCCATGCGTATATGTCTTCTCCTTCCACCAGTTCCCTTGCCAGTTCGGGTGGACAGAGGATGTGGAACGCCCGCTTCTTCTGTCCGGTCAGCACCTGCATGGCGGATTCCACTTCTTCCCGGCTGTAGCATTCGGCCCACGCGCGCTCGGAAGCCCAGATGATGTCTTCCATCCGAAGGGATCCGCTTTCAGAATAGAAAACCGTCGCATTCTCGATCCCGCTTTTCACTTCCAGCCACTGCAGGCTGCGGAAATCATTCTCCGTAAGCAGGGAAAACAGTTTCTGGGAAAGCCTGCCTTCTATCACGTCCGGTTTTTCCTGCCACAGGTCCAGAAAGCACTGCACCATATCCTCTTCCGTATTCCATCGATACGTCCGTGCCATGGCCCGCGCTGACAGCAGGCACAGGCAGCAGACACAGAAAACCAGAAACCGCTTCCGCATGCCCTTCGCCGCCTTTTCTTAATGCAATCCACAGGCAGTATACCACAGTTTTTCCGGCATTTCCTCATGATTGCACATCCCGGGCTTTCCTGTCAGGAAAGCCCGATGGAGAAAAACGCCGGAATACTGCTTTGCTTTCCTGAAGCCGTCATTCCCTCCATGCGTGCAAGGATCGAAAGCTGCCAGCCGGAACGGGATAAGCGTCAGTCTGATGCGCGTCTGGCCTGAAAGGCGAGAATACATGCGGTAAAAAAGAAGGCTCCCGGCTCAGCCGGAAACCTTTTCTGATGATGCGCGCATGCAGTGATTGGCATCCATAATTTCCTGCAGTGCAATGTGCTCATTGCGAAAACGCGCTGCGCTCTTCTCATGCTGCAGATGAATGGCATTCTTCGGGCAGTTGTGTACACAGGCATAGCAGTCTTCACATTGATCCCCAAACGTGACCCGATCCGTTACCACAATATTGCCGGCCGGGCATACCCTGGCACAGACACCGCAGCGGATGCAGTTTTCATTGACCATGTATGCCCTGGCTGCTGTGTCCTTCAGGACGGCCCGTCCCAGGGTTCCGTGTATCAGTGTCATGGCGATCTTCTGGAGCAAGCCCGCAGCAGGTATGCAGGTTTTCCTTGCCTCAATATCGCCTCTGACTGCCGCAATCTGTTCCTCGATATGCTTCTCCCCGGCAGTTTCTATCTGATTCCGGATCTCAAAGCCCGGCAGATAGTTGTCCACCATTTTGATGGAGGCCACATAGCCGAGCCTGATCCCCGCGTCTTTCGCCGCCTGGGCAGCATGATACTTCGCAGCCGAGGCGTTCATGCCGTAGGTATAAATGAAGAAAAAAAAATCCGTCCGGATCTGTGCCTTTTTCAGAAAACGCCGCACCATCTTCGGCATTTCTCCCCCGTACACAGGACAGACGATCCCCACAGCATCGTCCTGCAGTTCGATCGAATCCTGTTTCATCAGCTGCGGGACAGAGAGCCGATCTCCGCCGATTCTTTTCGCGACATAGAGGCTGTTCCCTGTAGCCGTAAAATAGCAGACCTTCATGACAGTTCTCCTTTCCTTTCTCTGCCGGCAGTCATCCGGCAGCCCCAGCGTTCCCCATGCAAACCCGCCATAGAGAAAGCTGCTGTTTCACAGGAAAAAGCTTCCATTAGTGCCTGGATATGCTGCCCTGCCATCGGGTGGGGAAGGCGGCAGCCTGGTCTTAAAACGTGAAATCGCATAATGCGCAATAATTTTGCAATGATATGGCATGGCTTGTCAGGCCGCAGCATATACGCATCCTCCGAGGCACATGATTCGGCACCGCACGGAAAAGCCGGCGCGCCTCACGCGGTGCATGCTTTCTGTTTCCCGCATTCTGTGCCGGCTCATGCAAGCTCTGCACTGAATATCACCCATCCTGTTCTTGTCTTCCTTCGTACGTCATGCTATCTTATGCAGGTCGGCATGCTTTGCCGGCAGTCCAATCAAAGGAGTTCATCCTGCCCCATGCGACGTTTTCTGGTTCTGCTCATGCTTCTGCTGTTCCCCGCTCTGGCCTTCGCTGACTGTCTCTGTGATCCTGCCCGCCTTCTTCCGGAGGGTTCCACGCCTGTTGTCACTGAAAACAGCTACCTGAGCGAAAATGTATCGATCACCATTACCGCCCAGCGCTCACATTATACCGATGTGTTTGTCGCAGATATTTACCTGCGTTCTCTGGATTCCTTCCGCCGGGTTCTCGGAAACGGCCGCTGGAAGGGTGGCTCCCAGAATATCAAGGAACTGGCACATGACAATCAGGGGATTCTAGTCATGACAGGTGACAGCTCCACACATTTCAGCAGCGGTCTCGCCATCGTAAACGGCGAATGGGTGCGATCCACCAAGAGCAAGGACCGTGATCTGTGTCTCCTGTACCGCAATGGTGAAATGGTCACTCTGGCCGCCCGGGAAATCGACTACGATGCCCTGCAGACAGACAGAGAGAACCTCTGGCAGTGCTTTCTCTTCGGACCGTCTCTGCTTACCGCAGACGGGCAGGCAAAGTCAGACTTTACGGCCGCTGTACGTCCGGAAAACCCGCGCTCCGTCATCGGCTACTATGCGCCAGGCCACTACTGCTTTGTGCAGGTGGACGGCCGCGGGACAGCCAGTCAGCTGGAAGAAAACCGCCAGAACCGCGGGCTTACCTTGCCGGAGCTTTCCGAATTCATGGCGTCCCTCGGGTGCACGTGCGCCTATAACCTGGATGGTGGACAGTCATCCGTCCTCTATTTCGGGGACGATGTCTTTTCAACCCCCTATAAACACGGCCGCAGGCTGGATGATGCTGTTCTGATCTGCGAGCCCGATGCTGCCGCAATCAATGAAAAGGAGTGAAAAAACATGGCAGACTATGCACAGATTCTCAAAACTGCAACCGATGAAGCCCAGGACTTTATCAACAATCCTTCCCGTCTTGACCAGCTGCTGGCTGATCTTGAAAGCAAGCTTGCAGACGTCCCCGCCATCGGAAGCACGCTTTCCGAACTCCCTGTCACCATTTCCCTCGTCAAGAGCTGGATCAAGAAAGAATACCAGGTAAGCCCTAAAGTACTTGCCACCCTCGTCGGTGCATTCCTGTATCTGGTAAAGAAAAAGGATCTGATCCCGGATTCCATTCCCGTCATCGGGATCGCCGATGATGTCGCCGTGGTAGGCCTGGCTCTCAAGTTTGTGGAACCGGATCTGAAAGCGTACAAAGACTGGAAGGCACAGCAGTAAGGAACTGCCCGCATGCCAAAAAGACGCCCTGCTCCAATGAGCGGGGCGTTCTGGTATACGGATGCGCTCCTTCCGTCCATTCGTCCCTCTCTGCAGGGGAACTGTTTCAGCATATTTCCCATGCTTCGGAAGATATGCGCCCGCTTGCCAGCCGCTGCTGCTTTCGTGTTCCCGTCTCAAACGACTTCCCAGACGGGCAGGTGCTCCGCAGAGGAAAGTCGGGCAGCTGTCCGCCTAGCGCAAGGGCATCCGCCAGCATGTCACGGAAGGTCTGATGCATACCGTGAACCTGGCGGAGGGAATGGCTGCCACCGAAGACAGCGGCGCAGTTTTCCCCCCACTGCGAAAAGCAGGGTAAACAGGCCATGCATGTTCCGGAAGTCGGCGGTATCAAGCCAATCATGCACGACTGATTCGGAAAAGCAGAGATAGCGCAAAGAACGCATTATCCAGGCAGTGTCTGCCTTGAAGCGCAGAGCCATCGCTGCGCAGCTCTGCGCTTTCAGTCAGATGAGAACAGTCAGGGGATTGCATCCGATCCTACTCGGAAAAGAACGCTTTCAGCCGCTCAGGAAGCGCCTGAAGCAGCCTGCTGGTGAATTCGTCCACGGACATTTCAGGGCAGTGATAGATCCAGTAGATCTTCATGCTGGAGGCGCCAAGACAGAACATGCGAAGATCAAAGTCCACATCCGGCGGCAGCACTTGCAGGTTTTTGACCGTCAGGAGATGCTTTTTCCAGATCTCATACTCAGAAATGGCTGCATGCACGGCAAAGGAATCCGTTCCGCTGGTATGTTCCAGCATATTTTTCATAATGGCTCTGTTCTCATAGTAGAACTGAAGGTTTTCCCAGACGATCTCGTGCCTGTCGCAGTCCTCGCGCTGCATTCTTTGCACCAGTGCCTGACTGACGGACTCGTAAATGTATACCATCAGATCATACTTGTCCTTGAAATGATTGTAGAACGTCTGCGTGGACAGACCGCAATCCTCTACAATCTCTTTCACTGTCACCTTATTGACTGGCAGCGTCTTGCACAGTCTGAGCATGGAATCAGCCAGTAATTCCTTTGTATCTTTCTTCCTATCCATCGTTTCCCCTCAGCGCATGCGCCAGTGTCACAGGAACAATTAGCGCACAGTCCTGTCTGTATCCTTAAGTGCAAGCCATCATCAGGGCAGACGCCCGCGGCTGTTTTTCTTCTCACCGCATCAGCTGCGGCACCAGTTCACTGAAAAGCACTTCCTGCATTCTGTCCGTACATCGGCACTCGGCGGTTACCGTAACCACCGCATTCCAATCCTTGAGCACAATGGACCACTGACCGTACTTTCCGTCCGCTCGATAGGAATTTGCCGGCCCGCGCCAGAACAGATAGCCGTACCCTTCCCGTCCGTTCTCCACCTGCTTTTTCCCGCATTCACGGATCCACTGCGCGTCCACAATCCGTTTTCCGTCCCATACGCCTTCCTGAAGACATAATACTCCGATTCGGTGAAGTTCCTCCAGGGAGAGGAACAGGCCTCCCGCGCCAAATGTATTGCCCAGAGGATCGTGTTCCCAGGTGGGATTGCGGATCCCCATTCTGTCAAACATGCGCGGACGCAGGTACTGTACAAGATCGCATCCGCATCTTCTCTGCACCAGCATGCCCGCCAGATACGGTCCCGCATTGTTATAGCAGAACCGGGTGCCCGGCACATCCGTAAACGGCACGGAGAAAGCCAGTTTCACCCAGTCTTCCTCCTGGATTTTCGGACGCTGCCCGCCCATGAGCATGGCTTCCTTCTGTCCCAGACACATCGTCAGCAGATCCCGCACCGTAGCTTTGGAAAGATTCTCATCAGGGCATGCAGGCATATCCCGCGCAAACGCTTCCGTCAGTTTCTCATCCAGTGCAAGCAGACCCTCCTGTATGGCAATCCCCACAGCCAGCGCTGTTACCGATTTTGAAGCTGAATAGATGTTGCGTCGGCATTCTTCATCCCACAGCCGTACGTCTCTCTCCCGGCCGTCCTGATGGACACGTATGCCCAGCAGGCGCAGCTCTCCGGCAGCCTTTTCAATGTTTTCCCAGTGCAGTGCATTCATACAGGCCTCCTTTCCTGGTCCTCTTTGGGCAAAGAGTCCAGGTGTGCGTCTGTTTCTTTTGCGTCTCATGGTACGATAATTCCCCATCAGTGACAAGCTTTTTCTTCATTTTCTTTTCCGCGCAGTGCACACTGCTGAGGAAATGCAGGAAAGCATTCACAAACCCATGAAAAACTGTTACAATGCGCTTGTCCTGCGAAAAAGGACGATCCATCCCCCGCCGCAGCGCGGGACCGGACGTGATGGAAGAAGGGAGAAATACCATGCTGGAGTTTAAGTTTGACACACAGCTTCTGATTGATGGTCATGATCTGGATGAGGACGAGATCTTTGATTACATTACGGAACACTTTGAGGGAGACAGCCTCCTGGCCGTGGGCGATGAGGATCTGATCAAGATTCATTTTCACACCAACCGCCCCTGGGAAATTCTTGCCTACGCGGCTTCTCTGGGTGAAATCTATGACATTGTAGTGGAAAACATGGAGCGTCAGGAACAGGGTTTACAGGGCTGACCTTCGCAGGCTGACATGTTTCTCAGCCTGCGTTCTTTTCTGTACTGGCAAACTGGCAAGGAGGTTTCATCATGATTGCACTGGCATGCGACCATACCGGTCTGGAACTGAAGGAAGAAATCAAGCATCTCCTGGAGGAAATGCATCTGGAATATCAGGACTTTGGCACCTTTACCCATGACAGCTGTGACTATCCTGTCTACGGATATCGCGCAGCCAAGGCTGTCGTGGACGGCCTGTGCGAACGCGGCATTCTGATCTGCGGCACCGGCGTAGGCATCGGCATCGCAGCCAGCAAAGTGCCTGGCACACGTGTATGTACCTGTTCGGATGTCTATACTGCCGAGCTTTCCAAACGGCACAACAACTCCAATATTCTCACCATGGGCGCCCGTGTCGTCGGCGTAGATCTGGCGAAAATGATTGCCCGTCACTGGCTGGAAGCGCCGTTTGAAGGTGGCCGGCATCAGCGGCGGATCGACCAGATCGCAGCCATTGAGCGCGGAGATGCACTGTAAGGAGGCCAAGCCATGTTTATCGTCGATACCCACTCCGATACCCTCTATGCCCTGGGTGTACATAAGGCGAAACCCGATTCTCTCATGATCACTCCGGAAAAGCTGCGCACAGGCGGCATTTCCCTGCAGACCTTTGCACTCTGGACTGGACCGAAAGGCCGGGAAGGTGATGTAAATGCCATCGTGCACGCGGAGCTGGGCGCCCGCGCTGTTATGGAAAAGGCAGGCATTCATCAGGTGGATGATCCCGACGAAGTCGGCGACGGCGAACACGCCTTCATGCTTTCCGTGGAAGGCGGTGAAGTCTTTGAAGACGGTGCCTACCTTGTGGAGGACTACCGCAGACTGGGCGTGAGAATGGTGGCCCTGACCTGGAACCATGAAAACCGCATCGGGTTCCCGGCCAAGTCAGGTGCATCGACAGGACTTACGTCCTTCGGACTGACCGTGGTACGTGAGATGCAGAAGGAGCATATGGCTGTAGATGTGTCCCATCTCAATGAAGCCGGCTTCTATGACATCTTTGCACACACCGACGTTCCACCCATGGCTTCCCATTCCTGCTGCAGCGCGCTGTGCCCCCATTTC
This sequence comes from uncultured Eubacteriales bacterium, assembly GCA_902764915.1. Classification (GTDB taxonomy): domain Bacteria; phylum Bacillota; class Clostridia; order Christensenellales; family Aristaeellaceae; genus UBA2943. Next base: position 8,249 of record CACWXY010000034.1, on the reverse strand, counting down.
CGCAATCTGACAGATGACCAGATCCGCCTGATGATCCGGGAAGGCGGCTATATCGGGATCAATTTCTACCCCTCTTTCCTCTCTGCGGAGGGAAAAGCCGATATTGCAACGGTGGTGCGGCATATTGACCACATCTGCCAGATGGGCGGGCAGAAGATCGTCGGGTTTGGCTCGGACTTTGACGGCATCGAAACCACCCCCCAGGGACTGGAAGGCGCGGACTGCATTCCCGCCCTGCTGGAGGCCATGAAGGCGGCCGGCATGTCATCCTCCGATGTGGAAGGCATTGCCGGAGAAAACCTGCGTTCCTATTTCCGCCGTATCAATGCCTACTGATTACATTACAGTCCTTTTTATGTCTTTCGCGTCATATTTCTGACTTATTTCGGCGTATTTGTGACAAAATGCGCCGTTTTTTTCTTGCAATTCCGCGCATTCTGTTTTACAATACGTTAAGGATATGGCACAGAATGGCGTGTCTGGCCTGTTTTGTGCCCGGAGACGATGGGAAGGTGGAACCTGTGAGCAAGCGGATATTGCTGGTAGATGACGAACCTTTGATTGTCAAGGGACTGAAGTATGCCCTTGAGCAGGAAGGCTATAGTGTAGACAGCGCCTTGGACGGCGAAGAGGCCCTGAACAAGTTCTCCAGGGATTCCATTGATCTGATTCTCCTGGACGTCATGCTCCCCAAAATGGACGGGTTCGAGGTCTGTCAGCGGATCCGGGAGGTCAGTGAGGTTCCGATTCTGATGCTCACCGCCAAGGGTGACGAAATGGATCGCATTCTGGGACTGGAATACGGGGCAGACGATTACATTGCCAAGCCCTTTAATGTACTAGAGGTCAAGGCACGCATCCGTGCCATTTTTCGGCGCACCCAAAGCGTCTACCCGCGCATAGAGCACGAACAGCACACCATTAAAGTGATGGATCTGGAGATTACGCCTGCCCGTCACTATATTACCCTGCGCGGAAAAGAGCTGCGGCTGACCAGCCGGGAGTACGAGCTGCTCCTGCTGTTTGTCAACAACCGCGGCAAGGTATTCTCACGCAAGCAGCTGCTGGAACTGCTCTGGGAGCCAAACTTTGACGGAGATGAGCGGACTGTGGATGTACACATCCGCCGTCTGCGGGAAAAGATTGAAAAACGCACCTCTGAGCCTGAGTATATCTTGACCAAGTGGGGGGTCGGTTACTATTTCACGGAAAGAGACTGATCGGATACGGTTTCTCAGTATCCGATGGCAGATCATGCTGGTTTTCTTCGTGATCATCGGTGTATCGTTTGGCGTGATGGCCTCCCGTCTGACCGGTTTTGTGAGCGACTATCTGTACGAGCAGCGCATTCGTGAGGACAGCCTCTCCCTGGAGAGGCTTGCCACCACGGTTGCGCCGCTTTTTCAGTCTGCGGCCTCTGATGCGCTGAATGAGACGCTCCAGTCCTCCGGTGCGGAGCTGGGAGGACGCCTGATGGTTCTGGACAGAGACGGCAAGGTCCAGTTTGACTCCTATGCGCGTCTGATGGGCGTGCGGCTTGATATTCCCGAAGTCCTGACAGTGCTGGGCGGGGACGCGCCTTCTGCCTACGGCATCCATCCCCTGGGAGAAAACTCCGTGCTCTCTGACAGCGCGGCCTACGCTTCCTACTGCGCGGCGCGCCTCACAGGCACCCGGGGTACACTGGGGATACTTCTGTATGTATCCACTGTCACAGAGATGATGCAGTCCCTCTCGGATGTGCATCGCCAGATGATGATGATTGCCGGAGCCGCCGGCTTTGCAGCCATTCTTGCAGCCATCATCTTCTCACACATTCTCACCAAACCCATCCAAAGCCTGACCCGGACCATACAGTCCATGGGCAAAGGCGATCTGAGCGTCCGCGCCAGAGTATCCGGATCCGGGGAAATCCGCAATCTCGCCATGGCATACAATACCATGGCTGAACAGCTGGAACAGCTGGATCAGTCCCGCAACCAGTTTGTCTCCAATGCCAGTCATGAGCTGAAAACGCCCATGACCACCATGAAGATTCTTCTGGAAAACGTGCTCTATCAGCCGGACATGCCGCAGGACCTGCGGCAGGAGTTCCTGCAGGATATGAATCATGAGATTGACCGTCTGACGGACATTGTATCGGACCTGCTGACACTGACGCGCATGGATGCCGGCAATACCAAGATGCAGTGGGAGACCATTGATCTGCCCATGCTGGTTCAGGATACCATTCATCTGCTGGACCCCGCCGCCGAGCAGCGCCGCCAGTCCATTGTCCTTTCTTCCCCCGGCAGTCTGAGCCTGACAGCGGACGGCGCCAAGCTCTCCCAGGTGCTGTACAATCTGATTGAAAATGCGATGAAGTACTCCCCCGACGGGGAGAAAATCCTCATACGTCTGTCCCAGTCCGGAAAGGACGCAGTGATTGCCGTGGAGGACCACGGCGTCGGTATAGCCCCGGAAGACCAGGTTCACGTGTTCGAACGCTTTTATCGCGTAGATAAGGCGCGCTCCCGTGAGACCGGCGGCAATGGTCTGGGACTGTCGATAGTCCGGCAGCTGGTGCTCCTGCACCACGGCGAGATCACCCTCACTTCCGAGCTGGGAAAGGGCTCCACGTTTACCGTACGCCTGCCGCTGCACCAGGAAGGAGAGATCACGGCATGAAACGATTCCGCCTCTGTCTCCTCTGTCTTCTGATGCTTTCGCTGCTCTGCGCATGTGCATCCCCGTCCACGCTCCTGCGCTCCTCGGTAACCACGCTGGCCCCGGGAAGCCAGGGCATTCTGCCGGAACCCCTGGACCCGGTGCTCCGCGAAGCATCCAAGCCGTCCGCCCTGTATTTCCGCATGGAAGACGAGGCCTATCTGGGCAGCGAGTTCCGCTATATCCAGCGCACCGGCAATGTTTCCTATGAAACTGCCTTGATCCAGGCACTGCTTTCCGGCCCCTCCGTATCCGGACTCACGTCCCTTTTTCCTCAGGGCACACGTCTGCTGTCCACGGCGGTTTCCGGGCGTACGCTTTTTGTCACCTTCTCCGAGGAACTCATGCAGCCCTACGCGGATGAGCCCGTGGACTGGCAGGAGTATGATTACTGGCTGACGGAATGCCCGCTGCGCCGGAAGCTGTGCATGCAGGCGCTTACCGCAACGCTTACAGAAAACAGCGATCTGGACCGCATTCAGGTACTGGTCGAGCAGGACGCTTCGGAGACCGGAACACTGCGCCTGAAGCAGAATTACTTTCTGGACGACTCCGAGGATTCGGTTCTGGCAGAGCCCTTTACCCGCTCCTCCGCCTACCTGCTTACCCCGTCCGTAAGCCTTCAGCGGATTCTGAATCTCTATATTGCCCGTTCCTGGGACCGGCTGTACGCCAGTGTGGCCGATACGGATTCCCAGACAGGCCTTGCCAAGCCCAACTATACCGACTTCCTTGCACAGATGGATTCGCTTCCCCGGCTCACTTCCTTTACCCTCTCCGGGTTCGGGCTGTCGCTGGACGGAAGCGAAGCAACCTTTGCTGTTTCCGGACAGCTGACGACACAGAACGCCCGATCCTACGCTAGTGCAGTCCATGTGCTTCGTTTGCAGCGCACAGACGGTCTGTGGAAGATCTCCATGCCGCAGCTGACCGCCTGGCTTGAGGAGGAACGCCCATGAGACGAATCCTTTCCTGTCTGTTGGCCATAACGCTCGCCCTGGGGCATGCGCCTGCGCACAGCGAGTCTCTGCTGCCGGAGGTTCTCTCCCCCTACAGCGCACCGGAGACAGTGGATGAAATGCGCTACCAGACATCCCTGCCTCTGTACTTTCCGTCCCTGGATGGTCGGAATCTGTTCGCGGATCCCATGACGTTTACTCTGCCCCGTGGGCAGATGAGCGCACGCACGATTCTGCAGGCTCTGTTCATGCATCCCGCAGATCAGCAGACCCAGTCGCCGGGCGGCGAAACGGACCTGCATCTGTATGGAAAAATGCCGGTGGAGGTATCCTCGGGCATATGTACTGTCAATCTGGATTCCTCGGCACTGGCACTGGACGCGCAGGACCTGTATACCCTGTCGCTGTGCATGGCGGCCTCCCTGGACGGCATCAACGGCATACACTCCATCAACCTGCTCATTGCGGACCGCGCCGTGGGCATGGATGTGGCGGATTACCTGCCCTGCGGCAGCGTCACGGCGCACAGTGGGGTGGAACTGCCCGTGCTCTGGGAGCAGATGCGCACCCGGGCAACACCGCTGGGAGAAAACCCTGCAGAGATTCCGCTCAGTCTGAATGCAACACTGTACTTTCCGCTCTCCGATGAACTGGGCTGCATGCCCGAAGTGCGAACGCTCAGTTTTGACGGACAGACGCCTGCCATTCTGGCAGAAGGCCTGATCAGTGCACTCTCCCAGGGGGCCCATTATCTGCCCCTGTGTGACAGTGCAGACATCGCATCTCTGCTTTCCGGAGATGTGGAGGTCAGTGAACTCGCCGGCGGCGGGCGCCTTCTGACACTGCATTTCCAGTCTGAGCTGGAAAGCCGTCTGTCCCTCATGGGCGTGCGGCCCATCAATCTGCTGGCCTCGCTGGTCATGACTCTGACAACCCTGATTCCCTCGGTTGGCGCCGTACGGATCTTTTCCGGTTCCACACTGATGACCAGCCTGTATGACGATGAATTCGGCATGCTCACCTTTGAGGACGGATATCAGTACCGGCGGCAGTATCAGAGTTTTCTGCGGGATACCGCCCGCTTCTATGTGGCCAAGGACCGCGCGCTGACGGCGATCACCCGCTCTGTACCCACCGGCACCACAGAGGATATTCCCACGCTTCTGCGACTGCTATCTGAAGGCGTTACAGACACGGAGCGGCAAACCGGGCTTTCCGCCACAGTCCCGCCGGGGCTGAACGAAGAGGATGTGCTGGGGCTCGCCATGCAGGACGACACGCTCCTTGTCAACCTCTCCCCGCGCTCCATGCGCCTGTTTTCCGCCATTTCGGGGGATCAGGAAATGCTCCTGTGCTACAGTCTGGTCACCACCTTCTGTGAAGCGCTGCACATCAGCCGTGTCCGCTTTTTCTTTGACGGTGCCATGCCGCAGACACTGGGGGGCAATATCTTCTGGGGCGGTGTTTTCTATCTCAATTACAGCCTGATCAATCAGAACCGTGGCTGAGCATCGAGGAGGTATCCGAGACATGCGCTGGCCGTCACGAAGGATCTTCCTGATCCTGAGCTTGCTTCTGTTAGCGATTCCCCTGCCTGTCCTGAGCCCGCTGTCGGCCCTTCTGCTGGGAATCCTGTTTCTCTTTATCCGTCTTCGCGATCACGCGAACCTGCCCGGTGAAAAAGGCTGGGCGTTTACGTCCCCCATACCCTGGGTGCAGGCCCTGAGAGGTTTTGCGGTCCCGCAGTCCTTCTTTCTTCGCGGACAGCAGCTGGAAGGCGTTCTGCATGTAGGCAGTGAGGAATATCCTGCCTCCCGACTGCGTTCGCTGCCCTCCGGCGCCATGCTCTGCGCTGCCCTGACACTGATGGCTGAGGATACCCATGACAGTGCGTCTCTTCAGGCACTGCTCTCCCAGCTCCGGATCCAGCGTTCCCAGTTTCGAAAGCAGTATCCGTATCTGTCCGAAACCGAAGTCTGGGGCGTTCACGGCTCCTGCTTCCGCGACGGCAGTCAGCATCGCACCTTCTTTCTCACCGATGCGGACAGCCTGGAGCAGCGCGACATTCTTCTCAGCCACTGCACCCATATCATGGCGGGCAGCCAGGTGCAGCCTCTGACGGATGAAGAGCGCCTGTCCCTGCGTGCCCTGCCCCGGCAGGCCATTCTGTTCTTTACGGCACTGGAATCGGAACTGCCTCTGCAGCTGACCTATCTGGGAGGTCTGACCCTGCATGTAGTGGATGTACCCTGCCAGGAAGCCATTGATGTCGCTACCGCCCGGTGCGGCTCTGACTTTCCCGTCTATGCCCTGCCGCTGGAAGGCACTGGCTATCAGCCCGTGCAGATTGTGGCACCGCAGATCCCGCTGACATCGGATCCATCTCATCTTCTGATGGCAGCAGAGACAGGCGCACCTGCGGATTTTTCCGATGCCATGGCATCGGAGATCGCCCGGCGCACAGGGCGCCATGCCTTCTTTGTGAGTGCCGCGGGACTGCTTGGCGCTTTTTCCCTTCTGGGTCTGCTGACCGGCAGCTATCTTCCGGGGCTTCTTCTCCTTCTCGTCTCCGCCGCACCCGCCATTGCACTGGACCGTCGGGGCATACCCGTGTCCGAAGTCACACCTCCATGGCGCATCATTGGCATGTGCGCCGCTTCCCTGGCGCTGGGGCTTTTCGGACGCTTCGTATTCGGTGCGCTTCCCGCCTCCGCGGGGCTGGGAAGTCTGTGCCATCTGACAGTGCTGTTCGTGTGCCTCCTTCTGCGTTTTCCCTATGCGCTGCTGCCCGACCGTCTTCCGATTCTGCTCTCCGGCGGCAGCTATATTCTGCTCTCCGCTCTGATTGTCTTCCTGACCAGACCGTCTCCGGCAGGGCTGGGCTATGCGATTCTCCTGGGGGCTGTCACGGCAGGCATCCTGCACCTTCTGCTGCCCGCCTTCCATCTGGACATCCCGTCCTCGCCCTCTTTGGAAAAAGATCGGTAATTGTTCACGATTGCGTCATAATTCTGTCAAAATTCACCTCTATACTCATCATTGCAGACCGGGAGAGCTCCCCGGGATGCCAATTGATAAGACAGGAGGATCGGAATATGAAACGCTTTACAGATATGAATCGCTCAACCCTTAAAAAGATCGCGGCCATTACACTGGCCTTCGTCATGATTCTCGGCAGCACAGCCGTGCTCCGTAGCCAGAACACCGCCTCCGCTGAGGATACAAAGGTTATCGTTACCTCGCCTTTCACCGACGCAATCGCACAGGTGCGTTCCAGCGTCGTCGGCATCCGGAATTATCAGACTGTCCGCTACTCCAACAATTCCTATGGCTCCGGCTGGGATGACTTCTTCAACTTCGGCTTCGGCAATTTCGGCAATTATGGAAACTACGGAAACTATGGAAACGACTATGGCAACAATGACCAGAGCCGTCAGGAAGAAGTGCTGGCCGGCACCGGTTCCGGCGTGGTCATTGCCCCGCATTATGTTCTGACCAACAATCACGTGGTAGAAAACGCTTCCAGCCTGAAGGTCACCGTCGGCAATGAAGACTCGAAAGAGCCGGATCTGTACGACGCCGTGGTCGTCGCCACCGATGAGAACCTGGATGTAGCCGTGGTCTATGCCCCTGATCTGGAGCTGGACCCTGTTGCCCTGGGCGACAGTGATACGCTGCAGGTCGGCGACTGGGCCATCTGCATCGGAAACCCGCTGGCTGAACGCTTCTATGGCACCGTCACAACAGGTATTGTGTCCGCTCTGAACCGTTCTGTATCCAGCACCACCTATGACAAGTATGGGCGCAAGGAAACCACCAGCAATACCATGATTCAGGTAGATGCTGCCATCAATAACGGCAACAGCGGCGGCGGCATGTTCGCTGTGACCGGTGAACTCATGGGTATCCCCACACTGAAGTATTCCGGCACTGCTTATTCCGGTGCCAGCATTGACGGTATCGGCCTTTGCATCCCGATCAATGCAGCCAAGCCGCTGATCAACGATGTGCTCTCCGGCAAGATTGCCACGCCGGACGTGGACACCACCACAGCGGATACCAATGCCAATGCCTCTTCTTCCGGCAATGACCTGACCGGCAAGCCCCGTCTGGGCATCAAGATCACAAGCATCAATGTACGGTCCCAGGCTGTGCTCTCCGGCCTGATCCCCAACGGCGTCTATGTCTCGGAAGTCGAGAGTGGAAGCCCTGCGGAAGCAGCTGGTATGCAGAGCGGCGATATCATCGTGGATGTGGACGACAACATTATCACCTCTGTCAGCCAGATCACTTCCATCATTGCCGAGCATAAGGAAAACGATGTCATTCACGTCAAGGTGTACCGCGCACCGGGCATCACTGACAGCAATACGGCGATTTCTGAAGAAGGCGAATACGTGGATCTGGAAATCAAGCTTGCCGTCGTGGATGCAGTCGCACAGTAATCTTTTCTCTCCCATACCATTCCCGGCACAGCCCTCAGGGCCAATGTCAATAAGTTAAGGTTTTACTAATTTTTTAGGAAATTCCAATACTTTTGATGACTTACAGCCTTGAAAAATGCAGGAAAAAAGACCACTCTAC
>CACWXY010000033.1 GCA_902764915.1 uncultured Eubacteriales bacterium | reverse complement strand
ATCTGTATCAATACCTGATCTATCAGGATGTTAACTCTCTCGCTCCAAAGGAACGTCAGAAAGAGCATGCTCTCACAGAGCACCAGAAGAACATGCGCTGGGCGCTGAACAAGTTCTTTTATACGCGGAACCGCAACACGCTGACGGAAGCCTACACGTTCATGATCATGGAGAAGTACTGCGACAGCAACGGCAGTATTCTTCCGGATCATCCCAGCATTGATCAGTTCCGCTACTTCTACACAGGCACTACAACAAACTGCAGACCTATTACATCTCACGGGAAGGCATCAAGGCCTATGAGCGGGACTACCGTCCACTGCTGGGAGACGGGATGCAGGAGTTCACACCGTTTGTGGGCACTGCCATGCTGGATGCTACCATCTGCGATCTTTACCTGGTCAATGAAGGCATGCAGGTTGTGGGCAGACCCATTCTCACAGCGGCGGTCGATGGCTTTTCTTCCCTGTGTATCGGGTATTCCCTGCAATGGGAAGGGGGTATGTACAGTGTCCGGAACCTGATGCGGTGCATACTGGCGGACAAGGTGAAATGGTGCAGGGAGCGTGGAATCGCCATCGATAAGGACGCCTGGCCTTCCCACAGACTGCCGGGTGTATTCGTCACGGACGAGGGCAGCGAATACAGATGCGAAACACTGGCGCAGATCACAGAGCTGGGTGTAAGGGTCATCAATCTTCCCGCGTACCGGCCCGATCTGAAAGGGAATGTGGAAAAACTGTTTGATCTGATCCAGGACAGCTTCAGGACACACCTGAAGGGATGCGGCGTAATCATGCCGGATTTTCAGCAGCGGGGTGCGCATGATTACCGGAAAGACGCCTGCCTGACCATGGAGGAGTTCGAGAAGATCGTGATCCGGTGCATCCTGTACTATAACAGCCAGAGGATCATTGAGAACCACCCATACACCATGACCATGCTGAAAGCCCAGGTCAGGCCCTATGCCCATACCATCTATGCCTGGGGAACCAGAAGAGCAGGCTGTAATCTGATCAGCGCGGACGAAAAGACCGTCATGCTGGCCTTGCTTCCCCGGACAATCGGTACATTCTCCCGTGCCGGGCTCACCGTCAACAGAATGCGGTACAAGGCAGAGGGATTCACAGAACAGTTTCTGCAGGGCGGCAAGGCGACGGTAGCATACAATCCGGACAATGTCGCACAGGTATGGCTGGTAGAAAAGGGAGTCTACACGCCTTTCACACTGATCGAATCCCGTTACATGCACCACTCCGTCGAGGAAGTCGACAGGATGAAGCAGGATCAGAAGGATCTGGTCAATGCCGCAGAAGAAGAGGAACTGCAGGCAAAGATCAATCTTGCCCGATACATCGAAACCATCCGGGATCAGGCGGTTCAGAGCATGATAAGCCGGAAAGCGACGTCATATAATAGGTATCCGACATTCTTTTATTTGAAAGATACTTTATGCCATAAACCATTGTCCTGCACTTGCAGTGGTCAGAAAAAAGGTGATGCGGGAAAGCTGCCGCTGCATCAATGAACTATCACCTTTTGATCGGCTTGCCTCAAAGGTCATAAAAAAACAGAAGGGGCAGGCAAAAAACCGCCACTTCTGCCATACAAGCCCTGCAGTCGAAACCTGGATCCCAACGCACATTATCCGTGCACTCTGCCCATCTTCAGTCATCCGTACTGGAAGCGTCCCGCACAGCCATGTCACTGTGCCGTGCCTATGTCACCCGGTGCTGCCGTACTTCCCCTGATTACAAGCGAGGGATGCAGAATCGTATCTCCAACCGGGCGATGCCGCATCATGTTATGAATCGTGGTGGCAATGACTTTCCCCACCTGGTCCGAGTGCTGATCCACACTGGTCAGTCCAGGAACCGTATAGCTTGTCAGTGCCGTATTGTCATACCCGATAATCGACAGGTCCTCCGGGATCCGAAGTCCCTTCGTCATGGCAGCCCGGTAGACCCCCAGTGCCGTTGTATCGCTTACGCACAGAATTCCCGTAACGTTTTTCTTCATCAGCTCATAAAATCCCAGCGCACCCGCAGTTTCCGAATAATCGCCTTCAAAAATCAGTTCCGGATCGATAGGCAGGCCGGCATCCAGAAGTGCCAGCATATATCCGTCCCGCCGCAGCAGGCTTACCTGTGCCTGTCGATGGCCCATGATCAGACCAATGCGCCGATGCCCCAGTTCAATCAGATAGGAAGCTGCCAGTCTCATCCCTTCCGTGGAGTCACTGCTCACACAATGAACAACAGGATTTCTGATGCTCATATCCCACAATACAGTGGGCAGTTCCGTTGTCTGAATCTGCTTGTAATAGGGGTCATCGATCCGCAGACCCGTCAGAAAAGCACAGTCCAGATTCATGCTCCGCATCGCCTGCTCGTAGGGCACACTCTGTTCCTGAAGCACGGAGGGCGGAATCAGTACAGTCTCATAATGATACTGTTCCAGTTCTCCCATCAGACTGTTGACCAGCGGCTGATAGGGTGTAATCCCATGCGGGTTTCCGGCAAAGGATGTCATCGTAATCCCAATCCGGGTATAGCGGGCCTTCACGTCTTCACTGTACCTTGCCTGCGCATATCCGATCTCTCTGGCACAGGCCAGGACCTGGGCCCTGGTTTCCTCCCGTACGGAATCGTACCCGTTCAGAGCCTTGGAAACAGTCGCCTTACTCAAATGCAGTTTCTCACAGATATCCTCAATGCGTGGTCTGTTTGCCATTCCTGTCCTCCTCCTCGTCCATGGGGTCATGATACCATATCCAGATAATAATATGAAATAGTTTTAGAAACTTTTTCCTTGCTTATAAAAACAATTTCATGCATATTTCTTAAGTTTCTTTTCCCAAATCAGGCATTATGCACTTGACATGGCCTTATTTTCTTTTAAAATGGAGACAGTATTCAAAAACCTATCTGTACGAAAGGAGTACAACGCAATGAAAAAGTTTCTGAAATCGGTTTCCCTGTTTCTGATCCTGGCCCTTCTCCTGTCCTGCGTAAGCTTTGCCTCCGCAGACGGCGTAATTGAGGTAACTCTTCCTACCTATAAGACCGGCGAGAATGTCGGTGCGATTTTCTTCGAGCCCCTGGTCGAGCGGTTCAACGCTGCCTACGAAGGCAAGTACCACATTACCCTGGAAGAACTGACACAGGACATGTACTCCGATAAGATCAAGCAGCTGGGCGCCGCCAACGCGCTTCCCTTCCTGGTTGAAGGCGGAGATTCCGAGTGGATCAAGCAGGTTGTGATCCCCAACGATATGTTCGTGGATCTCAGCGGCCTGATTGCTGACAACAACCTGATGGATATTCTGATTGATTCCCAGGTGGCCTACAACACCACCGAAGATGGCAAGGTCTTCTCCATCTGCGTTCCTGTCACCCGTCCCATGGGCCTGTATTATAACGGCGCCATGATCGACCTGGGTGACAAGACCTGCGCAGATCTGTCCTGGGATGAATTTGCCGCGCTGCTGGGCGAAAACAAGATCGCCTTCATGACCGGTGAAAATGCCTGGACAACCCAGCTGGTACTGGGCAGCCTGATTGCGGTGGAAGAAGGCGGCGCTGAACTCCTCAGCACCCACACCATTGACAAGCTCATGGATTACAATCAGCCCTGCATTATCAATGCTGTAGCGAAGCTGCAGAAGCTGATGCAGGATTATGGCACCTCCAATCAGGTCGGTGCAGTATACGCTGACGCTGCCAACGCTTTCATGAGCAAGAACGCGGCTGTTATCGCCAATGGTTCCTGGATGGTGGGCGATTTCCTGGAAGACGGCGGCAAGTGGTCCAATGGCTTTGACGGTGCAACCGTCCGCGGCGATGTGCTCCCCGGCAACGTAGCCCTGGCCAACAATGACGGCTATCAGTACTGGATTCCCGCTTCCGTTTCCGCGGAACAGCAGGAAGTCGGCAAGGCTTTCATTCTCTTCACCCTGCAGCCTGAAAACCTGGAAGCTTATATGCTGGCCGAAGGCGGCGTAGCACCCAAACTGACTCCCAGCGAAGAATATGTCGCTGCCGCTTCTGAAAACAAGCTGCTGTATGAGTATGTCAATGCGGTCAACGCTGACACCATCATTGTTCCCAACGCCGGTGACATCATGACTTCCTCAATCGGCAACACAGAGTTTGGCAATCTGCTGCCTCTGCTCATTTCTGGTCAGCTGACCCCCGAAGCTTTCTGCCAGCAGCTGACAGCCCTGGCACAGGAGACAGCCCTCGACTGATTTTCCTGATTAACGGACGCAAGTCCCTGCTCACACCGAGGTACGGGCAGGGACTTTTCTGACTCACGCCGTCCGACACACTTCCGCGTCGGGCGGCGTGAGTCTTCATTTTTTCAAAAGGAGTTGAGGGTATGAGTACCGTTTCCAGTCAGAGCAAGAAACTCCGCCGGTATTCGCTAATGGAACGCCGCAACTTCCCATGGATTTACGCGTTTCTTTTCCCCACGCTGCTGTTGTTTGCAGTCTTTTATGTGGAGCCGATCCTGCAGACCTTTTTGACTTCCTTTGCCAAGTTTAATGGATATACCACCGCCGAGTGGTCCTTTGATATCCATAACCTGGGCGGCACGATTTTCCGGAATTACACCAAGCTGTTCAGCATGAGCAGTTTTCCGCCTGCACTGAGAAATCTGTTCTGGTGGTCGCTGATTGCCATGACCCTCCATGTAGGCATCGGCACCGCCGTCGGATTCCTTCTCTATCAGAAGCTCAGGGGCTGGAAGTTTGTGCGCATCATTTTCATGGTGCCCAACGTCATCTCCGGCGCAGCATGGGCCATGATCTACCGGTTCATGTTCAACGATGATATCGGCGTGATTAACAATCTGCTGCGCAAGGTAAACCCCGATCTTCATATCCAGTGGTTCTATTCCTCTCCCGCCGCATTCTGGGCGATCACCTTCACATGGGTATTCTATGCGGTTATCGTCGCCCTGGTGGTTCTGGGAGACCTGATGGCCATTCCCGCTTCCCTTCATGAAGCCTGTGAAATTGACGGTGCAAACGGATTTCAGAAACTCATTCATATTGATCTGCCCCTGTGCCGCAATGCCATCGGAACCAGTATTCTGCTCTCCGTCACCAGCCGCATTGCCATGTACGAGAACATTGCCCTGACCAGCCGCGGCGGTCCTGGCAATGATACCTACGGTCTGGCACTGATTCTCACAAAATCCATTACAGACTTTAACTATGGCCTGGCCAATGCCACTGCCATGCTGATGTTCGTTTTCGGTATCGCCACCATGCAGATCATCAATAAAGTGTTTCGCATGGACGATTCCGTCTATTGAGAAAGGAGGCATGGAGCATGGAAAATATCACAAATCCCGCACTGAGAAAAAAGCTGGAAAAAGCCGGACGGAGCAGGCTGGTCGGAAAGAAGAAGCCGCTGACGGCCGGTCGGATTCTCTATCTGTTCTGTGCATATGTTTTTCTGGCCTTCATTGTTCTGGTTTCTGCTTACCCGATCATCTGGGTCATCATGAGCTCCTTCAAGAGCAATGCCGCGATTCTGGGAAACCCCTTCTCACTGCCCGATACCTTCAATCTGGACGCCTACCTGTCCGTTCTGAACCAGTATTCCTTCGGCACCTATGCCCTGAACTCCCTGATCACGGCCGGCGGTTCCACTGTCGTGTCCATTATCTTCTACGCGATGGCCGCCTATGTCATAGCAAAGTATAATTTTCCGCTGAAAAACTTTATCTATATCATTCTGACGCTGACACTTCTGGTTCCCGGTCACACCAAAACACAGCCTATTTTCCAGATGATCATGAATATGGGCCTGTATGATACCCGAACAGGGCTCTGGCTTGTATATCTCTCCGGGGGTATTGCCATGAGTCTCTTCGTCCTGAAAGCCAATTTTGCCTCTATTCCCATGGACCTGAATGAGGCGGCTTCCATTGACGGCAGCGGATTCTTCCGTACCTTCTGGCAGATCAACCTGCCCCTGGCTCGCAACGGTCTGGCTACAGCCGGCATTCTGATGTTTCTGGGAAACTGGAATGAATACTATTATGCCGCGCTGCTGACTTCCTCCGAAGCCAACCGTACGCTGCCCGTATCCCTGTCCTATTTCAATCAGGCGTTCTCCTATGACTACACTCGCATGTTTGCCGCCCTGACCATTGTTGTTCTTCCCGGCATCATCATCTATGCCTTCTTCCAGGAACAGGTCACCGCATCGGTTGCTTCTTCCGGAGTCAAAGGATAATATACTTTTTTGGGGAATCCGATTCCCTGTTTCTGTGCTTTCCTGCCGGAAAGCCCATTTCCTAAAGAGAGAGGAATTGTATGCTTCAATACCATGTAGGTCAACGCGAAAAGGAAAACTGGCTGATTGCCGAAACCGATTTTGATATCCGCCATCAGGGAAAATGCGAAGCCATTTTCTGTCTGGGCAACGGGTATCTCGGCCAGCGAGCCGCTTTGGAGGAAAAGTATGTCGGGCAGACCCGGGACATGCTGATCAACGGGACCTTCAACCGTTTTGACGAACAGGAAGTGACGGAACTTCCCAATGCTGCCGATGTCACAAACCTGGAGCTGATCCTCGACGGAGAACGTTTCTCCATGGACAGCGGTGTCACGGAAAACTATCTTCGGGTCATGGATCTGCAGACCGGGGAACTGACCCGTTCCCTGCTCTGGACCAGTCCTTCAGGAAAAAGATACCGTCTGGCATTTTCCCGCTTTGTCTCCCTGTCATGCCGGCATCTGCTGGCACAGCAGGTACAGGTGACCCCGCTGGACGGCCCCTGCCGTCTCCAGATGGACAGCGGTATTGATGGCCAGGTAACCAACTGCGGGTCCCAGCATTTTCACGAGGGAAGCAAACGGGTCTTCGACAACACGATTCTTCGAATGACACAGCAGACGACTCAGTCCAGAGTTTCCGTATGCCTGCACACCGCTCATCGCTTCTTCCTCGGAGACACGCCTGCCACAGGAAAAATGCTTCCTGTCATCGACAGGCGGCTTCTTTCGATGCGTGCCACCTTTGATCTGTCTCCCCATATCCCCTTCCGGATTGAAAAGCTGACCACTGTCTTCACCGGAAGAGATCAGGAATATATGGACCTGGCGGAACAAGATGCCATTGCCCAGGCGGAAGCCGACGGCCTGGCACTGATCAAGAAAGCGCTCTGCACCGACTATGACACACTCTTTTCAGAAAGCCGCAAGGCCTGGGCTGCGCTCTGGGAACAGACAGATATTACTGTAGCATCAGAGGGTGCCGAAGACCAGCTGCTGCTCCGCTTCGCCCTGTATCACCTGAACATCATGGCCAGCAAGACCGACAGCCGAATGGGGATTGGCGCAAAGGGGCTTTCCGGAGAGGGATATAAAGGTCATTCCTTCTGGGATACAGAGATCTTCACACTCCCCTATTTTACCCTGACGCAGCCGGATACAGCCAGGAAACTTATGGAATATCGCTATCTCGGTCTGGACGGGGCACGCCGTAAGGCCGCCGAAAACGGTTTTCTCGGGGCCATGTACCCCTGGGAAGCCGCCTGGATCGATGACGGCGAAACCACGCCGCTGCTGGGAGCCGCAGATATCGTAACCGGAAAGCCCATCCCCATCCTCACCGGACTGCTGGAACAGCACATCACTGCAGATGTTGCCTTCGGTCTGTGGCAGTATTATACGGTCACCGGCGATCAGGACTTCATGAACCGATATGGCTGGGAAATTCTCCTGGAAACCGGGCTTTTCTGGGCCAGCCGTGCTGAATGGCAGGAAGCATCCGGACGGTATGAAATCCGGGATGTCATCGGACCGGATGAATACAAGGATCATGTCAACAACAATGCCTATACGAATTATATGGCCGCCCATAATCTGCGTCTCGCCCTGCACGCCATGGATATCCTGGATGCGGAAGAAAGCGCTGCCGCTTCCAGACTGAAAACACAGTTCCATTTCGCGGAACTTCGGGAGAAATGCCAGGCTGTACTGGACAGGCTGTATCTTCCGCAGCCGGATGAAAACGGGATCATTCCGCAGTTTGACGGATACTTCCAGCTGAAGCACCTGGACCTTACCCCCTATCGCAACGCAGGAAGCGTCGGGTCCATCTACCAGGATTACAACCAGGATCAGATCTGTACCTTCCAGGTGCACAAGCAGGCAGATACCGTTGTGCTTCTGCTTCTGCTGGACGATCTGTTCCCTGCGGACATCCGGAAAAAGAATTATTACTTCTATGAAGCCCGCACTCTGCATGATTCCTCGCTGAGCAAGAGCACCCACTGCGTTCTTGCCGCCGATCTGGGAGAGGATGAAACCGCTTACCGGTTCTTCGAAGGCTGTGGTAACGTGGATTTCGGACCCAATATGGGCACCAGTGATGCCGGGATACATACCGCATCCATGGGCGGCATTTGGCAGTGCGCAGTGTATGGTTTCGGAGGCGTGCGCGTCATCGGGGAAGACCTGCAGATCAGACCGCGACTGCCCAAGGCCTGGCACAGCCTTCGATTCAGGCTGGTCTGGCGGGGACAGCCTCTCACCGTCTCTGTCAACGATCAAAGCCTGCAGGTACAGAACCAGGGCGGGCAAGCCGTTTCGCTGCTGCTGAACGGTGTCCGCACAGAAATCCAGCCAGGCGCAGAGGCCTCCTGTACCCTGTCCTGACAGATCACTTGCTCCATTTTCCCCACAGTCTGTCCAAGGAGGATGTTCTCTCATATGTTTCAGGAAAAGCACGCATGGTGGAAAGAATCGGTAGTATACCAGATCTATCCTCGTTCCTTCGCCGACTCCAACGGCGACGGCATCGGCGATCTGAACGGGATTACCGCCCATCTGGATTATCTCAAGGACCTGGGCGTTGACGTCATCTGGGTCAGTCCGGTCTATGCATCCCCGAATGATGATAATGGCTATGACATCTCCGATTATCGGGCGATCATGGCTGAGTTCGGAACCATGGAAGATTTTGACCGGATGCTGGAAAACATCCATGCCCGGGGCATGAAGCTGGTCATGGACCTGGTAGCCAATCATACATCGGATGAGCATGCCTGGTTTCTGGAAAGCAAAAAATCCCGGGACAATCCCTACCGTGATTATTACATCTGGCGGGATGGCAAAAACGGCGGTGCGCCAAACAACTGGGGAAGCTGCTTTTCCGGTTCAGCCTGGGAATATGATGCAGCAACCGATCAGTATTACCTGCACCTGTTCAGCAGAAAGCAGCCAGACCTGAACTGGGCCAACCCCAGAGTGCGGGACGAGATCTTTGCTATGATGACCTGGTGGTGTGAAAAAGGCATCGATGGATTCCGAATGGATGTCATCGGCATGATTGGAAAGGAAAACATGAACGATGGCCCGGTAGGTCCCGGTGCGCTGTATGGTGACTTTGGTCCTTCCTGTCAGCATACGGAAACCACGCATCGCTATATCCGTGAAATGCGTCAGCGCGTGCTGAACCGATACGATCTGATAACGATCGGGGAAGCCGGCGGCGGAACCGCGGACGCGATTCGCTATTCCAATGCGGATGGAACGGAACTGAACATGACCTTCGGTTTTGAGCATACCGATGGGATCAATGATCATAATGAGATGGGAAAATGGTCCGATCACGGAACGCCGCTGCGCGAAGTACGGGAAGTGCTCAACCGCTGGGAACTGGATCTGCAGGGAAAGGCCTGGAATACACTGTACCTGTCCAATCACGATCAGCCACGGCAGGTAAGCCGTTTCGGGAACGACAGCCCGCTCTGGCGTGAAAAAAGCGCAAAGATGCTGGCTACGCTCCTGCACATGATGCGCGGTACGCCCTTCATCTATCAGGGAGAAGAACTGGGCATGACCAATATCTACTTTTCATCCCTTGCGCAGTATAAGGACATTGAAGTCCATAATGCCTGGCGGCAGTGGGTGGAGTCGGGTAAGGTGGACGCCCAGGACATGCTGCGCTGGTTTGCGCGCATATCACGGGATAATGCCCGTACCCCCATGCAGTGGAATACCTCTGCCAACGCCGGTTTTTCAACCGGTACGCCCTGGATTTCCGTCAACTGGAATTATCTGGAAATCAACGCTGCATCAGAGATGGCTGATCCCGACAGTGTATACCACTATTATCAGAAGCTGATTGCGCTGCGCCATACCCATGAAATCATCGTATACGGAGATTTCACACCTCTCATGACAGACAGTGAATCCGTGTATGCGTTCCGCCGGGAACTGAACGGACAGGTGCTGACCGTCCTTTGCAACTGGACAGACCGTACCGTACCCTGCGCACTCTCCGACAGCCGTTCCGGGAGTGATATGATTTCAAACTATCCGGAGCATAAGACAGGGTTTCTGTATCCGTACGAAGCACGGGTGTTCCTGCAGTAGTACTCGCTGCCCCCATGCCCCGCCTTGCCTCTTGCAGCGTACTCAGGTTCCTGACGGATTGTCCGCCTTTACATATCTATCGCGTACAGAATATGGTACAGCAGAACATTCGCTCAGGCAAAAGCCCACCATGTCATGGATCATGGCGGGCTTTTACAATGCATGCATTTCCAGGAAGAGTGCGTCCTCTGCGCCTGCTTTATGACGTCCACGCAGCAGAGGGCAGAATATGCCCGTGCTCCGCAGTTTCTGTCCGTTCATGCCTGCTTTCCTCGCTGTCTGCCGACAAGCACGACCGCGCCGGTCGCAAAAACGGATACCGGTATCAGCACAAGCAGAATCAGCGCCAGTGTCATGCGTCGGGGCGTCAGCATAGGCCTGAGGGCGCTTCTCCCTGGAACCATGACGGATACCGTTTCCTCGCCGCTCAGATAACGGCATGCATGCAGGATCAGACTCTGGGCATCTGTCATGGCATAGAGTTCACTGCTGGTAAGGACTGTGGAGCATCCCAGGATCACGCCTCGCGCCAGCTGGCCCTGTTCACTCATTCTTTCGCCTGTCAGGCACAGCGCCAGCGGCCCGAGCGTGTCCTCCGGCAGCTGGTCCAGTGTGGAAAGATCACTGGACAGACTTCGAAGATACGCCCGTGCGGTCGTGGAAAGGACAACCTCCGTCCTTCCGTCCCGGTCCTGTTCATCCCCTGCCAGAAAAGCACGGCTCCCCGCCAGAATCAGTGTCGTCTCATGGTTTTCCACCATATCCCCGGTCATTTCCGTTGTATACATGAGCGGTATCAGAAACAGGCGATTATCCTGATAATAGCTGTCCTTCTCCATTTCCGAGGCAATGACGATCCCATCCATGGGCACAAAGCCAAAATAGCGCATCAGACTGCGGACATGCGGCATGTCTGACACGGGATCCGAGTAATCGCAGGTGAACAGGATACTGCCCCCGTCCTGTACAAAACGCTCCAGTATGTCCATCTCGGCATCCAGCAGATCAATGACAGGAGAAAGGAGGAATACCACATCGTTTTTCCCCAGCGTCAGTTCACTCGACAGAAGACTGGCATAGACCACCTCATAATGATCCCGTGTCAGCAGGTCTGCCAGCATCTCTGTACCGCTCTCATCCAGTTCCCCATGTCCCTGTACCAGGACAGCCCGGAAGATTTCGTCCTTTGTCACATCTACCATGGCATTGGTCAGTGCATTCTCATATGTCAGTGTTTCGATCTGATAGGTCCCTGCTTCCATGTCATAGCCCAGGCCCACAAAGTCCGTGGCATCCAGCACCCGGAACCGTCCCGTCTCCTCGCAGTCCACCACAATCGCATCGGAAGTAATCCCTTCCTCATCCTTGCGGTAGCGTCTTATAAAGTCGGGATTCAGAGACGGGTCCACCTGACTGACCTGGATCTGTGCAGAGCCTGCCGCATACCGCGCAAGCAGCTCCATAAGCGGTGCATCCTCTTCCCCTCTCCGGGAGAGTACATATACCTGTACCGGATGCGGAAGCGCGGCAATCGCATCCTGCGTTTCCTGGCTCCAGGTAGTCACATGGTTAAAGGACAGATCCCTTTTCCAGCCTTTTTCATCCTCCCACTTCTGAACCAGGACCGACAGGGAAAGTAGCAACGCTATCAGAAGCACGCACAGGGGAAGCTGCCAGGGAATCCAGCCTGGTTTTTTTTCTTTTGCCATGCTTACACCCCTCTTCTGCGGTTCAGATCCAGCCGGTATACCGTCAGAATCAGAAAAATCAGCGTTACCGAGAGAAAATAGACCATTCCGGCAAAGGACAGCTGTCCCATGAGAAACGGTTCCGCCCGCACATACAAGCTCAGAAAGTCCAGGCACTGCGCCATGAATCCTGTCAGGCTGTTGCCCCAGAGGTCCATAAGCCATACCAGAAAATTGACAAAGAATGCAGCCAGAAAGGCGGTTACCGTACCCCGACAGAAGGATGACACAAACAGATCCATGGCCAGAAACGCACAGCCCTGCAGAAAAAAGCCAAGATATCCGCACAGCATTTCCCCCGGGTAGAGCGTTCCATAGACGGCCACCAGCAGCGGAAAAACCAGGCTTACTGCCGTGGTTATTCCCTGTATGGTCAGTGCCGCGAGAAACTTTCCGCCTACAATTCCTTTCAGTGATACAGGACTTGAAAGCAGGAGCTTATCCGTACCTCGTCCTTCCCCGCCGGCCAGAAGCCGCATCGTCAGCACAGGACACAGGAGCATATACAGATAACTCATCTGCCCCACAAACGTCAGAATATCCCCGGAGCGCGGAAGCAGATTGCCCAGGGCAAAGAACACACAGGCCAGTGTCAGAAACACGCCCATGAATACAAAGCCAATGGGACTGTGGAAATAGCCCTGCATTTCCCGATCATAGATGGCCTTCACACGCTTTCCGCCTCCTGTGTCTCTCTGAGAAAGATTTCTTCCAGCCCCTGTTTTTGCTGTGTCAGGGAGAGAATCGGAACCTCCATGGCACTGAGAAGAGAAAACAGCTTCACGCGACAGGCTTTCGTATCCGCCGAAGCCTCCCATGACAGAAGTACACTGACTCCTTCTCCCGGCGTCTCCCGGACAGAACGGATGCAGGGCAGGCTCCGCAGTGCCGGAAGCACCCTGTCGCGCGGTCCCAGAAACGAGAGTATCCATGGTGCTTCCCTGGCCTCCCGTGTCAGATCCACATCGCAGCGTATACAGCCCTCATGGATGACAATGGCCCGCGCACATAACTGCTGTACTTCGGAGAGAATATGGGAGGAAAAGAGAATGGTCCTCTCCTTCCCGATGTCCCTGATCAGGCCACGGATCTCCTGCACCTGCCGCGGGTCCAGCCCTACCGTCGGCTCGTCCAGCACCAGAACTTCCGGGCTGGCACACAGCGCCTGGGCAAAGTTCACTCTCTGCCTGAAACCCTTGGAAAGCTGTCCCAGCAGCCGCTTCCGTACCTGTGTCAATCCGCATTTTTCCAGTATTTCCTGAATATGCGCCGGTATGGAAGCACGCTCCACATACCGGAGACGGCAGACAAACCGCAAGAATTCTTCCACGTTCATTTCATCGTACAGCGGCGGCTTTTCCGGCATGTATCCGATCTTTCTCCGGCAGAGTGCCGGATTATCCTGAAGGTCCATATGGTCAATCAGGACCCGGCCTGATGTCGGCGGCATGCAGCCTGTGAGTATATTCAGCGTTGTTGTCTTTCCGGCACCGTTCACGCCGAGAAGTCCCACGATTTCCCCTGCTTTCATGGAAAAGGAGAGATCCTTCACCGCTTCCACCCGTCCATAACGCTTGGATACATGCTCTGCCTCAATCATATCCATCACCCCCGGATCAGAGACACTATACGCGTGCATTGCAAATAGAATATGAACATTCTTTGAATACAGCAGCGTACTTTCATAAAAAAAGTTTGGCGCTCGGAAACAAAAAATACGGTTAAAGGCCGCTGACGCCCCAAATATGGGACATGGTGCGGCGCAGCGAAAGTTTTTTTCATTCTTGACACATATATTTCCGATTGTTACAATTCCATTGATCGGCTGAAAAAAACGGGCCATGCCTGTTTGACGCTGTTTTCACAAGCTGCCAAGCTTTTTTTAGGGCGGGTTTTCCTGTCCATTGATCATAGAGCCTGCTTGCAGGCATGCTGCATAGAAATTGCATGACCGAAAACGAGTCTTTCTTTATCGGAGGTTCTTTTTCTGTAGTTTTTGTGAGGCGTTATGTCATTTCCTGATATATCTTTATGGGATCGAGCTGGTAGCCCAGTGTGGACAGTTGTAGCCGTGCATTTCGTGCACGGTTTTTTTGTCGAGATGGAAACGAATTATGGAATTTTTACAGAAAAGGAGGGATACGATGCAGTGGCTATGGTATATCTTAATTGCGCTTGTGTTCGGTGCGTGCGGCGCCCTGGGCGGATACACGTATCGTAAGCAGGCGACGGAAACCAAGATCGGCAGAACGGAAGAATACGCAAAGCATCTCTATGACGATGCGGTCCGCAAAGCCGATGAATATAAAAAGGAAAAAATACTCGAAGCCAAGGAAGAAATTCTCAAGGCCAAAGCGGAAAACGACCGCGAAAAAGCCGAAAATGAGAAAGAAATGCGGGAACGCCGTGCAGAAGTGCAGCGCTCCGAACGCAGAATCATTCAGCGGGAAGAAACCCTGGACAAGAAAGCGGATAACCTGGAAGCGCGGGAGGTCGGCCTGAACAAGCGTCAGGAAGAAATCCAGAAGATTCAGGAAGACGCCGAAGCGATTCACCGCAAGCAGGAAGAAGAGCTGGAGCGAATCGCCGGACTGAGCCAGGAGGAAGCCAAGCAGATTATTGTGGACCGCGTCCAGAAGGAAGCATTCCACGAAGCCGCTTCCACGGTACGTGAAATTGAGGCCAAGGCAAAGGAAGAGGGCGAAAAGAAAGCCCGTAACATCATTGCCCAGGCGATCCAGCGCTGTGCCGCCGACCATGTCGCGGAGACCACCGTCACGGTGATTCCGCTGCCCAATGATGACATGAAGGGCCGCATTATCGGACGTGAGGGCCGCAATATTCGCGCCCTGGAAACCGCAACCGGCGTGGACTTCATCATTGACGACACCCCTGAAGCCGTTATTGTCTCTGCCTTCGATCCGGTACGCCGCGAAGTGGCAAGAGCTGCCGTGGAACACCTGATCACAGACGGACGCATTCATCCGGCGCGTATTGAGGAAATGGTGGAAAAAGCCCGCCGCGAAGTGGACAACATGATCCGCGAAGCGGGCGAAAACGCGGTATTTGAGACCGGCATGCACGGCATTCATCCGGAGCTGGTCAAGCTTCTGGGCCGCCTGAAGTACCGCACAAGCTACGGACAGAATGTGCTCAAGCATTCCATGGAGGTCAGTTTCCTGGCAGGCCTTATGGCCGCGGAACTCGGCGCAGACGTACAGCTCGCCAAACGGGCCGGTCTTCTGCATGATATCGGCAAGGCTGTCGACCATGAAAGCGAAGGCACCCACGTTTCTCTGGGCGGAGAACTGTGCAAGAAGTACCATGAAAGCAATGAAGTGATTCACTGCATTCTGGCGCATCACAATGACATCGAGCCGCAGACAGTGGAAGCTGTTCTCGTACAGGCCGCTGATGCCATTTCCGCCGCCCGCCCGGGTGCACGGCGTGAAAGCATTGAAAACTACATCAAGCGTCTGGAAAAACTGGAACAGATTGCTACCAGCTTTGACGGCGTGGAAAAGTGCTACGCCATCCAGTCCGGCCGTGAAGTACGCATCATGGTCAAGCCTGATGACATCACCGACGACGGCACAAAGATTCTCGCACGGGAAGTTGCCAAGAAGATCGAGAAGGAAATGGAATATCCCGGACAGATCCGCGTCAACGTCATCCGCGAGACGCGCGCCACCGATTACGCAAAATAAGTATCCAGGCAGGAAATGCAGGAAAACCGACATGGTCATCGCCATGCCGGTTTTCTGTTTTTTCATACTTCGGCTGCCTGCGTTGAGAAGCTGTATTCCCGTATTGCGCCGCTTACGGGCGCAGCAGAGGCAGCACTACCGTCACCATCAGGGTGCGGCCTCCCGGCGCTGCTGCCGTAATCTTTCCCTTATGCGCCTCCCCAATCGCCTTGGCTATGGACAGGCCAATGCCATTCCCGTTCTGTTTCCCGCGGGCCATATCGGATCGGTAGAAGCGCTCAAACAGATTCTCCAGCGTCGTCGGGTCTATCCCGTCAATGCTGTTCTCCACCATAAGCCGCGCCTTCTTACCCTGACGCTCCAGGCGCAGGGTAATATCGCCTGTGTCACTGGAATACTTCACGGCGTTATCCAGGAGTATGGATACCAGACGCAGTAAGGCGTTTTCATCACCGCAAAGCGAGATCATAGGCTCATTGCGGAGATCTACCTGAATGACGGGATGCGTATCGAAGCCTCCGCATCGGAGTCCGATCTTCAGTTCCTTCAGGTGGGCAGTACCGTACACATTGAATTCAATTATCTCGAAGGCGACTTTGCGCTCTCCGGCATTATCGAAAAAATTTCCGGTATCGGTCAGGAAAGTGAAAGCGAAGATTCCGAAGCGTCCTGGTTCAGTGTCATGATCCGCCCTGACAGCACAGAAGGACTGCTGTACGGGCTCCATGCCATCATCACCGCCACAGAAGCTGAGGCATCGCAGAGCACAGCACAGCCAGATACCCCGGCCGGTGACGCTGAATATTATCCGAAAAAATCTGATGCATGCTTCCCCGCCATTGCGTGCTTGCCCTTTCTGCAATGGCGCTGCCATGCAGGTGATGGGATTTCTCCCATCCAAAACAGGGACTGTGAGGAAGGATCGCCCCCTTCCGACCTCACAGTCCCTTTCTCTGTTCACTTTTTCTTCTGCAAAAGCGGATCACGCATGCCGCACAGCCAGTTCCTCCAGCCGCTTTCCCGCCTGTGCCCTGGCCCGGTAGATTTCCAGGCACCGCCGATAGCGCGCAAAAGTTTTCAGTGCCTCATCCAGATTCCCATATACCTTCCAGTACCCGGTATAGCAGGCTTCATCATGGCGGTGCATGAAGCCATCCACATCCAGGGGCGGATAGCCCAGAAAAAGCCCGATCTCATGGGGAAAGTCATCACATTTCGCAAGTCTCGCCCGCAGTTGTCCCACGGCGGCGTTCACATTTCCGCAGTCATAACCCAGCGGCGTAAGCAAGGACTTCGCCAGAGGATGCATCAGGTCCGCTTTCAGCTTTTCCGGACGATACAGGTACACCAGCGCATGGCCGTTCTTTATCCGCAGCGGCATGACCCGCAGTCCCTTGCCTCCAAGACGAACATTCAGACTGCGGAGACTGTCGCACAGATCTTTCTCGCTCTCAACCTCGGTCGTGAAAAGACTGCCCGTCTTCAGGGCTGCCAGAGTCGGTGCGCAGAAACGGATCACGGTTTCATCAGACATGGCTATGGTCTCCTGTCATTACAATGTTTGATTAGTATGATTAGTTTTATTTAACTAATCATAGAAGATAATAGCAGTTCTTTCCGTTTTGTCAATCCTTTCTTGACCCTTTTTGCCAGCCATGGTACAATCTTTCCTGCATCACCGCAGAAGATCATGGAGAGTTACCGAAGCGGTCATAACGGGGTGGTCTTGAAAACCATTAGGGCAGTGATGTCCACGCGGGTTCGAATCCTGCACTCTCCGCTTCTGTCCCGGGCTTGTCCCGGGATTTTTTCATTGCATCAGACCATGTGAGGTACAGGCATTGATCGAAATACAGGGAACCTATAATTCCGCCCGTCTTTTCACTGACACCTGCGACAGCGCTACGTCCGCCCAGGTACTGTGTTTTCTGAATCAGCCATCCGCTGCCGGATCCGTCATCCGTATCATGCCTGACTGTCATGCAGGCGCCGGCTGCGTCATCGGAACCACCATGACCGTTACGGACAAGGTCATTCCTCATCTTGTCGGCGTAGACATCGGATGCGGCATGCTTGCCGTAAAGCTCCGGGAAAAGCGCATTGACCTTCCCAGATTCGACAGCATAACCCGGTCTGAAGTTCCCTCCGGCATGCATCTGCGCAGTATTCCGCATACCCGCGCCGCAGAGCTTTCACCTGACCAGCTTCGATGCTGCCGACAGAAGGACTGTCATGTATCCCCTAAGGTCTTTGCGCTCAGTCTCGGTACCCTCGGCGGCGGAAACCATTTCATTGAGCTGGACCGGGACGAGGAAGATCAGCTCTGGCTCGTCATTCACACCGGCTCCCGGCGGAGTGGGAAGGACGTTGCAGAATTCTACCAGAAGCGCGCCTATGAAGCATGCAACGTCACGGGACGTGAGCGGAAAGCTTTGGAAAAGGCGGCCCGGGAAAAACTGATTGCAGACCTTCGCCATCAGGGCCGTGAAGGAGAAATCGAAGCTCAGCTCCAGCACTTTTCCGCAGACCTTCCTGAAAAGGCCATCACTGTCCCCTACGAACTGGCCTACTGTGAAGGCGATCTGCTCGCTGACTATCTCAGCGATATGTCGGTCATGCAGCAATACGCCTCTCTCAACCGCCAGATCATCGCCCAGACCCTTCTCAGAGGCGGAAAGCTTCATGCGGTGGATCAGTTCGAAACCATACACAACTATATCGACCTGCAGGCCATGATTCTGCGCAAAGGTGCAGTGTCCGCGCAAAAAAATGAGCGTATCCTCATTCCCATGAATATGCGGGATGGGAGTTTCCTCTGTATCGGAAAGGGGAATCCTGACTGGA
Organism: uncultured Eubacteriales bacterium; assembly: GCA_902764915.1. GTDB lineage: Bacteria > Bacillota > Clostridia > Christensenellales > Aristaeellaceae > UBA2943. The sequence goes on along the minus strand of CACWXY010000033.1, from coordinate 22,707 downwards.
ATAACTCCGCGCCCCACGGGGCTGGCCGTCTTCTCTCCCGGACCGATGCGCGCGCTTCCATTTCCATGCGCGATTACCGCCAGGCGATGAAAGGCATCTATACCACCTGTGTCAGCCGTGCCACCGTGGATGAGTCCCCCTTTGCCTACAAACCGGCAGAGGAGATTGCCCGGCAGATTACGCCGACTGCCGAGATCATATCACATCTCACGCCCATCTATAACTTCAAGGCCGGGGAAGAAGACTGACGCGTTCCCAGGCATATCCCCTGTTGACTCTCTTTTCCTGCATGCTACAATGTTCTCAGTATTCACAGGCCTCTCCGCGCAGGCCTTGCCCATTTCCATATGAAAGAAGAGGTGTTCCCTGTGAAGCCTGTCAAAACGGCTGTGATCGGCTGCGGCGCGATCAGTGACATTTATATTGAAAACATGATGCACAGGTTTTCCACGCTGGAAGTGGTTGCCTGCTGTGCCAGCCATTTTGAGCACGCGCAGGCCAAAGCAGCCAAGCACGGCATCCGGCCTTCCACTGTGGAGGAAATCCTGGCTTCGCCTGACATCGAGCTGGTGGTCATACTCACGCCGGCACCTTCCCATTTTGATCTGATCCGGCGCGCTTTGCTGGCCGGAAAGCATGTTTATACGGAAAAGCCGCTGACCACACAGCTTTCTGAAGCCAGAGAGCTGCTTGAACTTTCCCGTCGTCTGGGGCTGCGTCTCGGGTCCGCTCCGGAAACCTTTATGGGGTCCGCACTGCAGACAGCACGTCAGGCCCTGGATACCGGGCTCCTGGGTTCCCTTACTTCCTTCCATGTGGTTGCCAACCGTGACCTTACGCTGCTGGCCAGTCTCTTCCATTTTCTGCGCCAGCCCGGCGGCGGCATTGCCTACGACTACGGCGTCTATTACCTGACAGCGCTGGTATCGCTTCTGGGACCTGTGCATTCCTTCTATGCCCATGTCAGTAATTTCCAGAAAGTGCGCAGAAACATCATACCCACCAGTCCCGAATACGGAAGCGACTATGTCTATGACAACGAAAGCCAGGTACACTGCGTACTGGAAACCCGCAGCGGTATTCCGGGCACATTCTCCCTCAACGGGGACAGTGCTATGCATGATCAGGCATACTTTACCATTCATGGGACCCGCGGCATCCTGCAGCTGGGGGACGCCAATCAGTTCGGCGGCACGGTCCGCTTCCTGCCCAATGATCCCACCGCATGCGCCTGGCAGACACTGCCCCCGGTATCCGCTCTGTCGGACAACTGCCGCGGCATCGGGCCCTCCGACATGGGCCTGTGCATCCGAAACGGCGGGACCCATCTGGCCTCCCAGGAGATGGCCTGCCATGTGCTGGATATCGTGGAAACGCTGATGCACAGCGCACAGAAGGGACTGCCCTGCCAGACCGCCACCGAATGTGAGCGGCCTGCCGCCTTCACGTACTGGCGCGAGCTTATGAAAAACTGATACATAGAAAGGAAGCATGGCATGTTCCAGCATTCTGACATTACCCGTAATGCCTGCATGCTCCACGGTCCCCTGGCCTATCATGGATATGACTGGTGGTGGCACTCCTTTACCGCCCAGGACCCGGATACCGGAGAAGACAAGGCATTCTTTATTGAGTTTTTCCTGTGCAATCCTGCGCTTGCCGAAGATGTGCCCGTGCTGGGACAGGACCCCGTAAACCGGAAAGCCGGGAAACGTCCCTCCTACCTTATGGTCAAGGCGGGCACCTGGGGACACGACGCCCGACAGATGCACCGTTTCTTTGCCTGGAAAGATGTCACCGTCGACTGGGGCGTGCCCTATTCGGTGCGCGCTGACAACTGCCTGGCCACGGAGACACTTCTTCAGGGAAGTGTTTCGGTGACACCGGAAGAAGTCCTGGCCCATCCTGAATGGATGTGCGAAGCGGGAAGCATGGCATGGGATCTGAAAGTGGATAAGCAGCTTGCATTTAATGTGGGCTACGGTGCCAGTAAGCCGCTTCGGGATGTGGAGGCCTTTGCCATGTACTGGCATGCGGAAGGAATGAAGACAGCCTATGCCGGCACGGTTACGCTGGACGGCAAAGTCTATACCGTGTCTCCGGAAAAAAGCTTTGGCTATGCAGACAAAAACTGGGGCCGGGATTTCACCAGTCCCTGGGTCTGGCTCTCCTCCAGTTGTCTGACCAGCGAGCGCACGGGAAAGCTGCTGACAAACAGTGCATTTGACATTGGCGGCGGACGCCCCAAGATCTACTTTGTGCCTCTGGATCGGAGGCTCCTGGGTGTGTTCTACTATGAAGGGCAGGAATACGACTTCAATTTTTCCAAGCTGCACCTGGGCGTAACGTCCACGTTTTCCTTTGAAGACCGCCCTGACCTGGCTGTATGGCATGTGCGTCAGGAAAATATCCATGCCGTCATGGAGACCGAGGTCTTCTGCAGAAAGGAGGACATGCTGCTGATCCACTATGAAGCGCCGGACGGCACCCGAAAGCACAACCGGCTATGGAACGGCGGAAACGGCTGGGGCACGGTACGTCTCTATGAGAAAAAAGGCGGTGTCACAGAACCTGTCGATGTTGTCCATGCCACGCATATCGGATGCGAATACGGTGAATACACGGAACCGTAAAAAGAAACAGAAAACGCAGTCCTCCCGCATAGGAAGACTGCGTTTTCTGTTTCTGTCAGCCGTAAAACTGAAATATCCGTTCCCAGTAAGGAATCAGGACCTCCGAATCAGTCATGTACAGTTCGTGCTTCATACCCGGTATTGTGTGCTTTTCACAGGTCTTTACCTTTTCCGCAAACAGGTCCTGCGATGCATTCCTGACAACCCGGTCATCGCCGGCCTGCATAAGCAGTACCGGGATCCGGATCTTTTCCATATTGGCTTCCTTTGTCACGCGGGCACAGGCTTTTACTGCTTCCTTGCCCCAGCCGATGGAAGCGGCATGCATCTGCAGCTTCTCGTCTGCCACGCGCTTTCCGTGGTAATACAGATATCGCACTTCAGAAGAATCACAGCTGCCGATAAAGTCCGGTTTCTTCTCAAAGCCGTTCACCGGCTTAAAGGCATTCTTGCCCTGGGACGGTATGCCCATCAGTGTAGCACCGGCATACATGAGCGGTGTGGGAATCGGAAAGTCCAGTCCCAGCATGGGAGAAGAAAGCACGGCTTTCCGGAAAAGATCCGGATACTCCTCTATGGTCCACGCACCGATGCATCCGCCCATGGAATGGCTGTAGAGATACAGGGGCAATCCCTGGCTCCCCGGAATTACACGGGTGCGCACCAGATGCTCCAGATCCCATATATACTCTTCAAAACGCCTGACATAGATGATATAGGGATTGTCGTTTTCCCGGAAAGAGCGGCCATGGCCGCGGTGATCCATTCCCCAAACCTCATAGCCAGCCTGCAGCATATAATACACAGACTCGGTAAACTTACGCACAGATTCCGTAAATCCGTGGCTTATGACAATGACACCCTTGGGCGCGTCCGCATGATAGTGCTCATAATAGATCCGCTGCCCTGCCACACGCTCGGCATAGCCGGACTCCGTCCGCTCCGCCACATAGGGCTCTGCAATATCATGCATGTCTTTTGCATAGTTGTCTTCCCGAATCCACTGCATATGCGTCCGCTCCCCCTCAGTTCAGTTTTTCGATCTCTTCCACACTGGCCATTTTCCACTGTCCGTTCTCCCGCTGGAGTGTAACCCGGTAGCGCGCGCTCTGCCATGAAGGCGGATACACGGCCCCGGCGCCCTGCGAAGCCACCAGTGCTTCCGCACGGTCGCCTTTTGCACGCCCGTCAATGGCCGGAATCCTTTCCACAATGTCTACCCGGCAGCGATCTTCCCATGGCCAGACCCAGAGAAAACCCATTTCAATACGGTGATCCAGTCCGCGAATATTGTAATCGCGATAGGGAGAATCCCCGTTCTGCGCCAGAATCAGTGCCGCATCATTGGATAGAAAGCTCGACTGAAAATACAGCCGCAGTTCACTTCCATCCTCCATGCCCATTACCGTCTTCGCCCTTCGCGCCATGCCATCCTTGATAATGATCTGTATATTGGTCATATCCATCGCTTCATAGAAGACAACCACGATAAGGCTGAGCACCAGGACCAGGACCGCCATACGGCTGACCAGAAACCACACGCCCCGCCGCAGATAGCGCATACCGTATCTCCTTCCGCGTTTTTATAGACCCATTTCTTCCATTTCCCGGCGTACATCTTCCTCACTGGAAGCCATGGCACGCAGGGTCTTGTCCATCAGTGTATCCAGTTCCCATCCAAGCATGTCCGCTCCCTGCCGGATGACGTCTCGGGAGCAACCGGCCGCAAAACGCTTATCCTTGAATTTCTTTTTCAGGCTTGCCAGTTCCATATCTGTGCAGCTGTGGGACGGACGCATTCTGGCCGCAGCACCGATCAGCCCTGTCAGCTCGTCCGAAGCAAAAAGTACTTTCTCCATTTCCAGTGTTGGTTCCACATCCACTGTCAGTCCATAACCATGACTGCAGATCGCATGAATCAGTGCAGGACTGGCACCAGCCTTTTCCAGAAGCGGCACACAGGCTTTGCAGTGTTCCTCCGGCCATTTTTCAAAGTCCAGGTCATGGAGCAGGCCCGTCATTGCCCAGAACGCCTTTTCCTCCGTATACCCCTGCTCTTCAGCGAACCAGGCCATCACCTTTTCCACTGTCAGCGCATGCTGCAGATGAAAAGGCTCCTGATTGTATGTGCGCAGAAGTTCCAGCGCCTGTGCACGCGTAATTCCTGTTTCCATTCGTTCACCTCATTTACAGAAGCTTCACCAGCATGGTCTTCTGCTCGTCCATTTCCACTTCCAGAAGCCCGTCGCGCTCCAGCTGTTTCATGACATCGGAGAAGCGCTTGAACCCTATGGCGCGCTCATTGAACTCCGGATAGGTCGTAAGAATATCGGCCTTGAGAATGGAAGGATTGATGCGGTCAAAGCCGCCCTCCTTGTAAGCCTGCAGCTGCGCCGCAAAGGCTTCCTTCCAGTTGTCCCGGTTCAGCTGGGGCACCGCTTCCGCCACATCATCCGGGTGCGCCGTAAGAGAAACCATGACATTGAAGTTGTCATTCTTGACCCGAATATCGCCAAACTTCTGTTGCAGCTTGGCCAGAAGCTTGTAAAACGTGGCGCAGCCGTAGGACTTTTCGTTAAAGTCCGGCCGCAGACGCATGACAACGCCCTTCAGTTCGGAGGCATACATTTCCCCCGCGTCCGCCTGTTCCTCGCATACGCTGACAATCAGCTTATTCAGCTCCGTCAGATCCATCATCTCATCCGATCCGGCGTTTCCGGACTTCTGCTTGCGTCCTGTCGGTGCCGGAACGCTTCGCCCGCTCATGCTCTCCAGAAACTGGAACTCGTTGCAGGCGTTGATGAATATATTGCTCGCCGCTTCCGACCGTGAAATGCCCAGGACAAACTTACCCATGCCCTTTAAGCGTCCCACCAGGGGCATGTAATCGCTGTCGCCCGACACAATACAGAAGGAATCAATCAGAGGATTGGTATAGGCAACATCCAGCGCATCGACCACAAGCTGAATGTCCGCGTTGTTCTTCTGCGCGATCCCATAGCGGATGGAAGGGACCACAGAAAACGTATTGCTCAAAAGGATCTCCTTGAGATCCGAAAACCTGTCCGTGTATCCATACACACGGCCGATGAGAATATCCCCGCGCATTTTTACCTTTTCCAGGATATTCGTCAGTGTTGCCACCTTGGCACCGCAGTTCTCAAGGTCGACAAACACAGCATACTTGCTCACAGCATTCTTCCTTTCCTTCCGGTGCTTTCCTGCCGTCATATTCGAGGAATTACACCCTTTTTTCCCATTCAGATGCGGAAGGTAAAGCGATCACCCCGGACATGCTGAATCGAATAGTGAATCATCCGACCCCTGCGGTCCAGGATGGCCTCGCTGACCTCCAGAAGCGCTTCTCCCTGGGATACATTCAAAAGACGGGCATCCTCGGCATCGGCATAGCGCAGTGCAATCGCATGACTTCCCCGGTCCGGAATCACACCATGATTGCACAGCAGCGCATAGATGGATCCCGAAAGATCTTCCTTTTCCAGGAAAAAAGCCAGCGGTGCATAGGTGTTCTTCTCCAGCATTACCGGTTCATTATCGGCAAGGCACAGCCTTGTCACCTTGAATACAGTCTGTAAAAGAGCATCCTGCAGCATCTTTCTGTCCCGCTCACCAGCCTCCACCATTCTCGCATCGATGACGCGGGTCGACGGACAAACCCCCATCATACGGCAGGTATCGTGAAAGCTTGTACTGTGCAGAAGGTTCTTCTCAATCCGAGGCGAGGAAACAAAGGTTCCGCTGCCCTGTATCCTCTCCAGAAGGCCTTCGCCCTCAAGAATCTCCAGTGCCTTCCGCACGGTCACGCGACTGACATGAAACTGCGCACCGAGCGTGTGTTCTGAAGGGATCTTGGAATGCACGGGGTAGACACCGTCTGCCAGCTGTTTCTTCAGTTCCGTTGCCAGCACCTGATACCGCGGCGTCATGCTCTGTCCCATGTTTCCTTCTCCCTTTCTCCGCCTGTCTCACGAACACGGGCATTATAACACTTCTGCCCGCAAAGGAAAACGTTCGCGTCCGCGGCCCGGGTCTGTGCCAGGATTCGAAGTTGTGTTATACTCACTCAAGTCGAAAGGAGACGTTTCCATGCTGTCTGATCCCCGTGTTTCCGCTTGTATGGTCCTGTATCACTCTGACAAGTCTGTTGAAAATACCGCCCGGTGCATAGCAGAATCGACCGTGCCCGTTTCCCTGTATGTAGTGGACAATTCTCCGGAAGATGTCACCGCGCAGTTTGTTCAGCTGGAATGCCCGGATGCTGTCATACTGCCGCAGAAGAAGAATATCGGCTATGGACGCGCCAATAATGCAGTCATTCCGCTTCTGCGTTCCCGGTATCATCTGATTCTGAATCCGGATATTACCTTTGCGCCGGACCTGATTGAACGTATGATCCAATATATGGACCAGCACGAGGATGTCGTCATTCTCACGCCCCGTGTCCTGAATCCTGACGGAACGGAACAGTTTCTGCCCCGAAGACGGCCTACAGTCCGCTATCTTCTCGGAGGGCCGCTGGAAAAGCACGGTGGTCCGTTCGCTGCATGGCGAAGGGAGTTCACGCTGGCCGACGAGGACATCTCGGAGCCTGTAGAGGTGGAGTTTGCCACCGGCTGTTTTCTGCTCATACGCACGCATGCATTCTATCGCATGCAAGGGTTTGATCCCCGCTTCTTCCTCTATCATGAGGATACGGATCTGTCATTGAAAGCCCTGCGCATGGGCAAGATTGTCTATCATCCGCAGATGTGCGTCACCCATGCCTGGAACCGGGGGAGTGCCCACAGCAAGAAACTGCTGATGATGCATATCTCCTCCACGATCAAATATTTCGCGAAATGGGGGCTCAAATGGTGACGCCTATCACCGTATGCATGGCCGTCTATAACGGCATGCCCTATCTGGAACAGCAGCTTGCTTCTCTTGCTGCCCAGGACGATCCGGCTTTTCGCGTACTGATCCAGGATGACGGCTCCACCGATGCCTCCGCTGCCTGCATACGCGCTTTCTGTGACAGGGATCCGCGCTTCTTTCATGGCGCGCATCAGGGAGAGCATCTGGGGCCTGCAGGGAATTTTCTGGATATGCTCACCCAGGTATCCGGTCTGATTGCGCTCTGCGATCAGGATGATGTATGGCAGAAAAACCGGCTTTCCCGCACCCGTGAGGAAATGGCACGGGCAGAGCAGACGCATCCTGGTCTTCCATGCCTGGTGCATTCGGATCTGTCTGTCATTGACAGTGAAGGCCGCCTGCTTTTTCCGTCCATGTTCCAGCACCAGGGATGGGATTTTTCGGCAACCGGGCTGCCTGCCTTTCTGGTCCAGAACAATGTAACAGGCTGTACCATGCTTCTCAATGAACCGCTCCGGGCACTGGCTGTCAAGGCCATCGGCAGTGACCTTTTCATGCATGACTGGCTGATCGCGCAGACCGCAGCAGCCTTCGGTACGGTATTTCCCATTGCGGAGAGCCTTGTGAGCTATCGTCAGCACGCGCATAACCAGATCGGCGCCAGCCAGAAGGGTACGCTTTCCCGTGTACTGCATGCCGTCACCGGATGGAAACGCACAAAAGCACGCATGGACTGGAACTGGCGGGAAGCGGAGTGCCTCCGGGATACGCTCGGAAAAAGTCTTCCCCCACAGGCGCAGGAGACCCTGGAAACATTCCTGCATATCCGCCGTCTTCCCAAGCTGCACCGCGCACCGGCGCTCATTCGCGGCGGGTTTCTCATGCAGAGCCCGATGACACGGCTGGGACAGCTGCTGCTCACATGAAGCATACTTCCCTGCAGACTGGATGCACAGCCTATCCTGCCTGATCCGGACCATAACTTGGCCTGGCAGGAAGATTTCTGCCCGGATTTTCCCGTTGACGAGTCCTTGCAGACCCCGTATAATACGCACAACCCGTCTTTAAACCGGTCCCGTGAGGCTGGCAAGAAGGTTTGATGCGAGCATGCGTGCACGCCTGAATCTGTCTTTTTGTCCTGCCCTTGCGGCAGGATTTTTTGCAAGCAGGGAGGTTCATGTCACATGCCGGACGCCAAGCGCACTTCTTTCCATCATCATGCGCCTATGGACGATAGGCTTATTCCCCTGTTCTCTTCGTGTCCTGTCACTGTTTTTCCCGGCTTCTGTGATGTTCATGTACATTTCAGAGAGCCGGGTTTTTCGTATAAGGAAACCATCCGCACCGCCAGCCGCGCAGCCGCACGCGGCGGGTATACGGATGTATGTGCCATGCCAAACCTGAACCCGGTACCTGACAGCCGGGCACACCTGGAAGAAGAGCTCGCGCTGATCCGTCGGGACGCCTGTATTCATGTTCATCCCTATGGCGCCATTACCGTCGGACAGAAAGGCGAGGCACTCGCCGATCTCGCCGGCATGGCCAAGGACGTTATCGCCTTTTCCGATGACGGGCATGGCGTACAGAGCGATGACCGCATGCAGGAAGCCATGCAGCAATGCAAAGCACTCGGAAAAATGATTGTCGCACACTGTGAAGTCAACAGCCTTCTGCACGGCGGTGTCATCCACGCAGGCGCATGGGCCCGGGATCACGGGCTGCCCGGCATTGCATCTGAAAGCGAGTGGCGGCAGATTGAGCGCGATATCAGGCTGAGCGCGGATACCGGATGTGCCTATCATGTATGCCATATTTCCTGCAGGGAAAGCGTTCAGATCATACGGGACGCCAAGAAAAGCGGTGTCAATGTCACCTGCGAAACAGCCCCGCACTATCTAGTCCTGGATGATTCCCATCTGGAGGACCTGGGAAAATGGAAAATGAATCCGCCGCTTCGATCGCCGGATGACAGAGAGGCTCTCCTGGAAGGGCTTGCGGATGGGACCATTGATATGATTGCCACAGACCACGCACCTCACAGCGCTGAGGAGAAAAGCCGTGGTCTTCGCGGCAGCAGTTTTGGGATTGTCGGCATAGAGACCGCCTTTCCTGTGCTCTACACCTTCCTGGTCAAGCCGGGCCTTCTTTCCCTGGAGCAGCTGCTTCAGGCAATCACGGTCCGTCCACGACGGCGCTTTCAGATCGCGCAGGAAGAAAACAGCTACACTCTCTGGGATCTGACCCGATCCTATACCATTGATCCCAAGGACTTCCTTTCCATGGGCAAATCCACACCTTTTGAAGGCATGCAGGTCTTCGGTTCCTGTCTTGCCACCGTATGCAATGGCAAGCTTGTCTATACCGCCCCGGAGACGGGGATCCGACTGTAAAAAAGGAGGCATATTTATGGCAAAGCGCACAGACATCAAGAAAATTCTCATCATCGGTTCCGGTCCGATCGTCATCGGTCAGGCCGCAGAGTTCGACTATGCCGGTACGCAGGCCTGTCTGGCCCTGAAAGAGGAAGGTTATGAGGTAGTACTGGTCAACTCCAACCCGGCGACCATCATGACAGACACCACGATTGCTGACAAGGTCTACATGGAACCCCTGACACTGGAATATGTCGCCAAGATCCTGCGCTATGAGCGTCCCGATGCCATTGTGCCCGGCATTGGCGGTCAGACAGGTCTGAATCTGGCCATGCAGCTGGAGCGCAAGGGCGTGCTCAAGGAATGTCATGTGGAACTGCTGGGAACGCCCTCCAGCTCCATTGAGCGCGCAGAAGACCGGGAGCTGTTCAAGGAAATGTGCCAGTCCATCGGAGAACCCACGATTCCCTCGGAGATCACCTATTCCCTGGAGGAAGCGCGCGCTGCTGCCGAACGTATTGGATACCCGGTCGTGCTGCGGCCTGCCTTTACACTGGGAGGTACCGGCGGCGGGTTTGCCAATAACCCTCAGGAACTGGAAGAAATCGGCATCAATGCCTTCCGGCTTTCGCCCGTGCATCAGGTGCTGATTGAAAAAAGCGTACGTGGATACAAGGAGATTGAGTTTGAGGTCATGCGTGACAGCGCTGACCACGCCATCACCATCTGTGGTATGGAAAACGTGGACCCGGTAGGCGTGCATACCGGCGATTCCATTGTGGTCGCACCGATCATGAGCCTGAATGACCATGACCTGAAAATGCTCAATGATTCCGCGATCCGGATTATCCGTGAGCTGAAGATTGAAGGCGGCTGCAACGTTCAGTTTGCCCTGCACCCGGAAACCTCCGAGTATTATCTTATCGAAGTCAATCCCCGCGTTTCGCGCTCTTCGGCACTGGCTTCCAAGGCGTCTGGCTATCCCATTGCCCGGGTCACCGCAAAGATTGCCGTGGGCATGCTGCTGGAGGATATCGCCATTGCCAATACGACCGCCGCTTTTGAGCCGTCCCTGGACTATGTGGTGGCCAAGTTCCCACGCTTCCCCTTTGACAAGTTCGCCTCTGCGCCGAATACGCTGGGTACCCAGATGAAGGCTACCGGTGAGGTCATGGGCATCGGATCCAATCTGGAAGAATGCATGCTCAAGTCCGTGTCCTCCCTGGAGATCGGCGCCACGCATCTGTATCTCCCACGCTTTTCCGACATGGATACGGATGCCCTGCTGGCCTATGCCTCGGAATTCCACGCCGACGGTATCTTTGCCATTACTGAGCTCATCCGAAGGGACACGGATCTGGACACCGTCTATGACTGCACCAAGATTACACCGCTCTTCCTTCAGTCCCTGAAGAAGATCACCGATATGGAAAAGAAGCTTTCCGGGCATGCCGGGGATCTCTCTGTCCTCCTTGAGGCCAAGCGCATGGGATTCTCGGATCCCTGTATTGCCAGGCTCTGGAACTGGAAAGAACTGGATGTATGGCAGGCACGCATGAACGCCGACATTCACCCGGTATACCGCATGGTCGACACCTGCCATACCGGTGCCTATATCCCCTACTTCTATTCCTCCTATACTGGAGAAGGCGTATCCCGCCGCTCAGACCGGAAAAAGATTGTCGTGCTGGGTGCCGGCCCGATCCGCATCGGCCAGGGAGTGGAGTTTGACTACTCCACCGTCCATGCGGTCATGACCATCCGTCGGGCAGGGTATGAAGCAATCATTATCAACAATAATCCGGAAACCGTATCCACCGACTACACCACGGCCGACAAGCTCTATTTCGAGCCGCTGACGCCCGAGTCCGTCATGGATATTCTGTATCTGGAACAGCCTGAAGGCGTAATTGCCTCCCTGGGCGGACAAACTGCCATTAACCTGGCGCAGCCCCTGGAAAACCGCGGCGTAAAAATCATCGGAACAGACTGTGCCGCTATTGAGCGCGCAGAAAACCGCGACAGCTTTGAAAAGCTGCTTCTGGAGCTGAACATTCCGCAGCCCAAGGGCCGTGCCGTCACCCGGATTGAGGATGGCGTGCGTGCCGCCGAGGAGATCGGCTATCCCGTTCTGGTGCGCCCGAGCTTTGTGCTCGGCGGACGTGCCATGCAGATCGTCGGTGATGAAGCACAGCTGCGCCACTACCTGCAGACCGCTGTGGAAATCGATGCAGATAAGCCGGTCCTCGTTGACCGGTATATTGAAGGCAAGGAGGTCGAGGTCGACGCGATCTGCGACGGGCAGCAGGTATTCGTGCCCGGGATCATGGAGCTGGTGGAACGCACCGGTGTACACTCCGGTGACTCCATCTCCGTCTATCCCTCCTTCTCCATCTCTGACAAGGTCAAGGGAATTATCCTGCAGTATGCCAAAGCACTGGGCCTCGGTATCGGCATTGTTGGACTGTACAATATTCAGTTTATTGTGGATAAGAACGAGCAGGTCTACATTATCGAAGTCAATCCTCGCTCCAGCCGTACGGTTCCCTTCCTTTCCAAGGCCACCGGCTACAGCCTGGCAGATATTGCCACGGATGTGATTCTCGGGAAATCCCTGAAAGAACTGGGGATCTTCACCATTTATCCCGACGAAAAGAAACGCTGGTATGTCAAGGTTCCCGTCTTCTCCTTCAACAAGATCCGCGGTCTCGACGCCTATCTCAGTCCGGAGATGAAGTCCACCGGCGAGGCCATCGGCTACGATAACCGGCTCAACCGCGCCTTATACAAGGCGCTGCAGGCATCCGGCATGCACCTGCAGAATTACGGCACCGTATTTGCAACCATTGCCGACCGGGATAAGGAGGAAGCGCTTCCGCTGATCCGGCGGTTCTATAATCTGGGCTTTAATATCGAGGCTACCGAAGGCACGGCACGCTTCCTCAAGGAAAACGGAATCCGCACGCATGTGCTCCACAAGATTTCCGATGGTTCGGATGAAATTATAGAATCCCTGCGTCAGGGACATATCGCATACGTCATCAACACCCGCTCTCTGGACTCCTCCACCCTTTCCGACGGACATTCCATCCGCCTGGCAGCAACAGAGAACAATGTCTCGATCTTCACCGCGCTGGATACGGTGCGCGTGCTGCTGGATGTGCTGGAGGAAACCACGATTACCATTTCCACCATTGACGCCTGAGGAGAGTAGCATGCAGAAAACGGAACTGATCCTTCAAAGCCAGGAAGCGCTGACCTCCAGCGTCTATCGGATGCGTCTGACATCCCGAGACCCGATTGCTCCGCTCCCCGGCCAGTTCGTCAACCTGGCGCTCCCGGGACTGTTTCTTCGCCGCCCGATCTCCGTATGCGACTTTGACGGCCATACACTGACCCTGGTCTACCGCTGTGTGGGAAAAGGCACCGCCTATATGACACAGGCGCCGAACGGTTCCCGATTCGATGCCCTTGTCTCTCTGGGACACGGCTATGATCTGGCCCGAATCCCGGACGGGGCCGTACTGGTGGGAGGAGGTGTCGGAATTCCGCCGCTGGTATACCTGGCACGCGCACTGCATGAGGCAGGAAAAGCATGTACGGCTGTGCTGGGATTTCGCAGCCGCGAAGACGTATTCCTTGCGGATACATTTGCCGAGCTGGGCATAAACACTGTGCTTGTCACAGAAGACGGTTCTCTGGGGAAGAAGGGGTTTGTTACGGATGCCCTGCCGGACTCGATTCCCTATGTATGCGCCTGCGGACCGGAAGGCATGCTTCGTGCACTCCTCAGATGCACACCATCTCCCGCACAGCTGAGCCTAGAGGAACGGATGGGCTGCGGCTTTGGCGCCTGTATGGGCTGTTCCCTGGAAACCAGGGACGGTCCGCGCCGTGTATGCAAGGAAGGCCCTGTCTTTCCGCGGGAGGTGCTTTTATGGAACTGAATGTAAACCTGTGTGGCATTACACTAGACAATCCCATTATCCCTGCCAGCGGGACTTTCGGATACGGGTATGAATTCAGCGAATGGTACGATATCAATATGCTTGGCTCTCTCTCCTTCAAGGGAACAACCGCTAAGCCGCGATTCGGAAATCCCACCCCGCGCATTGCAGAAACACCGCAAGGCATGCTCAACAGTGTAGGGCTGCAGAATCCCGGCGTCGATGCCGTTATCTCGGAAGAACTCCCCCGGCTCCGGCAGTGCTTCCATAAGCCGGTCATGGCCAATATCTCGGGTTTTTCCCTGGAGGAATATGTGCTCGTTGCGGAAAAGCTCTCCCAGGTTCCGGAAATCGGATGGCTGGAAGTGAATATTTCCTGTCCCAATGTACATGGCGGCGGCATGAGCTTTGGGACATCTCCTGAAATGGCCGCCTCTGTTACCAAAGCTGTACGGAATGTAACGAAGAAACCGGTAATCATGAAGCTGTCACCCAATGTCACTGATATTGTCGCCGTAGCCCGGGCCTGTGAGGATGCCGGTGCAGACGGTGTCAGCCTGATCAATACGCTCATGGGGATGCGCCTGAACCTTCGGACGCGAAAGCCTGTACTGCGCAATGTAACCGGTGGGCTTTCCGGACCAGCCGTCTTCCCTGTAGCCCTGCGTATGGTCTATCAGGTAAGCGCAGCCCTTTCGATACCGGTTGTCGGCATGGGCGGCGTATCCAGTGCCGAGGATGTGCTGGAAATGATGCTCTGCGGAGCCAGTGCCGTCGAGGTCGGATGCGCCAATCTGATTGATCCCTATGCTTGCAAGCGTATTATTGAAGACCTGCCTCAGGCCATGGAAGCCTACGGAATCTCATCCCTTTCTCAGATCATAGGAGGTGCCCACCATGCGTGACGTCATTATCGCCTGCGACTTTCCCTCAAGAGAGGAAACGCTTTCGTTCCTGGACCGCTTTCCCGCTGACAAGAAGCCTTTTGTGAAGATCGGCATGGAACTCTACTATGCCTGCGGTCCCGAGATTGTGCGGGAAATCAAAAAACGCGGGCACCGGATCTTTCTGGACCTGAAACTGCATGATATTCCCAACACGGTGAAGCGTGCCATGCATGTGCTTTCCGCCCTGAACGTGGATATGGTAAACCTGCATGCCGCCGGAACCACTGCCATGATGGAGGCGGCACTGGAAGGCCTGACCCGCCCCGACGGCACACGTCCCCTCCTGATTGCCGTGACCCAGCTCACCTCTACCTCCCAGGAGCGTATGGAACAGGATCTGTGGATTCCCCATCCCATGGCTGAAGTGGTCGAGCACTATGCGGAGTGTGCCCAAAAGGCCGGACTGGACGGCGTTGTCTGTTCTCCCCTGGAAGCGGCACGAATCCATGCGTGCTGCGGTTCTGATTTTCTTACGGTCACTCCCGGTGTACGCTTTGCCGGCGGTGATGCAGGCGATCAGGTACGCGTAACAACCCCGGAAAAGGCACGGGAACTGACCTCGGACTATATCGTCATGGGACGCCCGATCACTGCAGCGCCGGATCCAGTCGCTGCCTATCACAAAGCCATGGAAGCATTTGCATAAAGGAGGATTTCCAGTATGGGTCTGATTAATGAAAACACCATCGCCAAGGCACTGCTCTCTATCGGTGCCGTGATCTTCCGGCCGGATGAGCCCTTTACCTGGGCCAGCGGCATTCATTCCCCGGTATACTGTGACAACCGCCTTACCCTCACCGCCCCGGATGTACGCGACCTGGTCGAAGCCGGGCTTGTCCGTGTGATTCAGGAAAACTTCGCAGATGTTGATGTACTCATGGGCACCTCCACCGCCGGTATTCCGCATGCAGCCATTGTAGGGCATCTCATGCACCTGCCTATGGGTTATGTGCGCTCCGGTGCCAAGGATCACGGACGTCAGAACCAGATTGAAGGTGAACTGAAAAAGGGACAGAAGGTTGTGGTCGTGGAAGACCTGATCTCCACCGGCGGCAGTGTACTGGACGTAGTGGAGGCACTTCGTGAAGCCGGCGCAGAAGTCCTTGGCATTGCCTCCATCTTTACCTATGGCATGCGCAAGGCCACCGAACGCCTTGAAAATGCACAGGTAAGAAATGTCTCTCTCACCAATTTTGATGCACTCGCACGTGCCGCAGCCGAAGAAAACTATATCCGCCCGGAGGATATCGCCCGCCTGATCGCCTTCCGCGACAATCCCTCTGACGAAAGCTGGATGGGAGGTTCCCATGCGTCATCTCATTGAGATCGCTGATCTGAGCAATGCAGAAATTGAAACACTGATCCATACCGCCAACGACATGATGACACATCCTGAGGATTACTGGGATGCCTGCGCCCACCGCAAACTGGCTACGCTTTTTTACGAGCCGAGCACGCGCACACGCCTGAGCTTCGAGTCCGCCATGCTTTCGCTGGGCGGACAGGTCCTGGGCTTTTCTGATGTGGGCTCCTCCTCTGTCTCCAAAGGCGAATCCTTGCAGGACACGATCCGTATTGTGTCTTCCTATGCCGATATCATCGCCATACGCCATCCAAGGGATGGCGCAGCACTGGCTGCCGCGCTGAAGAGCGGCGTGCCCATTATCAATGCCGGAGACGGCGGACACGATCATCCCACGCAGACACTTACGGATCTGACGCTTATCTCACGGGAAAAAGGACACATTGGCTCCATGACCATCGGATTGTGCGGAGATCTGCGCTATGGACGCACTGTGCACTCACTGGTGGAAGCGCTGTGCCGGTATCCATCCATTCATTTTCTCCTCATCGCACCGGAAGAACTGCGCATGCCTGGCTTTGTACGGGAACTGCTTGAATCCACCGGTCAGACTTATGAGGAAGTCGAGGATTTGGATGCTGCACTTCCGCAGCTGGATATTCTGTATATGACCCGTGTACAGCGTGAGCGTTTCTCTGACCCCGCTGTCTATGAGCGCGTCAAGGATTTCTACATCCTCACGCCTGAGCGCATGGAACGTGCCAGGAAAGACCTGACAGTCATGCATCCCCTGCCCCGTGTCAATGAAATCTCGCCGCTTCTGGATGATGACCCACGCGCCGCCTATTTCCGTCAGGCTGCCTGCGGACGCTATATTCGTATGGCGCTGATTCAGATGCTTCTGGAAGAAAAAGATCGACCCCATGAGCTTACCGGGCACAACGTAATCTGGCAGGAGCACTCCCTCTGCCCCAACAACCGCTGCGTCTCACTGTCTGAACCCTGCCTGCAGTGGGGCTATATCCCGGGAAAACATTCAGGCGATCGCGCACGCTGCATTTACTGCGGTCGTGGTATCTCCTAAGGAAAAGCGCTTCGCCGTGCTTCACCATGAAGCACGGTTTTTCCCGTGAAGCAAAAAACCGTCGCATGAAAAGAAAGTCTCTTTAAACCATGACGCAAAAAGGAGAAACCCCTATGACAGCTTATCTCTCCCAATGGAACTTTGCTGTAGGTGAAACGGCGCAGTGCCTGGAAAAAGGAAAACCAGTTGCCGTGCCGCATACATGGAATACACAGGACACACTGGAAACATACATGGGAAAGGGATTCTATTCCTGTCAGATTAATCCCTGTCCCTCCGGCAAGGAAAGAACTTTCCTGCACTTTCACGGTGCCTATCGGGATACTGAGGTGTTTGTCAACGGATATCCTGCCGGCACCCATAAGGGCAGCGGATATACGCCTTTTACCATGGAAATTACTTCTCAGATGAATGCCTCCGCGCCATCGGAGCTTATGGTCAGCGTGGATAATCGCTTCTCCGAAAATGCGCTTCCTTACAATAAAAGTTTTGACTGGGCGCACGACGGAGGACTGATCCGTCCCGTGGAATGCAGACAGACCGGGCGGATCGCCATCATGGATACATGCGTTACTGCAGAGCCTGTCATTCTGCCGACAGGCAAGCGACAGAATGAAGGCAATGGCATATTCGGCTTCTGCCCAATCATGGACGGTGCGAAGGGAAATGATACGCTTGCCTGGGCGCTGTATTTCGGAGCCGAAGGCAGCCTGGTTCCCAAAGGCAGCACCCCGCTTGACAGCGGTACTTTGAAACCAGGGGAAGCGCTGGTGCCGCATCTTCTTTCCGGTATATCCTTCTGGCACTTTGACCGTCCTGTGCTGTATACCCTTCAGCTTGCCGCCCTGTGTGCAGATGGTACACTCTCGGATGAAAAAGAAATCGTGTTCGGATTCCGGGAAATGAAAATACAGGGCGACGGGTGGTTCTTCAACGGCGAGCGGGTACGCCTTCCCGGTATGGAGTGGATGCCGGGCTCGGATCCTGCAACCGGGATGGCCGAATCCCGGGAGGATATGGAAGCCTGGCTGACACGCCTTAAAGAAAGCAACAGCATACTCACCAGATTCCACTGGCAGCAGGATGACTGGGTCTATGACTGGTGCGATCGGCACGGCATGCTTGTACAGGAAGAAATCCCCTTCTGGGGAAAGCAGCCGGAAGGCGACCCGGAAGCGCTCTGGCCTGTCACATGCATACATCTGACGGAAATGGTTCATGCGCATCGTCATCACCCGTCTATCATCGCCTGGGGCGTGGGCAATGAACTCTCCGGTCAGAAGGAGAGTGTCCAGCGCTATGTGCGCAGAGCCTGCGCTTTTGTTCATTCTCTGGACAGCACGCGCCCGGTCAGTTATGTCACCAATACAGCCTGGCAATGTCCTTTTCAGGACGCCACGAAGGACGGGGACATTCTTTGCATCAATGATTATATCGGCACATGGCATACGGGGCTTGACCAGGAAATCGCATGGGAAACCCTTCTCTCTGCTCATCCCGGGCGTGCCTTTGTGCCTTCCGAATTTGGACTGTGTGAGCCCGCTTTCTCCGGTGGTGACCAGGCACGGGAACGTATCTTTCTGGAAAAGCTTGCATCCTATCGCCCCAAAGACGCAATCGCAGGAACCGTCTATTTCTGTCTGAATGATTATCGGACGCATATGGGCGAGGAAGGCACAGGACGCTTTCGCCAAAGAGTGCATGGTTCCATGGACATGACAGGGCACAAAAAACCTTCCTATGATACCGTAAAGCAGACATATTCTCCGCTGACAGCCCAATGGACATCGGACGGACTGCGTATCAGCTGCCGCAAGGATCTTCCATGCTACACCGTTGAAGGTTATTCACTGGTCATCGGAGATACTGCGCTCCTTCTTCCGACGCTTTCTCCCGGAGAAGAATGGCTGTATGCCGGCCTTCAACCACAAAAAAAGATTTCGATCCGCCGCCCTTCAGGAGACCACGTCATTGATGTATAGGATGCCTTCTTCCATAAAGACTGCCGTAGTTCCTGCGGCAGTCTTTTCATATTCGCATATGTATCTGATCTTGCTCACAAGCCCTCATTGGGCATAGACGGTCATTCTCAGACTACAGACAGTAACTACTGGATAACACAGCTGACAAAGCAAAACGACATGAAGTCTGTTGCTTCTTCTTGTGTGTCTTCTGTATTCCCGTTGCAGCGCATTCCTGGTATGCAGATGGCTTCTGTCAGAAAATGGACTGGATGGATGCTCTCTTTTGCTGATTTGACTTGTAACCTGCATTCATGCTATAGTCTTGTTCTCAAATGGGGCCGGCTTAATCATATTCGTTTGCAGCAATCATACACATTCTCATCCGGTCCATCCACTTTGAGAAAGGAGAACTCGCATGAAAACACGTTTGCTTTTTTTGCTTATGATCATTCTTGTCGCATTATCTTTCTGCCTATGTCTGCCCGCGTATGCCCTGGAAAGGATGGAACTGGACAAATCAAGCTATATGCCCGGTGAACCTATGGATATCCAGTACTACGGAGTAACACAGACCGAGGCTGACAATCAGTGCTGGATCGCCATTGCTGCTGTGGGTTCCGCTTCTGACCATTATTTGGAATGGGGCTATATATCCATGGGAAGCAGCGATATTATCCTGCATGCGCCTACCTCATTGGGCGAATATGAGGTGCGTTTCTACCGTGGATATCTTTCCTCTCCGGAAAATCTTGTGAAGCAGAAGAGTGTTTCCTTCACGGTTTCTTATCAGCAGACGGTTGATTCTGTGCTGCCGGACAAAGATGACTATGCGCCTGGCCAATATATGGCTGTTGTCTGCCAGGGTGTTACACAGTCTGCCATAGAACATAAAGCTTGGGTGACAACAGCACGCAGTGAGGATCCTGCTTTCATCCATGGAGATTGGAAATATGTAACAGAGGGAGATTGCACTCTCTGGCTGAAGGTTCCCGATGAACCCGGTACTTATGAGCTCCGCTATTTCCAGTCAGAACCTGCCAGTGAAGAAAACCTTTCAGATGGATTGCGTATTCCTTTTACTGTAAGCGGCCAGTCTCCGAACAATGACACACCTGTATACCCTACTCTGCATGATTTCAACTGGAGTCTTCTGGAATACGTACCCGGTGAGGGAACATGGACCGGCACCTATGAGACAAACTTCAAAACCCTTTATGTACGCCAGGATGGCAATAAAGTCAGCGGGGAATATCCCGAATGGGATGAAGGACGTATCGATGGTATTGTTGACAAAGGCATTCTCTATGCTTACTGGTACGAATCGCCGTCCTATGAGGCTCCCAATGATGCAGGACAGCTGATATGTGTCCTGCG
This sequence comes from uncultured Eubacteriales bacterium, assembly GCA_902764915.1. GTDB lineage: Bacteria > Bacillota > Clostridia > Christensenellales > Aristaeellaceae > UBA2943. The sequence goes on along the minus strand of CACWXY010000033.1, from coordinate 2,208 downwards.
TCCTGACGGACAGGGCTTTGATGGATGGTGGCGTTACGGCAACAGTGGGACCTGGAACATATGGACCGGTGGCACCCTGAACCGTAAACTCGCATCCGATTCCATGCAGGAGACAATTGCATCTGCTGATGCAAGGCACCTGATTCCTCCATGTCTGCAGGACAAGGATCTCACAGAGAATATCACGGCTGTTGAGTTTGCAGCCCTCGGTGTTTACGTGTTTGAAGAGTACTGGCAGACGCAGGAACTCCCCGAAGCAACTCCCTTTAAGGATGTGCCGGGGCATCCTCTTCAGACTGAAATCGAAAAAGCATGGGGACTTGGCTTCCTTAAACGTGTGCATGCCGATGCACTCGGAGACAGTGTAATCAGCCGTCAGCTCATGGCACAGATGCTTTGTGATCTTGTGAAATTGTTTGATTTTGACAACTGGACCTTCGAGACAGATGCTCAATTTCCTCTGACCTACACCATGCCTGAACTCTATGCTGACGACAATAGCATCTATGCTTCAGCAAGAGACAGTGTATACTTCTGCACGGCAAATGGCATTATGGAAGCTCTTGAAGGCAATTCCTTCATGCCTTCGATACCAGCCACACGCGAACAGGCAATTGCCGCTGTTGAACACATCTATCGCATGGAAGAAGCGTATGATAATGCATTTGATGAAGACTCAGAAGTCATCCCCGCAACCTCCGGTCCATTTATGCTTGACAGTGAACCGTAAGGCAGGTGGATCCATATGAGAGAATATGCCATTTTAATGCTTTTCTTTTCGGCAGCTCTGATTCTGTATGCAGAAGTGCTGTCCAGAACGAAAAATGCAAGACTGATCCCCCGTAATCATTCTGTGAATACAAGGGACTCATCAGAGTATGCGGCATCTATCGCTAAAATCATAGGAGTTACTGCGATTGCTCCTTTTGCCAGTGCGATTATCGCCCTTATTACCGGTTCTTTTGCGCTGTCCTTCATTGTACTGATTGTAGTATTTATTCTTTCTATTTGGATTGGCATTCGTAAATTCCACCAAGGCAAGAAATCCTAAAATTCACAGTGGTAGTTCATTTCCTTTTGAATATCTATGCAGTCCAGGTGCATCATTCTGTATGCAACATCTGGACTGCTTTTGATTCTTTGCAAAGAGTAGATGGAGGGGTGCAGAGAGAATGCCGCAGTCAGATAAGAACGTCTTCTTTCAGGACGATATCTGATAGAACAAGCGGAGAAACTGAGAGAAAGAGACGAAAGATATGTTGATTGATGCGACGCCAACTACATTCAGTGCGATCTATATGTGCTTTAGCTTATCATAATATTCGTATAAGCGGGGGGACAGACCTTCGTAAAAACATCGATGGATTAGTTAATGTACTGACGTATATCTACAATGTGAATCCGTATCTGACAGTAAGTATTCTCTTTCTCTTCATCGGAAATACCAAATATACAATCAAGGGACTGGTTATGGAGAACGATGGAGCTGTTCTTATAAGCATCCGACTCAAAACAGGAAAACTAACCTGGAATTCAGGCCAGGAGTCTGGCCTACCAAAACTCATCTATGAAGAGTTCTCTCACCTGATGAATTACGGAACGATAGAAAAAGCAAAACAATATGCGTATATGCGTATATGCGTAACAAGTGTACCTTATGAAGAACACTGCTGATTTTACATGGAGTGAAGAAGTAGAGAAGAATATCCGTGAGGGTAACTTTTCTTTATGAGTCGTAAAAGCGGCGGAAACCATGCACATATTCCACCGCTAATGTTTGACCATTTTAGAGGCATTTTCACTTGTGCTTGACACATGGAAGGCAGAGCAGGAGAAGAAACAGCAGGCTGATGAGCAGGAGCATCTCCCGGCTGCCGCAAAAGAAAATGGAATGTCACCGTTATTGGTGGCATCCCTCTATTTCAATAGATTCGATTCCGTTTGATGGACGCTCGCAAATCACGAGTAAAGGAATAAAAAATCCGAACCCGCTTCCTATCTGGAAAACATGATTCGGATTATTTTGATATGGCTCCCCAGGTAGGGCTCGAACCTACAACCCTTCGGTTAACAGCCGAATGCTCTGCCATTGAGCTACTGAGGAATATAGAATCCGGCAGCGTCCTATCCTCCCGGGCCGTCTCCAGCCAAGTACTTTCGGCACCCAAGGGCTTAACTTCTGTGTTCGGGATGGGAACAGGTGGAACC
>CACWXY010000032.1 GCA_902764915.1 uncultured Eubacteriales bacterium | reverse complement strand
TGCAACCAATAAAAAAAATTCGATACCATATATGATGGTTTTTCAAGACCACTTAGATATCGAATCTTTGGCGCCTCTGGCGCCGAGTGGGTTCAAAAAGGACACAGCGTGTCCTTTTTTTAGATCAGAATTCCCATTGGCGGATGCGAGCCTTCATGCCTGCCGTATCCAGTACGCCATAGGCAAACCCCTTGCGCACCAGGTCTTCGGGAACATACTCATCGTATTTTTCAAACACAGGCACTTCCCCGGGATAGACAAGCGCAAGCGGGTCCCAATCTTTTTCTGCTTCTTCTGCAAGCACTTGAAAGAAAGACTCGCGATCCGCTTTCATTGTGAAGGTCATATAATAGGGACGGGAACTGTTCAGTGATTTAAGCCCTAGTTTTTCGCTGCACATGATTTTCAAAAAGCGTTCCAATGCCAGAAAGGCATAGCTTCCCAGCCAGGGAAACAGTACCCACATATTGCCGCCCAGCGATATAAGGGAACTGTACTCCATGCCAGAGGCAGCATAGCTGTTACGGGCCTCCTGAAGGCGTTTCCTGGCATGGGGGAGAAGATATGGATAAACGGTATCACTCTGCAGTATTTCCTGCATTTTCTCCAGAATCCGGGTGTGGATATCTCCAGCCACCAGGCCAAAGAAGGCAGGCACTCGTCCGGGAACCAGGGTACAGAAGATCTCCCGTTTTTTGTGGTCAACGTCATCCACGATCCATACGCGGCCTGCCAGCGCGATTTTTTCACCTACAGGCGGCGGTCTTACGATCGTACCGATCTGTTCGGAGCCGGATCGCACACTGTACTCAATGTTTTCCTGGAAAACTGCGAGAAACTTATAGCTGGAAAGCAGCTTCTCTCCACGAAGGCCTACGATCAGCCCGCCGTTTTCAGTGCGGCTGATGTGATCAATCGACAGCAGGTGCCGCAGCAGTGTCTTATAATCGTCCTGAGAAATGTGCTGGAAGGCAGATAGTGTCAGGACACGGCTGGCCAGCGCGGCTGGGGTCATTTCGCCGCATCCGGCCAGTGTGCACAGAGTTTGATGATACAGAAGGCTGTAAGGCAGTCGGCCAGTACGTGGGGGCTCCACAAATCGCTCATCCAGGTATAACTGTACAAGCGCAATACCTTGCAGCAGATACCAGGGAAGTGTTTCCGGGAGCATGGCACGGGGCAGAGGATGCTCTTCCCGCATGACGAACCACATTTCAGAGGGGGATCCGCGACGGCCTGTACGCCCCATGCGCTGAAGAAAACCGGATACCGTAAAAGGTGCATCCAGATGGAAGGCACGCTCCAGTCTTCCAATATCAATGCCTAGCTCCAATGTTGCTGTTGCGCATACGGAATACAGGGAGTGATCGTCCCGCATTTCTTCCTCTGCACTTTGACGGTAGGAAGTAGAGAGGTTTCCGTGATGAATAAGAAAACGGTCCGGCTCATGGGCAAGCGCACACATTTCACGCAGCTGCTGGCATACGGATTCGCATTCTTCGCGGGAGTTGGTAAAGACAAGGCATTTCCTGCCGCGTGTGTGTTGGAAGATATAGTCGATGCCGGGATCGGAGCCATTCGCTGCGTCTTCCATATTCAGATCAGCGTCGGAAGAAAGCTCATCCGGCGTATCGGTAGCCTGGGGAGGCGTTGAATAGAATTGTTCCATGCTCAGACGCCAGACTTCCTTACCGGCTTCCAGCGCAGGGACCACAGTTTCCCGTCCGCTTCCAGCGCCGAGAAACTGTGCGGCGGACTGCGGATCCCCTATGGTTGCGGAGAGACCGATCCTGCGCGGATGACAGGCAGCCAGCGCACACAGACGCTGGATCAGACAGAATGTCTGCAGCCCCCGGTCACCGCGCAGCAGAGCATGAATCTCATCGATGATGATAAATCGAAGATCGCCGAATAGAGCGGGAATGTCCATGTGCTTATGCAGGAGAAGAGATTCCAGCGACTCCGGTGTAATCTGCAGAATACCGGATGGCTTTTTTATCAGCTTCTGTTTCTGCGCCTGGGATACATCTCCATGCCAGCGATATACCGGGATCCCGGCTTCATCGCAGAGCGCGTTGAGACGTTCGAACTGATCGTTGATCAGGGCTTTTAAAGGTGCGATGTATAAAACGCCGACAGAAGCAGACGGGTCTTCTTCCAGAAGTGTCAGAACAGGGAAAAAGGCGGCTTCTGTCTTTCCGGAAGCAGTAGAAGCACAGAGCAGTACATTGCTTTGTGTGCCGAAAATGGCTTCTCCAGCGGCGTTCTGCACAGCACGCAGCTGCTGCCATCCGGCGGTGTATATGGCGTCCTGGATAAAAGACGCGTATCGTGAGAATACATTCATAGTGTGAACTCCGAGAACGCTTCGTCAGCGCTGTCCGGTACGGCGGAAGAAGGAGTAAAGGTAAACGCGTCGGAAAGCAGAAGATCCGAAAAAGTCTGATCCGGATGCTGCCAGGCAAGATCCAGCAGTTCAATGAAGTCGCGAATGACTTCGCGAGGGGTTATGTTCTGCTCGGCACCGATACGGCTGTATTCGGTACGGATGAAATCGGACAGCTCCTGTGTGGTGCACAGGCGCGTATATCCGTACAGGTCCCGGTGCATATGGGAAAGCTTTTCGCACAGTACTAGCATTTCTTCCGCTGTCAGGGGTTCCAGACGAATAACCGGGGCCAGCAGATCACGGGTTCCGGGCCTGGAAAAACGGCCCTCGCTCAGACGTGAGCGAAGTGCCTCGTAGCTGTACAGTCCGCGCCTGCGGTCTTCTACTGTCTGGGGGGTGGCACCCATGAGAATACCGAGATATCGTGCTTTGCCCTGCAGCGTATCATTGTACATAGTGAGAAGCTTTTCGTAGTTGTACTGGCGGGTAACAGCATTAGGAATCTTATAGAGATTGACCAGTTCATCTACCATGATCATCATACCGGTGTATCCGGCCATGCGGAAAAAGACAGCAAACACCTTGAGGTAGTCATACCAGTCATCGTCAGTAATAATGATATTGACACCCAGATCATCGCGGGCTTCCTTTTTCTGCATATACTCGCCGCGGAACCAGCGGATAACCTGGGCTTTTTTCTCCTGGTTGTCTTCCAGATAGGCGTGATAGTACACGGATAGAAGATGCGCAAACTCAAAGCCGTGGACCAGGTCCTGCAGCGTGTGAATGACACTGAGAATTTTCTGGTCGACCGTTCGGGTAAGCTCTGGATCGCCTGGAGCCAATCCGGTTTCAATGGCAGATTCTGTCTGAATATGACTGATCCACCGGTCCAGTACCAGTGTCAGCGCACCGCCTTCCGGACGTGTCTTGGTGGCGAGATTGCCGATCAGTTCCCGATAGGTGGCTAATCCCTGACCTTTTGTACCCTGCAGACGGCGCTCTGGAGACAGATCTGCATCCAGCACGATAAACCCGCGTTCCATGACATAATTACGCAGCGTCTGCAAGAGAAAACTCTTTCCAGAACCATATCGACCGACAATGAATCGAAAGGACGCGCCGCCTTCTTCAATGATTTCTACATCTCTGAGCAGTGCTTCAATTTCGTTTTTTCGGCCAACGGTGATATAAGGCAGACCGATACGCGGTACGACACCGCCCTTCAGCGAGTTCATGACTGTCTGGGCAATGCGTCGGGGTACCTTCCTGTATTCTTCTGGCATGATCATATGCCTCCCAGTAATTGGATCAGATCTTCACGATAGTCTTCTACCAGGGACAGCTTGCCTTCCTCGCAGAGAAGAACACTGTCTCCGATTGTGTCATAAAAGGCTTCGTTGACGGTATCAGCTATAATTTCAGGCATCAGACGATGCTCGGACAGATAGGCGGCCATATCCTTATCTGTGAGAATACCTTTCAGAACGAAGGCACTGTCTTCGTCGAGCCCGGGGAAAAGAGCAGGGACCGGCAATGGAGAGGGCTGCATCGCAGACATGTTATTCTTCGAATCAGCGCTTGCCGGTTCCAATGTTTCTTCTTTTTCCTCCTCTGTCAAGAGACGATCACGGGTCAGATCGGCACTGTCCCGTATCCCCTTGAGTGCAGAAAGGTCGATCGTAATCTTCCGCAGTGCCTCTTCCTTTTCCTGTTTCTTCTCCTGCTCCATGGCAAACTCCACAGCTTGCAGCGGCCAATCCCTGGTTTCCATGCCCAGACGATACCGGATGCCGAGATATCTCCGGAAAAGGCGTTCAGCGGCATGCATGAAAGTGGAAAAAGCGTCCCGATCAAAGTGTACCTCGTGATAGGAAGTCTCTTCCCAGTTTCCGCCTTTGCAGGTGTATTTCCGACATGGACTGAGTGCACAGGACACATCCGCATGCTTTTCGTTCTCATGGTAGAGGACCGTGCTGAACGGATGCCAGGGAACGGTTGACGGCTCTCCGAAGCATAGGGTAAAGCCGTTTGCAGCGAACAGGGTTTTATGCATGGCTGCATAGCGCCACGCATTGGCATACATGCGTGCCCCTTTCTCCGGGAACGCTGCTAGGACCCGGGAGGTATCCGGGGATTGCCTGTGAAGCACAAACAGCGCTTGGGTGACGTCTTCATCAGAGAATGTATCCGGGGAACGGAGTGTCGCCAATGCCTGATCTCGCTGAGCAAGGTCTGCAGGGAGCAACAGGAGTGCCTTTTCAGGCGGCAGGCCCTGTACGACGGCGGTTTCCAGTATCCACCGGCGCAGAGACGACTGTACGAGAGACGCAGAGGAAGTCGTGGAGAGAAAACAATCATGTAATGTCTGGAGCTTGCATAAACGGTCTTCTACGGAATCGGCACCTATGCCATTGATCAGCTCAAACGCATACAGAAGACCGAATCCATTGGGGGCAGGAACATACTCACCTTTCCGGAACTGGGTACGCCAGGTGAAATAGCCACGCAGCTGTTTCCCGTTCAGGTCCTGATAGCTTGGAAACATGCGATCAAAGTCACCGTTCCACGGAGCATGATCTTCATAGTGCTCCATGAAAAGTGCCTGACGATAGAAATTGTCACACTTCTGCCGGAAGGAGCCATCGCCTCGTCGGAACATATGAATCATGTCCAGGATGGGCCGGGGCATGAGATGATTCTGCTGAAGTGGTGTGGGCTTTGGCAGAGGCGTGTCCTGATAGGATGAAGCAGAGGAACGGGCTTCAAGCGTGAGCGTGGGAATCGAAGACGCTCCCATGGCGTAGGCCTTATCCAGGAGGCTGTGGATGAGCAGTGGATCTTTTACGCGTTCCATGGCAATACCGACCCACTGGGGACCATGCATGCGCAGTGGCAGCGTGAAATCAGGCAGGGAAGCGACCGGGATGGATGTACGCCCGCATCGCAGATCACAGCGTTCGATCTGGACGCCGCGATCCGAATCCCACTGCCGCATGAGAAGGGCTATGATTTTTCCGCTGTCAGGGTGCACGAGAGCGCCGAACAGCGGAAAGTCTTTCCAGCGGTGTTCTTCTTGGATGTGGTAGGTATCGCTGGCATAAGCGATGAGTTCAGAAAGTTCCAATGTCAGCCTCCGATAGAAAAGCCAGTCTGGGAAGGACGAAATCGGCTATGTCGACGGCCAGAGGGTGGGAAAGCCTTTCTCCCGAAGAAGGGCATCGGTGTCCTCACTGTCCAGCAGATTAATCAGCGCATACATGATACAGACATCACGTTCGTCCGATGCGGTAAGCGGTGTACGGTGTGCGCTTCGGAGCATATCCTGCGTTTCCTCCACTGACATTTCCAATGTGATGGCAATACGAAGGATCATATCCTTTTCCGGATGACTTTTCCCGCCCATGATTTTGTAGACATTGGGTCGGCTGGTGCCGATTAGAATCCCCAGTGTTTCATAGGACATGTTCCGCAGGTGCGGGAGAATCAGCTGCGGAAGAGAATGGGCGGGTCTTGTGCTTTCCAGAAGCCGATCCAAAGAAGCGCCGCGCTTCATCTGATCAATCATGGTCAGTGTCTGCAGAACTTTGTCAGAGGCCATGGACTGTCCCTCTTTTCTTTTCAGGTTCGGACCCTGTCATCATATGTTTTTTTTCGTTGGGAATCAAGAGAAGTTTGGTGACTTGCAGAGTTGGGGGACGCGGAATATACTGGAGAAAAGAAGGTGTACAGCATATGGAAGACAGATTGCAGAAATTTCGCGAGGCACAGACCTTTGCCTATTCGCAAGCCCTTCAGGAGATTCGTAACGGGCGAAAGACAGGCCATTGGATCTGGTTCATTTTTCCACAGATGCGTGGACTTGGGCGCAGTTACATGTCGGACTACTTTGGAATCGAAGATATGAAGATGGCAAGAGCGTATCTTGCGGATCCTCTGCTGGGAGCCAGGCTTATCGAAATCACCAGTGCACTTCTGGAACTGGAAGAGAACAATATTCATGAGATCATGGGCTATACGGATGACCTGAAGCTGTGCTCCAGCATGACATTGTTTGCTCGGGCTGGTGGTGCGCCTTGTTTTCAGGCTGTTCTGGACCGCTATTACCAAGGCAGGGAAGATACAAAAACACTGGCCCTTCTGGCGAAGAACCAGTGCTGAGATCCCACAATGCAGAGGGTATTCATAAGTCGCGTAATCCGATAGGACGGAAAAACAGATGAATTTTGTTGGCTGGCGGCGGCAATGACATGCGGACATCCGTGTGAACAGCACACTCTGGCGCAAATGACAGGGGAGCTGATCGCGTGTGCTTTTCCCGCTTCCTCCCACTGATGAATGGTCTACGTAAAAGTGAATCCTTCTTTGTCATTTTCCATAACGGCAGAAGACGGGTTCCAACTGCAGCGTACGACCCAATGTGTGCTGCGTTTTCATGCAGGAATGTGCTTTGGAAATCATGCGGTATGCCGCGCAAGCAAAGCAACCTGCATGTTTTCTGAAACGCAAGGGTTTATTGTATGATGGCTGCCGAAAGGACTTTGCAATTGAGAAGTCATTCAGCCGCGGCATGTTCCGATATGCCCTGTTTTCCAGTTATTTATGCGGATGCATTGATTTCAGCGTACAGGCTTACTATTCAGATTCACACCGAGCGTGTCTTCCCCGTCAACAATGGTCCAGCTGCTTCCGGGGTAAATGCCCATGGTTCGCTGTGTGTCATAGCCTGCATCAGACATTTCTGCAATCAGGGCGTCTCTGCGGTCGCCTACTTCAAAACCGATATGATGCACGCCATTTCCATGCTTGTCCAGGTAATCCTGGAAAGAGCTTTCCCCGCCGGCGGGTTCGTGCAGCTCCAGTACAAATCCGCCCATATCAATATTTGCGGTTTTCAGATCACAGGAAATGGGCTTTCCGTGATAAGTGTAGTTTTCTCCGCCTTCAAGGTGCGTGTGATGTATCTCCGGAACCGGTACGCCGAGAAGATCGGCCCAGGCTTTCGCTGTTGTCTGAATATCACGCACGACGATATTGATCTGTGCAAATCCCTTGCGGTCAATGGTGGTTTCCATAAGCGTGTCTCTCCTTTTTACAGCTCTCCAATCCCTCGGATGCGATAGCGTACATAGGCAAACCGCGTGCTGTCCGGTGACCATGAATTGACATTGATGGTACCCTGTCCGCCAAAAAGGCGAAGGACTGTGTGAAGATTGCTTCCATCGGCATCCATGAGCCGCAATTCTACATGCTTGTGGGGTACATGTTCATCTGGCTTCAGATCACCTTTGCGATAGACAATCATAACCACTTTTTTTCGGTCTGGGGAAATATGCGGGAACCAGGTATTCCCATTCAGATCAAAAGTCATCTGTGTCTGCTCAGAGCCGTCAGCTCGCATACGCCAGGCCTGCATGAGTCCTGTGCGCACGGAATTGAACCAGATGTATTCTCCGGCACTGTCATACTCAGGTCCGTCATTAAGGCCTGGTGCGCTAGTGAGACGGGTCTCAATACCGCCTTCTGACGGAATCGTATAGATATCGAACTCACCGTTTCGGCAGGCACAGTAAGCCAGTGTTTTCCCGTCAGGCGACCATCCATGCAGATAACTGGGCGCCAGAGGCGTAATCAGGCGAGGCAGACCACCTCTTACAGGGAGCGTGTAGATGCGTGACTGGCCGTCTTCTTTGGTATGATGACTGACAGCCAGATGCATGCCGTCGAAGGAAAGCACATGGTCGTTGTTACAGTTGTCCACAAAGTCTGAGAATACCTGTGATATGGCATGTGTGGAAAGGTCCAGCTTCCAGATCCGGCCCTGACTGTTATAGTACAGTGCCTGACCATCGGGAGACCAGTTTGGCGCTTCGATGACTGTGTCAAATTCACGGACGGTTTCGACGCTTCCCGACCGGATGTCATAGATTTCCAGGATCGATTCATCGTCATCCCGGAACCAGGGGTTTTCATACTTGGAAAGATCAGGCATAGATATATTGGCTCCTTTGCAGATTCTGGAACAGGTTATACTACATTTGAGAGCGGTTGTGCCATTGCTGAGAAAGGAAAAAGCCCCAAACCGGAGACCGGTTTGGGACAACAGTTTATGCGAGTTTTTCCAGGCCTTTCTGCAGACGGCACAGGCTTTCTTCTTTTCCCAGCAGATAGGCGATTTCAATCGCTCCACCAGGCGTTGAGGCCTGGCCGGAGAGCGCAATGCGAAGTGGCCAGAATACCTGTCCGTTTTTCATGCCGCTGTCTGTTATAGCAGCCATAAGACGGTCATGGAGTTCGGTCTCATTCCAGTCTTCTTCTGCAATGCCTTCCAGGACTGGCTGGCAGAGAAGCAGGGCGGTCCTGGCTACGTCCGGATTGGTCTTCATTTTCTTATGCGTGAACAGCTCTGCTTCATAATCCGGAAGTGTACAGAGAAAACGGACCATGTCGGGTACGCGGTTGAAGACTTCCGTTCTGTCATGCATGAGTTCTGCCAGACGATGATAGTCCATTTTCTTTCCGGCAAATACCTGATCGAACCACGGAGTGACTTTCGCCAGATAGGCATCAAAGTCCATACGCCGGATATACTCTGCATTAAACCAGGTCAGTTTATCTACGTCAAAGATCCCCGGGGCCTTGTTCAGCCGATGCACGTCAAAGGCCTGAACCAGTTCATCCATTGTAAAGAACTCACGGTCATCGCCGGGATTCCAGCCTACCAGGGCCAGATAATTGATCAGCGCTTCAGTCAGATATCCCTTGTCCACATAATCAGAGTAATACGCGTCGCCGTCGCGCTTGGAAAGTTTGTGATGCGCATCCCGCATGACAGAGGGCAGGTGAATATACTGTGGAACCTCCCAGCCAAAGGCTTCATAAAGCAGATTATACTTAGGCGTCGAAGAGAGGTACTCTGCTCCGCGCATCACATGGGTAATTCCCATGAGATGGTCATCAATGACATTGGCAAAATTGTAGGTAGGCATGCCGTCTGCCTTGATAAGCACCATGTCGTCAAGGGTGTCGTTGGGGAAGGACATCTCACCGTAAACCAGGTCTGTATAGCTGGTTGTTCCTTCCGTAGGTGCATTCTGGCGGATGACAAAGGGCTGTCCTTCTGCAAGACGCCGGTCCACCTCTTCCTTGGTGAGACCGAGACAGTGCTTGTCATATTTGAATACAAGACCTTTGGCTTCGGCGGCAGCGCGGCGTTCTTTCAGCTCACACTCCGTACAGAAACAATAGTAGGCATGCCCGGTCTCCACCAGCTTCTTGGCATAGGGCATATACAGGTCCTTGCGCTGGGACTGAATATAGGGGCCGTAATCACCACCTACGTCCGGACCTTCATCCCACTGCATACCGCAGCCGCGCAGCGTATCATAGATGACCTCGGTAGCGCCTTCCACATAGCGCTCCTGATCGGTATCTTCAATGCGCAGGATAAACTTTCCGCCATTCTGACGGGCAAACAGATAATTGTACAGCGCTGTGCGCAGACCACCCAGATGCATGAAGCCAGTAGGGCTGGGTGCAAACCGCGTGCGTACCTCCATGGGATTGTTCCTCCTTATTTCGACAGCTTGGCCCAGGTGTCACGCAGACCCACGGTACGGTTGAAAACAGGAAGGTCATCCGTGGAATCCGGATCCTTACAGAAATAACCGTTGCGCAGGAACTGATAGGTAGTGCCGTTTTCGGCGCTGCGGGCACAGGGCTCCACAAACCCGTGAAGGGTCTGGAGAGAATCGGGATTGAGACGGGAGATAAAGTCCTTTTTATTCACGGACTGCGTTTCTTCTGCATCCGGATCCTCTGCTTCCGCCTGAATTTCCTCGCTCAGAAGCGGCTCGTAGAGACGGATTTCAGCCGGAACAGCATCGCTTACAGGCAGCCAGTGCAGGGTGCCTTTGACCTTGCGTTCCGCTCCAGGGGTTCCGGAAGCGGAATTCAGATCGACTGTGCAGTGCAGCTCTGTCACTTCGCCGCTTTCATTCTTGACAAAGGAATCGCAGCGGATGATATAGGCGCCTTTGAGACGGACTTCATTCCCGGGATAAAGACGGAAGTACTTCTTGGGCGGGTTTTCCATGAAATCTTCCTGCTCAACATAGATTTCCTTCCCGAACGTGACTGTACGGGTACCCCACTCCGGATGATCCGGATGATTTTCCAGGGTTATGGTTTTGGTCTCGCCGTCCGGCCAGTTGTCCAGGATCACTTTCAGAGGACGCAGGATTGCCATGACGCGAGGCGCCTTTCCACCCAGATCATCACGCACACAGTGCTCAAGGAACGCGAAGTCCACTGTTGAATCTGCCTTGCTCATGCCAATGGCGTCGACAAAGTTTCGAATCGATTCCGGGGTGTACCCTCTGCGGCGCATGGCAGAAAGTGTCGGCATACGGGGATCATCCCAGCCGGCAACATAGCCGCCCTCCACGAGCTGGCGCAGATAGCGCTTACTCATGACGGTCTGCGTGATATTGAGACGTGCGAATTCGATCTGCCGCGGATGACCGGGAAGCATGTTTTCGGCATTCTTTACCACCCAGTCATACAGGGGACGATGAATCTCATACTCCAGCGAGCACAGAGAATGCGTAACGCCTTCCAGCGCATCGCCGATGGGATGGGCAAAGTCATACATGGGATATATGCACCATTTATTGCCTGTACGCCAGTGCTCTTTGTAGAGAATACGGTAGAGTGCAGGATCCCGCATGACGATATTGGGGCTTGCCATATCGATCTTGGCGCGCAGCGTTTTCGTACCCTCAGGGAACTCGCCGTTCCGCATGCGACGGAACAGGTCCAGGCTTTCCTCCCAGGGACGATCGCGCCAGGGACTGTTCTTACCGGGTTCGGTGAGCGTGCCGCGATAAGCACGCATTTCATCCTTGCTCAGTTCATCAACGTACGCAAGACCGCGGCGGATCCAGTCCTCTGCAATCTCATAGCATTTGTCATAATAATCAGAAGCATAAAACAGTCCGCCGGTCCAATGAAAACCAAGCCAGTGGATATCCCGCTTGATGGCTTCCACATATTCTGTGTCCTCTTTGGCAGGGTTGGTGTCATCGAAGCGCAGATTGCACTTGCCGCCATATTTCTCAGCTGTCAGAAAGTCCATGATCAGGGCTTTGCAGTGACCGATATGCATATATCCGTTAGGCTCAGGGGGAAACCGCGTATGTACCTGCGTGTATACCTGTTCCTGCAGGTCTTTTTCTACAGCGTCCCATATAAAATTGGATTTGGTTCCAGCCTCTTCCATACGTCGATAACCTCCATTTATTCCAGGAAAATAGGCATCTTCCGATGCCTTTTCCATTATACGGTCTTTCGGGAGTTCATGCAAGGAAAAGAAAAACGCGCCTTCCTTGAAGGAAAGCGCGCACTGTCAGTCGTGATCGTACCCCCGCTGGACTTTAGGCGCGACGCATGGCTGCGAAGCACTCACTGCAGTATACAGGACGGTCTTCGCGTGGGATAAAAGGAACCTGAGTCGGCTTACCGCAATTGGCACAGATGGCATCGTGCATCTCACGGGGCGCACCGACAGCGGGACGGCTGGCCTTGCGGGCAGCTCTGCATGCCTTGCAACGAGTGGGCTCATTCTGGAAGCCCTTCTCTGCGTAGAATTCCTGTTCACCGGCGGTGAACACAAATTCGGCGCCGCAGTCTTTGCAAACCAGCGTTTTGTCTTCGTACATGGTAAGGAAACCCCCAAAAAAATGATATCGGTGATCGCTTCGGCTGACCTGGTCTTTGCCCCCACACTCGCCGTCTGGAAGGTTGCTCAACGCATCAGCGCCCTCACGCACTTCTCTCGGGAATCATCCCGGACGGACTTACTTCTGGACCGCACCATGCTCCCCGTTCTTTGAACGGATTACGTGGACCGTTTTGCCTGCGACTGGCATCGGCTTGCAACCACAGACCCGAAGAAACCAACCAAGGCAATTATAGAGGAGAAATTCCCCATGCGTCAAGATATATCTGAGAAGATTTGGTAGATTTTTCACCATGGGTAGAAAAATATGGGGCAGAAAAACGAGAAAAGAACAGGATTTCCGGCTGATCAGGAATACGGGAACAGCAGAGACAGCACAGCGTCCAGTTCTGTGTATGCGCTTTCCCTGTCATGCCGGCCTTCTGGGAACAACCCGAAAAAAAGCGTATGACGGAAGACCTCCCGTTTTTCCATGTTTTCGATCTGATCCCGCATGGGGTCCATGGCAAAATCGTGTGCACCGGTCAGCGCATAAATGCGGAAGGGAGCCTCGTCAGCAGCTGCATCTGATAGAAGGTCAGCCATTTCTTCGCATCCGCCGTTTCTTCTTCCCAGTGCCCAGCAGTCACTGCTGACAGGAACAAAGACACTGACTGCATCAAGGGATTGCAGAAAAACATACCAGGCAGTGACAGCGCCCATGGAGAAACCGCCGAAAGCGCGATGCAGACGGTCCGGGATGGTTGCATAGCTGGCATCTACGGCCGGAATCAGAAAGCGGGTCAATTCCTCAGGAAACTGTTCAGTGAGCGTGTCGACACCGGCACCGTAATGCGGGTTATTGACAGGAACATCATAGGTAGGACAGACGAGAATCAGGGGTGGTACATCCCCCTGTGTTATTCGATGGTCCAGAAGGTTGGAAAGCGGCATGGACCGGGCTGGATTCAGAAAGGAGTAGGGTGTCTCTCCGCCTCCATGCATCCAGTAAAAGACGGGATAAGCCCCCTCGGGATCATAGGCGGGCGGCAGATACACGAGTGCTTCTTTCTCTCCGTAGTCCGTGGCGTAGGGGAGGATCTCTGTTTTCCCTTCTCCAGCATCACAGGGGAGAAGATCCGCCGGAGAAAGGGATTCAGGAACAGGCAGAGAAGCACCTTGAACAGGGAAGCATGACAGAAGCAGCCCAAGAACTGTCAGAAGGCAGAATGTGCGGCGCATGGAAACCTCCTTGCAGAAATCCAAAATCACAGTTATCATGAAAGAAGCAATGAAGGGAGCGTGAAGAACATGAAGCACACAGGATGGTGTATCTGCATAGCGGCCGTGCTTTGCCTTATCTGCACTTTTTCGTCGGCGGACGGTCTGGAAGCGGCAGCACAGGGTGTGCCGGCACAGTGTTTTCTGGACGAAAATGGCGTGGATACGGTGCTTCGGATGGACACGCAGCCGGTAATTGGAATGTCTGAGGACATTCAGGGGGATGTGATTCTTTTTCTGGATCTGGTGGAACAGCCGGATGCGGACGATTGGATTGTCATCCGTGTTACGGTGGCCAGTGAGAGCTGGGAAGCGTTGAATAATCAGCGGATGCAGCTGCGAGCGGGAAAGAAAACATATACCATTCCCTGCGACCGGACAATCAGCGAGTATGATATGACATTTTATGAGGATGATATCCTCTTTCTGACGGGAAAGAGCCTGCCTGTTCTGGAAGAACTCGCCAAAAGCCGGGATGGAAGGCTTACAATTACTCTGATCGGAACGGAGACGACGCAGGCACAGTTTGTCGTGGATACTGAGATGGTGCAGCAGATCCTGAAACTATATCGAAAACTGGGCGGAACAAAACAGGATCTGTCTGCATTGGAGGAATGCTATCCTGTGGAGGTGGAATAGCAGAAAAGCACCGCATGGCGGTGCTTTTTGCGTTACAGTGTAAACTCAATTCTGCATACACGTCCGATGCAATTGATTTCATGAAGGCTGACAGTTACGGCATCATATTCTCGGTCATAGCTCTGCAGCATCAGCGCAGTATCGGAAATTCGTTTGATCTTGCGCAGATAACGATGCTGATTGTATTCAACCAGCATGACAGCCCCGTCAATCGGACTCTGCGCGGGCACGATCAGTGCCAGATCTCCCTGATGGATACGGAACCCGCGCATGGAGTCATCCGGCGAGAGATAATAGAAGACCTTGTCCGGATTCGCGCCTTCAATCTTTCCATTTTGAATGGGAAGAAGCCGATGGTCAACACTCTGGAGGACTGCATTCATGACAGGTACACTCTTGAGTACGCTTTGCAGGGCATCCAGCCATACGCTCCCCACCACGCCTTTATTGTCCTCTTCTTCTGTGGAAGCGACCTTTTCTACCTCGACTGCTTTCGGTTTGGGCTGGGCTACGGCTTTGGCCATTTGCGGCTGTACCTGGGCCAGGTCAACAGTGGCAGCAATATCATCCAGAGAAAAATCGGCTTCCGTCTGTTCCTTCAGTCCGATCTTTTTGAGAATGCGACGCGCCTGTTCATCCCCGATAATCCTGGTACCATTTTCCACCGCGATCAGGTAGCTTTCGCTGACACCGCATTTTCTGGCAACCTGTTTAGGCGTCATATTCTGGCGCAGACGCTCCGTGCGCAATAAATCTCCGAGACGGGACATAGTAAACCTCCTTCAAGGGGTATGAGATAATGGCTGGGACATGCAGAAGGGGAGAAGAAGTTCAGGCACTTCCCAGCCCATGGTACGGCATACATGACACCAGGCGGAAGGGTGCATGACACATACGCTGGCACCGGGTATATCCACCTTTTTCCAAACATCCGGTGTGGGCAGCCGATGCTCCGGAAGAGCAAGGAGCTGAAATTCCGCACCGTCGAAGTGATAGGTTCCCAGAAAACATTCCGGAGTATCACAGTCCACATGTCCCATTCCCAGACGCCGCATGACAGCGTCCGCGTCTCCACGCTTTTCAAAGGGAACTGTCAGGGACAGCAGGTGGGATTCTTCCGCAAGAGACAGCGCCTGCAGAAGAAAATCACCGCCAAGGGCATAGGGAATGCCCTTCTTTGACATTTTTTCATCCAGACGCCGCAGTGCCTTCTCTTTGAATGCCATGTGTTTTACCTCCCATGGAATGACTGCATATGACAGAAAGCCAATGGCATGTGAAAGCGGACAGCTGTCCGCTTTCACATGCCATTGAGTATAAAGGAAGGCCGATCAATGAAGAGACGCTGTGCCATAGCATCCCCATACTGATCCGAAACCGCGCGGAAGGCCTGTGCCATGCAGGTCGCACGGTGTGTTGTATTATGAGCGTCACTGGCAATGGCGTCCACCAGACGGCGTGCCATGACCTGTTTCAGCCATCGATTGGCAAAAAAGCTCTGCCTGCGTATCACGGTATGCCCGTTCATCTGCATGAAACAGCCGTATCGCTGGCGCAGTTCTTCCACATAGGCGAGATTGCGCAGACAATGATAACGCTCAAAGTGTGCTATGAGCACGCGATAACCGCCCATGGTGATTTTCTGTATGCCTTCCCGGATTCGTTCATACGGGGTATCCGGGGAGAACTCAACCAGCACAAAGGGACTGTTGCCCAATGGATGGACCAGCCCTTCCTGCAGCATGCGTGCAGTGTGATCTGTATAAAACACTTCGTGGCCGGGCACGAGCTGCAATGGAATTCCTTCCTGCTGCAGCCAGGCCTGTTCAGAAGCAAGGTGCGACTGATAGGTTTCTTCCGGAAAGAGAGCCAGACCGGGAGAAATATGACTGGTACAGACAACGACATCCGTGCCGTCCTCATAGGCGGCACGCAGCATGTTCTGTGCGTCTTCTTCTGTCTGTGCGCCATCATCCACACCCCAGATGATATGACAATGCAAATCGATACACATGATCCGTCAGCTTTTCGTCTTCTTCTTATGCTTTTTCCCATCATCCGGAGCATAGGAGCCATAATAGCCATTGCCGTAATGATTGTAATAATCCTTGCGGTAATACTTCTTGGCGGAAAGACCTTTCAGGTCCACCTGATTGATAATGCATCCCAGGATGGGACAGCCGGTGGCCTCTATCTGGGCCTTGGCTTCCCGCAGTTCGCGATGGGTGGTTTTATTGTAACTGGTGATAAAGATGAGACCATCGGCGTAGCGCGCGACTTCGGCTGCGTCAATCACAAGGCCGACCGGTGCAGCATCAATGAGCACCATGTCAAAACTGCTGGCGAGCGAATTCAGCATTTTCCCAAACTCAGGGCTGTCCAGAAGCGGCACAGGATTGGCGACTTCATTGCCGATGGGCATGAAGTACAGATTCATCAGGTTGGTTTCATAGACAACATCATCCAGTTTGGCATACCCTGCCAGATAGTGCGCCAGGCCGGTCATTTCACCAGGCTCTTCCAGCTGCATGCCGTAACGTGACACCATGACACTCTTGCGCAGGTCCGTGTCAATAACCAGAATATTCTTCCCGCGGCGCGCAATGTTCTGAGCAATATGCAGAGACATATAGCTTTTGCCGTCATTGGCATTGCAACTGGTGACAACGATCTTTTTCAGATCACGGCCGGCAAACTGGAGATTGGAACAAATCGTGTTGAGTGCTTCAGCAGCACTGAAATCCAGAGGCTCCATCAAACGAATATTGAGTTTTCTCATTGTACTGTAGCCTCCTCTGTCAGACGAACCGGTTCATGGTCGGGGAGCATGGGCATGGAGCCCAGCGTAGCAAGCCCCACATACTTGGTAATATCTTCACTGCTGCGGATTTTGTCATCGGTGATGAACTGAATGGTAAAGATGCCAGCCATGAGCAGCGCACCCAGTATAAACCCGATCAGTACATTCCGCGTACGACTGGGAGAAGAGGGACGGACCGGCAGCAGTGCTTCCATAAACACATTGGGGCGCGCTGTTGACATGGTCTCTGCAATGAAGTCCTGCGCAACAGATGCAAAAGTATCTGCGACCAGCTTGGCTTCCTGGGGATCCGGAGACTGAACGGTGATATAGAGAATACGGGTGTTGGAGGGGTTGGAGATGGAGACCATTCCATTGAGCTGGGAATAGGAATAGGGCAGATCCAGGCGTTCAATGACCTTTTCCTGCACGTGCCAGTTCCGGAACACCTGCTCATAGTCAGATGCAAGATAGTTGCCGATCTGCAGGTCTGACAGATTGATGGCGGAATCATTGCGATTGACAACATACAGACCGGATGTCGCCGTATACATAGGAGTGACAAGATAGATGGTATAAAGACCGGCAATGACAGCACCAAGAACGGCAACCAGGATGATCCATTTGGCCTTTTCGAGCAGGCGCAGAGCCAGTTCCACCAGGTCAATCTCGGTTGCATTGTTCTGAGAGGCGGTTGTCCGGGTGGAAATGGCAGGCAGTGTGCGAGCGTCTTGTGTGGTCTGACTCATGGAAATCAATCGTTCCTTTCTTCGATGGGTTCATAATAGGTTGCGAGAATCCATTCGATAAGCCTGTCTTCATCCACATGGAATTCAACCAGTCCGTTAGAGCCTTTTATGTTGATACCTGCAGGCGTCTGGATTTCTCCCAGGTCATAGGAGTAAATCATGTTGAGTTCGTTGATGATACGGCCTTTGCTGAGATTCGTAAACAGAATGGAATAAATGCTGTCCAGGAGTGAGGAGGCATACTCCGCATCACTGGCCATGAGAGAGCGTATCTGTGCAATGGCTCCATTCATATAGGCACGGTGGCGGCGCATACGGGATGTATTGGTTCCGTCGCCGACGGACATACGGGAGTGCGTAAACAGCGCTGCCTGATCGTCGGTCAGATGGAGGGACGCACCGACATACATGGCAGGATCAAACGCGGTAAAGTCATCTTCAATCTCGACATCCACACCGCCAATGGCATGATTAAATGCGGGAATATCCTTCAGGTCCATAGAGACATAACCGTCAATGGTCACACCTTCCAGGAGCCTTTCTACCGCATCTACCGTATACTGACAGTTATCCTGCCTGGTCTTGCCAAAGGCATGGGCAAGGCAGATCTGGTACTTTCGGGTTCCGGCTTCTTTGCCCAGTATGCTCAGTGTCATGACATCAGCCATCGTATTGCGGTCAATCTGCAATAAGGATACTTTCTTTTGCGTGCTGTCACGAACGACAAGCAGAAGAAAGTCAGCCTGTCCGCCGCTTCGATAGATATCCGGGGATGTGGACTCGGCAGTGACATCTGTTCCCAGCAGAAGGGTGGAGAAGATACCGTCACGCACATAGTACTGTTTTCCCTGAACGGAAACCGTCGCCCGGTCTCCGAAACCTTCTGACATGGTACCACGCGTTTCCGGGTATTTTGCCTGATCCTGATAATCCAGGTACAAAAGAACGCCGACGATAACAGCGGCGATGATCACGATAAACAAAAAACGGATAAGGTAATAGCGTCGATCATGTCTATGCTTATGCATGAAGATCGTCTCCTGTCAGAAAAAGGAAGCCGATACCTGATGCAGGTATCGGCTTTGATGGCATCACTGAATCAGAATTACTTGACTTCGAACACGTCGCATACGACGACGACGGCATCGGCCATAGCTTTCGCATCGGCTTCAGGAATCACCATTACCAGGGCGCCTTCTTCGTCAGCTTCTGCTTCGAGAATGACTTCAGCGCCTTCGCCGTTGGTCCACAGAGTGGCAACGACATCGTATTGCTTGCTCATGTCAAAGGTGACGAGGGTCTTCGCAGTAACCTTCTGATCGCCAACAATGGCAGCAGCGGGAACTTTCGCCGCCATAACGAAGGTATCAACATACTCCAGGACCAGCTTGCGGGCCAGCTTGGCGACAAGCTGGGCGACAGTATCAGGACTATAAACATTGTTCAGCGCTTCCTCGGTGACACCCTTGCCGAAGGCTTCGATCTTGTTGGCAAGATCTTCATCCAGCTGGTTGGCGAGTTCACTGCCCTCTTCCACATTCGCAGGACCGAAGGTGATAGGTGTCTCAAAAGCATCGGCAGTTACGGTCTGGTTCGCAGACTGAGCAGTGGTGTTCGTGGAAGTGGTGGAACCTGTGGTATCCGTGGTAGCAGCTGTCTCTGCCGTGGTGGCGCCTGTGGAACCGTCAGGTGTAGCAATGGGCTTGTTGGGCTCGCCGATTATAACCGGCACATTCCCTTCGTTCGGGCTCTCTTCAGCTACAGCAGAGAAGGCGCAGAGCATCATCAGCAGAGCAAGCACCAAAGCGGTTAATCTTTTCATTTTGAATTGCCCCTTTACATTTTTTTTGCGATGGAGATGCAATGTGCAGCCATGCCCAAGACTTACCTCCTGCGGAAATGGAACCATCCCAGATCATGGTGTACAACATCTTATCGTTTTCCTTACGAATTCTATTACGGCATTTCCAAAGTGTCAAGAATGTTTTCGGGTGAAACAGACGGAAAGTGCACTTTTTATGTTCTTATCGCAAGGCTGCACAGGCCTGCGTTCCTTGCGATGGGCTTTCTTGTCACAAGCATCTGTGTCATTTCCTGTGATGCTTTCTGCGCAGAGCGCGGACGACGCATACAATGATCAGAATAATGACAGCCAGACAGAGCAGAAGCGGAAGGGCCTCCGCAAGGAACAGAAGCATGTCTTCCATGAATTCGGCGAAGGCATCAAGACCGTTTTCAAAAGCCAGACCGATCCGCTCACCGAAGGAAACATCGCGATACTGAACCTGTTCAGTTTCTTTTTCTTCCGTGAGATTGATTTCCACGGTCGAATAGGCAACCTTGCGGTCCGTTGCATTCAGACTCGACTGGTAGCGATCAATCTGATACTGTGTCTGTGCAATCTTGTCTTCCAGTTCCAGCAGATCGCTCAGGTCGGCCGTTTCCGTCATCATGCCTGTCAGGCGGTCCATGAGTGCCTGCTGCGTTTTCAGTCTTGCCTGGGTATCCTGATAGTTTTCCGTCGCGTCATAGGTGGATTCGGAACGAGAAGTGGTACGGCCGGTTTCACCGGTCTGACTGAGGAAATGCTCATACTCCCCGGAAGGAATACGCATCTCCAAATAGGCATTGCGAAGACCATTGTAGCGTGTGGATGTATTATTGGAGGCAATCCATCCTCCGCAAGCCTTGCATAAGCTTTCCAGCTCTTTCAGGGATTGATCAAAAGCGGTCGTTGTGATCGCAAGGCTGGCATTGCGGATGATCTTGGTTGAAGAAACGGCCTGGCTTCCGGTATCGTATGACACGGAGGCGTCAGCAGTTACGTCTTCCGTCTCGTAATCATAATCATCGGCAAAAGCCATTTCCTCCATGGGAGCACTGCCCATGACGGCGGATTCAGCTGCCATGTAACCGGCGCCTGCTTCGACAGACTTGGAGCGGGAGGCCATTGATAGGTTATTGCCGGCATAGCTGGCGGTGTTCTGTTCCGCGTCCTCGGAGTGGCTCAGCACATAGCCGCTGGGATAGGCATGCTTTCCCGGCAGAGAATCCCGCATGAGGGATGTTCCGCCAATGAGAAAGACCAGGGCGGCGGCAACTGATACAATACGAAAGATTCTTTTCCTGTTCCATGAGCGCTTTTCCTTGGCAGGATGATTTTCCATAGACTGCATATGCTCTTCCTCCACTTTCTGCATCCATGCGGCATGAAGACCGGAGGGCATCGGGGGAATGTCCTCGTTCAGGGATGCCATTTCCTGCTGAAGGGTGTGAAGCGCCTGTCTCCGGGAAGCGCATTCCGGATGATCCAGCTCATAGGAAAGAAGCTGCGCTTCTTCTTCCTCTGTTATCTCACCGTCCAGCCAAAGATTCAGGAGGACTTCATATTCATTCAGTTTCATGCACGGGTCCTCCTTTCATTCTTTGAGACGGAAGAAGTGCGGTCTGGTTCCGCGGAGTCTTCAAAAATCTGCAGATTTTCCTGTACGGCCAGGCGTGCCCGGGCAATGCGGCTCTTGACCGTTCCCAGAGGCAGCCCCAGATGCTGTGCAATTTCCGGATAGCTCATGCCTTCCAGGGCGAACAGTTCCAGGGGCATGCGAAGGGAATCAGAAAGCGCACAGATTGCATCGCGAATGGCGCGCTGGCGCTGACGGCGGTATATCGTGTCTTCGGGAAGAGGCGATGAATCCGGAATGTCATGGCTTTCTTCCTGCAGCGCATCCACGGAATCAGCCAGCCGGATTTTCCGTTTCCGATACAGATCCGTTGCCGTGCTCATGGCGATCTGATACAGCCATGTCTTCAGACTGGCATCCCCCCTGAACTGTGCTATGCCGCGGTATGCACGCAACATGGCATCCTGCATGGCGTCCTGGGCGTCCTCGTGATTCTGTAAAATCCGGTAGCATACGCGCCATACCATGTCTTCATGGGGACTGATCAGTGCTTCGAATGCAGAAGGATCTCCCGATCTTGCGCGGGAGAGAAGCTGAGATGTGTCCATTGCGCATTGATTCCTTCCTTTCCGTTAGGATTGGTGGATATTCTTTCTGTGGGACGAGGAAACAACGGAAAAGTTCCCTCAGGCGAGCTGCAGGTCATAGAGCTTTCTGTAGATGCCGTTCTGGTCCAGCAGCTCCTGATGGGTTCCGCTTTCCCGGATCTTTCCGTGGTGCATGACATGAATCATGTCTGCATGCTGAATAGTAGACAGGCGATGGGCTACCATGATCGTGGTGCGGCCTTTCATCAGCCGTTCCACCGCTTCCTGAATCCATTGTTCGGTTTCTGTATCAATATTGGCGGTTGCTTCGTCCAGTATCAGTATGGAGGGATCTGTTGCCAGTGTCCGGGCAAAGGAGAGGAGCTGACGCTGACCGGCAGACAGTGTGGAGCCGCGCTCAGTGACGGCCTGGTGATAGCCGTCCGGCAGACGGGAAATGAAGCGGGCGGCATTGACTTCCTCAGATGCGTGAACCATGGCTTCGTCCGAGATTTCATCATTGAGCAGACGTATATTGGAAGCAATATCACCGGTGAAGATAAACACATCCTGCTGGACCTGGCCGATGGCTTTCCGGATCTGCTCACGCGACATATCGCGGATGTCGATTCCGTCGAGTCGGATCTGGCCTTTCTGAATATCGTAGTAGCGCCCGATCAAATTCAGGATGGAAGATTTTCCGGCACCGGTGGCACCGACAAAGGCGACTTTCTGGCCTGGCTCAATCGTAAAGGAAACATCACGCAGTACCCAGTCTTCCCCCTGATAGGCAAACCACACATGGTCAAACTCAATCCGGCCACGGATACGGTCGGGAGAAACAGGGTGAACAGGATCTTCAATCAGCGGCTTTTCGTCCAGAAGCGTAAAGATCTTTTCTGCACTGGCAATGGCATTCTGAAGAGTCGAAAACTGTTCCGCCAGTTCCTGAATCGGCTCAAAGAAGGACTTGATATACTGCAGAAAAATGTAGAGTGTACCGATGGAGATGATTCCGGAAAGCACAGACGAGGAACCGGCCAGAATAACAATGACAAGTGCGATGACGGAAGTCATGTAGATGCCTGGGCGGAAGAGCGCATTAACCATCATTTCCCGAAATCCAGCCCGATAGAGCTGCTCGTTATTCTCGGAGAATTCCTGTATTTTCCGCGATTCCTGATGGAAAATCTGTATGATCCGCATGCCCGAAAGATGCTCGGACAGATAGGTGTTCAGGGCAGTCAGACGCGTGCGTGTGATCTGAAAGGCTCTGCGGGACAGCGTCCGGGAGAGGACTGTCAGGAAAGCCACTAGAGGGAGCATCACAAAACTGTACAGCGCCATGCGCACGTTCAGTGTCAGCATGATTACGGCCAGCCCCAGTATTTTGATGATGTTCTGGAAAAGCTTGACCAGAATATTGGCAAAGACATCATTGATGGATTCCACATCATTGGTCAGTCTTGTTACGATTTTTCCCACAGGCGTCAGATCAAAAAAACGCATGGTCAGACTTTCCACGTGCTGGAACAGATCCTGACGGACGCCATAAATAATATCCTGACCGGTTCGCTGCATGAACAGAAACTGAAACCGGTGACACAGGAACAGGGCACACAGGCACAGAAGATACAGCCCGCTTGCGCGGAGAATGCCGGCAAAACGTTCGGCTACCTGTTCCCCGGGGGCATAGCTGCCGGTAATGTATTCATCAATGGCGTTTCCGATAAGAATAGGCCGGTAGAGATCCAGAACAGTAGAGAGAAGCACGAGCAGCAGACAGAGGAAAAGAACCTTCCGATGGGGCTTCATGTAATGCATGAGGCGGGCCATGGCATTCCCTTCATAATGAATGTCCGCATTTCCTTCATGCCGGGCATGGAAAAGGGATGATTTTCGCGTAGTCATGATATGGCACCGCCTTCCTCGTGGAGCTGCTTTTCCAGCTGCTGTTTTTCCCAGATGGCTCGATAGATGCCATGAGCATCCATCAGTTCACGGTGTGTGCCATATTCAGCCATGGCTCCGTCCTCCAGAACCAGAATATGATCGGCATGCTGAATGGTCGAGATGCGGTGCGCAATCAGAACCGTGGTTTTTCCGGCACGCAGTCGAGAAAGGTTGGTCAGAATCTGTTCTTCTGTATCTGTATCCACAGCGGACAGTGCGTCATCCATAATCAGAACAGGTGCGTCCCGCAGCAGCGCACGGGCAATACTTGTGCGCTGCTTCTGTCCGCCGGAGATTGTGACACCGCGTTCGCCGAGCAATGTTTCGTAGCCGTTGGGAAAGTCGATAATATTGTCATGCACGCAGGCATCCTTTGCGGCCTGCTCAATGGAAGCTGCTGTGGCATCCGGACAGCCAAAGGCAATATTTCGCTCCACGGTATCAGAAAACAGGAAATTATCCTGCGGGACATAGGCCAGATCTTCATGAAGAACATCCAGTGGAATCAGACGCAGTGGGATATCGTCAATCTGAATCATTTCCGGACGTTCGGTATCGTACAGACGTTCCAGAAGATTGGCGACCGTTGTTTTGCCGCTGCCGGTACGCCCGATAATGGCCAGCGTTTCTCCGCTTTGAACGGTCAGACTGATGTGGGAAAGCGCGGGGTGCTGTGTTCCGGGGTAGGTAAAGGAAAGATCGGAGAAGGTGATTTTTCCTTTCAGATGACGCGGGAAACCGTCGCTTTCATCTACAATCTCGGGCTTTTCCTTCAGAATCTGACAGATGCGCTTGAGGCTGGCCATACCCTGAGAGATGGAAGATATGCATTCTCCGACGGCAATCATGGGCCAGACAAGCATATCCACGTATGTATTGAAAGCGACAAACTGCCCCAGTGTAATCTGGCCTTCAATGGCAAGCCGGCCGCCATAGAGCAGAGTCAGGAGTATGGAAATACCGATGACCAGGTCCAGAAGCGGAATGACCAGTGCGACCAGACGGACAACGCTCATGTTCTTTTCTCGCGTATGCGCATTGACCTTGGCAAAGGCACGCAGCTGCTTGCGTTCCTGGACAAACGCTTTGATGACCCGTATGCCGCTGACGGTTTCCTGCACATGGTCCGTAAGCAGGGAAAACGCTTCCTGACGTGCCAGAAAACGCTTGTGCATGGCTTTGCCGAAAAAGATATCGCCGAAGATAATCGCAATCATGGGAAGAACAGCGACAATGGTAAGTCGGGGAGAGACATATCGGATCATGTTGGTAAGTACCAGTATCAGCATTACAGATGCGTCAAAGGTCGTAATGATCGTCATGCCGAGAAGCTGGCGTACGGCCTGCAGGTCATTGGTGAAATGCGCCATCAGATCACCGGTCTTGTGTTCATTGAAATAGTGCTGGGAGAGCGTTTCCAGATGGGAAAACATCTGGTTACGCAGGTCACGCTCGATCAGACGGGATGAACCGAACAGAAAGAATCGCCAGCCGAAACGTCCGAGCGTGACGATTCCACCAAAGGCGAGAATGCGCAGTGCAATGTGCCATACGCCGGACATGTCCAGAATTCCCTGGGTGAGCCCATCCGTGATGTCCCCGGTAAGACGGGGAATTATTACAAGCACGACGTCAACGGCCAGTAATGAGAGAATGCCGAGGATATACATCCACAGATACTTCCGGATGTAATGGGCTGCCAGCTTCAGTTCCTGTCTCATGAAACACTCCTGTACAAAGAGGACACTTCGGTGTGAGGACCGCAAAAGAAAAGCCCGATCAGTTTCGGACTTATCATAAACCAGTGCCAGGGGACTGTCAATTTGCATCAGACAGCTTACAGTGCATCTATGGCAGTGCGCAGGGCGTCATCCTCACACGGCTTTTCTTCAAAATGTCGGTTCCTGGGCTCAATGGAGAGAAAGGCATCATAATAGCGTAGACCCAAGGCACGGGCGCTGGCTGCTGTAAAGTGCAGATGATCGCTTTTTCCTTCCAGTCCTCTGGCGGAGGCAAAGGCTGTCATGGGATGGGCCTGTACAAAGGCCAGAATCTGCGCATTTACGTCATCCACATACCGATCTTCTTCCGGAAGGGCATGCAGATAATCTCCCAGTCCGCCGACAATAAAGGGTGTGCGTGCCAGATCCAGCGCACGGCACAGTGCTTCGTAGAAGCCTTCCAGATGGGAGAGATATGTCTCACAAAGGCCGGGATGACAGTCAGATTCACCTTGATGCCATAATACACCGGCCAGATTCGATGTGCGCATGGCCAGCCTGGCCTGGCATACGGCATGGTCAAACAGGAGCCCGCCTTCTGCCCATTGCCGGATCTGCGTTCCGCCATCTGCACAGGGTATCAGACCGACATCCACATCATGGGATTTCTGATAGGCGTCGGCAAAGCTTTCTGCCAGGGAGATACCGGAGAAGATACGGTCAGGGTTGACGGGGGATGTCATGGGCTGCCAGCGTCCGTTGCGCAGCATCTTGAGATGCGTGTTGCCGATGGGAGGCACTTCGCCGATCGTGCCGCGTCCTGCCATATTGGACTGGCCGATCATGAGAAAGGAATGAATCATGGCGTAATCTCCTTTTACAGGACAGAAATGTCGTGGAAATATGGTTCCGAGCATGGCACATCCGCTGCATGGGGAAGCAATGGCCATCCCATGGGCCATGCCGTGAGAATAAGGCTCGGGAGACAGCGGAATGTTCGATTCATGTTTCAGGAACCTGAAGGGGCAGTGCGCTGAGAAAGTCTCCGCATCCTGGAATGGGGGAGAGGAGCGAAATGCCCCGTCCGGCCAGAAACTGTACCTTGTATGCAAGCAGGACAGGCGGAACATGCAGAAGACTGGCAATGGCATAAAAATCATGGCCGTCATGGACAAGTTCCATGATATCCGCATCGTCCAGAAGCCATTCGGCAGCAAAGAGGTTGGCTTCACGTTCCAGTATATGTTCCATGGAGAATGGATGGATATCAAGCAGCGGATGGTCCCGGAGCAGAGCAGTATGCAGTACAGCATGACCGGTTTCATGTGCCAGGACCCATTTCTGCATATCCTCTCCCATGTCTGCATTGACGGAAATGACAAAAACACCGTCCTGACACAGTGTAAAGCCCTTGCAGGCCTCAGGCACTGTTCCCATGGGAGAATGGAGAATCAGGATGTGCAGGGCGTCACAGAGCTCCTGCGGCGATTGTACCCGAAAGCGTTTTTTCAGCCTTTGCACTTCATCGGAAATCCATGGCAGAGAAAGTGACATCAGACAGACACCTCGCTGTTTGCGGACAGTGAAGCCGTGACGGATCGATGGCTTGCTTCTTCCTTGGCAGTGAGATAGGCAACGGTAATCGCTTCATAGAAAGCATCCTTGGCTTCTTCAGAAAGCTTTCCGCCGGCAAAGAGCATGGCATTGCGGGATAACAGATCACTCAGTTCCCTTTCTCCTCGTGAACCATAGGCGAGACGCGCCTTTTCAATGGCAGCTTCCCGTGCATCATTGGAAGCGTCACTTAGATGCGGATCCCGATAAAGGGCAGACTCGGAAATGTCCAGTGCTTCCAGAAGCCTTTGGAGCGTAGAGCGATGGGGCTTGCGCTTCCCGGTTTCATAGTCTGTAATGGTGCGCTG
The DNA here is from genome assembly GCA_902764915.1 of uncultured Eubacteriales bacterium. Taxonomy (GTDB): domain Bacteria; phylum Bacillota; class Clostridia; order Christensenellales; family Aristaeellaceae; genus UBA2943. The sequence continues at coordinate 14,158 of CACWXY010000032.1, read as the reverse complement.
TGATACGCCGATTCTGTCGCCGAGTGCACTCTGGTTCAGTCCTTTTTCCTTGCGGATTCTGCGAAGGTTCTGCGCAAAAAGATCCATGACTGCCTCTCCTTTTCTGCCGGTCATTTTAGCATGCCATATGATAAGGAATAGGAGCATGATGGTCAAGAGACAAACTTCTTAAAGTACGGGAAAGATCTGATATTCATGAAGAAAAAAAGAACTCATAAATTTCATAAAAGGAGGAAGCAGACATGCTGTTTCCTCCTCCCGGTCATTCAATTCGCCAGACGCAGCACCCATGCGGGGCAATGTGTGCCTGAAGTGATCCTGAGCACGATTGCCCTGTCCAAAGCTCTCTGGCCCTGGTAACCGGCCTTTCGAGCGAGTCTTCGGTCACGCATCCCTGCAGTGCGCAGTCTGAAAGGTTGAATAAAGCAACGTACAATCCGTTTCCGCATCTTTCAGGGGCAATCCAGAGACTGGCGGTATCGGTAGTATAAAGCGGATGACCGCAATAGGTCGTTTTTTCTATGTCCAGTACGTCACGGTTTGTGATAAGCGCGAGCGTCGGCTCATCCAGCTTGGTCATTTCACATCCGAGCATCAGCGGGGAGCGCATCATACACCACAGGGTCATCATGGTCTTCTGCTCGTCAGGCGTAAAGTGCGTCCAGTCATCCTGACTGTAGTCCTGACGAAGCGCACCCAGCGGGAGCATATCAGCGTCGGGCCAATGCCCCGGGCCGGCATGGATACACCATTTTTCTGCGCGTTCAAACATCTTACGCAGAAGATCCCACTGATCCCAGAAATCATCCGTGATCCGCCACATATTGGCATAGGCTTTCAGGTGTTCGGCTCTTTCCACGGGAGCGGGTCCGGGAGAAAGACTTAGTACAATGTCTCGGCCGCAGTGCCGGCAGGCTTCAGAAATGATTTCGATCTCTTTTTCACATTGCGGGTATTCCCGGGCGATGTCATCACACTTGACAAAGTCAACGCCCCACTGGGCATAGAGGCGGAAAATGGATGCGTAGTAGGCTCTTCCGGGGTTTTCGCCGCGAATCTCTTCGCTGCAGCGCAGACCGTACATATCCGGATTCCACTGGCAGACAGACTGGGAGAGAGCGGCCTGCGCACAGTTGAGGGAAGAATCGGCAATAGGCAGATGATTATGTGCGGCCATACGCGGCAGTCCGCGCATGATATGAATGCCGAACTTGAGTCCAAGAGAGTGCACATAATCTGCCAGCGGCTTGAAACCGGCCCCGTCGGCAGAGGAGGGAAACCGATTCACGGCAGGATACAGACGGCCGTTGGCATCCATATGCAGCGGAGCAAACGGTTCGTATTCATGTGTTTTTGCTGTCGGCTGATACCACTGGATATCGACGACGATGTACTCCCAGCCATACGGTTTCAGGTGTTCTGCCATGTAAGCGGCGTTCTGGCGGACCGTGTTCTCATCCACGGAAGCACCGTAACAGTCCCAACTGTTCCATCCCATGGGAGGGTTTGCGGCAAGCATGAGAATTGCCTCCTTCATAGTGTCAGGCGTTGCCTGGAGTAGAAAAAAGTATAGTCATTCAGGGGACAGCAGACAAGTATCCGCTGCAGAAACTGCATCTGCGTCTGCAGATGACCGGACAACAGGAAAACAATGCTGCTGTGCAGATGCGTTACCAGCCGTTGTATGCAGTCACTGTGCCGAGCAGACTCAGCGAGAATCCAAGGGCAAAAAGAGGCCACTGCATGCGGGTAAAGCGGGGATCCTCTCCCTTCCATTCAATGATTCCCAGAAACATGTAGGGCATACTGTCCAGAAAGTATCGGTTCCCGTACTGGAAGGCACCCAGTGTCCGATGCATGCACGTAAGGAGCATATGAATCAGGCACAGTACAGGGAGCAGGCAGCGCATGGAAGGCTTCTGTGTGCAAGGTGAGCGATGAAACAGAATCAGTGCCAGCACAAATGTCACAAGCATGGGGTTTTCCATGGGCAGAAGAGTCGTCTCCACATGATCGATTACAAGACGACCGGAAGAAGTGTCATAGGAGGGCAGCCGCAGGAGCATACGCAGATGATCCGGAAGATAGCGGAGGGAAAACTGGCCATATTCCGCGCGGACAAATTCCGGGAGATAGTTATGACCGAACTCCAGCACATTTCCAAATCGCAGGTAATTCAGTGCCATGTATGAACTGGCGATCAGCAAAGGACCGATTGCCCAGGAAAGGTGCTGCATGACCCAGCGCACGGGATGGCGCGGGTGCCGGTTGCGATAGAGAATGACGATGAGAACGGGCAGAAAAAGCAGAGAGAAAGGACGACAGCCCACACTGCAGGCCCAGAGCGTGAGAGACCATCCGCCGCGGTTGTGAAGAGCACAGTCTATGGCGCACAGGGAGAGTGTAAAGCATAAGGATTGGGCCAAAAACCATGTCCAGGGTGTATGGGCAAGAAAGAGAAAACCTGTGCCCAGATAAAGAAACAGGGGGTAAAAAAGTGTCTGCGGTCCTTTGCCGGTTGTAAAAACGCATATGCGTGCTGCTACGGAGATGCCAAGAAGCGAGACAAAAATCGAGAGAATCCCATCAGGAAAGGATGGTCCGAATACAGCGACAAAGGGCAGCAAAAGATAGGAAGGAAAGGGCGGAAAAGAGACAAAATACTGTCCATCATATATGGCCAGTTCCAGCCACGGGTAATCCTGCCCAAGGTCCAGATGTCCATGCAGCCATGCATCAGCCTGCAGTACATAGGAGTTATAGACATTGGGAGACCAGGGCCACAGCCCGGTAAAGCAGGAAAGCACCATGAGCACGGTAAGCAGACATAGCGGTGCGAGCAGGATGGAACTGTCCGGACAAAGAGGATGCCGCGGATGCTTCCGGAAAATGTGTGGCATAATGTTTGATCCTCCGATGGGTCTGTGGAATGCGCTTTCATTATAACGAATGCGGGAAGTCGCTTCGAGTCTTGACAGAAAAGTTTACAGAACGTATGGCGCACCGGAAAAAGGGAGCGCAGCGCATGTATGCCGCATTTTCTTGACACTCTATGGCGTGCGTGCTAACATGAACTGCTAACAACCTGCGAGGGGGTGTAAAAATGAAAAGGCTGATAACAGGCATCCGAAACCATAAGGGTGACCTGATTGTAGGCTTTCTGAAAACCCTGACTTACCTCGGACTCTTTTTGATTTTCTATGCGTTCATGCGCATCAATAACTGGCCTTTGCGGCACCCGTCCCGTACGCTGGCGACGACAGCATTGACGTGGTCAGCCATGACCGGAGCCATGCATGGGGTCTATGGCGGCTATGCCATTGGACGGAAAAAGAGCAAACCTATCATTTCTAACATGACACTGGGTGTTCTGTGTGTGGATGCTGTGACGTATCTGCAGCTGCAGATCATGAATGTCAATGATAACAACCGGGAGCGTCTGGTACTTTTCGGACCGGACTTTATGTGGCTGATTCTGGCGTTCCTTGTGCAGTTTCTTTTTCTTATCGCGATTGTACGATACGGCAATCATCGCTTTTTCTCCATTTATCCGCCGAAAAAATGCCTTCTGATTCTCGGCGACATGGAAGATCGGGCGGTCATTGAGGATAAGCTGAATCACTACCGTCTGCAGTGGCATGTGGAGGATGTGGCACTGTGGTATTATGAGGATATTGCTCGACGCATTGAGGATGCAGAGACAGTTTTTATTGCGGGTGCGCCGGAGGGTGCCAGTGAACATCTTCTGAAGATCTGCTATGATCTGCACAGGGATGTATTGTGCAAGGCCAGTCTGCAGGATATTTTGATTGCTTCTGCAGAACAGGTGATTGTGGATGATGCACCTTTTCTGGAGATGGATTACCATAAAATGACGCTCTTTCAGCGCATTGTCAAACGTCTTATGGACATCGGTATTTCGCTGGTGATGCTGGTGCTGCTTTCTCCGATTATGCTTCTGTCGGCTGTGCTGATCCTTCTGGAGGATGGGAGGCCTGTGATCTTTCGACAGGAGCGCATGACTGTGGGCGGGCGTAAGTTTGTGATCCGTAAATTCCGCACCATGAAAGTGGAAGCATCCATGCAGGCACATCAGGTATCGGCGGAGAAGGATGATAACCGCATTACACGGGTTGGAAGGATTCTTCGCAGATTTCGTATAGATGAGTTTCCACAGCTGTACAATATCCTGATCGGAGATATGACACTGGTGGGCCCTCGCCCGGAAATGCTGGAGAATGTCGAAAAATACAAGCATCAGCTTCCGACGTTTGTCTATCGGGAAAAAGTGAAGGCAGGCCTGACAGGCTATGCGCAGATTGAAGGCAAATATAACACAACGCCGGAAGATAAGCTTATGCTGGACCTCATGTACATTGAAAACTTCTCCATTCAGAGTGACATTAAACTGCTCTTCCGTACATTGGTGGTCATGTTCAAGAAGGATTCCACAGAGGGCTTTTCACGCCCTGTGCAGCGGGAAACGCGTCCTGGGACCAAGAAAAAGAAACATCGCAGGAGATAATGCAATAAGCAACATATGAAAGGACGAAACAGTATGGGTGCAACACTTCTGGTTATGGCGGCGGGCATGGGCTCGCGCTATGGCGGAGACAAACAGATTGATCGACTCGGGCCGAATGGTGAAATACTGATGGAGTATTCCGTCTATGATGCTATGCTGGCGGGTTTTGACAAGGTCGTCTTTGTCATAAAAAAAGGCATGTATGCCTCTTTTCGCGCCATTACCGGCGATGCGATCGCAAAAAAGATGCAGGTTGCGTATGCTTTTCAGGAGTTTGATTCACTACCGGAAGGGTTTACGCCGCCTCCCGACAGAACAAAGCCGTACGGAACTGTACATGCGGTTCTGTGTGCCAGAAATGTGATTGATTCTCCCTTTGCGGTAATCAATGCAGATGATTATTATGGCAGGGAAGCGTTTATCACAATGAAAGCTTCCCTGGATACATTGTCAGGGCAGAAGGCATCCATGGTTGCATATGCACTGGAGAATACCGTATCGGAGCACGGAACCGTCACACGTGGCCTGTGTACAACAGACATGCATGGGCATCTGGTGGGGGTTACGGAAACATACAAGATCGGACTGGATACATCGGGTGCTATCCGTGACTTTGCTTCATCACCGGAAGGAGTTCTTCTTCCGAGGGATGCCATGGCTTCCATGAATTTCTGGGGATTTACGCCATGGCTGTTTGAAGAGGGAGACAAGGCGCTGCGGGCTTTCCTTTCCCGGCAGGACCTGGATCCACTTAAGGCTGAATATGTGCTGCCGACACTTGTCAATGATCTGATGAAGCATGCCGGGATGACGGTGGATGTACTCAGGACAAATGCAGTATGGTTCGGCATGACTTATCGCGAGGACCGCCCGCTGGTGGTCGCACATCTGCGGGATATGCATGAAAAAGGATTCTATCCAGAACATCTCTGGAACTAAAACAGAAAGATTAGGAGAGGGAAAAAGAATGAATATTTTGCTTACAGGCGGTGCCGGGTTTATTGGCAGTCATACAGCAGTGGAATTGATGAAGGCAGGGCACCAGGTGGTTGTGGTAGACAATTATGTCAACAGCTGTGAGGAAGCGCTGAACCGTGTGGAAGAACTGACCGGACAAAAGGTGAAGCGCTATGAAGCGGATGTCACGGACCGGGATGCACTGGAGCGCGTGTTTTCCGAGAATGCGATCGATGCGGTGATTCATTTTGCTGGGCTCAAAGCTGTGGGCGAGAGCGTGCATCAGCCGCTGCGGTATTACAGGAATAATCTGGACTCGACGCTGACTCTGTGCGAGGTTATGAGCCAGCACCATGTCAAGAATATCGTCTTTTCTTCCTCTGCCACCGTGTATGGTGTTCCGGATGAGGTGCCGCTGAGAGAGGATATGTTCTGCAAGGGATGCACGAACCCCTATGGCTGGACGAAGTATATGATCGAGAAGATCCTTTCCGGTGTCTGTACGGCCGACCCTGAATGGAGCGTTGTACTCCTTCGCTACTTTAATCCGATCGGTGCGCATGAGAGCGGACGGATCGGCGAAGATCCTGCCGGCATTCCCAACAATCTGATGCCATACATTACGCAGGTGGCCTCCGGAAAACTGAAACAGCTGAGCGTGTTCGGCAACGACTATGATACACCGGACGGGACCGGCGTGCGGGATTACATTCATGTAGTGGATCTGGCGCGCGGGCATGTGCTTGCGTGCGACTATGCGTCCAAGCGCAAAGGATGCGATATCATCAATCTCGGCACCGGTGTGGGCTATTCTGTGCTGGACCTTGTGAATACTTTTGAACGGGTCAACGGCATTAAAGTGCCCTATGTAATTGCCCCGCGCCGTGACGGTGATGTGGCAACCGTGTATGCTGAACCGACCAAGGCGCGGGAAGTTCTTGGATGGACAGCGCAGAAAAACCTGGAGGATATGTGCCGGGACGCCTGGAGATGGCAGAAAAACAATCCGAATGGCTATCGGGCGTAACTACTTCTGTGGCGTACGGGAATGACTGTGCGCCGCTTTTTTGGTAGCAGGGAGGAATACAGGCATGCGACTTACATTGATTGCCCTGGGAGATTGCGGCTGCCGGCTTTCGCAGGTGGCAATGGCAGCCTGCATGAGCGGACTGTGGGATATGGATGCCCTTCAGATGATTCTGGTGGGGGCAGATGCAACCCAGGCGCAGGAAATGGAGAGAAAATGGCAGGCATATGCCCGGGTGCGCGGCGCATATGGCCTCTCCCCGCACACGGGCTTCGTGCCGGCTGTTACAGGTATGGTGTGGGAAGAAGACTGGGATGCCGTCAACCTTCTTTCCGCCTGCGAAGGGGAGGAAGATGAATGTCTGGCACGCGCTCTGTTTCCCAGAGAAGTGCTTCGCGTACATGGGATGCATGCCGACCCTTCCCATGGGCAGATACATATGATGCAGGCATTTTCCCGCGGGTTTGATGGAAGACTGGATGCGGTCCGGGATACGCTGACAGCACGTAAAGACACCGCAGTGCTGCTGTGCGGAAGCCTGTGCGAGAATATTACGCTTGCGGGTGCGGGGCTGATCGCACGGTATCTGAGGGAACAATGCGCATCCGTCACACTGCTCTCGGTCTGGATGGGCCCTGTTTTCCAGAATGAGAGCGGCGTACGAAGCGCACATGCGCTCAGAACGCTTCCGGAAACACTCGATGCATGCTATGTCATAGGGCTTCCCGAAGATCTGCGGATGGATAGAGGAGAGGGATCCATAGCGGATCTTGCCTGGCTTGGATGTGCGACAGAAATTGTGGGAGGAAAGCGTGGGGCTGGCAGTTTTCTTACCCGCGTGGGCTGGCCTTCCTGGGACTTTTTTGGAGAGGCAGCTGTGCGCGCACAGGAGTGTCTGGAGAGCTTTCTGCGTGCCAGTGCGCTGATTCTTTCGGACATAGGGCCGGCTGCAGAGGAACTGCTGGAAGGAAAGGATTCCCTGCTGCAGCAGAAGCCTTTCTGGTATGCGCCTTTTTTTGGAAAGAAGCGGAAACAGGACATGGATGGCCGGCAAAGACAGCGTGCATGGATGCATGACCTGATGATGCTCATGAAATCCTATGTTGCTGTCCTGCATGCGTCACAAGTCGCAATGCCCTATATCATGCAGAGGGCGGAAGTCCTGGAACAGTCGGTGCGGGACTGCCGTGCCCATTATTCCCAGGTGCTGGACATTGCAGGAAGGGTCGCTTTGCTTGCCTATGATGTGGAACAGTCAGGTATTGCAGGCGAGGAAATAGTGCATCGCGGCAGTGTACAGGAGACGGAAGGAGAGCAGTCCATGCGCTTTCTGGAAGAAGCGCGCCAGGCTCTGGAGACAGCTGTGGAGGAGCAGGAAAAGCAGAACCGGGAAGCCGGGGGACGAGCGATCCTGCAGATGCTGGAAGGTTTTGCCATGGATGCGGAAGCGGAGGCAAAACAGGTACGGGACGAGTATGAGGAAGCGAAGCGGCGAATTGCCGAAGCGGCTATGCAGATCACAGAGGAAGAGCAGGAAAAGATCGATCAGGCCCGCAGCCGTCTTATGCGCATGCGCCGGCATCTGGCCATGCTGGAAGGAAGAGCCAGGCAGGTGCAGGAAGATGAATCCCGGGCGCGCATGCTGCGGCGTGCGATGCCGGAATTCCGGAATCCCGTGCAGGAAACCAGGACGCTGTTCTTTCCCCCACAGGTCGCGGACATCCTCTGCAGTGATGTCAGGCTCGACAGAAAGGGAAGACGCCGTGCCCAGGAAATGCTGGAGTCAGAATGGCCACATGGGCATCTGACGAGTCTTCGGGAACAGTTGCGGAAACAGATTCCTCCCGAAGGCGAGGGAGGCACAGCGCTGCTGGAAGCCGTCTTACAGGCAGCAAAGCAGGAAGGGAGGGAATAAGCCATGGGGGAAAACCTGTTTGCCTGGCTTCCGGATGAGTTCGGAAGCGTGCGTCTGGAGCGTAAGACGGGTGCCAGCTGCAGCCAGTATCCTGCGCGTTTTCTTTCAGATGCAGCGCAGGCCATGGACGGCGGTGCACGGGAGGGTATGCTGGGATGGCTCAACAAAGCCCCGGACACACTGGATGCGTCTGCATTCTCCCATTGGAAAGGCCTTCTCAGTGCAGCACTTCTTCTGGAATGCCTGTCAGACAGCTTTACAGTGGATGTTAAGGTATATACTCGTGCCTCTTCCGCTTTTATCGGTATGCTGTTGGAGGAAAGCGGACGGGAAATGCTGAAGGTATGCAGACTGCGGCATGGCAGGGATACAGCTGTGCTGGGAATTGTGGATGCCAGATGGGGTGTCTGTCCAGTGCCGGGACTTACCAGTCTGACAGAGATACTGGGGGGCATACTGCCATGGTGGAAAGACGACCATTTCGAGGACCCGAAGCCTTATCTCCAGCCGCGGGAACGCCGGCTTTTGCGGGAACGACTGTCACTTCTGGGAGAACCGGCTATGCTGCAATTTGCCATGGAGCTGGCAGCTGTGGATGCCAAAGCAGAGAATACTGCTTTTCATGACATGACAGCATCCTACGAAAAGGCCATCAAGGCTATGTGCGCCATGGAAGCAGCAGTACCGGAGGGGCCTTTTCACGCGGTGGTACGTCCTTTGCGGGCTGTTCGCCCGTCTGCAGTGCTCACAAGCCTGTCGATTTCGGAAAAACCAAGTGTTCTTCCGGAAGAGAAACATCTTTACTGGAATAATATACTGCTCGCCAAGACAGATGTGAGACGAATCGTCGAACTGGAGGACAGCGACAGCGCGCGGGAAGCACTTCGTGCCCTGGCGCTGGAGGAGGAACTGCTGGAAAAATACTCCAAAGGGTATATTCAGCAACTGGTAACAGGTATGCAGAAGCTGACCGGCCGCACGGATACGGCACCGCAGGCAGCCCGGATGCTGGACAGCTGGATGCAACGGAGCGAAACACTTCTGCACACTCAGGTAACAGACCTGGAAATGCGGTACCCGTGGCGTGCTTCTTCTCCGGCTTTACGGGAGATACTCAGGGAACGGCTGGGAGATGTATGTGCAGATGCGTTCATGCATGTATTCTCAGACCGCCTTCTGCTGTGCGAAGACGCTTTCTTTCCAGGGGAAGGAAGCGGCCTTCTGCCTGTTGAAGGCACGAAAGTATTCTGTATCCTGCCGTTTTCGGAGAAAGTGGGACAGCTTTCGGAAGAACAGAGGGATACTCTCATCCGATCAACGCATATACTGGCAGATGGACATAGCGGGATTCGTGTATCCGCAGGTCTTGCTTCCGGTGAAAGCCGGGTTACGGTGACACGCCTGTATCGGACGATGGAACAGATTACGCTGACAGGTGCGGAAATTCCGGAGATATCCATGTTTCCCGGGACACCTCTGGCAGAAAACAGGTTCCAGGGCTATTGGCTGAGTGTTCGTGGACGCATGGAAGTACGGACCAAGGATGGGGATCAGCAGGTGCGCTTGAGCGGGGAGGATACGGAGGAGGTGTTTACCAGCCTCCACCGTTTTCCGGAGTACTTTTCCCTCTATAGAGGCGCGCAGTGTCTTGGGCTGCTGCCTGGGATGGCACCGATTGCGGAAAGCCAGGAAAAAAAGACAGCGGATGTTTCCCTTGTGCTTTATGAGCGAGGCATTCGTATGGCCATGCGGGTATCCGGCACATCGCGAATGCTGGAGGAACCTTGCCTGCGCCGCAGACTGCTTTCCCCGGAACCGGCTTTGTGCAGGCCTTCCCGTTTCCCGGATGCGCTTTATGGCGGTTTTCTGGGTGACAAGGTTTTTGTACAGAACGATGCGACGGAACCGGAGGTGTTCCGCGATGGCTATCTGACAGAGATGCAGGGAGATGCAACCCACACGTATCCGCTGCTCCGTACTGACGTTATGGCTCAGGCGGCGCGGTCAGTGATGATACAGGAGGCTGTTTATCTGCTTGCGTATGCTTCCGCAAAGCAGGGAGCAGATGGTATGCGTGTGCATCTGGTACTGCCCTCCGGACTGGATGATGATACGCAGTCAGAGTTCAGGGAAGCATGCCAGAAAGCCTGTGAAAGACAGGCAGAAACATGCGGTGTGACGATTCACCCTCCCAAGACAGCAGATGACCGCAATGTACTGACCATGCGCTATCTGTTTGGCGAAAACGGATTCACTCCCTTGTGTACGCTGCACCTGGAGGATACCGAGTGGGGCATGGGGCTTATGGCTGGACAGGATGGTACGCCTTCCATGGCAGGCACCTGGGGCTTTTCCTGGAATGTGCGGGTGCTTACAGAACTCACTCGATCTCCGGATCTGATGGAAGAATTCCGTCTTCTTCCGGGATTCCCGGTCGAACAGCTGGAGACTGCAGCGGCGCATGCATTGGAGAATGCCCATGACTGGGAGGAAAGCCTGCGGCTGATTGACCTGGCATTTTATCAGGGAGCTGCAGAGACAACACGGGTGATGCAGGGAGCGCTTGCGCAGAACAGGCCTATGTACCTGCATGCGCTGTGGATCATGGATCTGTGTATGGCGATGACACTGTGCGGCGCGGCCTGTGAGGAAGCTTACATGCGATTGCCGCTTCCGCCCTTTCCGCCGGTTATGCCTCTTCTGGTTACCGGTTCCTGTGCACATCTGTATGCTTCTCTGGATCCGGCAATACGGTATCAGATGGGACATTTTCCAGAGATTGCATGCAGTCAGGGGCATGGCCCGTTTCAGGTGCTCTGTGCAGGCATACCGGGCCAGGAAGCTGCGCTGCGCGCCTGCCTGGAGAATCAGCCAGCCGATGTCCGCCTGCGGGATATGACAGCTCGTGAAGGACTGGAAACGCTGGCAGCACATTTTCTGATGCAGTTCTACAACAGTTTTCCACGGCAGTGTGAGCTGCTGTTTCCGGGACGGTTGATGCAAAGCGGCATACTCATGCGGGAGACATCCCTTCAGCTGCACGCAATATGCGAAACCATGGGAGATGACGGATTGTTTGAAGCGCTTCCTGCGTGTGTGGAACGTCTGCGCAAGGCATATCACAGCCAGGGAATCATAGGAAACGGTGTGTAATTGCTGGATCTGGTGAGATTCTATTTCGGAAATTCCATTGACAAGCCTATAGGCAATTGCTACAATCCATGCAATCTTTTTCTAGGAGGTTTGACGTATGCTGCAAAAGGTTGTTCGTGAAGGCCTTACCTTTGATGATGTCCTTCTGGTACCTGCCCGGAGCGAGGTTTTGCCCAAGGAAGTCGATCTCACAGTACAGTTAACTCCTGCGATCAAACTGAATATTCCCTTCATGTCTGCTGCCATGGATACAGTAACAGATTCCCGGATGGCAATTGCCATGGCGCGCGAAGGCGGGCTGGGTATTATTCACAAGAATATGTCCATTGAAGCCCAGGCCAGGGAAGTAGACCGCGTCAAGCGCTCAGAACATGGTGTTATTACGGACCCGTTCTATCTGTCACCGGATCACACCGTGCAGGATGCGGAAGAGCTTATGAGCCGCTATCGGATTTCCGGGGTGCCGATTACAGAAGGGAAAAAACTGGTCGGAATCCTGACCAACCGTGATATGCGCTTTGAAACGGACTATTCCCGACCGATCCGAGAGGTCATGACGGCGCATAATCTGATTACAGCGCCTGTTGGAACTACCCTGGAAGAAGCCAAAGCCATTCTGGCCAAGCACAGGATTGAGAAACTGCCGATTGTGGATGCAGAAGGGAATCTGTGCGGTCTGATAACCATCAAAGATATTGAAAAATCCCAGAAGTATCCGAACTCTGCCAAGGATGCCAATGGAAGACTGCTGTGCGGTGCTGCTGTCGGCGTTACGAAGGATGTATTTGAACGCATTGAGGCACTGATTGCCGCCAAGTGTGATGTTATTTCCATCGATACGGCCCATGGACATTCTGTGGGTGTGCTGCGTCAGGTAGAAGCCATTCGAAACCGGTTCCCGAACATACAGCTGTTTGCCGGCAATGTAGCGACGGCAGAAGCTACGCATGACCTGATCAGTGCCGGCGTGGACTGCGTCAAGGTGGGAATTGGCCCGGGGTCAATATGCACAACACGTGTGGTTGCCGGTATCGGTGTGCCGCAGATTACCGCAGTGGCGGACTGTGCCGAGGAAGCCGACAAGCATGGCATCCGTGTGATTGCGGATGGCGGAATCAAGTATTCAGGAGATATCGTCAAGGCACTGGCAGCGGGCGGCTCCTGTGTCATGCTGGGAAGCCTGCTGGCTGGAACGGAAGAAAGTCCCGGCGCGGTGGAGATTTATCAGGGACGTTCCTTTAAAGTGTACCGAGGCATGGGTTCTCTGGCTGCCATGGCTGAGGGCTCCAAGGACCGCTATTTCCAGGAAGATGCCAAGAAACTGGTACCGGAAGGCGTGGAAGGACGCGTTCCCTATAAAGGACAGCTGGCGGATACCATTTTCCAGATGGTCGGCGGTCTGCGTGCCGGCATGGGCTATTGCGGTACAAGGACGATTGATGACCTCCGCCGGGATGGCCGTTTTATCCGGATTACCAACGCAGGACTTCTGGAAAGTCACCCGCACGATATCTCCATTACGAAGGAAGCCCCCAATTATTCCAGCAAATCATTTGAATAAGATAGACACTTCTGTAAAACAGCGAGGCATAAAGGTGGCCTCGCTGTTTTTTGTCAGGAAAAGCAGTATGCTTTTGCCTCGAAAAACGAATACCGGTATACTTGTGGAAGTTCAGTGCAGTGGGAAGGAGCAGCGATTCTATGATGGTAGAAAGAATAAACACCTATACGGATCCGCGTTTTGCACAGCGCGTGCTTGACCAGCATGGCGCCTTTCTTGTCGATGGAATGCCATGCGAGGTGGAAATCGTCGGTAAGGACAGCGCGGTGATTCGGGGATGCCCCATGGAAGCCATCCCGGAACTCATTGACGCATTTCGCTTTCATGCACCGGAAATATCCCGTTTCATGGATCAGGAAGGCCGGATGATTGTGCATGAGAGGGATGAACCGCGTTTTGCTGTTTCTCTGCGAGATCTGCAGCCTTCGCAGTTTTACGTGGATCAGGATAAACTGAAGGCAGTACGGACTTTTGTGCACAGTCCGGAGGACGTAGTAATTCAGGTGATGCCTTATCAGGAACGCTATGTCGTATTGGATGGGCACACCCGGCTGTATGCAGCAGTACAGAGCACATTCACGCATGTACTGGCTGTTTCTGCACAGGCGGATGAGACAATATGGATGTTTGTTCAAGAGGCTGAGAAGCGAGGAATTCATACACCGAAAGATCTTCAGGTTGTGCAGCATGAAGAATATGACCGATTATGGAATCTGTACTGCGATGAACTGTTTGCCTGCGTCGAGAACCAGCAGAAGAATGAGACAATCCGTGAATGAGCATTCGGAAATGCTGAAAATATGAAGAGAATTCAGATCGCGTCATCTCTGCAAAATTGTTGATCGTCACTTTTTTTGAGGTTAGTTCGTCATCAGTGATTTTTGACCTTTTTGTATGAGTGTTATTCACTTTGTATAAGGCCAGAATCAGACTGGATAGACCACATTGTCGTATACACGCCAATGTGGTTCCTCATTCAACGTGAATACATAAGCCGCATCAATCGTGACGCGTTTCACG
>CACWXY010000031.1 GCA_902764915.1 uncultured Eubacteriales bacterium | reverse complement strand
TTCTTTGCACCTGACGTCACCTGCGCCTACACCGTATACAACGTAACCGGCGAAAAGGTCACCGAGCTCTATCTCGTGGACAGCTACACCGGCGAGCAGGGCGAAAACTATGCTGCAGAAGGCCTGGATGACGGCGCTTCCCTGGTGATCGAAATGACCACAAAGGCTGACAAGACCGGCAAGGAATTCTTCCAGCATGCCCTGACCTTCAAGACGGAAAGCGGCTATGAAGGCAGCTTCCCGACCCTGCATTTCGAGACCGTTCCGATCTCCCTACTGGCGCAGGACGCACTGACTGGTGCTACGCAGATCAGCTTCACCGCACCGCAGCAGTAATAATCTGGCTCCAAAAAATGAGATGGCATGGCCATCTCATTTTTTTGTTTTGGGATGTTCAGTGTGTTGACGGCAGAGGCACGCAGCGATACAATCCTCCCCGTTTAAGTGATCGCAAATAAGGAGGGCTTCCTGTGTCCTGTGAACGTCTTTCTCTCTGGGAAGAGCATCCCGAGGCAACGCTGGAAATCTATCGTCCCGCATCAGCTGCCACTGATGCCTGTGTTGTCATTCTGCCCGGTGGCGGATATGTCATGCTCGCCCCGCATGAAGGCAGAAGCTATGCGGAGTGGTTCCAGGAACGCGGCATGACAGCCATTGTATGTGCCTATCGCACTGCTCCGAATCATTTTCCTGATCAGCTTCTGGATGCCCGGGAAGCGGTGCGCTATGTGCGCATGCACGCTGATACCCTTGGGCTTTCCCCCGATAAGGTTCTGATTATGGGTTCTTCCGCTGGCGGACATCTGGCCGCTCTGACTTCCACCTATATGGAAAGGCTCCCCGGTGAAATTCATACTGATGTCTGCGCACGCCCTAATGCGCAGATTCTCTGCTATCCCGTGATTCACTTGGTATCCAAGCGTCTCGGGGCTCATACCGGAAGCGGGGAAAACCTGCTGGGAGACAAGGTGCTGGAATCAGGCGAAGCACTGACTCCAGCCTATCTTGTAGACAGCCAGACACCACCCTGTTTCCTGTTTCATACATTTGAAGACGCCACCGTTCCCGTGATTGGGAGTCTGGATTATATGCATGCTCTCTGGGAACACGGAGTCGCCTGTGAAGCGCATCTGTTTCCCCACGGGCATCATGGTCTGGGGCTGTGCACAGAGGATACACCGGCAATTCAGCATGCCAGCCAGTGGTCTTCGCTTCTGGAATCCTGGCTCCGCTATATGGGATATCTTCCCTCATAATCCGCCCCTTGCAGCAGTGTGCTTCCCGGCAGACAGCCCTTTTTCGGTCTTTCCACAGCACTGGCCCCTGCGCAGAAGCCATAAGCTCTGTGCTACAGTTCGGCAAACAGATTTCTCGGAATATAGAAAAGCCAGTCACTGTCCATAAGCCTGACAGCGTCAAAAGTGCGGTCCATGGGACAGAGTGTAATCGAGAATTCACTGCCCCACTGATCCCACAGCGTAATGACCGTCTGTTCATCCGCATCCGGAATAAAGTCCGCCTCCACACGCCCGGCTACAGTCGCCTGTTCCAGCACAGAATACCGCGCTAGGAATGTCGCATAAGGAATCTCACGTTCTCCCTCAAAAACCTGTCTGGCAGTATCTCCGTCCATGCCTGTAACCTCTGTGATCACATAATGGCGCACTTCTTCTCCGTTTTCAGTTACTGACAGTTCCCGTATGTTTTCTCCGGCGATTCGCGTAACATAGCGCAGCAGCGTCTCCTCCGCATCCTTTTCCAGCACCGGGGACAGCATAATCCGGCTCATCCGATAGATTGCGCCTTCATAGCATACATAATCCACAAAGTCATTCTTCGATCCTCCGATAGAAAGAATCACTTCACTTTCCTCATAGACCAGCGGCTCGGCAACGCCTTCTTTGTTGACCTGCGTGCCGAGGCCTTCACTCAGATGAACTGCAATCCGTCCCTGGGGAGACAGGAAACCGTAAGATGCAAGCGATGCTGCATCCGCCTCACATTCATATCCTCCCAGCCGCAGGGACTGCAGACTGCTGAGCAGTGTCCGCATCGCCTCACCATCACACAGATAAGAGACCGGTGACAGGATGCGCCAGTTATCCGATGCGGTCTCATCGCTCACTGCACCATCAAGGGCCCACACATTTTCCCGTCCATTGAACGAAATCTCAATCCGGTCACATCGGGCGCCATGAATCATCAGTTCCGGTACCGGATGCAGCATGGCCGCGCTGATCATCCATTCATTGCGCGATGCACGGCTTATGCCAAACAGTTCTTCACTCTCCGACCATGTCATATAATCATACGACACATCCGACTGCGTATAGGGTCCACCGATCCAGAGCCAGATAACCTTCCCATCCCTATATGTGATGCAGACACTTGCTCTGGGCTCATCCAGCCCATACATGTCCAGGTTCGCTTCATAATCCTGTCTGCTGTCTGCAACCACCTCCTCACAGGCAATCACTGCCGCCTCGGAGAGCAGTGCTCTGGACAGCGTCGCATCCACAGAAAACCCTCTGTCATCATAGAGTATGCCTTCGCTTTTCTGTTCTGCGCGCCAGCAGTCCCCATCCGCATGTGTGACCTCAATGGACACGACATCTTCCGTATCCGTGGCAAAAAGCGTACGATAGGTGGCTGTACTTTCCGCCACTGTCACAGACGGAGCGGAATGATCTTCAAATATGCCAGCCAGCAGTACGCCAAGAAGGATGACTCCCAGAACAAAAGTCACGCCCAGGGGGAGCTTTTTTTGCTTTGGCTGCTTTCTTTTCACTGGTTGCACAGGATTCGCCTCCTTATTCTTCGTTCCCTGAAAGCCACGGAATCCCGCTTCCTTCAAGGGCTCGCCGTCCGCACCTGCGTTGACAAGCCTATCCCGAGTGTCTATAATACCTCAGAGTCAGCGCAACTGACAAAGGTCCTTGTACCGCCCCATGCATCTGCTGGGGTGTTCATTATTATATCTGGCCAGTTAAGGCCCCGAAAGGAGTGCTTTGCATTATGGCAGAGCAGAAAAAACGTATTACCGCAGAAGGTCTGCGCAAGCTGCAGGATGAACTGGATCACCGCATTGGTGTCACACGCAACGAGATTGCCAAGGAAATCGAATTTGCGCGCAGTTATGGCGACCTTTCTGAAAATGCAGAATATACCGAAGCCAAAAACAAGCAGACGGAAAATGAAACCCGCATTGCTTATCTGCAGGACGAAATTGCGCGTCTGGAAGTTGTTTCCGACGATGAAATCAACACTGACACAGTTTCAGTCGGCACAACTGTACGTGTACTGGATCAGGACCAGAATGAAGAGATCGAATACTCCATTGTCGGCGCCCAGGAATCCGATCCTTTCAACAATCGAATCTCCGATGAATCCGCAGTCGGCCATGCTCTGGTCGGCCTGCGCGTCGGCGATGTTGCCGAAGTGG
Organism: uncultured Eubacteriales bacterium; assembly: GCA_902764915.1. GTDB lineage: Bacteria > Bacillota > Clostridia > Christensenellales > Aristaeellaceae > UBA2943. The sequence goes on along the minus strand of CACWXY010000031.1, from coordinate 38,357 downwards.
AAGTCCCGGTCGGTATTCTGCACTTTGAAGTCCTGGAAATCAAGCGCTAACCCCTATCGAAAGGAGCTCTCAGCATGGCTGATTACCCTGTAACACCCCATACGCCCAAGCTCAGTGAGCAGGAGATTATTCGCAGACAGAAATTGCAGTCCCTGATTGATGCAGGACAGAACCCTTATCTGATCACACGCTTTGACGTCACCCATCATTCCAGGGAGATTATTGATCAGTTTGACACGCTGGAAGGCCAGACAGTCTCCATTGCAGGGCGCATGACAGCCCGGCGCATCATGGGCAAAGCCAGCTTTGCACATCTTCTTGATGGCCAGGGAGACATTCAGTTCTATGTGCGTCGGGATGATGTGGGCGAAGAAGCCTATGCCGCTTTCAAATCGGATGACATCGGTGATATCTTCGGTGTCACCGGAACGGTATTCAAAACCAAGACGGGCGAGGTTTCAGTGCATGCTACGTCCCTGACCCTTCTGTGCAAGTCCTTGAAAGTACTCCCCGAAAAGTTTCACGGACTGACTGACCCGGATCTTCGCTATCGTCAGCGCTATGTAGATACGATTGTCAATCCTGAGGTGCGTGATACATTCCGCAAGCGTTCCGCTATCATCTCCGGGATCCGTGAATTTCTTGACGGCCGTGGCTATCTGGAAGTAGATACACCGGTTCTGCAGACAGTGGAGATCGGTGCCTCTGCACGTCCCTTCCGTACCCATCATAATGCGCTGGATATCGACATGCTTCTGCGCATTGAAACAGAACTCTATCTCAAGCGCCTCATCGTTGGCGGCTTTGAGCGTGTGTATGAGGTCGGACGCATCTTCCGTAACGAAGGTATGGATGCGACGCACAATCCGGAATTCACATCCGTTGAACTCTATGAGGCATATGCCAACTATCATCAGTACATGGAACTGGTGGAACAGATGTATGAGTTCATCTGTCTCAAGGCACTGGGGACAACGGATATCGAATATCAGGGGCAGATCATTCACATGAAAGCTCCCTGGAAGCGCATTACAATGGCCGATGCCGTAAAGGAAGCCTGCGGCGTAGACTGGACGGACTGGAAAAGTGATGAGGAAGCTCGCGGATGCCTGGCAAAGATGGGAATTGAAACCGAGAAGACAGATGGCCGCGGCAAGTGCCTGGAAGCTCTCTTTGATGCCTATGTAGAGGAAAAGCTGATTCAGCCCACCTTTATTCTGGATTATCCGGTTGAAATCTCTCCCCTGGCGAAGCGCTGTCCCGATAATCCGGAGCTCACAGAACGCTTTGAATACTTCATTACCGGACATGAGATGGGCAATGCTTTCTCCGAGCTCAATGATCCAATCGATCAGCGCCGTCGGTTTGAATTGCAGGCCGAAAAGCGCATGGCCGAAGGCATCAAGGCTGAGGTGGACGAGGACTTTGTAACTGCGCTGGAATACGGTATGCCGCCGACGGCAGGCCTTGGATTCGGTGTAGACCGCCTTGTCATGCTTCTCACGAACAGTCCGACCATCCGTGATGTGCTGCTCTTCCCCACCATGAAGCCTCTGGGAAAGTAATCTATCCCATCCGGAAAGGGATCTCTTATGATCAAAACACCTGTAAACGCCAGGGTCCTGCGGAATCATTTTCAGTATTCCTGGTGGAAATATGCAATGTCTGTTCTCCTCATATTCTTCTTCTGGAATCTCTTCTTCACCATGACCGCCCCCAGAACACCGGAAAACGAAAAAGTCGAAGTGTATGTGTACGGTTATGGGGAAAATGAGGCTTTCAGCCAGTATCTGGAAAACATCCGAAGTGCTGAAATGCCCGATATGAAAGAAATCGTACCGCTCTTTACGGTACCTGACGATACCAACGGGCTTATGGTGCTGTATACACACGTGGCAGCCGGTGAAGGTGATGTTTTCCTTCTGCCCCGGGACAACTTCCAGTCATATGCCAGTGACGGTCTGTTCGTGGCTCTGGATGAAGTTGACGGTATCGTCGAGATGTGCGAGAAGGCCGGCATCAACCTGGAGCGTGGCTGGAGAAAGAACCGCGAGACGGAGGAGCGTCATCTCTATGGGATTCCCGCAACCGGATTTACTGGTCTCAGCCAGTATGTCTATGGCAGTGACAATCTGTTCCTGTCCATCCGCATACTCAATGGCAATGACGAAGGCAGTGAAGCACTGTTCCGCATTCTGCTGCGTGAATTCCTCCCTGAAGGCGATTCTGCTGCCGCAGATGAAGTACCGGAAGCAGATCATGTGGATGAAAGTGCATCCACATAAAACTGCGCGTATATCCTAGCCCCATTGTAGTCCTTAACATTTCTTTGACAGGTAATGAAACAAAAGTCGTTTCTGATTCGTCTATATAACAGGAATGTTTTGTTTCCCTGCAACTACGACAGATCGGAGGTAAAGCGTATGGCAGATATCTTGGTACTCGAACCGCTGGCCTACGCTCAGACAGACTGGGCTGAGGTTTTCCGGCCTCTGCGTCTGGAGACAGCCACCTTACATAGTGTGGAAGAATGCCATGACCGGATTTCCGAAGACAATACATTTCTGGTCATTATGGACGTGAGAGTCAACTGGAAGGAGTCCTCCGATCTTCTGGAGCGCATGGCGAACCGTGATCTTCCGATTCTCTTTACACAGTGTTCTCCCAAGAATTCAGCGCACGTGCAGTCGCTGTACCGGAAATCCTCTGACGTAGCTGAAGAAGGAGAAGACACCGATTCCATTATCAGACGCGTTCTGCATCTTCTGCTGGAGCAGGATCGTCTTCTGATAGCCGGAAGTCTGCGTATGGAGGTCGATAAGCGCAATGTCTACCTGCGAGGCGCTCCACTGCAGCTGACATCGCAGGAGTTCGAACTGCTGCATGTCATGATGAAGTCTCCGGGCCAGGTACTCACCAGAGAAGATCTTCTGCGCTCCGCCTGGGGATATCAGAGCATTGGCATTACGCGCACGGTTGACGTACACGTACAGCGCCTGCGCCGTAAGCTGGGCTCTGACCGCATCGAGACCGTTCCCAATACCGGTTATCGAATGGTGATTATGGAATAATATAAAAACCAGGTCTGTACAAGACCTGGTTTTTTTGTACGTATTGTTTTCAGGAAAGCATGGTTCTCAGCCGATCTGTCAGTTTCTCTTCCTCTTCCACTGTATAGCGGTCTTCCAGAAAAGCAGGAAGAACCGTGCTTTCAAAGTAATGCCAGGATGCTGTTTCCTCCCCTGGAAGAACAGGGTAAAACCGTGCACCTGCCGCATAGGCCGCATCCCCGTCGCTCTGCGTATCACCCAGCATCAGCGCATGGACCGGTGCTTCGCAATACATCATTGCTTTTTGCAGCTGTGCCGTCTTGCTGCCATCTTCCTGACTCATCAGCCATTCCACAGATGTCAGCAGTCCTGCTGCTTCCCAGTCTTTCTGAAGACCTGCCTTGGCAGCGGAGGAAACCACCGCAACCGCTGCTTTCTGTGAGGCTTTGGTCAATGCTTCCCTGACCCCAGGAAAAGGCTGTATACCTTCACAGGCTTTTTCAAACAGCTGATCCGCTCGCTCAGACCACATCTGTATCTGTTTCAATGTCTGAGACGGATGTTTTTCTCTCCATGCTTTCAATGTCGCAGGAGCATACTTTTCATTGCCTTCAATATAAGCTTGAAACGCATCCAGTGACAGCATTTCGCGCACCTGCGGAAACTGCTTGTCCAGACGCACAAAAACTTCCAACAGTCCGGGGAAGCGATTGATGCCACGAAGTGATGAGAAAAGATTTACTTCCTTTTCGATCTGAATGAACCGCTCCGCCATTTCCCCTTTCATATTCCATACCTCAATAGCGGCTGGAATGAAAGCAGAAATATGCTTCAGATTCATACTGTCAAACGCGGTGCCGTCAGAATCCACACCGATAAGATAGTGCGAATGGCGCATTTCCTTACCTCCTGGTATCCCACCGGTCACAGAAAACAAGCTCATTGGCCTTGCCCTTAAAAGGTGTCTGTCCTGTCAGCTTTTCCACGGCAGCACGGATGTATTCCCGTGTCGGTGCATAGGCATTGACAAATGTCTTCAGCATGGGAAGGTCATAGAGGTGATTTGTATAGTTCAGGGATACACCCACCGTGGGTACTTCGCACACATACCAGGGCAGTTCGCTGGAATGCGCGGCAGACCATTTCACGCGGACATTGTTCTCCTGTGCATAGCCTTTCATATGCACAAAAACAAAGACAATATCGTACTTCTTCTTGAATTCTTCCACCGGAGGAGTCTCCATAATCCGGAACGCATTAACCGGCGAAGGATGTTCGCACTCCAGTTCATAAAAATCCTTGTGATCATCGACAATAAAGCCAGCGCGTTCCAGTTCCTCTATCACAATCTTCTTGGCAGGGTCTGTACCCTGTGTCATGGATACCGGTGCCGACTCAATATAATACAGCATGGCGCGCTTTTTCTCTTCAGGATGGATCGGCAGCAGATGCTGCGTATCCTTGACCAGCGTAACCGACGCATCCGCACAGGTATAGGCTGCCTCATGATGTGCTTCACAGCCCACCACGTCCAGACCCTTCTTATCCGGGAACACCAGATGATGCAGTCCCAGTTTGGCCTTAAGACCAAGAATCCGGTGCAGAGCATCGGACAGCCGTTCTTCTGTGATAATACCGTCCTGATATCCCTTGAGCATATAGCCAAAGTCTTCTTCCGGATCATTAAAGAACAGGAACATGTCACAGCCTGCCGCGATAGCACCGGGCACCTGACGGGACCGTGGTGCCGCTGTGGAAAGCCCTGCCATATGCGAAGCATCCGTGAGAACCAGTCCGTTGAATCCCAGATGATCCCGCAGAAGATCCTGCAGGAGTTCCGGCGCTAGCGTAGCAGGCATCACTTCCGCATCCGTCATGCCCGGACGCAGTTTTTTGGACCAGGCCGGCATGCAGATATGTCCAACCATGACTGATTCCACACCGGCTTCAAACACGGCACGATACACCTTGCCAAATGTATTTTCCCATTCCTCCACGCTCAGATCATTGCAGCCCATAACCAGATGCTGGTCACGCTCTTCTACACCATCTCCAGGGAAATGCTTGCAGCAGCAGGCAATGCCATGCTTATGCGCACCTTCCATATAGGCTATGGAATCCTCAATAATCGAATCCGGATCATTGCCGAATGCGCGGTTGTTTACAATCGTGTTGCGCCAGTTCATGACCACGTCCGTGATAGGAGCAAACGTCCAGTTCGTTCCAATAGCAACCGCTTCCTCAGAAGCCTTGTCCGCCATCAGGCGCGCAATCTCAGGCCCGGCTGCTCCCATGGCAGGGCCCGGTGCCAGCAGCGTACCTCCCTTCATGGATTTTTCGCCACCGGATTCCAGGTTGGCTGCAATCAGAACCGGAATCTTGCTGTGCTCCTGATAATACCGGTTCTGTTCATACTGTTCTTCCAGAGATCCGCCCTGCCAGCGAATGCCTCCCACGTGGAACTTCTCCACCATTTTCTGATAGGTGGCTTCCCTGTGATCATGGTTCATGGCAATGAACAACTGTCCGATCTTTTCCTCCAGTGTCATGCCCGAAATGGTTTTTTCTACCCAGGCAATCGCTTCCTCGTCCAGACAAAACGGTTTGGCTTTCAGGTCGACCATATGCGCGCCTCCTTACAGTTTGATCATGCCGTCCGCATTCGCTTGAATGGAAACGACTTCCATAAAATCTGTTACACTCAGTGCAATGGGAATTCCTGTCCAGCACAGAAGCGTATACAGAATGCCCAGTCTCCACCGTCCCTGATAATACCGGTGGCCGCCCATCCACCCTGTCAGCAACAGGAGAATGATATACGTTTTTTTCCGGCAGGTATGCTGTCCTCGCAGGCCGTCCAGATACCGCAGAAAATGCCAGATTTTTCCCCAAATGCCATAGGTTTTTTCTTCTTCTCCGGCTGCAATACTGGCAGCCTGATGGGCATAGTCCAATTCAGCCAGCTGCTGCGCCTGAAGTTTTTCTCCGTTCATGGGATCCATAACCGGTGCCGTTTTTTTCTTGCCCATCATAGGCTGCCTCCTTTGATTTCGTTTTCCGCGCAGGAACACACCTTCCGCAGAAAGAAGTGTCGAGATTATCTGCTCTGTGCCTTGATCCGGGCAATTTCGTCCTGAATCTCCGCCATCTTTTCCTTGGTCAGAGGATAATGCTTCATGGCCACTACATTCAAAATCCAGCCAATCATGGGCATACCGATAAAGCACACAAGCGTTGCCACAAGAATCCCGGTTGTATACGGTGTTTCCGCAGTAGGCAGGGATTCACGGAATCCAACAGCCGCATAAACCAGCGCGACGATCGTAGCCCCCAGAGAAGAAATCACCTTGTCTACAAAGCTGAACAGCGTACCCATCAGTCCCGGGACATAGCGGCCCGTCCGATAGACTTCATAGTCCGCGCAGTCTGCTGTCATAGGAATGACTATATTCCCGGACAGGTTCGAGAAACCTTTCATGCAAATATAGACCAGAATATAGAGAAGACCCATGAAGCTCCAGTTGGAAGGCGTGAACAGGCCGCCCCAGGTGGATAGATTGGTCAGCTGAAATGCCGGAAGCTTCATCCCGGTATTGTGTCCAAAAAGAATCAGCAGTGTCAGAAGCACCGCGGTAATAATGGAGCCCCAAGTGCCGACAACCAGGCACTTTTTCTGCCCCATGCGCCGAGCCACATAGCCAACACCCAGAATGCCGAAAATGGCAACCGGAATACCGGTAATGGCAGATACGGAACCAAACAGCGCAAATGATCCAAGAATAATACCGTACAACGACATGGAAACAGAGGAATTGCTCGTTGCTGTCATGGCAAGCTTATCCGAGGAAGCAGCCAGCACCAGCATCTGAATCCCACGGTTGTGCGCCAGAACGTCTGCATAGTCCTTGAAACCAATGCGTACTGCCTTGCCTAAACCGTAATACTTGGAATTATCCTTGCGCCAAAGACCAATAATTGCAAGGCATGCAAATACGGCTGCCAGAAGGCCAATCACAAGCTGCGCATGATGCCACATGGCCGGATTATAATAGCCGGACAGTGTCTGTACACCGTCTTCTGCGGTAACCAGCACACGCTCCAGAGAAGGATTCTTGGCCACCAGCTGCGCGATCTGATCCGCTGCAGTTGCAGATGACAGCGTATACTTGGGAAGCAGGGTACCTGCCAGATATACCGGCCAGAACACACTCATCAGCAGCACATTATAGGTCGCGTCAAACATGGTAAAGATCGGGCGCTGAGTCGGATCATTGGTAAGACATGTCTGCGCGCTCTTGGTCACAACGCACTGGAATGTATATCCTACAATGTAAATGGCATACATGATGATGAATGTCACAAATTTACCGCCGCCCATTTCAGGGATAATATGGAACATCAGGTATGTCATTGCAAAGAGAATCAGATTGCCAATGATAATAAACGGTCTGTTTTTACCAAATTTCGTGTTGGTATTGTCTACCAGCATACCAATAAACGGATCAGTCACACCGTCCCAGATACGCATGATGGTTACAATACTGCCTGCCACCACAGCCGCTACTCCGACAATGCCAACCAAGAAATAGGAAATGGAACCGACAAGAACCATATAGGCGTTGGTGGAAGTATTGTTGAGCGCATAAAAAGCAATCTCCCACAATTTCGCCCGATGGATGCCTGTCTTGGGATCGTCCAGGGGTTTACGAGACATACACTCTTCCTCCTTGTTGTACGGATCCGTGACTGGCGCCTGTCCCGGATGCCACTGCCTATATTATGCATATTGCTCCGAATCATGTAAATTGCAACAAATCTATCTTCTGTTTGCATTTTGTCTTTATCTGTTGTACACTTTTTCCAGGATCTTACCATTCTGTACATATGATTTGTAAGGAAAGGATGCGTTCCTATGGAATTTGACGTCCGACATCATGACTACACCTTCAAGCATGCTTATTCTCAGTCTCCGGATCTTTCAGCTGCACGCTATCAGGAGCACTTTCATACCACTTATGAACTTCTCTTTTTCCTAAAGGGCGATGCTGATTTCATGCTGCAGCATACTCTATATAAGCTTTTCCCTGGAGCCCTGCTTATCGCCAAGCCTGGGGAATACCATAATATCGTTTTTCATTCCACCTTGCCCTATGAACGCTATGTGGTGCGATTCAATCCTTTTTCCATTCACGCCTCCCTGCGCTATCAGCTTGACCGTGCAGAATCCGTGTATGCCATTCACGGCACGCCCATGGAGTCCATTTTTCTCTCTTTGGACCGTCATCTCCATGCCGTTCATGAAGACATGCAGCTCAGTGTATGCATCGGCATGCTGAACATTCTCCTTGCCTATCTCATATCTTCCCATTCCCTCAGTCAGTGCGCCGACTATACCAATCAGGATGCACTTCGTATCGTGGACTATATCGATGCACACCTGCGTGATATCCATTCCATATCCGATCTGACCAGCGCACTTCACATGTCCAAGTCCTCCATATACAAAACCTTCTCTAAACAGTTTGACACCTCTGTCATGTCCTACGTCCGCACACAGAAGTGCATTCAGGCACGCAATCTTCTCAACAGTGGAATGCCTGCCATGGATGTCGCAGATGCATTAGGATTTACTCACTATTCCTCGTTCTATCGGGATTACCGATGCGTTTTCAACGAAAACCCCGGAAAGCGGAATCCAGGAACAGAGCAAGCGCATTGATGACCTTCTGCATCATCCACTGCGCCCCGCTTGCCGAAGCTTTGATGCGTGCATCCGGATGCACGTCCAGCCTCCGGCATTCCAAAGCGGACTCCATCTTCTCTGAAAAAAGGGGATCCTATGCCGGGTTTTCACGCTAATCCACCTTCGCCCTCATTGGACGCAGGCTGTAACGAGAAACGGATTCCTTCTGTATACACACGGGCAGAAAGCAGATTGTCCGTCATGCCTTTTCCCATAGAAACAAAGGGTGACTGCCTTTCGGCTGCCACCCTTTGTTTCTAGGATTCCGGTATTATTACTGTCCGGATACAGCATCATAGAATGTTTTCAGTTCCTGCGCCAGTTCTCCACGGGTGAGCACAATATCGGCTGTTTCCTCTGTTACATCCGATGAAAGCTCCAGCCCGATCGCCGTACCAAACCCGATGAAAATCTGATCACACAGAGCATTGTTCAGCGTATCACCGACACCTGAACCGGCAGGAATGATGCCATACTGTCCCAGAACAGATACAGCCTCTTCCGATGCATTCGGTGCACCACCAATCAGTACATAAAGGGCTCCCGCAAGATCCCCTACGGTTGCCGGCTCTTCGACCCCAAACTGATCTTCTGCCAGAGGTGCCATCAGTCCTTCCTCAAATGCAAAGCGAACCGCTTCATAATATGCATTATCCTCTGGGACATCGGTCAGCTCGACACTGGCCGCGTCCTGACTGTTAAAGGGATTCAGAATGGCATCATACAGCTGTGCATGGGCTTCAATCGCCCCCATGCCGCCTGCCGTCATGCGAACACCTTTTTCCGCTATACGTGCATAGATGTCTGCACTCTCCCGCACCTTGTCCGGTGTAACCGCTTTCAGTTCACGCATTATCTGGATATTCTTATCCAGTGGATCGCCATTAATCAGATTGATAAAGATTTCCAGTGCACCGTTCAATTCTCCGGAATTCATTGCATACCCTGCATAGGACGAGAGAATATATCCGTTCAGCTGTTCCTGACTCACCTCTGCATTCCGGATCCTGTCACCCAAAGACGCATATACTTCAAACGTCTCATCAATATTCGGGTCACGGTATGTCACCATATATATACCGCCCTCTTCAATCGCACCTGACAGAGGGGTGTATACACCGTACTGATCACGCAGAAGTGGCAGCAGATACAGATCATTGACCAGTGTTGAAATGGCATCCAGACTTCCATCATATCCGGGCAGCCCCACTGTGGCATAGTCTGCCACAATACTGTTGAACTGTACATTGCTGTCAATAACCAGTGCTTCCCTTTGGGCAGGGATCGGCAGATTCCATTCTGCCCTCTCTCTTGCTTCCTCATCCAACCGGCTCAGGAAGCCTTCCGCCAGGAGTCGGTTTTCCAATACACTCTTTTCATTGCCTGCAAAAGCAGCCACCGCACCGAAACGGTTGTGGAAGAACTGCTGCACAGTCTGAAGCGCCTCCGTCACAGCCTCGGGCTGCGATTCCAGAGCTGCTTCAACGTTCTCCAGGAACTGATAGTATTCCACGAAATTGGCATAGCTGTAGTAGCGATACATTTCACTGAAAACACCCAGCGAACGGTACAGAATAACCTGATAGGCTTCACTGTTGATCTGAGAACGCAGACTGGCTTTCAATGCCTTCACCTGTTCCAGCAGTTTCTCGGCGTTTGAAAAATCAGTCTCAAAAAGGAGTTCATAGAAGAGATCATAAGCTGAAGCCTGATCCTCATCCATCGCAATCCAGCTGCTGCGCAGATACGGGATGAAAGAATCCTCCCGCCCTGTCAGACTGGGGCGAATTTCGAGCCCATACAAATAGCGCCCAACCAGTACATCCAGTTCTTCTCTGGTATGCTTGTCCGTATCAAGCTTTGTCACAAGCTGTGAGTACAGTTTAAACCAGTGAATCATCTCCTGCGGCAATGCCTCCGCATTCAGGAAGAGCAGCACATTCCCGATTCCGTCCACATCGGCTACCGCTTCCATATGCCGCGTGCCATGCTCATCTGTGGTATCGGAAATCGCATACTCCTTGATTTCTTCCGGCAGAGATTCAACCGAAACTGCCTGCAGAGAGGCAATCATGGCTGAAATATCCTCTTCTGCGGTTTGCGCATTCGATGCGTCAATCACAGCCTGCTTTTCCGCGTCACTCATGGCTGCCTTGACTTCCTCCAGACGGACAGCTAATGCAGCATCCTTTTCCTCACGTGCCCCACTCTGTGGATAGGTAGTTACCAATGCGGTACGTTCTGCACCTACCAGATACTTCTTGACAGCATCCCTGTACAAGCCTTTCTGATTCCATGCATCCATCTCTGAAAGGGCATCCACATAATCCAAATAGTCGAAAGGACTGCCGGACGCAGCATACAGATACGCCATCTGAGAAATCAGATTCACACCGACGTTGCTTCCTTCTGTCATCAGCTTCTGACTCAGATTGACGGTCGTCGTAACCGCATCCACCATTTCCTGATTAAAGCCGTTCTGAGAAATATCCAGAAGAACCGCATCTATGATTTCACGGAAAGTCTCTGCTTCCTCTGGATTCATATGCTCCCCTTTAAATAACACCGCGATATCCGGTGCTGAGGTATCAATACTGCAGGAAAAGGAGCATGTGGGCAGCGCCTTCTGCAGCGCCTGGGAAAGCGGTGAGGCATCGGCGAGCAGAAGATCCGTCAATGTATCGAGGATTCTCTCATCCTCAGGTTTCTCACGAAGCCCGGGGAGTATAATATCATAATATACAACGGACGCATGATCCGTATTGAAGTTTGCCTCTACAGGGAAAGCAAGCTCCGCGGTCACCGGCTCTGTAAGCGCAGTATAGTCGTTGTCCTCAAAGACAAACTCCCTCGCTTCATACCCTTCAAATGCCTCATCCAGCAGTTTCAGAAATGCTGTATAGTCTGAAAATGCACCATAGAGATAAACCATGCAGTTGGAGGGATGATAAAAGCGATCATGATAGTCTTTCAGCGCATCCCATGTCATATCCGGAATAGAGTCTGGGTCTCCGCCCTGATCCAGCCCCACCACAGAGCCCGGAAAGGCAACACGGTAATTGTTAAAAAATCCCTGTCTCTCCAACGTGGTACTGCCCAGCATTTCGGAGTACACCGTACCCTCTATTGTCAGAGGATCATCCATGGACGCCATACGGTAGCGCCAGGCTTCTTCCCTGAAAATGCTCTCGTCCTCCAGAATCATGGGATGCAGACAGCTGTCTGTATAATAGTCCGCATAGCACAGGAGCTGATCTTCGCTGAGTGACGCAACCGGATAGGTCGTCATAACGCTGTATGTCGTAGCGTTCATATAGGTATTGTATGTCTGATTGCTCAGTGAGAAAAACAATGTCTTGGAAGGATACTTTTCTGATCCGTCCAATGTTGAATGCTCAAACACATGGGGAAGTCCTGTATTGTCAACAGGTCTTGTCAGAAACGTAAGATCAAAAACACGATTCGTATCCTCATTGGCAATGTACAGAAGATCCGCCCCTGTTTTTTCGTGCTCGAACAGCACGCCGGTAGCTCCTACCATGGGAATGTCTCGGATTTCCTTGACCGTAAAACCGCAGACCACATCCCCCACCTGGGGAATTTCACGCATTTTTTCCTCCGGTACCGCATCTGCCATGGCACCCATGCACCAGATCAGCATGCAGGCCAGAAGTACAGGAATCCATTTTTTCATAAACACACCAGACCTCTCATTTCTTAACGATGATGGAACAATACGTCCTGTCCGTATCGGACACCATTTCATATTTTACACTTTCGAAGAGTATAAGAAAAGCTCATTCTGGAATTGGAATAACCGTCTGCTAGAAACAGGCACAGATACAGTAAACCCTTTTCATCAGTATCCGCCAACAAGCAGATGAGAAACCTGCAAACGAAGCCGTGCAATCAGAAAACGTTCCATAAAAGGCAGGCAACAGAATAGCAAAATGGCATCAGACGCATTCGCAGACAAAAAACAAGGCAGACGGTACGATTGAATATCGCGCCGTCTGCCCTGCCGAGACGCTGTATCTGTCGCTTCGAATCGCATACTGCATTATAACAGTCAATGAAGCTGCATATTCTGCGGCCGTCTTCTTTTGGTTCAAGCCTGCAGGGCGTACCCTTCTTTTCTCAGCACCGCTGCAGAACAATCGCCGTTCTGGCCGGTACATAGATGGTAAAGCCGTCTCCCAGGCCTTCATCATGCTGCCATGTATGATAAATGGTATTCATATCCACATTTCCGTACCCGCCAAACCGTTTTTCATCCGTAGACAGCACCACTTTGCAGTCACCTTTCCAGTATACAGGAACAAACAGCGCATTCTGAGAGAATGTGGGATGGAAATTGAATATAAACACACAGTCACCGCGCTGATAGATCAGAATCTGGTCCGCTTCATGCTGACGCAGCGAATAGGAATCCCCGCTGGCAAGCAGGTGTGTTTCTTTGACAAGGCGTATCATAGCCTTGTCAAAAGCCCCCAGCATTCCATAGCGCAGTTCCGCATTGCTCTCCAATGACCATTGCCTGCGGGCATACAAATAGCTCCAGCCGTTCCCTTCTCTGGGGAAATCAATCCATTCGGGATGGCCGAATTCATTGCCCATAAAATTCAGGTAACCCTCACCGCCGGCACCGATTGTCACCAGACGGATCATCTTATGAAGTGCCATAGCACGCTCAACCCGTGCGTTCTGATCACTTGCGCGCATGCCCCAGTACATCTGATCTCCAGCCAGGCGGAACATCAGCGTCTGATCTCCCACCAGTGCCTGGTCATGACTCTCTGCATATGCGATATTCTTCTCCTGCGGTCGGCGGGCCACCAGTTCCCAGTACAGTCTTCCGATCTCCCAATGCCCGTCTTCCTTTTCTTTGATTGTTTTAATATAAAAGTCCGGAAGTCCCATGCTCAGACGATAGTCAAACCCCAGCCCGCCTTCATCAATCGGCAGGCACATACCGGGCATGGCACTCATATCCTCCGCGATGCAGATCGCACCTTTTTTGAAAGAATGCGCTACATTCGTAGCCATCTGCAGATAGCAGACCGCTTCCGTATCCGTGTTCATGGAGAAGTACTGTTTGTTATCGATAAAATTCGTCCCCAGCCCATGGTCCAGGTACAGCATACTGGTAACTCCGTCAAAGCGGAACCCATCAAAATGATATTCTTCCATCCAGAACCGGATATTGGAAAGAAGGAAATGCACGACTCCGTTCTTACCATAATCAAACACCCTAGAATCCCAGGCAGGATGGAAGCCGGCAGGTCCTGCCTTAAAGAACTGATCATCCCGTCCGTCAAAGCGGCTGATGCCTTCATATTCGTTCTTCACAGCATGCGAATGTACCAGATCCAGCAGCACCGAAATTCCGAGCTGATGTGCTTTATTTATCAGATACCGCAGATCATCCGGTGTTCCGTAACGGGAACTGGCGGCGTAAAAATTGGACACCTGGTAACCAAAGGAGCCGTAATAAGGATGCTCCATAATGGCCATCAGTTGAACGGTATTGTATCCATCTTCCTTGATCCGGGGCAGTATGTTATCCGCAAACTCACGGTATGTCCCCACACGCTGCTCTTCCGTGGCCATACCCACATGCGCTTCATAGATCAGCGGAGGAACATTGCCTTCCGGAGAAAAATCAGCATCCGTCCACGCAAAGTGCTTCCGGGGATTCCACACCGTAGCACTGAAATTATGAGCGTCATCTTCTGTTACATAATTGGCATAGAGCGGAATCCGGTCATGCTGCTGCCCGTCTTCTCCGGTCACGGTCACCTTGTATTTTCCCAGATGCTTCAGCCCGCTGCGCTTTCCAAGCGTAATCTCCCAGTTCCCGTTATCCAGGCGCTGCATGGGATGGCTTTCCCGATTCCAGTGATTGAAATCCCCTATCAGATGCATTTCCTTCGCGCCTGGTGCCCATTCACGGTACACCCAGCCCTGGTCCGTTTTATGCAGACCGAAATAGTGGGCACCATTGGCAAAATCGCATAGATTCTTCTCGTTTCCCCGCAGTTCTCTTTCCCGATCACGGAAATGATCCAGCCGCCCCTGAATATCGGCTTCATAAGGTTGCAACTGCGGATTCAGTTCCAGTATTCTCAGCATATTCATCCTCCGTTAGATCCCCACTTCACCCCAGCTGACACTAGCCACATCCAGGTCAAGGCCAGCATCATCCAGCTCATGAATGGTCTCCTTCTCGAGCCCATATACCATCTGCGCATAGTCGCTCTGCACGCGCAGTCTCAGACGTGCTTCGCCATAGACAGCTATCGTGTCCAATGCCTTCCGGTGTGAAATGAGATGCTGAAGAAACACGCTCATGTTTTCATCGCGCCCCACCGGAGTATCCAAATCGATCATATAGATCCATTCGTCATCCTGGGCCCTTATTTCCGGCAGTCGGTTAAGGAGATCACCTTTTCGAACCACCCGCGTCGGTGTAAGTTCCAGAAGCTTTCCTATCTCTTCCATGGGAAGATCGGAACCTGTAATAATCAGCGCAATGCGTGCCATGGAGATTTTATCATTTTCTACCATATGCCTGGACTCCTTTCATTGGCAAAAGGCCAGATTGTCTGATGTCTTTCTTCCCCTTATTCGCTCTTTTCCCTCAAAATCCTTCCTGCCCTATGGGAGAATTGACCACCCCTGCCTTCCTTGTGAATTTTCCAACAAAGCCTTTCCATCCCATTTCGAACGTGATACAATACAGCCATTCCCAGGAATAAAGGAGGTAATTCCCATGGCTATCGTTACAACGACTGAAATGTTTAAAAAGGCCTATGAAGGACATTATGCCATTGGTGCTTTCAATGTCAACAACATGGAAATCATTCAGGGCATCACTGAAGCCGCCAAAGAAGAAAACGCCCCTCTGATTCTTCAGGTTTCTGCCGGCGCACGTAAGTATGCCAAGCATGTGTATCTGATGAAGATGATTGAAGCGGCTGTTGCAGACACTGACCTGCCCATTGCCGTACATCTTGATCATGGTCCCGATTTTGAGACCTGCAAGAGCTGCATCGATGGTGGTTTCTCCTCTGTCATGATCGACAAAAGCGGCCTGCCCTTCGAAGAAAACATCAAGATCACCCGTCAGGTCGTTGAATATGCACATGACCACGGTGTCGTCGTAGAAGCCGAACTGGGCACACTTGCTGGTGTGGAAGATGACGTTAAGGTGTCTGCTGAGGACTCTTCCTATACCCGGCCTGAGGAAGTCGAAGAGTTTGTCACCCGTACCGGCTGCGACTCACTGGCTATCGCCATCGGCACATCCCATGGCGCTTACAAGTTCACGGCTGAACAGTGCACCCGCAATGCAGATGGCATCCTGGTCCCGCCGCCCCTTCGCTTTGACGTACTGGAGGAAGTCTCCAAGCGTCTGCCTGGCTTCCCGATCGTTCTGCATGGTGCATCCTCTGTACCGCAGGAATTTGTGAAGATCATCAACGAGAACGGCGGAAAGATGCCCGATGCTGTCGGCGTTCCGGAAGAGCAGCTCCGCAAGGCCGCTTCCATGGCTGTCTGCAAGATTAACATCGACTCCGATCTGCGCCTTGCTTTTACTGCCAGCGTCCGTAAGCACTTTATTGAAAAGCCCTCTGACTTCGATCCGCGTCTGTATCTTGGCGAAGCCCGCACCGCCATCAAGGCCATGGTCAAGCATAAGATCGTGGATGTATTAGGTTGCAACGGCAAAGCATAATCACAGTTTCACCTTAAAACCGGATTCGGAGTGCTTTCATAAAACAGTATTGATCCGATATTCAGAAAAGGCATCTGCTTGCCGGATTGGTCAATACTGTATTATGGGGAAAACTCAATGAAACCTCTGCTTGAAAAGCTTAGCGGGACCTTTACTTTAGGCAAAGATGGAATGTACTATCCGAACCTGATGATGAGCAGTCTGATCGTGTTCCATTGAAATATGAGAACAGGTGCACAGAGAACGAAGCAGCCGAACAGAAGGAATCGTCAGAACAGCACGTTTATACCCTGCAAACAACACAGCCGCTGATATGATCATAAAGACCATATCAGCGGCTTTCGTGTTTTCCAGAGGGACGTTCTGTTCACAGGTTATATGTATCTGCAAGTAAACAGAAGCGTTTCCTGCAGCATTTTGCATTACCACTTTTCTGTCAGGCAATGCAATCTCCGTGATTCATGTGCATATTCCATATCGGTAGCTGTTCTGCATCACCTTATCGATTTTTCGGGCAGGGAATCAATCCTCAGTCCCGATGGTAAACCATACGTTTTCCAATAAGCCTGCGCAATCAGAGGATTGAAATCGCCAATATCCAGATTCTCATTCAGATGAATGGCACAGTAACTGCCAGCCCGTTCCGCTGCATGCAGAAAGAGATCCCGCTTTCCGCCTGATATTCCGGCAAACACATGCTCAGTTCCAGAAGCATCAGCCAGTCTCAGCTATATGCAGAATGCTGGTCCTGCTGTGTCCGGTTTTCAATCAGCATTGACATACCAAACTGCATGTTTCAGTGTTCCTTCCCTGATGGGCTCTGCTTCACAGTCATTCAGTCTGGCCAGCCGCTTCACAGCAGAATGTATCGCCGCCTCAAGCTTTCTCGTCTGCCGTACACCTGGTTCAAACCAGAGATTCCTCACCTCCAGCAGTTTTGTTTTCCGGTGTGCTATGGCTTCCATACGTCCAATCATCTGCTGACCATACAGCATCGGAAGAACATAATACCCGTATTTACGCTTTGCTGCCGGTGTATATATCTCCCACGCATATGCAAAATCCCATAAGTCACGGATCAGTTTTCTGTCCCACAGCATGGGATCCAGCGGCGCAAGGAACTCCAGACGAGGTTTATCATCTATTTTTCCCAGGAGAACGTTCTGCAGCATTTCTTTATCTTCCGCAAGAAAATACAGCGGACAATTGACTCCTTCCACCCGCAGAGCCTCGATCACTCCCTCCGCTTCCATCGCTGAAAAAGCCTGATCGCGCTGCTCCGCTGTCATATCGATTCCAAGAAATGCATCGGATCTTCTGTTCCACAGAAAGCCCACCGCACCAATCCTTCTTTTGAGTCGCCATGCGAGTAAGGCAGATGAATCCCGACATGGGTTTTCTGCACACAGCAGTGCAGGTTCCAGGTATTTGTCTGCCAAGTCATAATACTTGCGCGATCCGATTTTATGATGAATCACCAGAACTCCTTCTGTGTAAAGCTGTTCCAGCACAGAACGGGCTGCCTGCGATTCCCGGCTCCAATGGCCGCTCCAGTGCATGGTCGAATGCCAAAACACAGTTCCCTCCATAGGAAGCATGTCGCTGCTGACGGGACCATGCGCCTGGATATAGGCAATTGCCTCCTCTTCCCTTTCCCGGATTCCTGGAAATTGCTTGCCCATTTCCCTGCTTTTTTCGCGGTATCCGGAAAAATAAGGCCAGTCTTCCCGTGGCCATATGGATAATTCCTTATCACTGTAATCCAGCAGGCGCCGTTCCCGGTACAGCAGATCCGAGAGCATTCTTCTTGTGAAACCTTTCACTCGCGACTGAAGCGTAAGTTCTGCATTTCTTCCACACACATCCACAGGGTCAAATTGGATACAGCCTGCCTGACGCACATACTGATACGCCCCTTCCTTTCCTATAAAGCGGTACTTTCCGATCAGCCCCTGCTTGCATAAAAGAAAACGCCTGGCCTGCTCCCTCGTCAATTGATTCATGCTTGCGTCACCTTTTCTGTCTTCTTTTCCCTTTCCCTTTTTCAACACAGGAAAGTGCCTTTCCTGTCTGATACATACAAAAAGTATGCGTCCTGTCCATCCAGTTTTCCCACAGCAGCCGTATCAGGACTCATCATTGAGCCAATGCACTGCCTCATTCGTCAATGTCGGTATGTTGTTCCATCTCCGTTTGCATTTTCTTTGCATTTTCTATTCGTTTCTATTTTAAAAAAACAGCAGAAAAACACCAGTTTTGCAGAATTCTGCTTTGTTTTCTTCAAAATTGTCTTGACGGATTATTTTGGATTGAATATAAAAAGAATATGTGCATCGTCACCGACGTTCTATGCTGCACGGGGGCACCCTGCAGCTGAACGTGGATTACTCTGAAAGGAGACTCTATTTATGAAGAAACTTCTCACTGCTCTTGCCTGTGCACTGCTTCTGATGGCACTGGCTGTTTGTGCCTGTGCTGATGGACAGGAGATCACAGTCTACCGCACCAATGAGCCCACTACGCTCGACCGTGTGGCTGCCACCATTGATGAAGCCGGAAAGTTCATCCTCTGGGATGCCAGTGAACCGCTCTTCCGCATTGAAGAGGGTGCTACCGTTCTCTCCGGTGCTGAGTCCTATTCCTATGACGAAGCTACCATGACCTACACATTTACCCTGCGCGACAACAAATGGCAGGATGGCGTGAAGGTCACCGCACAGGACTATCTCTATTCCTTCCAGCGCATGGTAGACCCGAAGAATGCCTACGGCTACATTTCCGACATTTACTGCATTGTCAACGCAGAGGATATTTATGCCGGAAAAATGGATGTATCGGAACTGGGTGTCTCTGCGCCTGATGAAAAAACACTTGTGATTCAGCTGAACGAGATCACGCCCGCTTTCCTGGAAGTAGTGCCGCTTTATCCACAGCGTCAGGACTTCGTCGAAGCCGCCGGTGATGCCTATGGCATTGATGTAGACAAGTTTATTTCCTGCGGTCCCTTCAAACTGACTGCCTGGGAGCACAACAGCTATCTGACATTGGAAAAGAACGATCAGTACTGGGATGCTGACAATGTCAAGCTGGATAAGGTTACCGTACTGATCACCAATGATGCCGAGGCTCAGTATTCCGCCATGCTCAACGGGACACTGGACTACTGCCGCTTCACCAGTTCCAACTATATCAACACCTTCCTGAATGATGATCGTTTCCAGGTAGAAGACGCAGTACTGCCTACACTGACCTTTGTACTCTTCAACGGCAATGATGATCTTCTGAAAAATGCCAAGATCCGCCAGGCACTCTCCCTGGCCATCGACCGCGAATTCTTCGTGGAAGCCATGTATGAAGGCATTTACCCGCCTGCCTACGGTCTTCTCTCTTCCGCGATCGGTATCAATGGCGTTGCCCTTCGTGATGTAGCCGAAGAGCCTGTAAAGGCACTGGCAGAGGCGAACCCTGATCCCAAAGCACTGTTTATCGAAGGCCTGACAGAACTGGGCATGGATCCCGATCCTTCCAAGATTACACTGACCTTCTCCATTTCTTCCGGCGCCACTACCGATGACACGATTGCCCTGTACCAGGCCATGTGGGGTGAAACCCTGGGCGTGAATGTTGTTGCCGATGTCTCCGAGTGGGCTTCCTTCTGGAGTGACTGCAAGGCAGGCGACTTCCAGATCGGTACACTGGCATGGTCCGGTGAAGTCGATATCTCCTTCCTCTTCAACCTCTTCCTGACAGACTCTGCGCAGATGCCCTGCTTCACCTACTCCTCTGAGTTTGACGAGCTGGTTATCAAGGCAAATAAGTCCATGGATGCTGATGAACGACTGGCTCTGTATGCGCAGGCCGAAAAAATCATGATGGCGGATCTCGCTGCGATCGCTCCTGTATGCTATCGTGTACAGAAGGACGTTCTCAACAGCAAGATCAAGGGATGGGACTTCAATGTCTTCTCCACCGCCGGTCACAGACATGTCTATCTGGATGACTGATTCTCTTTCATCGAACGCATAGACTTTCAGGCAACGTCAGGGGACACGATCTCCTGACGTTGCTTATCGTTTTCGAAATCGCGCGAGAGGAGCGAAAGCATGCTTAAGTATATCCTCAAACGAATCCTTTACATGTTTTTCGTACTGCTGATTGTCACCACCATTACGTTTTTCCTCATGCATTTCATTCCTGGAGATCCTCTGACTGCCATGGTACAGAAACTCCCTGAACAGACCAAGATCAATTATTATGCAAAATACGGTCTCGACAAGCCTGTGTATATCCAGTACCTGGTTTTTCTCAAGGGAATTTTTACACAGGGCACGCTGGGTGAATCCATCCGCTTTCCAGGGCGCAATGTCATGGATGTCCTGCAGAAATATTCCGGATTTTCCAGTGAAATTGGTCTGGTCGCTGTTGCAATCGGATTTGTCATTGGTGTGATTCTCGGCACACTTGCCGCGCTGAAACAGAATAAACTGCCTGACCGCGTACTGGGCGTGATTGCCATACTTGGCATCTCTGTTCCCGTCTACATTCTCGGCACCGTTTTTCAATATCTTTTCACAGTCAAGTGGCCTCTTTTTCCTACCCTGGGCTGGGGTACGCCTGCCCACAAAGTTCTGCCCATTCTCTGCATGTCTTTTGCTCCACTGGCCACCTATACCCGCTATATGCGCTCCAGCGTTCTGGATGTCATCAATCAGGATTACATTACCATGGCTGAAGCCAAGGGCCTCTCTTTTTCCCAGGTCGTGCGGCATCACGTGCTGCGCAATTCCATTCTGCCTTCACTCACGATTCTGGGACCGAATGTTGCTGATGTCTTCACGGGTTCCTTTGTCATTGAGAGTATTTTCTCCATTCCTGGTCTTGGCAGCTATTACATTACCGCTGTCAATGATCGCGATTTTCCCATGATCATCGGCTGTGCCATGTTCTATACCGCCATCTACGTGCTCTCACTGCTGGTCGTGGATATTCTCTATGTCATCATTGATCCGAGAATCCGTCTGGCCCAGGACAAGTAAAGGAGAAGGCTCTTTCATGAATACCTTTGATCTCAATCTCTCCGATGATCTTTTCACCATCGAAGGCTGTAATGCCGATGAGGGAGAAAAACTGCTCCGCCCGCACACAACCTTTCTGAAAGACGCCTGGCGTCGGCTGCGCAATAATAAAATTGCCATTGCTGCCATGTGTCTGTTGATACTGATTGCCCTCTATACACTCTTTGGAACCATGATTTGCGGATATGATCCCACCAAAATGTCGAAGGAAATGAATCAGGCACCTTCCCTGAAGCACTGGTTTGGAACGGACAAGCTGGGACGCGATCTGTTTGCACGCGTTTCCATTGGCGGCCGTGTATCCATGCTGATCGGTGTCGTCGGTGCCCTGATTACCACACTGTTCGGTTCCATATATGGATCGGTTTCCGCCTTCATTGGCGGAAAAGTTGATGCCATTATGATGCGTTTTGTCGAAATCATATCCTCCATTCCCTATCTGATTGTTGTCATCATGCTCTCGCTGATGATGAACGACTCCGGCGTAAAGTCCATTCTTCTGGCGCTGTGTATTGTGGGCTGGTGCCAGACCGCCCGTCTGGTCCGCGGGCAGGTACTGCAGCTGGTCAACTCGGATTATGTCACAGCTGCTCGTACCCTGGGTGTCAGCAACTGGAAGATTATTCTGCGCCACATGATTCCCAATACCATGTCTGTCATTATTGTCAATCTCACCTTCCGTATTCCCAACTATATCTTTTCAGAAGCCTTTCTCAGCTATGTCGGCTTGGGCATTTCCTCGCCGGACACCAGCTGGGGATCACTGGCCTCTGCCGGGAAAGAGAACATGTTCTTCCATCCCTATCAGCTCTTCTTTCCCGCTCTGATGATTGCTCTGACCATGCTGTCATTTACCCTGTTCGGCGACGGACTGCGCGACGCACTGGACCCCAAGCTCCGGCGATAAGGAGGAAGGCAGATGGAACGCTTGCTTGAAGTCAAAGGCCTGCATGTATCCTTTCACACGTATGCAGGCGATATCAAGGCCGTCCGCGGAATTACCTTCGGTGTGGAAAAAGGAGAAACCCTGGCACTGGTCGGCGAGTCCGGATGCGGCAAGTCCGTGACTGCCAAAGCCTTGATGCGGCTGTTTGACCGCACCTCCGGCGAAATTCTTCCCGGCAGCGAAATCACATTTGATGGCACAGACGTCATGAAGCTTACCAAAAAAGAGCTGCACGCTTTCCGCGGAGCCCAGATCGGCATGATCTTTCAGGATCCCATGACCTCGCTGGATCCAACCATGACCATTGGAAGGCAAGTGGGCGAGTGTCTCGTCATTCATCAGGGGCTCTCCATGAAAGAAGCACAGCGTCAGGCAATCGAGCTTCTGCGCATGGTGGATATTCCCCATCCCGAGGAGCGGGTTAAGTCCTATCCGCATCAGCTTTCCGGCGGTATGCGCCAGAGAGTGGTCATTGCCACTGCGCTTGCCTGCAATCCCAAGCTCATAATTGCTGACGAGCCAACCACTGCCCTGGACGTAACCATTCAGGCTCAGGTGCTGGATCTTCTGCGCGATCTGAAGCAGCGCCTTGGGACTGCCATTATTCTTGTAACCCATGACCTGGGGATCGTAGCGGACTTCTCAGACAGGATTCAGGTCATGTATGCCGGTCAGATCGTGGAACGGGGAACCACCCATGAAATCTTCAAGGAATGCATGCATCCCTACACTTGGGCGCTGCTGCGCTCGATTCCCCGGGACAGTCAGAAGGGAACCACTCTCTATTCCCTCAACGGCACGCCTCCAGACCTGCTTCTGCCTATAACGGGCTGCCCGTTTGCCTCGCGCTGTGAGTACTGCATGCCCATATGCCGACAGCAGCTGCCCCCCGAAACGGATCTCTCGCAAACACACCGCATCTGCTGCTGGCTGCAGCACCCCAAAGCCCCGAAAGTGGCCCGCCCCGCTGAGTTAGGAGGTGGCATGAATGCCTGAGCGCGATACCCTCGTCTCCGTCGAGCATCTCAAGCAGTACTTTCCGGTCAGTCATGGGCGGATTCTCAAGGCCGTCGACGATGTCACCTTCTCCATTGCCCGCGGCGAAACCTTCGGTCTGGTCGGCGAATCCGGGTGTGGAAAATCCACCACTGGACGTGCGATCCTGGGAATCCACCGACCCACCTGGGGTCGTGTGTGCTATGATGGAAAAGATATATCCCGCTTCACGCGTGCGGAAAAAATGCAGTTCCATAAGAAAGCACAGATGATCTTTCAGGATCCATATGCCTGCCTGGACCCGCGCATGACGATTTCCAGCATTATCCGTGAAGGCATGGATGTGCACTTTTCCTATTCGCGGCAGGAAGCCAATGACAAGATTAACCAGCTTCTCGCACAGGTCGGACTGACGGAAGACTATGCAAGCCGTTTTCCGCACGAACTCTCCGGCGGCCAGCGCCAGCGCATCGGAATCGCACGTGCGCTTGCTGTGGAGCCCGAGTTTATCGTATGTGATGAGCCTATAGCAGCGCTGGATGTCTCCATACAGGCACAGGTCATAAATCTGCTTCTGAAAGTGCAGCAGGAGCGCAAGCATGGCTATCTCTTCATTTCCCACGATCTGTCCATGGTGCGCCATATCAGTCAGCATGTAGGCGTCATGTATCTGGGAAGCATGGTAGAAATGGCTCCCAGTGAAGAAATCTATGCGCATCCACTGCATCCCTATACCAAAGCCCTCTTCTCCGCCATTCCCACACCGGACCCGGATGCCAACTGGGCAAGTACACGCATTAAGCTTTCCGGTGAAGTGCCCAGTCCGATCAATACTCCTCCGGGGTGCAAGTTCTGCCAGCGCTGTCCCTATGCCACAGCAGCATGTCATGAGAGCGCACCGGAACTGCGGGATATGGGAACCGGACATGAAGTTGCCTGCCATATCATCTGAGAAAGGAATCTGCTATGAAAATCCTCGTAACCGGGTTTACCCCCTTTGGCAATGATACCGTCAATCCCAGCTGGGAAGCGGTATCCCGACTCCCGGATGAGATTGACGGTGCCACGGTGCAGAAAGTGCTTTTACCGGTCGAATACCGCCGTGTCCGCACACTTCTCGAAGAGCGTCTGCGTAACGATATGCCTGACGCGGTCATGTGCGTCGGACAGGCAGGCGGGCGAGCCATGATTACGCCAGAAAAGGTGGCAATCAACTGCATGGATGCCTCCCTGCCGGATCAGGCAGGCCTTCTTGCTTCCGATCTGCCCGTACGTGAAGATGGTCCCACCGCTTACTTCTCCGCGCTTCCAATCAAAGGCATGGTCAGCGCCATGCAGCAGTCCGGTATTCCCGGGGCACTTTCCTACAGTGCCGGTACCTATGTGTGCAATTCCACCATGTATCATCTGCTGGACCTGATCGCCCAGCTTCAGCTTCCTGTACGCGGCGGTTTTGTACATGTGCCATTCCTATGTGAGCAGACTGTAGGCCGAGCGCCTTCCACTGCTTCGCTCCCGCTTCCATGCATCATCGAAGGCCTCAAAGCATGCATTACGGCCATTGTACAGACAGATACCGGATCAAATACAGATGTCCATGGATATACCCACTGACAAGAGGAAAAGAGGCTTTTGCCATGCAGATAAAGCCCGTCGGTCTCACCGGTGCTCTGATTTCTTTCCCTTCCGTGATTTCTGACGACAATGCTGACAGGATCGCAGTTCTTGCGGATGCCATTGTCAAAGCTCATATCCCCGGCATGATCGAGCTGGTCCCTGCCTTCGCCTCACTGTATGTGCGCTATACACCGATGGAAACCGACTTCAGTGCTGTTTCCGCAGCTATAGAAGCAGTGT
The DNA here is from genome assembly GCA_902764915.1 of uncultured Eubacteriales bacterium. Taxonomy (GTDB): domain Bacteria; phylum Bacillota; class Clostridia; order Christensenellales; family Aristaeellaceae; genus UBA2943. The sequence continues at coordinate 12,952 of CACWXY010000031.1, read as the reverse complement.
CCGGAACCGATGCAACGGATATGACGCATAACGGAAAGACCGTTGAGATCCCCGTATGCTACGGAGGAGACTACGGTCCGGATCTTTCCTTTGTGGCCTCCCACAGCGGGCTGTCTCAGGAGGAGGTCATTCGTATTCATTCCGGTCACCCATACCGGATCCATATGCTGGGCTTTCTGCCCGGCTTTCCTTATCTTGGCGGTCTGGACCCCCGTCTGCATACACCGCGTCTCGCCTCTCCCCGAAGTCAGATTCCCGCAGGCAGTGTAGGGATAGGAGGAAGTCAGACCGGAGTCTATCCTATGGCATCCCCCGGTGGATGGCAGTTGATCGGACGCACACCGCGTACATTGTTTGTGCCCGGAAGACCGCTCCCCTATCAGAGCGGAGACTGGATCCGGTTTGTGCCGATAACAGAGACAGAATATGCAGCACTGGAGGCAGACGCATGAGTCTTCAGATTCTGGAAAGCGGATTCCTGACCACTGTACAGGATGAAGGCCGCATTGGATTCGCCTCTCTCGGCTATCCCGAATGCGGTGCGTGTGACACAGAACGGTTCTATACTGCCAATCTCCTGGCAGGGAATCCCCGGAATGCAGCTGTTCTTGAATGCACGCTGCTGGGACCTACCCTCCGTTTTCAATCGGATCACCTGGTTGTCGTTGCAGGAAGCGCACCTGTGTGCCTCAACGGAAAACCAGCCCCTTGTTACGCTCCGCTGATCGTACATGCCGGGGATATTCTCTCCATCGGTGCGCTTGTCAAGGGCCTTCGCGCCTATCTTGCGGTCTATGGAAGCTTCGCGCTGTCTCCTGTCTTTGGCAGTCTCTCCACAGACCTGCGCTGTCATCTCGGCGGTTTCCATGGTCGTTCACTGCAGAAAGATGATATTCTCCCCGCTGAGGGCGGGATCCCGCCTTTTCCCGACATACAGATACAGCGTGCCATGCATCTGAAAATCACGCAGCTGCACGCTCTGCAGCAGACCCGTCCGCATGCCATACATGTGATTTCCGGTCCACAGGAGCAGACGTTTACCGAAAAAGGCATGCACACCTTTGTGTCTTCCGGGTATACTGTTCTTTCATCCAGCAATCGTATGGCCCTGCGCCTGGACGGAGATGCCATTGAAACCTTTCACGGTTCAGACATACTGTCTGACGCCATTGCCCTTGGCAGTATTCAGGTTGCCTCTGACGGTCAGCCAATGGTTATGCTCTCAGACCATCAGACAACCGGCGGTTATGCCAAAATCGGAACCGTCATTCCCCAGGATATGCCGTATCTTGCACAGTCCGTTCCCGGCGATGTGCTTCACTTTACCTGGATTGATTATGCGGACGCACTCCTTCGCTACCGCACATGGATGCAGCACTTCGACTGCATCGAGTCTTATATGAAAGGAAACTGACCGTATGTATCAGGTGGACCTCAATTCTGATCTGGGGGAAAGCTTTGGCTCCTATACCATAGGAAATGATGCTTCCATTATCCCCCTTGTCTCCTCTGTCAACATTGCCTGCGGTTTCCATGCCGGAGACCCGGACATCATGGATAAAACGGTATCCCTTGCCATACAGGCGGGCACAGCCATCGGCGCGCATCCCGGCTATCCGGATCTTCAGGGATTCGGAAGACGTCTTCTGCAGATGACGCCACAGGAAGCGAGAAACGCGGTTGTCTATCAGGTAGGTGCGCTGCAGGCCTTTCTCCGCATCCATGATACAGCGCTCCAGCACATAAAGCTGCACGGCGCTCTGTATAATCAGGCTGCTGTGTCCTATCCACTGGCCCTTGCCATCTGTGAAGGTCTTGCAAAAGCTGCACCGGATGCCATATTGCTGGGACTGGCCGGTTCACAGATGCTCAGAGCTGCCCAGGAAGTCGGTTTGCACACAGCCAGTGAGGTCTTTGCCGACCGCGCCTATCAGAGTGACGGTACCCTTGTTCCCCGAACACAGCCGGGAGCCGTATTACACGATCCGCAGGAAGCAATTGCGCGAACCATCCGCATGGTACAGGAAGGTGTCGTGGAAAGCGTGGACAAAAAAACCATTCCTATTCAGGCTGACTCCATCTGTGTACACGGAGATAATGCATCCGCCCTGGCTTTTGTGAAAAGCATTCGAAGCGCTTTCGCGGAAAACCAGATCCAGGTTGTTCCCCTGAAATGGGTCTGCCCCTGAGACTTGACAGCCTGTTTTCTTCTGCCGCTTCTTCCGCAAGGTACGCTCCCCAAACAGTCAGAAAAGAACCGCTGACAGAATCCGTACGATTCTGCCAGTGGTTCTTCATTTTCATGGAAGAGGAAAGGCACTTACCGTGGCGTTACACCCACATAAATGCGCTCCGGTTTTGGCTTGTAGGTATCTGTATACATGTACTTCCGTTCAATCTCCTCGCCATCCTTATATGCAACGCGCCAGGAAGTCACCTGACAGCCATTGGAAGCCTGGCGTACCACTTTCTCTTCATCCGTATAGGTGACATAATCCCCGTTTTTGTCTTTCACATACTCCGGTTCCATCGGCGCTTCGATCACGGTCTCCTCCGTCACGATGTCATAGGTAATGCCATCCATGCCAGCACCGTAAATTCGCACATTGCACACCAGCTTGGTTCTCTGATTGCGGTCCGACTGCACTGCCGCTGTTATGTATACAGGCTGATCCGTGGGATTCTTGAAAACCATATCAATCTTATGATTCGAATACCAGTATACGGTTGCGTCCTTCCCGTAAGAGATATAGTTGACCGCATCCGAATGCGGTTCACGTTTGACGATCTGCATTCCGGCACGCACGGCAGCCAGATATACTGTTGTACTTGCCTGACACACACCACCGCCAATTCCATCAGAGACTTCGCCGTACGCATACTCAATTGCCGGCAGAAAGCCATTCTTTTCCGTGCGCTGACCCACGATATCGTTAAATGAGAAAGACTCTCCCGGCTGCAGAACCGTACCGGATATCTTGGAAAACGCAACACGAATATTCTCATTGCGGTTGTCCGTTGAGTGCGAAGTTATGGGCGTAGAACCAAAGCCGCGTTCAGCGACAAGATTCTCCTTAATCCAGTCGACTGTTACCTTGGGGGCTATTGATTCAATGGTCAGCTCAATGCTGTCGCTTTCCATAGAAGACAGACTCTGGAAAATCGCTTTGCGCAGCGAGTCTGTATCCAGTCTTCTTCCGGCCACTTCCTCATGAAACACAAAGGGATAGGTCAAGTCTGGATTAAACGTTTCAATTGCCGCATCTTCCGGTGCACGATATACAAGATTGGCCAGGTTCTGCAGGATATCATTGATCTTGCTCTGATCACCGCCCGGGTTCGCCGTAAAGGCTTCATAAGGCGTAATCTCCAGTGCATCCATCGCGGCACTGCGCTCTTCAATTGTCCCCTGATGCCCCTGCTGCCATGCCTCATTCATGGTTTCCTGCACGTCCACGGTAATGTTCAGGTCGGAAGCGTTGATACGCTGCACCAAGCTTCCCTGATACGTCAGCGCTACACCCCAGGCGTCTGAACGTGACTGTGCATTGCTCCGCACGATTGAAAGAGCTTCGTCATACGTCATGCCGCCCAATGAAATCCCGTCGACAAACACGCCGGGAACAAAGTAGGCATTATATGCCTCCACTCGTTCGCGAACCGCACGCTCTGTCTGTATATTGCCGATCACACGGACAGCACCGAATATGATGGCAGCTAGAACGACACCCACCACTATCAGGCGAATGAGCCGCTGCCCTTTTCCTGCCTTTTCTCCGGATGGCTTTCCCTGCACCGGCATATTTCCCTTCGCAGGGGCAGGCGGAACCTGCTGGCTGCCGGAATGGGTTACACTTCTTGTCTGCATCAAGCCCTGGGACTGTGCCATAGGATTTGGCGCGGTCTGGCTGCGCGGTGGATATCCGCCGCTTCCGTTGGTTCGCACTACCGACTGACTGCGCGGCGTATTCCCCGTCCACGCAGTTGTCCCGCCCTGATGCGGCATTACAGGCATGCTGCCGGAAGGATACCCGGTTCGATAAGCTTCGGATGGCTGGGATGGACCATTCTGTATGCGCTGGGATCCGCTGTAACCCATTCGGGGCATTCCTCCCGACTGTCCCACGCCCCCTGTCTCCTGATTTACGCGTCCCGTAGACCCTGTGCGTACCATTCCGTCGGATTGATGAACGTGTCCGGCTGATCCCGTATGCGTCATACTCCCTGTCTGTGTTTTTTCCCGGCGCACAGCGGCGGATGCGAGCTGCTCAGGCGTCAGTTTATCGGGAACATATCCTCTGGTACCGGCTGCATTGTGCCGGGATTCTGTGCTCTCTGCTTTCTCGCTGCTTCGGTTCCTGTCCCTGTTCTCTGGAATACTCGTCTTTTCGACTTCCTTTTTCCCAGGCTTATCCGTTTTCACATGCTCTGCCGCAGCGGTCTGAAGTGCATCACGTACCGCAGAAACCGCAGGTACCGATGTCGGCACATGAAGCACTTCTTCCTTTTTTTCCTGTGTGGGAGATACATCGCTTGGCTCTGCTGCCTGCCTGCGCCGTCTGCGCGGGCCTGTTGGCATCATGGTATCTTCCTGCATATCCCCCACCTCCTTTTCATTGTTCATGTTCTATCCTTCTATCAGCGTAAGGAATACTGTCATGTCTTCCTCTACACTCTGCCAATCCCGAACCATGTCACCGGGCAGTACGTGATGGTCATCCTCGCCCTCGTGATAGTCACTCCCGCCCGTAACAAGCAGGTCATAACGGCGTGCCATGCGCAGCAGTCCGTCAAAGCCACGGCTTCTTGCCGAAGGATGATAGACTTCCATGCCCATAAGCCCGCGTGCCTTCCATGTGCGGACCAGCACCTCCAGCTGTTCCTCCGGTACATTGATCTCCCGCGGATGCGCAAGCACCGGGATCAGTCCACAATCACCGGCAAGGTCCAGGGCTTCATCCATGCCCATACGCTCCTGTTCCACATATCCAGGACGTCCTTCCAGCAGATAGCGTTCAAACGCTTCATCAACGCTGCGCACATAGCCATACTTCACCAGTAGACGTGCCATATGCGCCCGCCCCACACTGTGTATCGGATCCTGAACAGCGGTCTCCAGCCATTCATGCTCCCTGTCCGGAAAAACCAGACCCAGCTGTTCCAGTTTTTCCATCATCCTGACAGCTCGAATGTTACGTGCAGCATGCAGTGTTTCCACTTTGTCCTGCATCCTTGTCTTTCTTCCATCCCCATAAAGCAGAAGATGAAAGGAACGCATGGGCTTCAGGCTCAGTTCTATCCCGGGAATCCAATGGATCGGGCCCTGTATTTTTTCCACAACATCGAGCCCCGCATACGTATCATGATCCGTCAGCGACATATGCGTTATACCACGGTTTACGCATAAGGCATACAGATCCTCCGGCTTACGCATGCCGTCTGACATGGTCGAATGCAGATGCAGATCTGGTTTCATATTTCTCCTGGCAGAAAATCCGAAGGCAGAGAAGGCTTTTCCTCCCCCATCTTCTGCGATTCTTTCTCTTCCTTTGATACCTGTGGGATGGGAGGTGCTGCATGCGGACGGTCCTCGTCCATATCCGGCGTAATTTCCCGCCCTTCCATGATAGCTACAAACATCTGGCGGCCCACAGTATCCTCACGCAACAGGACATCGATCAGACGATCCATGGCGTCCCGGTGTACATCCAGGATTTCCTTGGCTTTCTCATAGCAAGCCTCCAGAATATTCCTGACCTCCGCATCAATCTGAGCCGCCAGCGACTCAGAATAGGGGCGGTTCTGCCCAAACTCCATGCCTACGAACACTTCCTGATCCTGCCCCAGGTAAACCGGGCCGATAGCCTCGCTCATGCCAAACTTGGTCACCATCTGCCGGCACATCTCCGTTGCCGTCTTCAGGTCCTGCGATGCCCCGGTATACTGCTCACCCAACAGCATTTCCTCTGCGGCGTGCCCGCCCATGGCCATGGTAATATAGCTCATGATCTGGGTCCGGCTCATATTATCCCGTTCCTGCTGAGGCAGGGACAGGGTATGTCCAGCGCTCTTTCCTCGAGGCACAATCGTCACCAGATGCACCTCGTCACATCCAGGCAGGAAATGCCCGATTACGGCATGCCCGCTCTCATGCACTGCCACAGCACGGCGTTCTTCTTCACTGACCTTATGGCTTCGCTTTTCCGGACCCATCTGCACCTGTGCGATCGCGTCCACCATCATCTGATGACTGATCTTCTCCGCGCGTGCACGTGCTGCCAGAATCGCCGCTTCATTCAGCACGTTTTCCAGGTCTGCGCCGGTACCATAGGGCATACGCTTGGCAATATTGTACAGGTCCACATCATCCCCCAGAGGCTTTCCGCGGCTGTGTACCTTCAGAATGGCAACACGCCCCTCTAGGTCAGGATAATTGACAGTCACGAGACGGTCAAAGCGTCCGGGCCGCAGAAGCGCCGGATCCAGAATATCCCGGCGGTTCGTTGCCGCCATAACAATGACGCCGTTGTTCGCAGTAAAGCCGTCCATTTCCACCAGAAGCTGGTTCAGTGTCTGCTCGCGCTCGTCATGCCCGCCTCCCAGTCCTGCACCGCGATGACGGCCCACTGCATCAATTTCATCAATGAAAATAATGGAAGGTGCCGCTCGCTTGGCCTGATCAAAGAGAGAACGCACCCGGCTGGCACCGACACCTACGAACATCTCGACAAAGTCTGAACCTGAGATGGAAAAAAACGGAACATTCGCTTCCCCTGCTACCGCCTTGGCCAAAAGCGTCTTTCCCGTTCCGGGCGGGCCGACCAGAAGGACACCCTTGGGAATACGGGCACCCAGTCTTGTATACTGTTTGGGATCCCGCAGAAAATCGACCATCTCCGCCAGTTCAGCCTTTTCCTCCTCACTCCCAGCCACATCCGCAAAAGTAACCCGGTTCTTCTTCGGATCCTGAACGCGCACATTGACCTGATTCATGCCCAGCCGCGCATTCACATCTCCGAACGGCTTGCCGCGGCCTCCCTGTGCATTCCTTGGTCTGAGGAAAATGGCCCATAATGCCACAATAAAGAGTATTTCAACGGCAAAGGGCAGTACGCTGACCCACCAGCGGTTCGGCTGACGTACATAGGTCAGGGTAAAGTCAAGATCCGTAATGCTGACCGAATCCAGTTCCGTGCCCATCTCTCTGGCACGCATCTGGCGTGCAGTATAGAGGAAATCCTCCCCGATAGTGGTCTCAAAGTCATAATTCTTGGAGGGGAACAGGCTTTGAGAAATCGATGTGTCTTTCTTCAGCCCATACAGGGTATAGTCCGAGATTGCGACCGCACTGACCTCATGTTTTTCCATCATGCTCAGAAACTGCGGATAAGTGATGCTTTTGTCCTCCCGCCTGATCAGGGGGCTGTTATACACCATGGCAAACAGCATAAGGCCTACAAGCACTGCTGCATAAATTGCCAGAGCGCGATTGCTGGATTTCAAGCGTTCCCTTCCTCCTTATTTTCCACTGTAGATTTCCGGTTTCAGGATACAGATATCCGGAAGGTTGCGATAGCGCTCATTGTAGTCCAGGCCATACCCGACCACAAACTCATTGGGAATGGTAAAACAGAAATAATCAGCCTTCAGATCGGTGCGGCGCCGGGCCGGCTTATCCAGCAGCGTCGCAATCTTGATGGAAGCCGCACCGCGGTCCTGCAGCACGCGCTTGAGGAAAGAAAGAGTGATGCCGGAATCCACAATATCCTCCACCACAATGACATCCCGTCCTGCAATATCAAAGTCCAGATCCTTGCGGATCTTGACATTGCCTGTGGACTGGGTTCCGGAACCATAGCTGGAAGCAATGACAAAATCCATTGTCACATGCAGGTCGATCTCCCGCAGAAGATCTGCATAGAAAATGCAGGCTCCTTTGAGCACGCATACCAGCACAGGTTCCTTCCCGCGGTAGTCCTCCGTAATCATTTCTCCAAGCTTACGCACAGCATTAAGCACTTCTTCGTGCCGGATCAGAATCTCCTGGGTATCTTCATACAGTTTGGCATTGGGCTTCATAGTTCTTTCCCCTTTCCTTCGTTATCTGTCATCCATGGCATCGGACCGTCAAAAGTCCACAGTATATGTTCCTCCCCTGGTGCCAGACGCGGAAGATTGCCACATCCTACACCGGCTACCATCATTACCTCATTCCCGCGGCATGCCAGCGGGATTCTGTCCCGGAACGGCCGGTCGATATGCCGGTCACTGAGATAATCTGTCAGTTTCTTTTTCCCCTGCATTCCGAATGGAACAATGAAATCGCCGCTACGCCGGGTACGAACAGTCAGTGTCAGCGCTGTTTCCCGTGACATGGCCTGCGTGCGTTTTCCGTCTCCGAGTTCCGCGCCTTTCCCCATATGCCAGGTCAGGTCCGGCGTCTCCCGTATATCAGGCGGAAGAAGATGCAGTCCCTGCCATCCGCAAAACGCATGCCAGTCACCCGGGAGGTTTTCTGTGCTTCCCGGCGCCGCATCTACCAGTGCTGAAAGACGACGTGTCATGTCCAGGCTCAGTGCATGCTCCTCAAGCAGGTTGCCGCCGCACCTTCCCCACCAGAGGCGCAGTACCCGCGGCAGAAGGTCCCGGTCAATCATGCACAAGGCATGATGCGGAAAAAAGCATCCCTGGGCACCGCGCAGTGCCTTTTCCGCAGCACGCATGACAAAGCGCTGTTCCTCTTCCAGAAGCCCCGCTGTATCCGCCATATGCTTCCCTGCGCCAGGAATCATGGCTTCCATGGCAGGGATCAGCGTATGCCGGATACGGTTTCGGAGATACGCATCGGAAGCATTCGTCGTGTCCGTACAGTAGGAAAGATGCCTCTGCGACAGATACTGCAGGAGTGTGTCCTTGGTTTCCTTCAGCAGCGGACGAAGAACGCAGTATGCGCCGCGACGGGTTTCCTTCTTCATGGCACACAGTCCATCCAGGCCACTGCCCCGCATAAGGTTCAGAAGCAGTGTTTCTGCCACATCCTCACTGTGGTGAGCAAGCACCAGCGCATCGGCGCCGGTTTCTTTCATGATCCTGTCAAAAAACCGCCACCGTGCCGAGCGTGCTTCGTCTTCACTGGCATCCGTTCCCAGACATGCATGAAAAACAAAGAGCGGAATGTCTCTTTCCTGACAGAAGGCACGGACAAAGGCCTCATCCCGATCCGCTTCCGCCCCGCGAATGCCATGGTTGACATGCACAGCTTCCACACGGAGCCGCGTTGTCCGGGCTTCCTCATACAGCATGTCCAGAAGCGACGTGGAATCGGCACCGCCGGAGAAAGCCACAAGCACATGAGCCGTCCCTTCCGGAATCAGACGACGCATATCAGTTGGTCGGGCGCAGAGGCGCTCCGCACCGCAGACAGTTGTTCAGCTGTGCATACGGTTCGTCGTTAATCTGCGCATAGGTAAACGTTCCCTTGAGCGGCCTGTATTTCTTATCCACAGATCCGCATTCCGGATCTGCATGATACAGCGCGCCGCCGTCCGGATTATAGTAAAGAACCTGATCTGCTACACCCGGCTGCGGTGTCGGTGGCTGCGTCACAACCGCTGAGAATGGTGTCGCTGTAATCTGTTCGTGTGATTTCAGCGACTTGGGATCCACATACCAGGTGCCGTCTTCCTTCAGCAGAATAATATTGAACTGATAAATCTCAGGATCCCGTCCGTTCTGCTTGTCAATTGTTGCCGTTACAAGGCATGTACGGGACACATCGTTGTCTGTCCCGGACAGTGAACCGATGGAGTAATCCTTCGCAATACGGTTGGCTAGAATCGTAAACAGTTCCCGCATCGGCTCTTCACAGGTGCTTACCCAGCTAGGCGCGCAATAGCCGATCATGGCATCAATATTGTTGACCGACCAGAAGTAGAAGAAGGATTGCAGGCTTTCCGTGGCCGCACCGACAGTATCCGGGGTAGGCACTACAGTCGGCTCTGCCGTCGGCTGTTCAGTCGGCACGGCTGCCGTTCCTGCCTGGCCCTGCGGATCCGTAAAGCTTCCATTGACTGAGGAGCCCTGGCTGCCTGTCTGTGAAACAGACGCCTGATTGCCGCTTCCACTGTTGCCGGCTGCGTTGCGGGTATCCTGCCCGGAAGGCAGAAACAGCTGCAGCCCCATCAGGACAATCAGTGCTCCGCAGACAATGGTCAATGTCAGACGAGTGTGGTCCGTAACCAATGTACGTACATACAGAAGAACGATGGAGATGATACTGGCAATGATCAATGCCCACTTGATCTCGTGCTGCGGAAAGACCAGCGAAAGAATCAGAAGCAGTGGCAGAATCACCAGCATGCCGATACGGATCATCATATCCACATTCATAGTTCCGCCGATTCGGCTTGCATCCTGTCCTCCCTGCGCGCCTGCAGGAGTCACCGTTCCCGCTGGAGGCGGATTGTACCCTCCACCGCCATTGGTGTTCCTGTCAGGGTAAGCTCTGTTTCCCACAAAGGCGCCGGGAGGCGTATTTCCCTGCTGGCCGTATGGATTCTGCGCATAGTTCCCCTGCTGGCCATACGGGTTCTGCGCATAGTTTCCCCGCTGACCATACGGATTCTGCGCATAGTTCCCCTGCTGGCCATACGGATTCTGCGCATAGTTCCCCTGCTGGCCATACGGATTCTGTGCATAGTTTCCCTGCTGACCATACGGATTCTGCGCATAGTTCCCCTGCTGGCCATATGGATTCTGCGTATAACCGCCCTGCTGACCATACGGATTCTGCGTGTAGTTCCCCTGCTGACCGTAAGGATTCTGCACATAGCTGCCTCCCTGGGCGTAAGGGTTCTGCCCTGCCGGAGAGGTCTGATTCTGTGTGGAGGGCTTCTGCGCACGATTTTCATTATCTCTGCGCTGTCCCCTTGACGGATCATAACCGTTCATGCTTTACCTCGAAATCTTCCCGTCATCTGTGCGGGATATATCGTCCTGCATTTCGTCGCGTTGATACGGTAAAACCATACCGAATCTAGTATACCACGAAATAGCGTACTTCGGTGTAAAAACGTTTCCTTGGCACGGCCGCGCCTCGTAAAATTCTCCCTCTTCCCCCTCCTGTCCCATTCTTGACGAATGAAAAACGGTTGCCTATACTTTCCCCCGTTTCCTGAATTGCAGTTGTTTCAAGGAAAGGGGTTTTGTGCAGTGTCCACCAAGTTCATCTTTGTAACCGGCGGTGTGGTGTCGTCCCTGGGAAAAGGGATTACCGCCGCGTCACTGGGAAGACTGTTGAAATGCCGGGGGCTGAAGGTTTTCAACCAGAAGTTTGATCCCTATATCAATGTGGATCCCGGCACCATGAATCCCTACCAGCACGGGGAGGTATTTGTCACCGATGACGGTGCCGAAACAGACCTGGATCTTGGGCATTATGAGCGCTTTATCGATGAGAGTCTCACACAGGCCTGCAACGTCACGTCCGGACGTGTCTATCAGACCGTAATCGAGCGTGAGCGCCGTGGAGAATACCTGGGTGCAACCATTCAGGTTATCCCGCACATCACCAACGAAATCAAACGGAACATTCTTCTTGTCTCTCGTCAGAAAGACGCTCCGGATGTTGTCATTACCGAAATTGGCGGAACAGTCGGTGATATCGAATCCCTTCCCTTTATGGAAGCCATCCGGCAGATGCGCGCGGAAGTCGGATTTGAGAACAGTCTCTACATTCATGTTACACTCGTGCCCTATCTGAAAGCAGCTGCCGAACTGAAAACCAAGCCAACCCAGAACTCTGTCAAGGAACTCAATGGAATCGGTATCAGCCCAGATATTCTGGTATGCCGCAGCGATCATGCCCTGCCGGATGATCTCAAGCATAAGATCGCTCTGAGCTGTAATCTGTCCACGGACCGTGTCTTTGAAAACTGCAATGCCCGTTCCATCTATGAGGTTCCGCTTCTCCTGCACGAAGAAGGACTGGACAGCAAGGTCTGTGAGCTTCTGGGACTGGAAAGCGCTCACTGTGATCTGACGGAATGGTCCGCCATGGTAGACCGCCAGCTGCACCCGACACAGGAAGTAACCATAGGTCTTGTAGGCAAGTATGTCGAGCTCCCGGATGCCTACCTGAGTATCGTAGAGGCCCTGACGCACGGCGGCATTGCCAACAGCGCGGATGTGCATATCCGCTGGATCCAGTCCGCCGATGTCACCAATGCCAACGTTTCGGAAAAGCTGGAAGGATGTGACGGTATCCTGGTTCCCGGCGGATTTGGTGCAAGGGGTCTGGAAGGCAAAATGATTGCCGTACAGTATGCACGTGAACATCGCATTCCCTTCCTGGGCATATGCCTTGGCATGCAGATGGCCGTCATTGAGTTTGCACGTCACGTGCTGAACCTCAGGGATGCCAATACCACGGAGATGGACCCGCATACCAATCATCCCCTGATAGACCTGATGCCTGATCAGAATCTGGAACAGCTGGGGCATACAATGCGTCTGGGGAAATACCGCTGTCAGCTGGTTCCCGGGACCCGGGCAATGGCGGCCTATGGGGAAAGCATGATTGAGGAACGTCACCGTCACCGCTATGAATTCAATAATGAGTACCGCCAGCGTCTTTCTGAAGCCGGAATGATTGTCTCCGGCATTAATCCAGACAGAGACCTGGTAGAAATTGTAGAGATACCGGATCATCCCTGGTTTGTGGCCGTGCAGTTCCACCCGGAACTGAAAAGCCGTCCCAACCGTCCGCATCCTCTCTTTCGTGAGTTCATACGGGCTGCACTGGCAGAAAAGACAGTCGAAGAATAGAACAATAAAAAGCCTGAGGCCGAGTGCCCAATGTCAATAAGTTAGTACAACCCGAATACAATAGCAATCAGAGAGCATCCAGATTTGAAATATGATCTGGATGCTCTCTATTTTATTGATATTGTTC
>CACWXY010000030.1 GCA_902764915.1 uncultured Eubacteriales bacterium | reverse complement strand
GATATATGTACATGCCGAAAGGCACAGAACACCTGCCAGGGAGGACAAAGCCATGACCACCTACAAAACCAACCACGCCACCACCACGAAGAGCATGACAGAGTGGTACTTCGGAAAGGCCTTCGTTGCCAGCATGACCGCCAAGGCCAAGCGGGAAAGCAAGAAGACCGGCAAGACCGAGTTCCGCTTCTGGCAGGACGGCACCGGGTACCTGACCATTCAGCTTCACTAAGGAGGTTCACCGCCATGACAAACCTTGACCACATCCAAAGCCTGATCCGCCACGGGGCGCAGCTTCGCGGGGAGGGCGGCACCCTGATGCCTCTGACCGAGACCTTCTACCACAAGGCGGTGGAAGGCTGCCATACGGGCGGCTACAACGCAGCCACTTACGACCTGGTGCTTCCGGACATCGACAGCGAGCTTTGGCTGGCCATCTGGAAAGACGGCCATGTCGACTCTGGCAGCCCAAAGAGCATCTGCGCCTGCCTTGCCCGCTGAGGCGCATAAGGCGGCCACAAAGGGGCCTTCGGGCCTCTTTTGCGTAGTTGTTCCGCTATGAAATTGGGCAAGACACGCGCCTTGTGGGGCTCCTGTGCGATGGTCGATTCTGCTTCATCTCAGCGCCTAATATTTGTGTACATTATGGCGCGAATCCTGCGATATATAACTTGCTATTATAGAGTGATATATGTACATGCCGAAGGGCAGAGAAAACAAACGAGGAGGATTCCACCATGAAGACCAACACCTACTTTGAAGAGCTTGACCGCATCGCCCGCGACTTTGAACAGAAGCATGAAGCGCACAAAGCGCTTAAGCAGGGGATCATCGATGAAAAGGGCTGGGATAGCGAGGAGCTGAAAGCCTGGTATAAAGAGGAAGAAGAGCAGTTCCAGTACCCAATCAGCGCGGGAGCCTGCAAGGCCTACAGAGCCTGGCGCTACAGCGAGACCGACGAAGTCATTATGGACGATTTCACCTGGGACCGGGAACGCCACGACTTCATCGACACCCTCCGGAAGGCAGGCATCCAGACCCTGGTGGTCACCAACCAGTCAACCGGCCTCATGGAAGACCTGCACGGCTACGCGGCCGAGGGCTGCAGGATGCTTGGCCTTTGCACCATCACCAAGAAGGATACCCGCTGGGGCGAAGAGAAAGAGGAGCAGATCATGGGCATCCGCTTCCAGCTGAACTGAGGGGGTGCCGGGATGAACATTGCGGATAAGATGGAACGGGAGTCCAGACTGATGACAAACCTCGCATCCTGGATGCATGCGCATGGAGAAACTCTTTCGGATAGGCAGCAGAGCAACGCTTACACTGGCGTCCGTATCCGGGAAATCCGATGGCGGGGATACACCTTCCGCATAGTGGATGTGGACGGGATGACTTGCCAGATCGAACGGCTGTAACAGGCAGCCGCAACCATGGAGCCGGGAGGCTCCTTTGGTCGAATATGCACAATGTTGCCTTCTAATCTTTGTGTACATTATGTCCGGACATATCTCAGAATTGACTTGCTATTATTCGGCTTCAGAGTGATATATGTACATGCCGAAAGGCAAACGACAAAGAATTTGGAGGGCAAAGACCATGACGAACGCATACACGATGAGAAACCTGATGGAGCTTGGAAACTACAACACCAGCATCACCCGCGAGGTTTTTGAAGCCCACTTCACGAAGACAAAGGAAAGCGTCCGCTTCACCTTCAACGGCTGGGACGGCAAGAGCTACGACGGTGAGAGCCGCAGCGCAAAGGTGATCCGCACCAACCTTCCCGGATACGAAGAAGTCAAGCTGATTAAGGTCGGAAAGCACCTTTGCTACATCGACGAAGACACCAGCATCCTGGAGAAGGCCACCGGCGAAAGGCATCCGGAAGCCAGCTGGCTGGTTGAAGTCGAGAGAGCATAAAGAGCATTTACCCGGCAGAAGGCTCACAGAAGGGCCTTTTGCTCGTAGTAAAAAGCACAGTTTTTGCCGCCGATATTTGTTCATTATATATCGCAGATATAACTTGCTATTTCCTCCGAGTAGAGTGATATATGTACATGCCGAAGGGCAAACGACAACGAAAACGGAGGAAAAGACCATGACAATCAACGAAGCGATGAAAACCTACAGACTGCCGAACCCCACCACCCCGGAAGACCTCGAATGCCGCTGGAGCAAGGTTCTGAACTTTGGAGACAAGGTTCTCCTTGCAGGATACTACTACAACGGGAAGGGCAAGCCCTCCTACTTCGGAGCGGTTTACGAGCACCTGGACGACGATATGAGCTGCGAAGGAACCATCGGGCTGAGGGCAGTCAGCAACACTGAATTTGAAGATGACGGCCATGCGATGGCATGGGCGATGAAACAATAAAGCAAGATACAGCTTAAACACTTTACAGGGTCTACGGAGAAATCCGCAGGCTCTTTTCTTTTTGCAGATTTTGAAGGAGAGGAGGAATGACCCATGGCGACCAGAGGAAGAAAACCGACACCGACTGCGATCAAGGAGCTGGAAGGTAATCCGGGTAAGCGGCCCATGAACAACGCTGAACCAAAGCCTGACCGGAAAGCGCCTCCGTGTCCGAAATGGCTGGAGCCGGAAGCAAAAAAGGAATGGCGGCGGCTCTCGAAGCAGCTGGAGCAGATTGGTGTGCTAACTGAGGTTGACCAGGCAGCCTTCGCCTCCTACTGTCAGGCCTATGCTCGTTGGAAGGAAGCTGAGGAGTTTATCACCCAGCATGGCACCATTGTGAAGACCCCCTCCGGCTATTGGCAGCAGGTGCCACAGGTTTCCATCGCGCAGACCTACCTCAAGATCATGAACAAGATCGCCGAGCAGTTCGGCCTGACGCCGTCCTCCCGGTCCCGCATCATTGCCGGTGCCGGTGAAAACGGTGTATCCGGTGACGATATGGAAGATCTGCTGGGAGGGAACTGATGGCGGCGAAAAAGAATAGACCAGCAGATTACCCCGTTCTGAAGAATTATAAGCCGACACGATTTATGCTGACGGATTCCCACTACGATGAAGCGTTAGCTGACCGCGCTGTCCGGTTTATCGAAAACCTCTGTCATACCAAGGGCCGCTGGAGCGGGAAACCGTTCTGGCTGCTGCCCTGGCAGGAGCAGATCATCCGGGATGTGTTTGGCATCGTCCGGGAGGACGGCACGAGGCAGTTCCGCACTGCGTATGTGGAAATCCCCAAGAAGAACGGGAAGAGCGAGCTCGCGGCGGCCATTGCCCTATATCTCCTGTATGCGGACAACGAGCCATCGGCGGAGGTGTACGGCGCGGCAGCTGACCGGCAGCAGGCCAGTATCGTCTTTGATGTGGCCAAGCGCATGGTGGAGATGACACCGGCGCTCCTGAAACGCTCCAAGATCATGGCAGCGACCAAGCGCTTGGTGAATTACTCCAACGTGGGCTTTTATCAAGTGCTCTCGGCGGAGGTCGGGACCAAGCATGGCCTGAATGTGTCCGGTCTGGTGCTGGACGAGCTGCATGCCCAGCCCAACCGTAACCTGGTGGATGTCCTGACCAAGGGCTCCGGCGATGCGAGAACACAGCCTTTGTACTTCCTGATTACAACGGCCGGTACAGACCGGAACAGCATCTGCTATGAATATCACACCAAGGCCAAAGACATCCTCGAAGGCAAGCGCATCGACCCTTCCTTCTATCCGGTGATTTACGGACTGGATGACGGTGAGGACTGGAATGATGAGAAAGCCTGGTACAAGGCCAATCCCTCCCTGGGATACACCATTCAGATCGACCGTGTCCGGGATGCGCACCGGGAGGCACTTACCAATCCTGCAGAAGAGAATGTGTTCCGGCAGCTGAGATTGGATCAATGGGTCGGAAGCGCCGTGGCCTGGATCCCGGAGCACATCTATGACAAGGGAGATATCCCGATTGATACCGCTTCCCTCAGAGGCCGTGAATGCTACTGCGGACTGGACCTTTCCAGTACCAGTGACATCACGGCTTTTGTCATGGTGTTTCCTCCGCTGCATGAGGGGGATAAATACATCGTCGTGCCGCACTTCTGGCTGCCACGTGAGACGCTGGACCTGCGGGTGCGGCGGGATCATGTTCCCTATGATGTCTGGGAGAAGCAGGGCCTCTTCCATGTGACGGAAGGGAACGTGGTCGATTACAACTTCGTGCGAAAGACGATCAACGATCTGAACAAGGAGTTCAATATCAAAGAGATCGGCGTGGACCGTTGGAACGCGACACAGCTGATCACCGACCTGGAAGGCGACGGTTTCACCATGGTGCCCATCGGGATGGGCTTTAAGGACATGAGCCCCGGCATGAAGGAGCTGTACAAGCTCCTGCTGGAAGGCAAGATCATCCACGGCGGCAATCCCGTGCTCCGCTGGATGGCAGGCAATGTGGTCGCCGAGATCGATGCGGCGGAGAACATCAAGCCTAGCAAGAAAAAGAGCACGGAGAAGATCGATGGCATCGTTGCCTGGATCATGGGCCTGGATCGTGCGATCCGCCATGAGCAGCAGGGCAGTGTATATGACGACCCGGAGCATGGACTGTGGGTTTTCTGAAAATGGAGGAAATGAAGATGGGCTGGAGAGAATGGTTCGGTTTCAGCAAGCCAAGGGATGCTCCTGGGGCGGAGTTGCCACAGATCGAAGATAACGTCCGGGATTCGGGCGGTATTTTTGTCTTTGGGCAAACGCTCAGCGGGGAGCGGGTGGATGAAAAGTCTGCCATGCAGATTGCGACGGTGTACGCCTGTGTGCGGCTCCTGGCGGAGACGGTGGCAAGCCTGCCGCTTCACCTGTACAAGTTCACCGAGAAGGGTGACGGAAAAGAAAAGGCCACCGAGCACCCACTGTATAAGATCCTGTACCGGCAGGCCAATCCGGAGATGACGAGCTTCTCTTTCCGGGAAGCCATGATGACGCATCTGCTCCTGTGGGGCAATGCCTACGCGCAGATTGTGCGGGACGGTAAGAACGGCATCCTGGGATTATATCCGCTGCTCCCTGAAAACGTAGAGATCGACCGGGCGGAGAACGGAGAGCTCTTTTATACCTACCATGCTTACACGGATGAAGTTCCCGGCGAGCATGATAAAGATATCATTTTCCAGCGCGACGAAATCCTGCACATCCCCGGTCTCGGCTTCAATGGCCTGGTTGGCTTTTCACCCATCGCCATGATGAAGAATGCCCTCGGCACCACGCTGGCGGTGGAGAAATACGGCAGCTCGTTTTTCAAGAACGGCGCTCAACCGGCCGGTGTGCTGGAGCATCCGGGTGTGCTGAAGGACCCGCAGAAGATCCGGGATAACTGGATGAACGCCTATGGCGGTGCGGGAAATGCCCACAAGGTGGCTGTGCTGGAAGAGGGAATGGCGTATAAACCGATCAGCCTGCCTCCGGAAGACAGCCAGTTCCTTTCCACTCGAGAGTTCGGAGTGGAGGAGATCTGTCGCATCTTTCGTGTTCCTCCGCATATGGTCCAGGACCTCAAGCGGGCGACTTTCAACAATATCGAGCATCAGTCCATTGACTTTGTGATGCACACGATCATGCCCTGGCTGGTTAGGATCGAGCAGGCCATCATCAAGGATGTGCTGATCGAGGAAGAGCAGGACACCTACTTCCCCAAGTTCAACGTGGACGGTCTCATGCGCGGCGACTATAAGTCCCGCATGGACGGCTACGCGGTGGGCTTCTCCAATGGTTTCCTGTCGCCCAATGATATCCGGCGACTGGAAAATATGGATCTGATCCCGTCCGAGGAGGGCGGGGACGATTACTACCTGAACGGCAGCTACACCAAGCTGAAAGATGCTGGATCTGCCTATGGCGCAAACCAGGTGGCAGAGCAGGAGAAACAGCATGCCGAAGAGTCGGGAGAGCCCGAGACAGACACACCGGAGGAAGATCCCGGCGAGGAACAGGAGGAGCAGCATGAAAGCAAAAACGCAGCCCAGCGCCATGCACAGCGTAAGGCGCAGAGAAGAGGAGGAAACCGAAAGTGATGAAGTTTTGGAACTGGATTCACGATGACAGCGGCGGCAGGGTGCTCCGCCTGGAGGGACCGATTGATTCGGAATCCTTCTGGGGCGATGAGATCACGCCGCAGATGTTCCGTGATGAACTGTATGCGGAAGAGGGTGATATCACCCTGTGGGTCAACAGCCCTGGCGGCAACGTATTTGCTGCGGCGGAGATTTACACCATGCTCCGGGATTACCCCGGCAACGTGACGGTGCGGATCGCCAGCATTGCGGCTTCTGCCGCATCTGTGGTGGCCATGGCTGGGAACCTGGTGCAGATGTCTCCCACGGCCCTGATCATGATCCATGATCCTTCCACCATTGCCATGGGCAACGCCAAGGATATGGAGAAGGCGATCACGACCCTGAACGAGGTCAAGGAAAGCATCATCAATGCTTACGCCTATAAGACCGGCCTGACCCGAAACCGCATCAGTAAGCTCATGAGCGATGAGACCTGGCTCAATGCCAAGAAGGCGGTGGAGCTTGGCTTTGCCGATGAGATTCTCTTTGAGAATAAGCCGAAACCGGAGGAAGAGCCGGAAGAACCCGAAGAGGAAAATCCTGATAAGGAGGAAGGCGGAGATGAAGGCAAAGAAGGCGGCGAGGAAGAAAAGAAGAAGCCCTTCCAACTGGGGAACGCCATGTGGCAGTTCTCGTCCCGGCTCATGGGCGAAACCATTCTCAACCGACTCGGCGCGGAATGCAAACCTGAAGGCGAAGAGCCTGAACCG
Organism: uncultured Eubacteriales bacterium; assembly: GCA_902764915.1. GTDB lineage: Bacteria > Bacillota > Clostridia > Christensenellales > Aristaeellaceae > UBA2943. The sequence goes on along the minus strand of CACWXY010000030.1, from coordinate 40,179 downwards.
GAAGCCGGAACTCCGGCACCGGAACCTGCCGAGACAGGGGTGACTGATTCCTTAGAAGGGGAGAAGCCCAAAGCGCCGGTGATCGGCATGGACGGCAAAACCGAGGACGGCTCGATGCCGTATGAAATCCTGAAAGACAAGCTGGAGTGGCTGAAATGATGCTGCCCCAGCTTTCTTTATGCCCCAAACACAATGACGACCGGAGCGAATTCTCCGGAGAAAGAGGTATCTCATGAATAAGATTATGGAACTGCGCAATAAGCGCAATACCCTCTGGGAGCAGACCAAGAATTTCCTGGAGGAGCATCGCGGCGACAACGGCCTCGTGGAGGCTTCCGCCGTCGAGCAGTACAACAAGATGGCTGCGGATGTGCAGGCACTCGGAGCGGAGATTCAGCGTCTGGAGGAGCAGGCGGCTTTTGATGCCCAGCTTTCCCAGCCCACCACGCATCCCGTCACCAACAAGCCCATGAGCCGTAAGGCAGAGAATGTGGCTCCCACCGCGACTGACGAATACGCCGGTGCCTTCTGGAACATGATCCGCAACCAGGGCGATCAGTTCGCGGTTCGCAATGCCCTGTCTGTGGGCGAGGACACCGAGGGCGGCTATACCGTTCCCGACGAGTTCGAGCGCAAGCTCGTTCAGGCCCTGGAGGAGAATAACATCTTCCGTCAGCTGGCGACCGTCATCCGCACCAACAGCGGCACCCGCAAGATCCCTATCGCCAACGATACCATGGAGGCGCAGTGGATCGATGAGGGCGAGGAGATCCCCGAGACCAACACCAAGTTCGGTCAGACCACTCTGTCCGCTTACAAGCTGGGCACCATGATCAAGATCTCCAACGAGCTCCTGCATGACTCCGCTTTCGACCTGGCTTCCTACATCGCGGCCCGCTTCGGTGTGTGCATGGGCAACGCCGAGGAGCGTGCCTTCTTCACCGGCGACGGTGATAAGAAGCCCCTGGGCATCCTGGCCGATGTCGGCGGAGCGGAACTGGGTGTGACGGCTCAGGGTGAGGACCTCGTGACCTTCGATGAGATTTTCGATCTCTACTACAGCCTGAAGTCCCCGTATCGCCGCAGCGCTCAGTTCGTCTGCAACGAGACCCTGCTCCTGCAGCTGATGAAGCTGAAGGACAAGAACGACAACTACATCTGGAAGCCCTCTCTGGATGTGGCCAAGCCCGATACCATTCTGGGCCGCCCGATCCGCACCAGCTCCTTCATGCCCGGCATTGCCAAGGGCGAGAAGGTCCTGCTGTTCGGCGACCTCAAGAACTACTGGGTGGCTGACCGTCAGAACCGCACCTTCCGTCGTCTGAACGAGCTGTATGCCCGTACCGACCAGGTCGGCTTCCTGACCACTCAGCGTGTGGACGGTCGTCTGATCCTGCCCGAATCCGTGAAGGTGCTGAAGATGGCCGGTACCAAGACCACCAACACCACCCCGACCACTGACCCGGACGAAGGCGCGAACGGCTGATCGTAAAAGGGGGCTGGGGAAGTGCCTCAGCTCCCTGACTCTTTGAGAGGAGGCTTTGGATATGAGTCTGATTACCCTGGCTGAAGCCAAATCGTATCTGCGGGTGGATAGCGGCATGGATGATGACCTGATCGGAAGCCTCCTGTCCTCTGCGGAGAAAATCATCACGGATGTGGCACGAATGAACGCTGCGGAGTGGAATGCGGTGTGTACCGATGAGACCGTGACCATACGCGGCACAGATCTCAATCAGGCAGAGACCGCTCAGCTCAAAGCCCTACTGATTTCCGCTGTGCTTTATGCCCTTGGATATCTGTACGAGCACCGGGAGCAGGCGGACCATCACGATCTGGTGATGACGCTTCGGAACCTGCTGTCCTCTGTTCGGGAAGGGGTGTTCTGATGGAGCGAGACATTGCCCGCTTTAATGAGCGGATCAGCATACAGAAGAACACGGTGGTGACCGATAAGTACGGGAACCACAAGAACGTATGGACAGATTACTACACCTGCTTCACCTACGCCAGCACCTATCAATATGACAAGGAGAATGAGGCGGCTACCACGATGGAGGAGCGGACCATTAACTTTGAGGTGCGGTACTGTGATGAGCTGAAAGACCTGGACAGCACACACTTCCGGGTCGCTTTCCATGGAGACAGCTACGACATCCAGACGGTGGATTTTATGAATTACCAGAAGAAAACCATCCGGATCGTCTGCAAGCTGCAGAAGAAGGGAGGCGCGTGATGGGAAAGACCATACCGATCGATGGCCTGGCTGATGCCATTAATGAAGGCTTGAAAGAATACGCCGACCTTGCCACGGAAGATGTGAAAAAGGCGGTGAAGAAATCCGCCAAGGCTGTGAAAGACCAGATCAATGGCTCCGCTCCGGTGCGGACAGGCCGGTACGCAAAAAGCTGGAAGGTAAAGACCACGGCTGAGAGCAGCACCAGCCTGGAGCAGACGGTGTATTCACCCTCCCGGTATATGCTGACGCATCTGCTGGAAAAGGGTCACGCCAAGCGAGGAGGCGGCCGTGTCCGGGCGATCCCGCATATCGCGCCTGCCGAGGAGATGGGCATCGAGCTGTTCGAGGGCCTGGTGGAGCAGGCACTGAAGGGGTGAATGCGATGACACACAATGATGTATTTGAGGTGCTGGAGGAGCTTTCACTCCCCATCGCCTATGACCATTTTGCAGAGGGCGAGTCTCCGGACCCGCCTTTTCTCTGTTTCCTGTATCCGAAAAACATCCCGATGGGAGCGGATAACACGGTGTACTACCAGCTGCATGAGCTGGACATCGAGCTGTACACCGACGAAAAGAATCCGCCCCTGGAGCAGCGGGTGGAACGGCTCCTTACGGAGCATGAGATGTTCTTCCATAAATCCGAGGTGTGGATCGAGGAAGAGAAGATGTACGAGGTCCTCTATGAGGTCACGCTGGACCTGCAGTATGAGGACGAAGATGGCTCCGAGGAGCCGGAAAGTGAGGAGTAACCTATGAGCAAGAAGAAAAACAAGGTCCGATTCGGTCTGAAGAATGCCCACTATGCCAAGGCCACCTTCGATGAAGATGGCAACGTCACCTATGCCAAGCCGGTGCGGCTGCCCGGCGCGGTTTCCCTGTCAATGGACCCTGAAGGCGAGAACGAGAATTTCTACGCCGACGACATCGTGTATTTCGTGATCAACAACAACGCCGGTTATGAGGGCGACCTGGAGCTGGCCTTGATCCCGGAGGAATTCCTCAAGGATATCCTGCATGAGGAAGAGGATGCCAACGGCGTGCTGGCCGAGAACGCCAACAACACCTTCGAGCGCTTCGCTCTGCTGTTCGAGTTCACGGGCGATGCGAAGGCCATCCGCCATGTGCTGTACTGCTGCAGTGCGTCCCGTCCTTCGATGGAGGGCGAGACCAAGGAAGACGAGAAGGAAGTCCAGACCGAGGAACTGTCCCTGATCGCTTCCGCGCTGGCCAATGGCTATGTGAAGGCCAAGACCAGCACCAACACCAGCAAGGCTGTCTATGACAGCTGGTATGACGAGGTGTATATGCCTCCCGTCACGCCGGAAGAGGATGAAGGCGACGACAACACCTCTGGCGGCGACAATACCGAGCCCAACGGCTGATTTTAGCGGCGGGGATGAAATACTCCCCGCCCAATCTACATGAATTTTGAAGGGAGAAAAACACCATGGCAGTGACTAAGAAAATTGAGATCGACGGCAATCCGGTGGAATTCAAGGCTTCCGCAGCCATTCCCCGTATCTATAGAAACAAGTTCGGACGCGACGTGTACAAGGATCTGATGGTCCTGAACGATACCATCAAGGATCAGGACGAGGAAGCATCCACCCTCGACGGTTTCTCCCTGGAGATGTTTGAGGACCTGGCCTTCGTCATGTGGTCGGCTGCGCATCCGGATCAGAAGTATGACAGCCCGGATGAATGGCTGGATCAGTTCAACACCTTCAGTATCTATCAGATCCTGCCGGAGCTGATCGACCTGTGGGGCATGAACATCAAGACCACGGTGCCCGCAAGAAAAAACTGAGAAAGACAGAGCGGCCGATGACAACCGCTCTGTTTATGCTCCGCTGTGTGGAGCTGGGTCTGAACATTGCCGATTTAGATCTTCTGACCATCGGCAGCGTCAACGATATGTTCAACGAGAAGAGCCGGGACTCCATGGAATGGAAGGAGCAGGCCTCGCAGTCGGACTTCGACAAGTTCTAAGTGAAAAAAGTGCGGATTGCCGCAAAAATTTCATGTAGTCCGATACCTATTTCTTAAAACGGGGAGAAAACCATGCAGATTAAATGCGACAAGTGTTCTGCCGTGTAAGAGTCCATCATGCCGGAAACCTATCTGGAGGGCGATATCGAGTTCACCTTTTTCCGGTGCCCGGCATGCAGCGAGGTCTATCCGGTGTGTGCAACGGACTCGGCGCTCCGGGCGGACATCGCGGAATATACCAGGATGCGGAATCTGATCCGGATGAAACCGGTGAAAGAGCAGTTTATCCGCAGGGCAGAAGCCCTTAAACAGAAGAACCTGAAACGTACTCGGGAGCTGATGGCTGAACATCCATTGGCTCCTTTTTTGCAGCCGGGTGCTGCTGAATAACCGCCTGAACGCAGACAGAAGGGAGGGATGATCCATGGCTGGCAGAATTCAAGGCATTACCGTTGAGATCGGCGGCGATACCACAAAACTGACCACTGCATTGCAGGGTGTCAATAAGGAAATCAAAAGCACGCAGTCTCAGCTGAAAGATGTAGAAAAATTGCTGAAGCTTGATCCCTCCAATACCGAGCTGGTCGCACAGAAGCAGCGCCTCCTGGGAGACGCCATAAAGGAAACCAAGGAAAAGCTGTCCACTCTGAAAACGGCGGCGGAGCAGGCCAATGAACAGCTGCAGAAGGGTGAGATCACCCAGGAACAGTATGATGCGCTGCAGCGGGAGATCCAGGAAACGGAGCAGGCGCTGAAGACCCTGGAATCCCAGGCGTCTTCCACCAACGCCACCCTGGCAAAGATCGAAGAGGTCGGCGGCAAGTTTGAGCAGGTTGGCCAGTCCATCACAAGCGCAGGTAAGACCCTCACCACTCATGTGACGGCTCCTATTCTGGCGGCTGGCACGGCGGCGGTAAAGACAGCGGCTGACTTCGATGAAGGAATGTCGAAGGTCTCCGCGATTTCCGGTGCGACCGGAGAGGATCTTCAAACCCTCCGGGATAAGGCCCGCGAGATGGGTGCCAAGACAAAGTTCTCCGCGACCGAGGCCGCATCTGCCTTCGAATATATGGCCATGGCAGGCTGGAAGACTGGCGACATGGTTTCCGGTATCGACGGCATTATGAGCCTGGCAGCGGCTTCCGGTGAAGACCTGGCGACGACCTCGGATATCGTAACCGACGCTCTGACCGCTTTTGGCTTGAAGGCCGAGGACTCCGGTCACTTCGCAGATATCCTGGCGGCGGCATCCAGCAACGCCAATACCAACGTGTCCATGATGGGCGAAACCTTCAAGTACTGTGCGCCTATCGCCGGTGCCTTGGGTTTCTCCGCAGAGGACACAGCTGAAGCGATCGGCCTCATGGCCAACAGTGGTATCAAGGGCAGCCAGGCCGGTACGGCCCTTCGTACCATCATGAACAACCTGACCGGCGAGGTAAAGCTCTCCGGCAAGGCGCTGGGCGATGTGACCATCCAGACCACCAACGCGGATGGGTCCATGCGAGGACTGACGGACATCCTGGGTGACTGCCGGGGCGCTTTTGCTCAGATGACCGAATCCGAGAAGGCGCAGGCGGCGGAGGCACTGGTGGGTAAGAATGCCATGTCCGGCTTCCTCGCACTCATGAACGCGGCTCCGGAAGACATCGAAAAACTGTCCTCCTCCATTGATACCTGCTCTGACACCTTTGTGAAGACCAAGGACGGCGCGATCATCCCCATGTCCGAGGCGCTGGAGAAGGGTATCGAGTGGGTGGAAGAGTACAACGGCGTCTCTGAGAAGATGGCCGCTACGATGCAGGACAACCTGAAAGGTCAGCTCACCATCCTGAAATCTCAGCTGGAGGAGCTGGCCATTTCCTTTGGTGAACTGCTCATGCCCGCCATCCGCGCCGTGGTCTCCAAGGTACAGGCTTTTGTGGATAAGCTCAACGGCATGAGCGAGGCCCAGAAGAAGACCATCCTGAAAGTTGCTGCCTTGGCAGCTGCTATCGGCCCGCTGCTGGTGGTACTGGGTACGGTCGTTACCAAGGTCGGTACAGCCATGAAGGGATTTGCCCAGCTGGGCAAGGGTGTTCTGAAAGTGACAAGCGCCGTGAAGAAATCCGGTGGTGTATTCAAAGCTCTGAAGGTGGCCCTCGGTGGTGTGTCCGGTACGGTGCTGGCGGTTGTCGCTGTGATCGCCGTTCTGGTTGCTGCCTTTGTAAACCTCTGGAAGAACAACGAGGAGTTCCGCAATAAGATCACTGCGATCTGGGAAGGCATCAAGACAAAGTTCCAGGCCTTTGCCCAGGGAATCACCGACCGGCTCAATGCCCTCGGCTTTGACTTTAAAAACATTACCGAAGTCCTGAAAGCCATCTGGGATGGTTTCTGTCAGGTGCTGGCTCCCGTTTTCGAGGCGGCTTTTGAAGTAATCTCTACGGTCCTCGGTACCGTACTGGATGTGCTGACCGGCCTGTTCGATGTGTTTGCCGGGATCTTCACCGGAAACTGGGAGCAGGCGTGGACCGGCGTCAAGGAGATTTTCTCCGGGATCTGGAACGGAATCAAATCCGTTTTCTCTACGGTCCTCAACATGCTGAAGAACATTGCCAATGTGTTCCTCGGCTGGTTCGGCACAGACTGGGATACGGTATGGACGAGCGTGAAGAACTTTTTCGTCAATACGTGGACCAGTATCAAGACGTTTTTCACCAATGCGATCAATGGCATCAAGTCGGTGGCGACCACGGTATGGAACGCCATCTCCGGCTTCTTTACCACGGCCCTGACTACGATCAAAACGACCTTTACTACGGTATGGACGGCCATTAAGACCTTCGTCACGAATGCCTGGAATGGAATCAAGACGACCGCCACCACGGTTTGGAACGGAATCAAGTCCTTCTTTACCGGGGTGCTGAATGGCATTAAGACCATCTTCTCCACTGTTTGGAATGCCATCAAGACGGTGGTAACCACAGTGGTGAACGGCATCAAAACCCATATCTCGACCGTTTGGAATACGATCAAAACCGTGATTTCTACGGTAATGACCGCCATTTCCACTGTGATTTCTACAGTCTGGAATACAATCAAGGGCAATGTTACAGCCGTGGTGAACGGAATCAAAACGGTCGTCACAACGGTATGGAATACCATAAAAACCGTGGTTTCTACGGTAGTCAATACGATCAAAACCATCATCACGACGGTGTGGAACGCGATCAAGGGCACCGTAGATACGGTATCCAACGGCATCAAGTCCGGGCAGATGACAGTGTGGGGTGCCATTAAGACGGTCATCTCCACGATCATCAATACGATCAAGACCATTATCACAACCGTCTGGAATGCCATTAAGACGGTGGTCACGACCGTCATGTCCGGTATCTCCACAGTGATTTCCACGGTCTGGGGTACCATCAAAACGGTGGTCACGAACACGGTGAACGGCATCAAGACCGTGATCACGACCGTGTGGAACGCCATCAAGACGACCGTCACCACGGTGCTGAACGGCATCAAAGCCGTCATTACCAATGCCTGGAATACTATCAAGACGGTGGTTACGACGGTGGTCAATGCCATAAAAACGGTGATCTCCACGGTATGGAATGGCATCAAAACCACGGTCACCACAGTGGGCAATGGGATCAAGACCGCTGTGACCACTGCCTGGAACGGGATCAAAACAACCGTAACCACAGTGGCCAATGGAATCAAGACCGGCGTCACCACAGCCTGGAACGGGATGAAGTCTGCTGTTACGACGGCAACCTCCGCGCTGAAAACTGGGGTGACTACAGCCTGGAATGGACTGAAAACTGGCGTCACCACGGTAACCAACGGAATCAAAACCGGGGTTACGACCGCGTGGAACGGGATGAAGAGCGCTGTTACAACGGCGACCTCCGGCTTGAAGACGGCCGTGTCTACGGCGTGGACTTCTCTAAAAACTTCTGTCTCCACAACCGTCAACGGGCTAAAGACCAGCGTTACAACTGCCTGGAATGGCCTGAAAACATCTGTAACCACGGCCATGAACGGGTTGAAGACCAGTGTGTCTACGGCGTGGACGAGCCTGAAAACGAGCGTTTCTACGACGGTCAATGGGCTGAAGACCAGCGTTACGACGGCGTGGAATGGCCTGAAATCTTCAGTAACGACGGCGATGAATGGGCTGAAGACGAGCATCACCACGGCGTGGACTGCTCTGAAAACATCGGTCTCCACAACGGTCAACAGTCTTAAAACCAGCGTCACGACCGCGTGGAATGGGCTGAAAACCTCGGTGACAAGCGCTATGAACGGCCTGAAATCCTCTGTCACAAGCGCATGGAATTCTCTGAAAAGTAGCGTCACCAGCACGGTCAATTCTCTGAAATCCAGCGTCACCTCTGCATGGAACGGGTTGAAGTCTACGGTCACCTCCGCAGTGAACGGGCTGAAGACCAGCGTGACGACCGCTTGGACAAATATCAAGACCAGCGTTTCCAACACGGTCAACAATCTGAAAACAGCAGTGTCCACGGGCTTCCAGAATATGCTGTCCGCGATCAGTGGTAAGATCAGCAGTATTAAGGAAAAGATTACAGGCGGATTCAACAGCGCTAAGGAAGCGGTCAGCGGAGTAATCTCCTCGGCGGTATCCTGGGGCTCTGATCTGGTGAGCAACATTGCTTCCGGTATCAGCGGAGCCATCGATAAGGTCAAAAGCGCCGCATCGTCTGTGGCAAGCGCAATCCGAAACTTCCTGCACTTCTCCGTGCCGGATACCGGCCCTCTGGCTGATATGCAGACCTGGATGCCCGACTTTATGAATAACCTGGCAAGCGGCATCAGCGGGAATGTGTCTCTGGTCGAATCGGCGGCAAACGGTCTGTCCACGACCCTGTCCAATTCCATCAAGACCTCGATGGCTGCCGTGCAGACGACCTACACCCAGGCATGGACGCAGATTGCCACCAGCACGACGGCAGCGGCGACGAGCGTAACCACGGCGGTGAAAACCGCATGGACTCAGGTGCAGACGGCTACCACTCAGAGCTGGCAGAAGATCGGGCAAGTGGTCACCCAAGGCATGACCCAGATCCAGAGCGGCATCTCTAAGGTGTCCTCGGCGATCAAGCAGGTCATGAGTACGGCCTGGAGCGGAACCGGGAGCAATACTTCCTCCATGTGGAAGCAGATGCAGCAGACGGTCAATTCCACCTGCACGGCCATGCGCTCCACGGTCACGACGGCAACGGGTGTCATCAAAAACACGGTGGCCAACGCCTGGACCGCTGTGAACAGTAACACCACGACCAGCTGGAACAGTATCAAGACGACCATTACCTCGGCGCTTACCAGCATCCGCACATCGGTGGATACGGCCATGGGCGTGATCAAAAACACCATCGCCAATACCTGGACGGCTGTGGTTTCCAACACGACTACGAGTTGGAATACGATCAAGACCACGATCACGACGACCCTGGAAACCATGAAAACCTCGGTTACTAATGCCATGGCAGCCATCAAAAAGACCTTTTCCGATGCCTTCACGGATATCGCCAATACGGTCAAAACGAAGATGGGCGAAGCCAATACCAATATGACCTCTGCCCTGAATACGATGAAGACCAATGTATCTACAGCCTGTTCTGCCATCAAAACCAGTGTGGGCAGTTACCTCAACATGAGCAGCGACGCATATGTCTGGGGACGCGATATCTGCATTTCCATGGCAAACGGCATCAATGATAATGCCTGGCGCGTAACTAATGCTGCCCGGAGCCTGGCGAACAGCGTGGACGACATTCTGGGTTTCTCGGTCCCGGAGGAAGGCCCGCTTTCCCATGCGGATGAGTATATGCCGGACTTCATGGAGCTGCTGGCCAAAGGCATCAAAGACAGCAAGCGCGTGCTGCTGAACACGATCCGGGATCTGGCCGGTACGGTGGGTACAGCATTTACAAGCCTATCCCTTCCTGAAATCAGCGGTCCTCAGATGGCTCTGGCCGGTGGAGGAGCTGCTGGAGGAGTGACCAACAATCGCAGTATGACCATCAATGGTCTATCCGTGAATATCAATGGCTACGAGGCCAAGGATGACAACGATCTGGCGGACACCATCGTCCACAGGATCAACGATATGCTGAATGAGGATGACTCGGTGTGGGGCAAGTAACCCTGCGCCGAGTTTCCTCTTTTACATTCATGCGCCGGGACTCCAAAAGGTGAGCGAAAGGGCGCGGGAAGGAGGATCCCAATGCAGAGAATGCCGATATTATCAGATTCCGACATGAATCTGTTTGAATTAAAGACAAGGTACACCCGGAATTACCTGACCTTTGCAGGGAAGAATAGCAAGGACTTTCTTTTATATATCTCCGGTCCTGGCGTGTATGACAGCCCAGCTGTTGATGTGGAGCTGCAGACAATCCCAGGGAAGAACGGCGATCTGATCCGGGACAATGCGAAGGCAGGAGAGCATCGGTATAAGAACCTGGACATCACCTACGAAGCATTCTTCTTCGATGGACTCGCGCCTCGAACGGCATCGGTTAAAAGCTGGCTGCTCTCGCCTGCAGGATATCAGGTTCTACACGATACCTACGATCCGGATTTCTTCCGCATGGGCATCTGCAAGGAGGCCATTTCCTTCGAGCCGAAGCGAGGAAAGGGCGCAACGATGAAGCTGGTGTTCCATTGCCAGCCGCAGCGGTGGAGTGTGGACGGGCAGCGGAAGCTGATCCTTATGAAAGAAACCACGCTCCGTAATCCCTACGAGTTTCATGCAAAGCCCATTATCCGCGTTTATGGCAGCGGAGCAGGCAATGTGTATATCGGAGACCAGGTGATCCAGATCCTCCAGAACGACGGTTACATCGATTTGAACTGTGAGACCCACAATGCTTACACTGCATCCGGCTTTTGCAACGGTTATGTGAAGAGCGAGGACTTCCCGGATCTGAAGCCGGGCAAGAATCATATCGCCTGGAACGGGGCCATCGACCATGTGGAAATCACGCCAAGGTGGTGGACGCTATGATTCCTTGCCTTTATACGGAAACTGAAACGGTCTTCACGACCAACGGCATCGGAAAGCTCTGCGACGCTCTGTCCTGCCTGGTGACGGAAAAGCGGAACGGAGCCTATGAGCTGAAGATGGAGTATCCGTCTTTCGGCATCCATGCGGAGGATGTGATCGAGGGCAACATCATCGTCGCAAAGCCCTCCGAGAGGGCGACCGCGCAGCCGTTCCGGATCTATAAGATCACAACTCCGTTGACAGGACTGCTGGAGGTGCAGGCGCGGCACATCCAGTATCAGGAGAACTTCATCACGGTTTCTCCGTTCTCTGCCCAGGGAAGTCAGGCTGCAATGGCTGCGATCAAAAGCCATGTGACCACGGACTGCCCCTTTGATTTCTGGACTGACATTGATAGCTCTGCTGCTTTCACGATCACCAGTCCGGCGACGGTGCGCGGCTGTCTTGGCGGCATGGACGGTTCCATGCTGGACACCTACGGCGGAGAGTATGAGTGGGATATGTACACGGCGCTCCTGCATGGGCACAGGGGCGCGGACCATGGCGTCAAGATTGTGTACGGTAAGAATCTGATCGATTTCAAGATGGAACGATCCATTGAGAATATGATCACCGGTGTGCATCCTTACTGGAAACACAGCGAGGACGGAACACTCATGGAGCTGCCGGAAAAGGTGGTCACCATCGAGCATGACGGACCATTTGAGAAGATCTCCGTCCTGGACTGTACCAGTCAGTTTGAGGAGAAGCCGACCGAGGCACAGCTGAGAAACTATGTCAAAAAGTACCTGAAAAACACATCGCTCACTGAGCCGGACATCGATATCAAGATTGATTTCTTCCAGCTCTGGCAGACGCCGGGGTATCAGGATATTGCAGAGGCGGAGAGGGTGAGCCTGTGTGATACGGTCCATGTGTATATCTCCAAGCTCGGCATCGAGGTCAGCTGCAAGGTCACGGAGACCGAGTACGATGTGCTGCTGGAACGGTATAAGAGCATCACGCTCTCCAATGCTGCTGTGTACAGCCGGAACAGCTCGCTTTCCGGTTCCCTTGGAAGCCTTCGAGATGAAGCACAGCTGGCAACGGAAGCAGTGAACCGTGTGGAAACACAGGTGACGGACATCCGTACCTTGACCGTCCAGCAGGAGTATTTCAACAATCTGGCTTCCGGACTCTTCGGCCTTCACTATTCCTCCGGTGTGGAGGAGGACGGGTCCACTATCCGGTACGCCCATACAAGCGAAAAGATCGAAGACAGCGCCTATGCCTGGAAGAGCGGCATCAGGGGCTTTTTCATTTCTACGGATGGCGGGCAGACATGGCGGCTTGGCTGGGATACGGCGGATAAGGTCGTGAAGACAGCCGTCGAGGCTGTGGGTGTGAATGCCAGCTTCCTTGGCTCCGGTACACTTCGCACAGCCCTGGTGAAGATCCTCGGAACGGACAACTTCTACTGGGAGAACGATGCCATCATCATGATGGACGGAGCCAAGCAAATCAAGATCGGCCAGTACCGCAACGGCGACTACGGCATCGCGGTCAGCACAGACGGCGGCGTCACCTGGCAGACGGCCATCGATTTTGATGGCTTGCATGGTGGCGGATCCACCATTATCTATCAGGATATGATCACCAAGGCTGGACTGGCTCCGAACAATCCGAATGCGAATGACCTGTGGGTCGACACCATTGAGAACCGATTGAAGTTGTGGAACGGCACAGAGTGGGTAAACATCGGCTATGAGCCCACAGAGCCGGAACCGACAGATCCAGATACGCCTGGTGGTGATGATCCGGAACCGACAGATCCCGATACACCGGGCGGAGGCGATAATCCGGATGACCCTGGCGGTGATGAGCCTGTCGATCCGGGAGAGAGCGGAGAGGATAACCCAGATGACCCAACACCTGGAGGCAACGATACGGGCGGAGATGATTCAGGCGGCAACAATGAAGAGAATCCCGGAGGAGAAGTATCTTCGGAGAAAGGAGGCGGCAGCTAAATGGCAGATATCATTCAGAACGGCGCAGTATCCATTTACCAGGATATCGAACTGTCCCTGACAGAGCACCTGGTGCCTCCTGTCGTTCATGTAAAGCAGTTTGATCATAAGGCTAGGAAGGTGCGTTGCACTCTCTACGCCAATGCGGTGGAATACACGATTCCCACGAACATCATCCTGGCATATTCGGGTACGAGGCCAGATGGACGGCTGTTCCAGTACAGCACAGAGGCGCTGACCAATGACAAGGTAGACCTGATCGGGAATAAGCTGGTTATCACAGTTACAGATTTTATGACTGAGGTGGCTGGTCGGTATCCGGTTGATCTGGTGCTGCTGGACGCTGACGGGGATATCCTCGGCAGCTTTTCTTTTACGCTTTATGTGGAGCGGGCGGCGGCAAAGAACCGGAAGATCCTAACGGCGACCTATGCATCTGTGGCAGAAGCGGTACGAGCCGGTGTGTTTGAATGCTTTACCACGGAGGACGGGTATTTCGGGATCAATTCGGATGACAAGCTTGGACTTGGAGCGGGTTCCTATTCCGATGTGGTAGATCGCATCAATGCGGAGCTCGTGGAGACCAGCATCAACGATGACGGCTATCTGGTCTTTGAGACAGATGAAAGGCTGGGACTGGTCTTTGGCATGGACGATGAGGGTAACCTGATCGTGGAGTATAGGGAGGAGACGTAAATGGCAAGATATGTAGGAAAACGGATTGTTCCCAAGCATTGCGGTTACTGGGACAATACCAAGTCCTATGAGATGGAAAATATCGTCTATGACAGGACAAGCGGCAACAGCTACATCAGTCGTAAAGCCGTGCCTGCCGGGACCGACATCTTGCAGGAAGAATATTGGGCGCTGTGTTCCGATTTCAATATGCAGATGGATCTGCTGGAGAAGCATTTCACGGCGACCGAGCAGCGCATCGTAGCGGATAATGATGCAACGGAGCAGGCAATCCGTCAGGATAATGATCAGACGGAAGCCGCCATCAAAGCGGACAATAAAACAACCCGAGATCATGTGGACGAGAGCCTGGAAGCAACCAGCACGGATCTTACGCAGAAGGTAACGGCGGCACAGACGGCCATGACGCAGCAGAAAGCGTCATTCGACGCGACTGCTCAGCAGCTGAATGCTCGTATGGATGAGGTGCTGGCGGCCGGAACCGGAGACGGCGCAACGGAGGTGGCCGATGCCCGTGTAGACGCAGAGGGGAAAGCATATGAATCCCTTGGCGCTCATGTTCGGGATATTTTGCCAAGAGCCCATGGGGACGCGGCAGAGGTATTCGAGAGCAAAATGGCAGAGAAGTACGACGCCGGTATTTTCAGCATGCAGAAATATAATCTGCATGAGAACAAGCTGTATTATGCCTATGTTACATCTTCATTCAGCGGCTGGGTATCTCAGTATGAAGCGCCTACCGATCTGACGGTTACAGAGCTTCGTTTTTATATCATGGCGAGGGATGTCGCTGTCACAAGAATCAGAGTTACTATGGCTATCGGGGAAAAAACAGACTCTGCTATATGCTTTCAGACATATCTGGATGTGGACATTCAGCCAGGCAAAGAACAGTTGGTGAGTTGCCTGATCCCGCATGTGCGGCTTCAGGAGGGCGAGACCATCTTCATTGGTGTGGATAGCAACGTAATATGCTCGCATGGATTCGGCTACAAAGAATATGACGAAAGCGTCAGCTGGTATGTGACGAATGGCACATTTCATTCTCTCACGGATTACAGCAATGGCAGTCACAAGAAACTCTATATGGAGATGGTGGGTTTTGACCAGGGTGTTTTCACCACTGATCGACTGCTGGATATCGCGGAGAATCACGAGGGCAGAATCAGTGATGTCGAGGAATGGAGCACATTGGTTGACGAGTTTGAAAAGGAACCAATCCTTATCAATGAACAAAATCCTATCCCTGTGCTCAATCCGACAGAACGATATGACTATTCCACCTTTGTCGGATGGTCCTGCCCGATTGGGTGTCCGACAGATTTTGATACCTTAATCTTTACGATAAAGAACAGGAGCACTGAGGATTATCTTGAAAATGTCCGTTGCTTTATCACGGAAGATGATAGATCTGGAGCTGTCCTTATTGATGAAGTTATGTCGGATGTGCACATCGCTCCTGGTGAATGGAGGAAGATCGAGTTCCATTTTTCCCGCATTATTGATAACGCTGACGGCAATAAACTCTATGCAGGTTTTTCCTGCGATCAGTATATTGCCTTTATGGGAGGCAGCACCGAAATCATTCTCCGGCCTCCGGAATACGGTGTTGTGGCATATAATTCTGGCAATCCTTCACTTGATCTCATGATGACGAGGCCCTCTCGATGGACTCCGCTTTATGACCCGGAACAGGACAATATGAGCAAAGTTGATTTTCTGATTGCAAAGCAATCCTCACGTTATGGCCTTGGATCCATAAAGGAGCCTATTACAGACCTGATTCATGAGGTGGCTTCGGATCAGATTGAATCAGCACTTTATGAGAAGGCTTCACCAGCACTACCGCCGAGGGTGATCCTGCCTGATGTGTTTCATGCAGTTGTGGGTGACACACTGCAGCTTTTCTACAGGGGCATCGTGGAACATCCCTACCCGTATCTATATAATATCGAATTCCGCTGTGATGTTGGCAAAAATACACCTCGGTATTTTGAGGTAACTCCCATAGCTGACAATGTTGGCGATCATACACTTACGGTAAGGGTAAGAGATCATCTTGACAATATCCTTACAGAAGCCACAACAGTTCTCCGTGTCCATGCAGTTGGAAACGCACCTGCCCTTCGCAAGAATGTCTTGTGTGTGGGCGACAGCCTGACCAGCAGTGGTATCTGGTGCCGGGAAGCACTCAGAAGGCTGACTGAGACCGGCGGTATGCCGTCCGGCCTGGGGCTTTCCAATATCCGTTTCATCGGCACGAAGAAAAACGGCGAGTGCGGATTTGAAGGATACGGCGGCTGGACGTGGGGGAGTTATTTGAGCGCACCGACAGCAACAAAGCTTGGCATGTGGGTGTACGCTTCTCATGACAAGGACAGCACCGACCAGCACAGTCTTTGGGAGGATGCCTCAGGTAATATTTGGTCCATGGAGACCATTGAAGCAAGTCGGATAAAGTTTACCCGGTATCAGGATCACACAGCTCCAATGCCGCTCGGAGAGGGAACACTTCATCACTACCAGAATGCGACACATATAGCGGACATCAATTATGATGAGACTGTGTATGCGGAAGGCAATCCTTTCTGGGACGGCGATGAAGGTCAGGTCAATTTCCGTACTTACTGTGAGCGGAACGGATTTGATCGTGTGGACTATATGGTGACACTGCTTTCCTGGAATGGCATGGCTGCTTCTCAGTATCAGAGCAGCACGACGTTGATTGAATCCCATGTAAACAATGCTAAGCGCCTGATCCGTATCCTCCATGAGCAATTTCCGAATGCCAAGGTCAAAATGATGGGCATTCAGCTTCCCTCGGTTAATGGCGGTACTGGTCACAGCTATGGGGCAAATAGCCAGTATTCCAACTGGTACGGCTTGGTCCGCTCGGTTATGAATATGAACTTGGCTTACCAGGCGATGGTCAACGAGGATGAGTTCAAGGATTATGTGGAGTTTATCAATATCTCTGCCCAGTTCGACAGCGAGAACAATATGCCCCGTCAGACGAAGCCTGTAAACATCAGGAGCACACTGACGGAACAGGTCGGGACCAACGGCGTCCATCCCAGTACAGATGGCTATTATCAGATCGGCGATGCAGCCTATAGGGCTCTCGTGTCGGAACTGACGGAATGATGGAGGATGTAGCGAATGAAGAAATACTTTAGTGTACTAAAGCGGGGGGGGGTACTCCTTCCTTGTAAAATAAGGCATTATGAAGAATCTCCTCCGTAGGAGTGATGGATGGGTAACCTGCTGAAATCAAAACTACGGAAGGAGATTTTTCATTATGGCAAAGTATATCGGAAAGAGGATCGTCCCTGTCCATTGTGGACGGTGGGATCAGACAAAGACCTATGAAATGTTGTCGATCGTGCTGGAGGAGACCAGCGGTGACAGCTATATCAGTCGGAGGGCTGTTCCTTCCGGTACGGCGATTACGGATACAAATTACTGGATGCTTCATAGTCTGTATTCCCAGCAGATCAAGGATATGTCCGATCAGTTGATGGCAGCGGAGCAGAGGATCAAGGCGGATAATGATGCGACCGAGGCTGCAATCAAGCAGGATAACAGGGAAACCAGAGAGCATGTCGATTCCAGCCTGCAGGAGACAACGGAGACTTTAACGGAAACGGTCACCCAGGCCCGAACAGCGATGACCAACCAGAAGAACGCATTTGATCAGACGGCAGCTGCGCTGAATACGCGAATGGATGCGGTACTGGCGGCTGGGACTGGTGATGGTCAGACTGAAATCCTGGATGCCCGCGTGGATGCGGAGGGCATAACCTATGAATCCCTTGGCGCAGCGATCCGGTCTATCCATCCGAAGGTAAGCGAAGAAATCGCAGACGGGTTAAGCCTGCTTCCTTTCATGCTGAACGTGCATGATGGCTACTATCTGAACAAATCCAATGGTGGCCTTACCAAGCTGGAAACCGCCTGCTATACGGACCGGGTACCGTGTAAAGAAGGTGACGTCTTCCACGTCCTCTCCAACGGCTATATGCTCGGCTGTGCAGCCCTGCTTTTCCACAACAACGAAATTGTAACTCACTATGGGGATGACGATTACGAGCATGGTGGCGCTGCCATAGCTTATGATATTACGATCCCGGAAGGGGTCAACTGGATTCAATTCAGCTGCATCACAAAGAGTCGTGGTTTTTCCGTCTCCAAAGACGAAGCAACAGAATCCATCGGATGCCTTGCAGATATACACGAGGAGCTGGATAGCATCGCTTTCCGAGTAAAAGAAACTGACCGCGTACTTGACGATATTGTGGTGCGATCCATCAACCTTTTCAATAAGGACGATGAGAGAAATCTGCGCAACTGCTATTACGAAGGAAACGGTACCCTGAAAGAAATGGACCGCGCAGGAATGACGCATCCCATCCCTGTCTTTAAGGGAGTAACCTACAGGTGGACATCAGGATATGGCTTTTGGGGAGGAAACGCGATTCATATTGTATCCACAGATGCTGATGGCAATGTTACCGGAAGTGTCCGGGCGGTTTTAAGCGAGGATCACAACTATGTTTCCTATACGCCTCTGAAGGATATGTATCTGCGCGTGAAGCTATTTCTCTCGTCCATTAATCAAACCATGTTCTGCCGGGAGGACGATTGGCCGGAGGAATATGTGCCTTATTACCTCAAGCTCGGGAAGGTCGATCTAGAGGGCTACGCCACGGTTGAAGATGTGGAAGAGCTCATCGAGCCGCTTGCTACCAAGGAGGATGTAAAGGAGTTCGAGCCCAATGCCCTCTACGGAAAGATCGCGGTGTTTGACGGCGACAGCATCGGCCAGGGAAGCGGAACAGACGGAAACTGGGCAAAGGTAATCGGGCCAGCTAACAACATGGACTGGCACAACCATTCGGTTGGCGGCGGTACGATAACAGCGGAAATCTATAATTCCAGCGGCAGTCCGCGCCATTGGGTGAGCCGATATATCGATACCATCCACACAAATTATCCGAGCTTGGATTACTTGATTTTTGAAGGCGGAACAAACGATGCTGACCTGCTGAGAAGTGAAATCGATACGAAATTCGGAGAACTGGATATTGCCGATTTTTCTGGCAACTATGACGACTCCACGTTTACAGGCGCTCTGGATACGCTTTTCTTCAAGGCGACCTCCTATTATCCGTCAGCGAGGATCGGATACATCGTAGCACAGAGAATGGGATCGGCCTCTGGGGGCTACGGAGAGAATAACAACCGGAGAAAGTTCTTCCTCCGTGCTATCGAGGTCTGCAAGAAATGGGGAATCCCGTATATTGACCTCTGGGATGGCTGCCCATTAAATCCTCGTCTCAAATGCTACTATGACTCCAGCCTGGATGCACAAGGGAATCGGGATGCCGGTAAAGCGTATATCGACGGGCAGCATCTGACGGCGACCGGGTACGCTATCGTGAGCAGCAAGATAGAGGCTTGGATGAGGACACTATGATTTCGCCCACGGCGGGCAGGAAGGGAGAACGAATGACGTTAAAAGAACTGGTGGCACAACTGACTGTGGGGAATGTGGCGGCGGGCATTGCGATCTTGCTCTCGCTCATCCAGATCAGTCCGTTGAAGCTAAATCCTTGGGACAAGCTGCTGGGCTGGTTTGGAAAGAAGCTGAACGGAACGACGATCAAAAAGCTGGAGGAACTCCAGAAGCAAGTCCGGGATATGTGGATCAACACCCACAGGCAGAGTATCCTGACCTTTGCTCGTGAATGCCGAGCGGACATGCATCACGATGCGGAGGAGTGGAATCATATCCTCTCCATCGCGGATGAGTACGAGGTCTACTGTGAGAAGAACACAGTCAGCAACGGCGTGGTGAAAGCGGATACGGAGTACATCCGAACTTTGTATCAGGATCTTTCCAGGGAACATCGGATTTGATGGAGGACAGCTATGGAACAAGTACACAAACAACGAGTAGCGATATATTGCAGGTCATGCCATGAAAAGACGAAAGAGCTCGTCGAAGTGCAGACAGCAGGAGCAATCGACATGGTAAAATGTCATCCAGAGTGGAACCCATTAAAGGTTTACGCTGACTTTGGCGCAGATGGGCATCTAAAAGGCACTCGTCCTGGCCTGCATCAGTTGATTGAGGATTGCAAGAGTGGAATCGTGGATATAGTCATCTTCCCGTCCGTTTCTCGCCTGAGTCGATACATGTTAGAAGCGATAGGCTATATCCGCGAATTTCGGAAAATGGGAGTCAGGGTATTCTTTGAAAAGGAAGGCTTTGATACGGAGGATGAATTCATTGAAAAAATCCTTGATGCAATGATAGCCTTTGCTGAAAAAGATGAACGTGATAAGTGATAAGTGAGTAAAGCACGGGAGACCGTGTTTTTATTTTGCCGTCCGGGCGTAAAGCGGAGAAGGGAGATACGCATGAATACTGTCATTATTGAAACCATCGTGAGCGTGCTGGCCAATCTTGCTGTTACCCTGATCGGTGTTGCAGGTGCATGGCTTGTGACTCAGATTGGAAAGAAGCAGCAGCTCCATACCATCAACGCGGCGGTCGATGAGCTGACCAATGCGGCGGAGCAGACCGTGTGGGAGCTCCAGCAGACAGTTGTTGACGGCCTGAAGGAGGCTGCGGGTGACGGTAAGCTGACGCAGGCGGAGATTACTGATCTTGGCAAAAAGCTTCTTGAAGGAACTCTGGCAAAGATGTCTGATTCTGGCATCAATGTGCTGAAGGCGGCCAACGTGGATATCAACGCCATTGTAACCGGCGCTGGCGAGGCGCTGATTGCCAGGATTAAGCGTGAAAACGTATAAGCTGTTTCGGACGAGAGAGGGTCGGCTGTATCCGCTCTTCGTGGAAACAGGGCGTGAGATGAAAATGGGGAGATGGCTGAAAGCCGGTGTTGGGGAACTGGTGGATTCCATGCATGTGAAGAGCAAGCTGGGACCACTGGCGCTCCGGCCCGGCTTTCATTCTACCGAGGTTCCCTTTGTGGATTGGATCGGTCAGAGGCAGGGAGGTGTCCTCGTTCAGAGAAAGGACACGGTCTAGTGCGAATGCGAGGTTGATGGATACCAGGAGCATCCATCCGAACGGTACGGAAAACGAACGCTGCCGGAGGATTGGTATTATTTCCGCACTAAACCGAGTCAGCCATTTCCCTGGATCATCTCGAACCGGATCAAGATTAAGAGGGTGCTGGACCATGCGGAGGTAGAGGCCGTGTGCCGGGAGCATGGCGTAGTGGCCCAGAAAATGGAGGAATAATCTATGGCTACGAATAAGACCTATACTGTCGTAAAGAATGGCGAAGAACTGAAGGAACTGAAGACTCTGGCTGCTGCCAAGAAGCTGGCGGATGAGCAGGGCGGGGAAGTGATGTGCGAAGGAGCTGTGGTGTATCATGCAGTCGCCCCCATTGAACCTGAACCTGAGAAAACAGAAGAGGTAAAGGCTCCGGCAAAGGAAATGGAGAAATACACGCTCCTTTCCAAGATGAACATCCGGACCGCGCCGTCGCTAGAGGCCGATAAGGTCGGTATCGCCGAGGCCGGAACTGTGGTTGAGGTCCTTGCCATCGAGGATGACTGGCTGCATGTCAGGAACGGTGCCGGTGTCGTTTTCATCCTTTATGGCGGCGGGAAATACGCCCGGAAGAACTGACAGATAGCCCGATTTCCCCTGCAAATCTTTGTGTAGATTATTCCTCAGAAATGACTTGATAATATCCCGCTTCAGAGTGATATATGTACACACCGAAAGGGAAAACAATCAAGGAGGAAACGATCATGACGAGATTTGCAAGGGAATTAAAGGGCGAACTTGGAGCCTTCTGGAAGAAGAACGCAGAGGAAGAAATCCGAAAGATGCAGGCGCGGGCCGATCACGGTGAGATTTGCACGACCGCAGACGGCGCAGCCTACTGGGTCAGCAGCGGGAACTACCTGCCAGCGGATTGCGTCGAGATCCTGACCTACACGGATTTCGCTTTCAGCGTGGAAGAGACTACCAAGGCGCGGGAAGCGCAAACTGCCGAGTTCATCCGGAATTACCACCACGAAGTCACCGAAGAAGAGCGGGCTGAGATGAGAGCCGCCTTCGGAACCGGCACCACGGTGGTGGATGTAATCAGCGGAAAGAAGATCAAGCTTTAAGAGAACGACATAGGGAGGCATCGCCGAGCGGCGGTGCTTTTTCTTTCGGGCAGAGGCCAATCCCCTCTGCCTTTCTTTTTGCCCATTTTGCTTCTCCGAAAGCGGAGAGAAGACCACAGAGGGCTGTGGGGGAAGGAGAAATCCATGAAGTACAACGAGAAGAATAAGCCTCTGGTGTGCATGATGACCCAGAGCACCTGCTATAAAGGAACCCGGAAGTTCACCCCTAAAGGTGTGCTCTGGCACAGCACCGGCGCGAACAATCCCAATCTGAAGCGTTATGTGCAGCCGGACGATAACGCAACGGACAAGGCTGAGTGGCTGGCGAAGCTCGGCAAAAACGCCTACGCCAATGACTGGAACCATATCAACCGGGAAGCCGGGCTGAATTTCTGGATCGGCAAGCTGGCAGACGGTACGGTGGCAGCGGTGCAGACCATGCCCTGGGATTTCCGGCCGTGGGGCTGCGGTAGCGGGAGTAAGGGCTCCTGCAACGACACGCATATCCAATTCGAGATTTGTGAGGACGCCCTGACGGATGCCGCTTACTTTAATGCCTGCTACCAGGAAGCCTGCGAGATGACGGCCTATCTGTGTAAGATGTTCGGCATCGACCCCAAGGGCACGATCAGCTATAAGGGACTGCAGGTTCCGACCATCATCGACCACACAGGCAGTCATGCCCTGGGCCTCGGCTCCAACCATGGGGATGTCCAGCATTGGAGCCGCAGATACGGAAAGACCATGGAGAATGTCCGCAACGATGTGGCGGCGATCCTGGCGGCGGATGGCGCTACTCCGACGCCGCCGAGTGTGCATGCAGAGACCGAGGATAACGCCAAGACGATCTGGGACCGGCTGTATGCAGTGATCCAGAATCCCTATGGGGTTGCTGGCGTCATGGGAAACTTCATGGCAGAAAGCAGCCTCCGGGCGAATAACCTGCAGAACAGCTACGAAAAGTCCCTGGGTCTGACGGACGAGCAGTATACCGCAGCCGTGGACAACGGCACCTACACGAATTTCATCCAGGATAAGGCGGGGTACGGACTCTACCAGGCAACGTACTGGTCGATCAAGGAGAGCCTGCTGAACTATGCCAGGGCAAATGGCAAGTCTATCGGTGACCGGGACATGCAGGTCGATCATTTCCTGAAGATGATGAAGGAACAGTATACGGCCATCTGGAAGGTGCTGACCACGGCAAAGACGGTCCGTGAAGCCTCTGACGCTGTGCTTTTGAAGTTTGAGCGTCCTGCTGATCAGAGCGAGGCGGTACAGGTGAAGCGTGCCGGTTTCGGCGAGGAGTTCCTTGCCAAGTACGGAGCGACGACTCCGGTAACGCCTGCTGAGGACCGGCCGGAGACCGAGCAGCTGTCCGCTACCCATGCGAAGTATATCCACTCGACTGGGACACACTATATCTCCAACAGCGGTTCCGACGAGAATGGCGCTTATTCTGGCGGCCAGGCTGGAGATCAGACCGGAAAGGAATGGCGCATGCGGGACTGGTACAACAGGCCCTGGACCTGTGTGCTCCGGTATCCGGATCAGAAGGTCGCTTTGAAGCTCGCCCAGCTTGCCATCGATGCCGCGCTCAATGATCACATCGGATATGACCAGAGCCAGAACAGAACGTACCTGGCTCAGCTAAAAACGGTGGGCTGGGAGCCTTCCAGGATCACGGCGAACTGTGAGGTGGACTGCTCGGCTGGTGTGTGTGCCAATGTAACGGCAGCAGGATACCTGCTGGGTATCAAAGCTCTCCAGAATCATGCCGGGACCTACACCGGGAATATGCGCTCGGCGCTGACCAAGGCAGGCTTTCAGCTTCTGATGGAATCGAAGTATCTGACCAGTGGCGATTACCTGCTGCCCGGCGACATTCTCCTGAATGACGGTCACCATACTGCCACCAACGTGACCATCGGCAAGAAGGTTAAGGATGCGTGGAAGCCGGGAGCAACCGTTGCCCCTGTAGCACCGTCTGAACCTGCGCCGGTTGTCACGAAATATTATCGTGTCCGTAAGAACTGGGCAGAGAAGGCTAGCCAGATCGGAGCTTTCACGGTATTCCAGAACGCGAAGAACTGTGTCGATGCGAATCCCGGCTATGCTGCCTTTGATGATAACGGCAATCAGGTGTATCCGGCTGTGAAGCAGACCTTCGAACCGTACCTTGTGAAGGTATCCATTGACGACCTGAACTATCGCAAGGGGCCGAGCACTTCTTACGCTAGCTGGGGGTATATCCCGGTTGGTGTGTACACTATCGTGGATGAACAGGACGGCTGGGGGCTGCTCAAGGCCTACGCGGACAAGCGGAACGGCTGGATCTCCTTGGCATACGCGAAGAAGCTGTAAGCGCCTTTCTTATGTGCTTTCAAAAGTTATACAATGTTATACAAAGCCTTGATTTGTTCACAATCAAAGCGTATAATGAGGAAAAGCACGGGGAGGTTTAGTGATGAGCAGCAAGAAATCTGCGACATTCAATATGCGGATGGAGCCTCAGAAGAAAAAGCAGATGGAGGAGTTCTTCCAGGAGCTTGGGCTGACACTCGCCTATGGTGTGAACGTCTTTTTTGAAAAATGCATCATGGAAGCTGGCCTGCCGTTTGAGGTTAAGCTGAACGAAGAGAAAAAGCCCATCGTACCCACAGCAAAGGAGCGGACCCAGAAGACAGTGCAGTTTGCTATGCGCCTTGATCCATATAAGAAGGCGCAGATCGAGTACACGTTCCAGGAACTGGGGATGACCATACCGGAAGCTGTGAACATCTATTTTGAGAAGTGCCTTTCTGAATGGGGTATTCCTTTCCGCGTAGGCTACCCGAAACCGAATGCGGAGACCCTTGCGGCGATGGAGGAAGCGGAGAAAGGTGAAAACCTGACGTCTTATTCCTCGGTTGATGAAATGCTGAAGGACCTGGGAGAGTAAGGAAAAACACACGAATAACGAGCGCACTGGAGGAGCAATCCTCTGGTGCGTTTTCTCTTTTACACGAGTTTCAACGGATACCGATTGCACTGAAAATAGATGCAGAAAAGTTTTGATGATCGCTTGCTATGTGCAAAGATCAGAGCGAACATGACGTGACCGCAAGGGAAGGTGGTCAGATTGGAGGAACGATATGGATAAGATCAAAACAGCGGCTTATTGCCGCGTCAGCACAAACAGCGATACGCAGGACGGCTCCTTTGAAGTGCAGTGCGCGTACTACGAGAATCTCATCAAGAGCGACCCTACCATGGAATTCGTCGGGGTGTACGGAGACCATGGAAAAAGCGGACGCGCCATGCGGGGCAGGAAAGAACTGAACCGCCTGATCAAGGACTGTGAAGACGGGAAGATTCAGCTTGTTCTCACAAAGTCCATCTCCCGCTTTGCCCGCAACATGCTGGAGTGTGTTGCAACCGTCCGGCATCTGCTGGAGATCGGTGTGACGGTACGCTTTGAAAAGGAGGACCTGGACACCGAGAAGATGGGTGGAGAACTGATGCTTGGTATTCTTGCCACCATCGCTCAGGAGGAGAGTAATAGCATCTCTCAGAACATGCGCTGGAGCCGTCAGAAGCATATCGAACGAGGCCAGCCCTGGGATGTTGCCCGGTATGGATACGTTTCTGTCGGCAAAGAGCATAAGTGGGAGGTTGTTCCGCACGAGGCGGAGGTTGTCCGGCAAGCATTTTTCATGGCGGGTATGTGCCACACCTACGGAGAGATCGCTGAAGAGATGACCAGAATGGAAGCGGAGGACGGCAACGGACGGATATGGAACAAGGGGCCGGTGGTAAACCTTCTGCGGAGCAATGTTTACGTCGGAGAGTATCTTTCCAACAAGGAATGCACGGTCATCACCAGGGATGGCCAGACGAAGCGGGTTAAGAACCATGGCCAAGTAGATCAGACTCTGATTGAAGGTCACCATGAGGCACTGGTAAGTCGGGAATTGTATGATGTGGTGCAGGAGCTTTTGGACAGAGTCGTGCTTGGGGCTCATCGCACGAGGTTTAGCGAAGCAGAGCAGGCACTGATGAACAGGGCAATGAAGATTGCGGCAAAGGAGGCTCAGTCATGGCAGAGAAGCGCATGAGGATCAACAAAATCCTCACGCCAGAGGATAAGGCGCAGGAGGAAGAACATCTTCTCCGGGTGGCTGCCTACTGCCGAGTCTCCACCAAATCAGATGAGCAGTACACCAGCTACGAAACACAGGTGGCGGTGTACTCCCAGAAGATACAGAATGAACCGGGATGGGCCTTCGCGGGAATCTATGCCGATAGAGGACTGTCCGGGACACAGGCAGAGCGAAGGCCGCAGTTCCTCCGGATGATTGAAGATTGTGAGAACGGGAAGATCGATGCCATCATCTGTAAATCCGTATCCCGGTTTTCCAGGAATACACTGGACGCTGTAAATTACATCCGGCATCTGCAGGGACTTGGCATCCGGCTCATCTTCGAGAAAGAAGGCATCGACACAGACAAGCAGTTTTCTGAAGTGCTTATGACCGTGCTTGCTGCCTTTGCCCAGGAGGAGAGTCATTCTCATTCTGAGAACGTGCGCTGGGGAAAACGGAAGCGCCTGCAGCAGGGACATGTTCTTCTGATTGAGTGCTACGGATACCGGAAAGTTGGAGATGATTATGAGATCGTGCCGGAGCAGGCAGAGGCTGTGCGACTGATCTTCAACGAATATGAGCATGGAACCTCCGTGCCGACAATTTGTCGGATGTTGAAGGAAAAGGGATACCCGATGCCGGATGGGCAGAATAAGATATGGGATGAATCCCGTATCCATTACATGATCTCAAACGAAAAGTACGCTGGCGATCTGCTGACCCAGAAATACTACAAGAAGAGCTTCATGGATTACCGCATATACCGAAATAAGGGCCAGCTTACAAGTAAGCTCATCAAGAACCATCACGAGGCGATTATCCAACGTGATCAGTTCAATCGCTGCAATGTAATTCTGGAGCTGAGAAAGAAGTCCACACCATCCCAGTATCCCTTTGCAAAGTTCCTCCGCTGCCCTTATTGTGGTCATGTGCTGAAGCACCGACGCCTGGAGATCCAGAACGTAGATACCCATTTTTGTTGTGAAGGTGAGGGGGCATGCCGGGAGTTTGCGATTATGGCAATCCCTCTGAAGAAGGCAATCCTCGCAGCTTACAACGAGCTGGACCTTTCGTCGGTATGGAAGATCACCGGGCAAAAGAGCAAACGAAAAGCGGAAGAAGCCGAGAAACTCCTGAAAGTGAAGGCGGAGTACCCAGCATTCCAAACCATCGAATACTGGTGGCTGGACGATCTGATTACAGACATCACGCTGGGCCAGCACAGCTATACGGCTTCAGATCTGGCCCTCATGGAAGAAGCTACCGCAAAAGCCGTGGACGACCGAACGGTTACGATCACCTGGAAGTGCGGCCTGGAAACGACACTACCATCGGGGGTACTTCGGGACTCGCAGCATCCTCGGCACAAGGCCATTCTGTGGGATGGTTACCTGTTACGCTACCCGGACCGCTACCCGGCACTCACAGAAGAAGTACGGCGAAAACAGGACGCCAAATAAGACACAACAAGCCTTCTGACTTAGTATCAGAGGGCTTTTTCTATGGGTATTTCAGACACAAATAGTTATCAATTTATCTTCGCTTATTCGCTTGACGTAAGGCGGATAAAGAGCGAATATGCACTAACACCGAGGGATAACCTACAGCAAAACGCTAGGGGAGGCCCAGCAGAAAGGAGTTCAAAGGAATGAGTAAAATAGAAAAGATTATCCTGGACCCCGTTAAAGAGATCCAAAGGAAAACACCGGAAAAGCTCCGTGTAGCAGCCTACTGCCGGGTATCCACGGATACGCAAGATCAGCGGACCAGCTTTGATGGGCAGGTAAGGACCTATACACAATTGATTCAATCGAATCCTGAATGGACGCTGGCGGGCATCTACGCCGATGAGGGCATTACAGGAACCAGCGCGGAGAAGCGGCCGGAGTTCCTGCAGATGATCGAGGAATGCGAGGCTGGACTGATCGACCTTGTGATTACCAAATCGATCAGCCGATTTGCCAGGAACACCCTGGAGTGCCTGACCTATGTGCGGAAGCTCAGAAACATGGGGGTCAACATCATCTTTGAGAGCAACAGAATCGATACAAGGACGGCCTTCTCGGAGATGCTCCTGACCGTCCTTGCCGCCTTCGCTCAGGAGGAAAGCCGCTCCATTTCCGAAAATACGATGTGGGGCATCCGGAAGCGGTTTGAAGAAGGCGTCACCCGATGGTGCCGCTTGTATGGGTACGAGAAGAACAGCAAGGGCGAATACCAGATCGTGCCGGATCAGGCGGCGGTGGTGCAGAAGGTGTTCTGGCTTTATGAGCATGGCTCCAGCATCGGCGAAATCCGAAAGTACATGGAAGCCCGTCACATCAAGAGCCCCAACGGGACGGACACCTGGTGCCAGTCGGCGGTGCAGACCATGCTGATGAATGAGCGCTACATCGGGGACATTCTCTTGCAGAAGTTCTTCGTGGAAGATCACCTCACACACAAGGCGATCCGGAACGATCATACGGAGATCCCCTCTTACTATATCGAAAACCATCACACACCCATCATTTCAAGAAGCCAGTTTGAGCGAGTGCAGAAGATCCGCTCCATGCGGAGAATGCAGCACAGCCGGGCAGACGAGGTGATGGGTGCTTGCATTCAGTACCCACTGGGAGATAAGCTCCGCTGCCCCTGCTGCGGTTCTACCCTTTATCAGCGGAGCATCCCGGTGCAGAGTGTTCGCGGTTCCGGATGGTCTTGTGAGCGGGGCGACGACGCCTGCCACAGTTTCATCATGCGCTCAAATCTGGTAGAGCAGGCGCTCCTGGAAGCCTATAAGAAGCTGGATGTGAACAAGGTCTGCGAGAAGCTGAACAGTCCGAAGTTCGGAGCGGCTGCCAAGAAGACCATGGAGATCAAGAAGGAAAACCCGATACTGAAGAAGGTGGACTTCTGGTGGGTGGACGACCTGATCGATCACATCGCTTTCGGAGCGCACAGTAAAACGCCGCGAGAGTACCAGCGACTGGCGGCTCTTGGCGAAGATGCGACCGACGACCGCACGGTGCGCGTTTACTGGCGCTGCGGCCTGATTACGACGGTGCACTCGGGTGTGGTGAAGGACCGCGACCATCCGGCCTACGTGGCGGAGTGCTACAACAATTACCTCAAAAGACAGGAAGCAAAGAAGGAGGCTGAAACCGCATGAAGTTTACGCATATTCCCAGGGCCAGAGACCAACACAAGAAACGGGTAGCCGCTTACTGCCGTGTATCCACGCTGCTGGAAGAGCAGGAGGACAGCTTAGAGACCCAGATGAGCTACTATGGGAATCTCATCGAAGCCAATGAAGACTGGGAGTTCGCAGGGATCTATTCAGATGAGAAATCCGGCACGAAAGCGGAAAACCGGCCGGGCTTCCAGAAGCTGATCCGGGATGCGCTGAGCGGGAAGGTGGACTACATCCTGGTGAAATCCATCTCCCGATTCTCCCGAAACATCGTGGATTGCCAGCGGTACGCCCGGATGCTCCACGGCAACGGCGTGGACGTGCACTTTGAGAAAGAGAACCTGGACACCGGCGATCCATCCTGCTCCATGATGTTTTCCTTCCTCTCCGCCATTGCCCAGGATGAAAGCCGGTCCATCTCCGAAAACGTGAAGTGGGGTTACCGGGAACGCTTCAAGCGCGGGGAGTACAATCTGGGGAACAACCGTGTGCTCGGCTACGATTCCCAGGACGGCAAGCTGGTACCGAACCAGGACGCAAAGGTGGTAGAAATCATCTATGCCCTTTATCTGGAAGGCAAGGAGCCGGGGACCATTGCGGCAACGCTGACAGAGATCGGCTTGACTGGGAAGAATGGCAAACAGATCACGGCCCCTGGTATCCTGTACATCCTTGGGAACGAGATCTACGTTGGCGACATGGTTCTCCAAAAGAGAGCACCGAAGAACTTTCTGACCAAGCAGCCGGATACCCGGATTCCCTTTGAGAGCAAGTACCTGAAAGATGATCATAAAGCTATTATCTGCAGGACGGAATGGAACGCCGTACAGGACAAGCTTAGGGCAAGGCGCGAGGATTTTGAAAACGGAGTCAAGTACCACGGCGGCCGGACGCATTTCCTTTATGGCAAAGTGTTCTGCGGCTGCTGCGGTTCTCCGATGACCCGCAGGACGATGACCGGCTACGATGGGGTCAAATACAAAGCCTGGGAATGCCGTGACCGCCACCTTGGCAGAAAGGGCAACGGCTGCCGGATGCGCACCATCCGGGAAACAGAGCTCCTGGAGCAGGTGGCAGAAGAACTGGGAACGACGATCAACGAAGACAATGCTGCAAAGCTGGACCGAGTGGATATTCTGATGGACGGTATGGAAGTGCATCCCGGCCGCGCACGAGTCAGCGCCTGAACTGAATATATAGCCCGCTGAGCGTGTGCAAGGTATAGATGCACATTGCTTGGCGGGCACTTTTTTTATTGGTGACTTTTCCATGATATTGCAATGTGCAAAACTGCGGAGTATTCTCGTGACGACAGCGAACTTAGACACATTACCACTTTGAGGGAGGAACGTCGAAATGCTGGAACACATTAGCGTTGAGGACTATGGATTCACGGTGCCGGATCTCATCGTTGCCGCCATCGTGAAGTTTTATCTACAGCAGCTCCAGCCGGAAGCACTGTGGGAGACCATGAACGATTTGGTGAGGGAAGATGGCGCGGAATTTGTGATAGACCATGAGAAACTTGCCTCTGTGATCGACAGCGCAAAGTTTCTGGCGGTTGTGGGTATGGAGCAAGTCGGCACAGAGGACGCGGATGATTTCTTCAGGAGGAGTGTCGTGCGTTTCCGAGAAGAAACCCTGCCACACTTGTCAGGGTCTGAGTACATAAAGACGATGCCCGTGGCCTTTGATGACTATATCGTAGATTGCTGGAAGGCTGTAAAATAGGGAATCACAGAAAGCTGCCCGTGTAGAGGACAGAAGCACCCATTGAGAGAATCAAGGATGCACCTGCCCACCTACGCGGGCGTTTTTTTATTGCTTAGACGCCGTACTCTACCAAGGTGGCCTTCAGGAACTTGACCGTCTTGGTGAGGATGGCTTTTTCATCGTTGTTGCAGTCGAGCAGCAGATCATGGATTTCCGTGCCGACCGGAGAACTGGAATGCTTGAGATTGTCCGTGAGGAGATCATCTGCCGAAACGTCCAGAGCATTGGCAATCATGACCAGGAGCTCAAGGCTAGGAGAACGGCTTCCGTTTTCAATGTAACTGAGATAGACGGGTGTGGCATGAATGATTTCTCCAAGATCCTCCTGGGACATCTTCTTATCCATTCTGTATCGTTTGATGCGCTTACCTATACTGTCGTAGTCGAGGGCCATAGATATACCTTCCTTTCTGTGAGGCCCGCTATAGGTAGCAGCATATTACCGTCAGGTTTTGCACATAGCAACTTAACTTTTTAAGATGGTGGTCGCTGCACGCCCATCTATTGCACCATCTTAAGCGTTTTTTTAAACTGGCTGTTTATGTTTTGGAGATCACTTAAACAGGGAGGCTAAACTGAGATCGGCGTTACCGCTGTATAATGAGAATATACAAATTGGGCAACTCTTGAGGTGGAGATATGTGCGGAGGAACGGTGAATATCGATGGAAACGGGACTGCTGACTTACTACAGTGATGTCAAATCAGAGCCGGTCAAATGGCTGTGGTATCCGTATATCGCCATCGGAAAAGTCACGCTCCTGCAGGGTGATCCGGGTGATGGGAAATCTACCATGATGATGAACTTTATCGCCGAGCTGTCCAAGGGCGGCGCTACGCCGGACGGTGTGGCCTTCGGTCGCCCGCACAAGATTATCTATCAGTGCTCTGAGGATAAAGCTTGCGATACCATAAAACCTCGACTGGAAGCAGCTGGAGCGGATTGTAGAAATATTGCATTTATAAATGAAGAAGTCCATGAAGGGCTGACATTGGACGATGAGAGAATACGGAATGCTATCATTGAGGCGAGCCCAAAGCTTGTGGTCATCGATCCGATTCAATCCTATATAGAAAACGATTCTGACATGCAAATTGCAGTCAGAGCAAGGAAGATCATGCGGCGCATCGGCATGTGGGCATCTACATATAACTGCGCCATCGTTCTGATTGGGCATCTGAGTAAAAAGGAAAGTGGAAAAGAAATATACAGAGGACTGGGAAGTATTGATCTTGCGGCCTCTGTCAGAAGCGTCCTTCATGTGCAACGGAATCCGGATGATGAGGATATTCGCATTGTGAAGCAAATCAAAAATAATCTTGCTCCCAAAGGCAAAGACCTACACTTCGAGATCCGATCCAGCACGGGGTTTCGTTGGCTGGAAGAATCTGAAGCTGTCGAAGCTCCCACAGTGACAATAGAACCAACTGGGAGCTTCATTCCCAAGAGCAAGCATGAGCTGGCAGCTATGCTGATCAAGAAGGCGTTGGCCAATGGGCCGATGGAATCCATGGAAATAAAGAAGCTGATGGCAGAATACCGGATCGGAGATAAGACCATGAACGAGGTAAAGGCGGAGCTGGGCATAAAGCCCTATCGCAAGATGCGCTCATGGTACTGGGTTCTGCCAGGAAACACAGATGAGAGCGAGAGGGAAGTGAGTAACACATGATCGCTGGAGAAAAGACCGCTGTTGACAGCAAACAGAAAATTCGTACCCGCTATAAGGGCGTTGACCCGTCTGAGCTGGAAGTTATACCGGCGATTGCGACCGACGAGATTGCCCTGGAAGAGCGGAAGCTGAAGGTTGCGGCATATGTTCGTGTTTCCACTGAAAACGACGAGCAGACCTCCTCCTATGAGCTTCAGGTGAATGACTTCACCGACCGGATCAACGCAAATCCGAACTGGGAGTTTGCCGGAATCTATAGCGACGAGGGTATCTCCGGAACGGAGCTCTCTCATCGGAAAGGCATGCTTCAGATGATCGAGGATGCCAGGGCGGGAAAGATTGATCACATCCTGGCCAAGTCCATAGCCCGCTTTGCCAGAAACGTGGTGGACTGTCTGTCGGTGATCGACGAACTGAAGAAGCTCGGTGTTGGCGTCCATTTTGATGAGAATAATCTCTATACGCTGGACACTACGGGTGCTCTGGTCCTGACCATCCTGGCCACTGTGGCGGAGGAAGAATCTCGCTCCAAATCTTTCATTATGAACTGGTCCATTGAGCGCCGATTCAGTAAGGGCATCTTCCTGACACCAAAGCTCCTCGGCTACGATGTGGATGAGAACGGAGAGCTTGTAGTCAATCCAGAGGAGGCGGAGACGGTCAAGGTTATCTATGACCTGTATATCAACGGCTGGTCTACCACCGAGATTGCCGAGCTGCTTACCAGCTATGGGAGAAAGACCAAACTGGGTAATGAAGTATGGAATCCGACATCAATCGACGGAGTAATTGAAAACGAGCGCCATTGCGGCGATGTGCGGTCACGCAAGACCTATACGCCTGATTTCAAGACACATAAATCGGTGAAGAACCGGCAGAATCGGAAGCAGTATATCCAGCGGAATCACCATGAGGCGATTGTCAGCAGGGATGTATATAACGCTGCAAATCTGCTGAAGTCCTCTCACCAGTATACGGCCAAGAACCGCCCGCTGCCGGTGCTGAGTGTAATCGACGGCGGTATCCTCACTGGATATGTTCCGGTTGATAAGAACTGGAGCGGGTTTTCCACGGAGGATTACCAGGCAGCTTGTGAAAGCGTGGAAGTTCCTGCCGATGATGTGAAGGTTACCGGCCGACGCCTTAACATGGGCGGATATCAGCTGGTGCGCCCGGAGTACTTTCCGTCTATCGAACGGCCAGCCATGACAATCTCAAACGGGAAGCTCCGTTTCAACACAGCTTGCCTTAAGAAGTTTGAGGATGTCGAATACGTAGAGCTCCTTCTGAACACAGTGAAGAACTGCATTGCAATCCGTCCATGTGAAAAGGATAACCCCAATGCGATTCACTGGGGCAAGCTCCGGGAGGAACGCTGGGTGGTGAGCACCCTGGGCTGCAAAGGCCTTTCCCGGACGCTCTTCGATTTGATGCGCTGGGAGGACGAAGGGCAGTATCGTTTTAGCGGCCAGTATAAGGCCCAGGGCGATAACAAACTCCTGATCTTTGAACTGGGTGAGCCGGTGATCACAAAAACCGTGGAACAGATTGTTGTGCCGGAGCAGCCTGACGAGGCTGAAGAGGAAGAACAGCAGGAAGAGATTGTCATCCGAGAGAAGGTACGGGTGTTCCCGGATTCTTGGAGGACGTCCTTTGGTGTTCCGATTACAGCTATCGTTCATGCGTCTGTGCTGGAGCAGCATCATTATGCAGGAAACTGGGATGTTTTGCGTCCTGCAACGGAGCTGGAGGAAATGAATATCTTTACGGCTGACCACCTGGATCAGCTGATGAAGGAAGCCGAAACCATAATGGAAGGATGGACCAAGACAGCATGAACGAGGAACATGTGAAAGATACCAGAGAGGAGCTTGTCTCCGCCAGAGAGGAAAAACGGCAGGAGATTGCCCGCGCCTTCAATCCGAACCGCATGAAGGTGATCCGCAAGGAGCTCTTTGCCAACCTGCGCGATCCGGCTGTCACAATCCGGGACGGAAACATCACCTTCAACACGGCCTGTATCAATGGGCTGGAGGATGTGGTGTATGTTAATCTGATGATCGACGAGGAACTGGGATTCCTGTCTGTCACAGGCTGCGATGAGAACGATAAAGGCGCAATCCGCTGGTGTGTGGCTAAGCCGGATAAGCGCAAAAGTCGTAAGATGCGCTGCCCGGATTTTACTGATGGCGTTTATAAATTGCTTGGCTGGGACAAGAAGTGCCGGTATAAGATTCTGGGGTATCAGATCCCTTTTGAAGGGAAGGTCTACTATGTGTTCGACCTGAATGTTTTCCAGATCTTCAATGAGAAGCCAAAGAAAGGTGAGGAGCCTGTGGACGAAGCTGGAGAGGTTCAAGAGGTCAATACCAGGAAGGGTTATTATCCGGAGGACATTGCTAACACCTTCGGCGTTCCGATGGAGCAATATAAGAAGGAAACAGCCGTCACAGATATGGACGGTTATGTGACCATGGCTATGTTCACAGGAGCCGAGCAGGAAGACAGTTGATAAGGGGGTAGTGCGCTCTTTTTCAGGAGGTGGCATAATTGGACGAGTACATAGCGTGGGATTATTCAAGTCCTGGTATATCTTTTAATGTGGTATCTGGCCGGATCACTATATTCAAGCAGACTCTGGTGGCCATGGGCTATCCGGAGTATTTCCGCTTCCTTTTTGATCCGGAGGAACAGTTCTTCGGAATAGAGCCCTGCGGCATTGACGATCATGGGGCAAACCGGCTACCGGAGGAAATGCCGCGTGAGCACTATGACCTTAAGAGCAAAGACCTGGTCCGCTTTGTTTATCGCTCCTGTGGCTGGCAGAAGAAGCTGACCTACAGGATTGCTGGGACAGTGGATGGGAAACTGGTATATTTTGATCTGCGGACGGCGTATGAAATCCACGAGGGAAGGATGAAGGAAGCTGAGTAAGAATTGGAGGGTTTTTTATGGCAAGAAAGCTCAGTGAGCTGGAAGTGCGACGGATTGCAGAGGAAGCAGAGATTATTGTTTGCGGCTATGCATTTACTGCATTGGAAGATAGCCTTGTCCGTATTTTGGATTTAAAGCATCCAGATTGCTTTATGATTGTCAATAGTGAAGCCGAGATTATTGAAACAAACATGGCACCAATCGAACAGAGGATAGTTTTGGAATTGTGCAGAAGAAACCTGAAATTTATGGATGTGTAGCATATGTTGAAGATATTTTATGGGGATATGGAATCGGAGAAATACATTTTTAATCCAGATGTTTTTTTCAACAACGTCTATGAGGACGAGTGGATAACAGATCCGATTTCCCAACAGATGATAAAGGATATAGATGGTTCCGAGGTAGTAGGGCCTAGGCTGATTGAGAGTCCTTTCCTTGGAACAATCCCGGTTGAACAGCTATCTGGCAGTGTGAAAACATTGATCCTGATGAAACACGATACGGATCATATTTTAAACGCTTCAGCCTGCGGAGATGATTGTGCGCCGTGGATTTTGAAAATGGGACGGGAGACGGATATGACAATCCGGCTTGGCTATCTGATGGACTTTGGGAAGGAGCAATTTGAAATTGAGATCCTGAATATTCATCAAATTGTACATACGATGAAGGAACTAATCGAGGTGGTGCTGGATCACCATTTGCTGTAAAACTGAATAAGAAATCCGCAGCCCACTGGGTATGCTTCCAACTTACGAGATGATCGTAACGCGGAGGCGCACCCGGTGGGCTTTTTTTTGAACATTATCCCTCGGCTATATGGTCGGGCGACAGGTTTGAACATTTACATTTTGGGGAGCGGAATTGGAGCGGGGCAGATTGATTTGAACATTGTCCCTGATTATAAACATTCCCCAAAATGAACATTTACTATTTCAGCCAGCCCGGTATGGAATTGAAGATTATCCCTCGGGTCGGCAGGAAAAGCATAGATTTGAACATAGTCCCTCGGCTATCTCGAAGGGCGAAAAACAGCCAAAAAACACAAAATGTGGATTGAAAACGGCTATGAAAATCAATATATGGGGGTTATCCCTGAATTAAGCCTTGGAACGTCTTCAAGATGGATAGTGATGCTGCTTTATGCAACAAATATGCAAGAAAAGCCGCGTAATTTGGGCACTATATCAGTCAAGCGTACTAAGAACCCAGAAATGGATAGAGCGATTGGAGCAGTTATCACTGACCCGAATATGACCCGGTTCCTGATGAACTTGGATGAGGCTGTCGATCTTGTTGCCTTTGCTTTCGAGCATGCGGAGCCTGGCGATCTGTTCGTTCAGAAGGCAGATGCATCTACAATCGGTGATCTGGCTGACGGCGTGATGAAGGTCTTTGGTGAAACCGAGAAGAAGATCATCGGTTCCCGCCATGGAGAGAAGCTTTATGAGACTTTGGTGACAAGAGAAGAGATGCTTCGCTCTGTGGATATGGGGCATTACTATCGTATTGCGCCTGACGCTAGAGGTTTGAACTACGATAAGTTCTACGTCCAGGGCACAGTCCATACAGAGGGGGATGAAGCGTATACTTCCCATAATACCAACCGGATTATGTGGATGAGACAGTTTCTATGAAGGTTGTCCGTATCATCCAGGGATATGTGGGCGTCGTTAACAAGATGGTATGGCGGAAATTCTGACCGGGGGAAGATGGATGAAGATATTAGTTACTGGTGCGGCTGGAGCATTAGGCCGTAACCTCGTAGAGAATTTGAAGGCAATCCGGGACGGAAAGAATCGCACACGTCCGAATCTCAAGATTGATGCCATCTATGAATATGATAAGGAAAACACAGAAGAGGATTTGAATCGATTCTGCTCTGATTGTGATTTCATTGTTCATGCTGCTGGCGTGAACAGGCCGAAGGAAACCTCTGAGTTTATGGACGGAAGGATAACGAGGTTGAGGAGTATGAAGTATCCGGTGATCAAGATGTAATCTAGAAGGTTCTCCGGTTGACCGCCACCAATGTTGTAGACAGCATAAGGCGGAAGAGGAAGGCCATCCTCTCCAGCCATTTTCTCCGGTGCTCCCTGCATGACGCGGATAACGCCTTCAACGATGTCATCGACATAGGTGAAATCCCGTTTGCAGTTGCCATAGTTGAAGATCTTAATCGTGCCACCTTTGGAGAGTGTGTTGGTAGCAGAGAAATAGAACATGTCCGGACGTCCGGCAGGGCCGTACACCGTAAAAAAGCGGAGCCCGGTAGACGGAATATTGTAAAGCTTGCTATAGGCGTGAGTCAGCAGTTCATCGGATTTCTTGGTCGCTGCATAGAGGGATACCGGATTATCAACCTTATCCTCTGTGCTGAAAGGCACCTTCTTGTTGCCACCGTAGACGGAAGAAGAGGATGCATACACCAAATGCTCAACAGGATTGTGGCGGCAGGCTTCCAGGATGTTGTAGAAGCCGATCAGGTTGCTTTCGATATAGACATCCGGATGGTCGATGGAGTAGCGGACACCGGCCTGGGCGGCAAGGTTGACGACCACGGCGGGCTTGTATTCGGCAAAGACCTGGTCAATGAGACCTTTGTCCGCGATGGAGCCTTTGATGAAGATATGCTTGACCGGGCTCGTTTTTGCAGCTTTCTCGATCAGACCTAGACGATATTCTTTCAGTGCCGGATCATAATAGTCGTTCATATTATCCAGGCTGATCACTGTACCGGATTTCATTTCCTTCAGAAGACGGAGGACCAGATTGGCACCAATGAATCCAGGAGAACCAGTCACGAGAATGGTTTTATAGTTCAGATCGACTTTTACTTTGTTCATGGGTTAATCCCTCCTGAATAAGTCTCGGGTATAGACCTTTTCTTGCACATCATCTAACACTGGATTATAGCGGTTCGCGATAATGCACCCGCACATTTTCTTGAACTTCTTTATGTCGTTTACGACTTGAGAACCGAAGAAGGTGGAACCGTTCTCCAGCGTCGGCTCATAGATGACCACTGTGGCACCCTTTGCTTTTATCCGCTTCATGACGCCTTGGATCGAGGACTGGCGGAAGTTGTCACTGTTAGATTTCATGGTGAGCCGGTATACACCGACTACAATTCCTTTTTGCTGTGTTTCTTTAGCTGCAGAGAAGGATTCACTGTTGCCATAAGTCCCTGCAATCTCCAGCACTCGATCAGCAATGAAGTCTTTTCTGGTCCGATTGCTTTCCACGATGGCCTGGATCAGGTTTTCCGGCACATCCTGGTAATTTGCCAGGAGCTGTTTGGTATCCTTGGGCAGGCAATATCCGCCATAACCGAAGGACGGATTGTTGTAGTAATCGCCGACACGCGGATCCAGGCAGACGCCTTTGATGATCGGCGCAGTCTTCAGTCCCTTGACCTCGGCGTAGGTATCCAATTCATTGAAGTAGCTGACCCGGAGCGCGAGGTAGGTGTTTACGAACAGCTTTGTGGCTTCAGCCTCGGTATATCCCATGAATAGGGTTTCGATCGGATTCTTGATCGCTCCTTGCTGGAGAAGTCCTGCAAAGGTGTGGGCAGCATCTTCTGTCTGCTCATCGCACCCGACAATAATCCGGCTGGGATACAGGTTGTCATAGAGCGCCTTGGACTCCCGAAGGAACTCCGGACTGAAAAGGATATTGTCCATGCCCATCTTTTCACGGATATGTACGGTGTATCCGACAGGGATTGTGGACTTGATGATGACTGTTGGCTTCGTTTCCCGATCAGCTGTACTTTCCTTGATGAGAGCTAGTACGCTTTCCACAGCGGAGCAGTCAAAGAAGTTCTGCTTAGGATCGTAATTTGTAGGAGCAGCGATAATGATGAAATCTGCATCCGCATAGGCAGCCGCACCGTCTGTGGTGGCAGTCAGATCAAGGTTCCGCTTACCTTTTTTGGCCTCATCCAGATACTTCTCGATGTATTCGTCCTGGATCGGGGAGATGAAGTTGTTGAGTTTCTCGACCTTCTCAGGTACGATATCAACGGCGGTTACCTTGTTGTGCTGCGCCAGAAGAACTGCGAGGGAGAGACCAACATAGCCTGTTCCGGCAACGGCAATCGTGTAGGGCCGTTCTACAATAATAGGAGTGGACGTGGCTGTATCCACAAACATATCCGTGGGCTCGAAGTTTAAGGCCTCACCCAATGCCTGGAGCTGCTCAATGGCTGGGACATAGTCCAGTGACTCGAGCCGGGATAAGAGCCCACGATTTATTCCTGTGGTCTTGGACAGCTGTGCCTGTGTGATCTTCATAGCCTTACGGCGGGATACCACGGTATCGGCAAGCAGCTGCATCGATAATTTCTTCATGATTTCCTCCTTTGTCGCTTAAAACGACAA
>CACWXY010000029.1 GCA_902764915.1 uncultured Eubacteriales bacterium | reverse complement strand
ACAGCGGATGTTTCGATGCCCATGACAAACCGCCACCCATCTCTATTCAAGATGGATGGCGGTTTTGGTCTGCGTCAGGCAGAACATTTCTTCTGATTTTTCTGCTCTCAGGGAGCGGGAGACAGTTTGTCATAGCCGCCGTATGTCAGCATAGCCTCTGCAATCTGCGGATAGACGAACGTGGCTGTTTTCCGGTCCAGCATACCAAAGAGCTCACCATTTCCATGGAATGCATGATTATCCCACCACAGACAGGGCATATTCCGTGCACTGGCACAGGCGGCATAATACGCAGCGAAATCCACACGGCTGGTGAGATTGCCGTTCTTATTTCTGGCGCCGAATTCGCCGATAACAACAGGAATATTATTCTGAATATAGCGGCGATAAAGCTTGTTCATGAACAGCGGGATCTGCTGGGCCTGCGAAATGAATGTGTGAGAGAAGGTATCTGTTCCGCCTGCATCCAGGGCAAAAGTATAGGGTGTATAGGCGTGGACAGATACGATCAGGCGGTTATCGGCGGTGTCGCTTGGCAGAACGAACGAATCCTGACAGGCATTTTCCGGAGCCGCGTCATAGGCAGGGACCATGAGGTAACGATCGCTGTTATTTCCACCGCTTTTACGTACGGTATCAACAAATCTTTGATTCAGGGCATTGAT
This sequence comes from uncultured Eubacteriales bacterium, assembly GCA_902764915.1. Lineage (GTDB taxonomy): Bacteria > Bacillota > Clostridia > Christensenellales > Aristaeellaceae > UBA2943. The sequence goes on along the minus strand of CACWXY010000029.1, from coordinate 44,435 downwards.
GCAGGCTGCGGCATCCAAGCAGGCAGCGTCTTTGGGATCAAAATACCACTCATGATCAGTATCCTTCAGCCGCGGTTCATTCATGGATTCAAAGATCAGACGGTCGTCGTAGTCCTGGAAACGTTCGGCAAGCTGTGACCAGATACTTTCCATATAGTGCAGAGAACCATCGAGATAATCGGATGAAGGATAGTAATAGGCGTAATCGACATCATGATGGGTGTTAAGAATGACATGCAGATCACACTGCAGTGCCCAGTCCACAACGGTCTGCACGCGGTCGAGCCAGGCAGGGGAGATGGTAAAGTCTTCTCCGCTTACATGATTGTGCCAGGATACCGGAATACGGACTGTCTGGAAGCCTTCAGCCTTCAGTGACTGGAATACAGCTTCAGTTGTTTTTACGCCGCACCAGTATCCCTCCAGACTGAGCTCATCCGTCAATCCTTGGTCGCGGAAAGCATCAAAGGTATTGCCGAGATTCCAGCCGACGCCCATAGACTGGAGATAGGCCATGGCAGGGCTTTCAGGTACGGGCATGCGATAAATAGAGAGTTCAGGAATCATGGAATCCTCCGCATGAACGGAAAAGGAGATGCACAGGATACAGAGAAGACATAGAGCAATGACTCGTTTCATGACATGGATACCTCCTTGGATGCAAGGGCAGTGAGACAGTCTTCGATCTCTCTGGCAGCAATGCGGTGGGCATCGAAGCTGGGGTGAGAACGTGAGCCAACATCTCCATTGCAGTCGGAGAGGGAGAGATAGTGAACGTGAGGATCGACGGCTCTGTGCTTTTCTACGGCTGAGTGGAGCGGAGCTTCCAGATCGTGTCCGCAGAGGCCATATGCCCAGATGATATCAGCTTCTGGATTGCGGGAGCGCACTTTTTCCATGAGTGAAATGGCACAGTCCTGGATTTCCTGCAGCGCGGCTTGCGGGTCTTCCACACTCTTAATGGCGTTGGAATCATTGGTTCCCAGGTTGATGACCACAAAGGCAGCACCGGGCAGATTCGGACAGGTCATTTCTCCACCGGGTGTAGGTGCACAGAGTGCGTCATAGATAAGACCGATCCGATGTGTGGCGTCTCCATCCCAGCCTCTCCACACTCCCCAGCCGCTCAGCGCGATCAGGCGTTTGTCAGCATGCATGCTTTCACTGACCAGAGAAGAAAATGCATGCATGTGAGAAAGGTAGGACATACGCCATTCCATGGCGGAATGCGGGCCGACTGTCCCTTCACCGACTGTCAGGCTGTCACCGAGAAACTCAATCAGGCAGGAACGCTCCTGCGGTGCGGTAAGCTTTCCGTCACAGATGAGTGCTTCCAGCCGGGGTGGCTGTGCCTCGTCAAAGGTAGGCTGGGTATCCCGCATCAGGGAGATTTCATGCGGAAATGCCGGGTCCATGCCCTCCAGAAGGGGATAGCGATGCGTGCCGGACATGAGCGGAAACCGTGCAATGATTGCGCCGTCCAGCAAAACACCCATCCAGGGCACATGTTCTCCAGGTGTGCAGGTGATCTCTGCAATCAGTTCGGCACATGCGGCATGAAAGCGAAGTCCGCTTCCAGACCACCACAGAGCGACGTGCTTTTCTTTGGGATCATGGCGCCCCAAGCGCTGAAAGAGGGGATCAGTTGCGGTATAGCTGCGAAAAGCCATTGGTATCACCGTCCTGTTTTTTTGTGGATGACTGAATCATACGGGAAATCTGCTATGGATGCAAGATGAGGTATGGCGCCCAGGCAGACACCAGCTTCTCCAGGGACCAGGAAGCGTTTGCCGGACTTGTGGAAGGCAGTATATGAGCAGACAATCCGGTCACCGGTTCCAGATATCGGTGGTAGAGCTTTCCGGCCAGCGCGCCATTGCAGACAATCTGTGCAATCGGCGCAACGGACAGCACTTCTTCTATGGCGACAGGCGTGGCGTTTCGGACACTGGCATCCATGGAGCCTTCAATGGAGACAGAGGCTGCACTGTCCCACAGTGCAAGTCCATGTGCAAGGAGAAGACACTTTTTTTCTTCCGTGCTTTCCGGAAGCGGAGCATCCAAGATGAGACTCAGCATACGCCAGAACCGGTTCTGCGGGTGCGCATAGTAAAAGCCGTCCGCGCGGGAACGCACGGACGGGAAGGAACCGAGTATCAGGATCCGGGAACGACTGTCCACTACCGGCGGAAAAGGATGCTGAATCACCTCGCGGCTCATTCCAGAACAATCCTCGGATCTTTACGGCTGGGGCGATACATGACAAAACGTCTCCCGATGAACTGGATTGGTTCCGCACCGAGAGTTTCACAGAGGGTCTGAAGGGCTTCCTTCGCGCTGAGCGGACATTCAGGCTGTACTGTTCCCTTGATGATTTCGCGGGCTTCCAGGGCGTCATCGGCCTGCTTGATCAGATTCTCGCCGATGCCATCCTTGCCTACATAGAGAATCACATCCATGGTATTTGCCATGGAGCGAAGAAATGCACGCTGTTTACTGGTCATAATGGTTCCCTTTCTGTGTCAGTCGACAAAATCAAATTCCATACCAAGAATTTCCACTGTATCACCTTCCTCGGCGCCTTCCTGACGAAGCGCGTCGATGACGCCCATGCGGCGCAGTGAACGATGGAACCAGGCAACGCTTTCCTCATCGTCAAAGTTTACGGAGTCCACCAGGTGTTCCATGGCAGCTCCGGAGACCACGTACACATCTCCATCGCGTGTGATCTCGAACTGATCCGGCACTGTAGGCTGGTCGATCTCTGTTTCCGGTTCGTAGTGCAGTATGGGCGGGAGTGTCCGAAGCTTTTCAGCAATGCAGTCCAGGAGCGGTTCCAGCCCTTGGTGTGTTGCCGCGGAGATGGCAAAGACAGGAATGCCCCGGCCTTGTATATGGGCTGTGAGGCGGGCCAGGTTTTCTTCGCTGTCAGGAAGGTCCATCTTGTTGCATACCAGAATCTGGGGACGATCAGCCAGATCGGAATAGTTGGCGAGTTCATGATTGATCTGCTCAAAATCTTCGACGGGATCCCGTCCTTCGATACCCGAGATATCAACCAGATGCAGAAGCAGTCTTGTGCGGTCTACATGCCGCAGGAAATCATGTCCCAAACCGGCGCCTTCTGAAGCGCCTTCGATGAGTCCGGGAATATCTGCCAGCACAATGTCCTGTCCGTTATGCCGCAGAAGTCCCAGATTCGGTGTCAGGGTAGTGAAGTGATAATTTCCGATTTTCGGCCTGGCGGCTGTGATCACGGACAGAAGTGTGCTCTTGCCCACATTGGGATAACCGACAAGTCCAACATCCGCGATGGTTTTCAGCTCCAGCTGAAAGGTATGAATTTCTGTCTTGGTACCGGGCTTGGCAAAGTTAGGTGCCTGCCGGGTGGGCGTGGCAAAATGCATGTTGCCCCAGCCTCCACGGCCCCCGCGAAGCAGTGTGCGGGTAACACCGACTTCGTCCATGTCCATCACGACAAGCCCTGTGTCATAATCCCGGATTACGGTTCCCGGGGGCACCTTAATCGTCAGGCTTTCGCCGCGCTTGCCGCTGCAGCGTCCTCCGCTGCCGGCTGTACCGGACTCAGCCGTATACTTGCTCTTGAAGCGGAAATCCAGCAGAGTGTGCATATTGGGATCGCAGTAGACGAGAATATCGCCTCCGTGACCGCCGTCGCCTCCGTCAGGACCGCCGTTTAGGACGAACTTTTCCCGGTGAAAGGATACACAGCCGTCGCCGCCATTACCTGCCTTACAGGTAATGCGCACGCGGTCAACAAAATTGCTCATAACAGGCTCACTTTCTCAGTTGCGAAGAGATTGCAGGGGAGCAGGGATCCGGCCGCCGCGGGCAATAAATGCGTCACAGCGGCTTTCCTGTACTGGCATGACAGGTGCAAAACCGAGCAGACCGCCGAATTCCACACGGTCGCCGGCTTTTTTACCGGGGGCGGGAATAACGCGTACTGCGGTTGTCTTGTTGTTCACCATGCCAATGGCCGCTTCATCCGCGATAATGCCGGAGATGGTTGCCGCACTTGTGTCGCCGGGTATGGCGATCATATCAAGTCCCACAGAACAGACACAGGTCATGGCTTCCAGTTTTTCCAGATGCAGAACACCGGCTGCAGCAGCCTCAATCATCCCGATGTCTTCACTGACGGGAATAAATGCACCGGAGAGGCCACCCACATGATTGGACGCCATAATGCCGCCCTTCTTGACAGCGTCATTGAGCAGTGCCAGTGCGGCAGTCGTTCCTGGAGCGCCGGCCATGTCCAGGCCCATTTCAGTCAGAATATGGGCAACGGAGTCGCCGCGGGCAGGCGTCGGCGCCAGAGACAGATCCACGATACCGAAGGGAATCTGCAGGCGCTGGGAGGCTTCGCGGGCAACGAGCTGCCCCACGCGGGTAATCTTAAAGGCTGTGCGCTTGATGGTTTCCGCTACCACGTCAAAAGGCTGGCCGCGGACGGCCTCGAGTGCTTTCTTCACAACACCGGGGCCGGAAACGCCGACATTAATAACGCATTCAGGTTCGCCGATTCCGCAGAAGGCACCGGCCATGAATGGATTGTCTTCCACCGCGTTGGCAAAGACGACAAGCTTGGCACATCCGAGGCCATCCTGATTCTGGGTGCGCTGGGCTGTTTCCTTGATGATCTGTCCCATTTCACGCACGGCATTCATGTTGATGCCGGCACGGGTGGAAGCCACGTTGACAGAAGAACAGAGGCGTTCCGTAGAGGAGAGAACTTCCGGGATGGAAGCAAGAATGCGCTCATCCGCACGGGTTGCGCCTTTCTGCATCATGGCCGAGTAGCCGCCAAGAAAATTCACGCCGGTTTCCCGGGCTGCTCTGTCAAGGGCATGGGCTATGGGGCGGGGATCCGACTGACAGATCAGAGAGATGGGAGTTACGGAGATGCGCTTGTTGACAATGGGAATGCCGAGCTCGCGCTCCAGGTCATCTCCGGTCCGCACCAGATCCTTTGCCACCCTGCAGATCTTGTCATAGACGCGGCGGGCACATTCATCCGCATCCGGGTGGGAACAGTCGAGAAGCTGGATTCCCAGGGTAATGGTACGGATATCAAAGTTTTCCTCAGAAATCATATGCAGGGTCTGCAGGATTTCACCGGTTTCAATCATGGACTTTCATCCTTCCTTGCATACTCAGATCCTGTGCATGGCATCAAAGATGTCCATGCGCTGCAGATGTATGGTCATCTTCAGTTCATCACGTACAGACTGCAGTTCCCTGTCGATATCAGCATAATTCATATGCGCACCGTCCAGATCAACAACCATCATCATGGTGAAATATCCGTCGAGAATGGTCTGGGTAATATCCAGAATATTGATATTCATATCGGCCAGCTTGGTGGCCACACGGGCGATAATGCCGGTGGTGTCCAGACCTGTGACTGAAATCAATGCCTTCGTCATGAGATGCCTCCTCTCGTTTTGTACGGAAATGCCTCCCCACTATAGGCGGAAGCAGGCGGTTTGTCAAGAAAGTGACAATCGAAAACCTGTGGTACAAATTGAAAAATCCGCCAAAAGGATATACAATAACCTATGATGAGGAGTTGATGATTATAATGAAGGTAGATGAAAAACGCACCATGCCCGTGCGGAAAAAGAACAAGATGGAAAGGCGAACGCAACGGCGTATTGCCAATGAGCCGCCCCGGCGCTCTGTCCTGGAGGAAGTTGGGAACAGTGTGACCCATGGCGTCGGTGCACTGCTTTCCATAGGTGGAATGATCCTGCTTCTTGTTGCCTCAAAAAGCGGTGTACAGCTGGCTGCAGCCATCATCTATGGCATATGCCTGATCGTACTGTTTACCATGAGCTGTCTGTATCACGCATTCCGGTGGGGAAGTACGGTCAAGCGGGTGTTTCGGCGTTTTGACTATTCCTCCATTTATCTGCTCATCGGAGGATCATTTGCACCGATCTTTCTTCTGTATCTTGATCAGCCCCTTGGATGGATTCTCTTCGCTCTGCAATGGGGAATCATTGTTGCGGGAGTCACGCTGATAAGTGTTTTTGGCCCGGCAGTAGGGAAAAAACTGCATACTACAATGTACTTTGTGCTGGGATGGAGTGCACTGGCTTTTCTGCCCAAAATGTACAGTCAGGATAAAGGCTTTCTCGTGTGGACGCTGCTGGGCGGGGTAGCCTATACGCTGGGGGCCATCCCTTTTGCCAGGAAGACCCGCGGCTCTCATTTCATATGGCATCTCTTTGTGCTGCTGGGAGCGATGCTGCAGTTTGTGGGCAATTATCTCTATCTCTACAGAATATGACTTCTCCTGTGGCCCCTTGATTTTCAAGGGGCCTCAAGCGTATAATTTCGTTTGTAAAAAAATGATGAAAAGAGTGTTGGAGCAGTATGCAGGTACCGAAACTCCAGGACTTCAGGGGCGGTCATATCCATATGATCGGCATAGGCGGATCCAGCATGTCAGGTCTGGCACAGATGCTGATCGATCAGGGCTTTGTCGTATCCGGTTCAGACCGCACTGACGGCTATCTGATGGATGATGTGAGAAAAAGCGGCGCCACAGTCCATATCGGACACCGTGCGGAGAACGTGGAAGGCGCGGATCTGGTTGTCTATACCGCGGCGATTCCCAGGGACAATCCAGAACGTTTGGCCTGCGAAAAAAGAGGAATTCCCAGTATGGAACGCGCGGAGCTTCTGGGACAGCTGATGGAAGGATTTCCCTGGGCGATCGGTGTATGCGGTGCCCATGGAAAGACGACCACCACTTCGATGCTGGCGCAGATTCTGGTGGCGGAAGATAAGGATCCTTCGATTCATATCGGAGGGAAACTGGATTTCATAGGAGGCTCAACGCGCGTGGGACATGGAAATGTGTTCCTCGCTGAAGCCTGTGAGTTCAATCGCAGCTTCCTGCATATGCATCCCACGATGGCATTGGTCCTCAATATTGACGCGGACCATCTGGACTGCTATCGAGATCTGGATGAGATCGAGGAAACTTTCGGCCAGTTCATGGGATCAGTTCCGGAGCAGGGGATTGTCATCGGACGGGGCACGGATCCTCGGGTTGTGCGGCAGATGAAAAAGCTTCGCTGCCGGAAGGTGACATTCGGATTATCGGATGCATGCGATTATCATCCGATAAACCTGTGTGAGGACGCTCAGGGGTATGCCGCTTTTGATCTGTATCGCGGTGAACAGTTTCTTTGCCATGTGCAGATGCAGGTGCCGGGTGCATTTAATGTGGAGAACGCCATGGGAGCACTCAGCGCAGCCTCTGAACTGGGATGTGACATGGAAAAAGCAGGGGAGGCTATATCTGCTTTCCGTGGAGCCCATCGCCGGTTTGAACTGACGGATACGATTGACGGAGTGGAAATTTTCCATGATTACGGACATAATCCGGCGGAAATGCGCAATGCTCTTTCCATTGCCCGGAAACGCTGCCGAAAGCGTCTGATTGCGGTGATGCAGCCGCATACTTTCTCCCGGGTGCGGACCCTGTTTTCGGAGTATCTGACCTGTACGGAAGCGGCGGACATTACGCTGGTTACGGATATCTGTGCGGCCCGTGAAAAGGATCCTGGGGATCTGAACAGCGGCATGCTGGTGGAAGGCATGAAGAAAAATGGAATAGAAGCCTATTGGACTCCCTCCTTTGATGATACGGAAGCGTGGCTTCGGAATCACTGGCAGAGCGGAGACCTGGTACTGACCATGGGCTGTGGGGACATTAATCTCCTCAATGCGCAGATTCATCGCCACGAAGAGGAGAAACAGACACAGGTATGATTGACATGGTTCGCGAGATTGATCTGCAGGCGATTGCACACAATATCTTGCTTCTTTCAGAAAACCTTCCGGACAGGGTTGAACGCATGGCTGTGGTAAAGGCGGACGCATATGGTCACGGAGCTGTACCTGTGGCGAGGACAGCACTGCAGAACGGGTGCTCGCAGCTGGCTGTAGCCACCCCGCAGGAAGGGGCAGCGCTTCGACAGGCAGGTATCCGGTCTCCGATTCTGGTACTCGGATGCGCAGGCAGGGAAGGGTCCCTGCTGGGCATTTCCGAGGGACTGACATTGACAGTGGCATCGGAGGAAGACGCACTCTGGGCGGGAGAGGCGGCAAGACAACTTGGAAAGCAGGGATGTGTCCATCTGAAACTGGACACAGGCATGCATCGGATTGGAATACAGACCCTGGCAGAGAGGGAACGGGTGCTTCAAAAGCTGAAGAGCTATGCAGAAATCCAGCTTACAGGTGCGTTTACGCATTTTGCTGATGCAGACGGTGCAGATGATCAGTATACGCGTCTTCAGTTTGCGTCATTTTGTCGTCTCACGGAAGGTCTGCCGTCAGGCATCCTTCGGCATTGCGCCAATTCCGCAGCCGTGGAGCGGTACATGCCGGAGATGACCATGGATATGGTTCGCCTGGGAATCAGTATGTACGGATATCCTCCTGTGGATACAAAACGTGTCTATTGTCCGGCACTTTCCTGGTATTCGCATGTGACCTTTGTCAAGGATATACAGGCAGGGGACGCAGTCAGCTATGGATGTACCTTTGTAGCTGAAAAGCCTATGCGGGTTGCGACGATTCGCTGCGGGTATGGGGACGGCTATCATCGGATGGCTTCCGGAAAAGCCGAAGTACTGATCCGCGGACATCGCTGCCGTGTTCTGGGGCGCATCTGTATGGATCAGATGATGGCCGACGTTACACAGGCGGGCGCGGTACAGCCGGGAGAACGCGTGACGCTGATCGGGCGTGACGGCGAAGAATCCATTACTGCGGAAGACCTGGCCAGGTGGTGCGGAACCATCTCCTATGAAGTACTTCTGTCCTCGGCACCGCGGGTACACAGAGAATACATAGGCGCTCCTGGTAGCAATGATATAGGAAAGGAAACATATTATGCAAAATAGCAAAAAGAAAGCTCCTGTCAAGACTGTGACCAAACCGTTTCTGACCGGTGGGATCATCGATGGAACGATTCCCAAGACAGCGGCTCTTTTCTTCGGAAGCCTGATTGTGCTGGGCATTCTTTTTCTGATTGTCACAGGCGTAATGATGCTGGACAATCTGGCACTGCGTCTGATTATAAACGGTGCCGTGGTGATTGCCGCGCTGCTTCTGTACTACTCCAGCGGCGTATCACAGGGTGCCGTAGCGGTGAATCAGGGCGAAATCATGTACAGAAGACGGGAAAACGGAAATGAGGTCGGAGGAGAGGAACTGCGCCGGTGCTATCATCCTTTCAAAGGCTGGGTGGCCGGGCTGATCGGAACGGCACCGATTTTTGTATGTGCGCTGATACTGGCGCTGACAGCCACACGGCAGATGGCAACCTTGGGCGCGTTGCCCTCATGGGTGAATTCTCTGGCATCCCGGGAGGATGTCACCGATGCCGTGCGCTATTATACAGTTTCTGGCTCCATGAGCCTGGAAAGCATACTGCGCATTCTCATCCGGATTCTTCTGATGCCTGGCGTGAATATGGTTGGTTCAGAAAACCCGGAGGGCATGCTGCTTCTGGAACGGCTCAGCCCGGTGCTAGTCCTTCTGCCCTGTCTCTTCTATGGCTTTGGATATACGCGTGGCGTACAGGTACGCACACAGGTGCATACGGATATTGCGGCCAATAACCGCAAGCGCAAGAAGAAGGCAAGTAAAGCCCGGGCGCGCAGGACAGCAGGACCGAAGAAAGTGGAGCAGCTGAACTGACATGCGCATAGTGGCTGGAGAGTTTCGCTCGCGTGTGATTGAAGCGCCCCGGGGTGATGATACCCGGCCGACACTGGATCGCGTTCGCGAAAATCTGTTCAACATTTTGCAGGGGCAGCTTCGGGGGAAAAAGGTGCTGGACCTGTTTGCGGGCAGCGGCGCGCTTTCTCTCGAGGCTCTCAGCCGCGGGGCACGGGAAGCCGTGCTCTGCGATATGGATCGGGAAGCAAACCGCGTGGAAAAGAGGAATATCGAACGGCTTCATGTGGAAAATCGCTGCAGGGTGTATCTGATGCCCTACGGACACTGCCTGGAGCATCTGCGCTCTTCAGGGGAAACGTTTGATCTTTTCTTTCTGGACCCGCCTTACCGTATGGAGGATCTGCGCTCCGTTACAGACGCCCTTGTGCCGCTGATGGCGGATGATGCGATTGTTGTGATTGAACATCGGGCAGAGTCTGATGTACAGGTAACAGAAGCGCTTTCGTGCTATGACAGACGCCGCTATGGCTACGTCGGTCTTTCTCTATATCGCAGAAAGGATGGGGAGAAAGCGTGAGCACAGCTGTTTTTCCCGGAAGCTTTGATCCGGTAACGCTGGGGCATGTTGACCTGATTCGACGTGCTGCAGCGCTGTTTGATCAGGTAATTGTTGCTGTAGGCCGACATCCCAGCAAGAAAGGCTGCTTTCCGGTCGACAGACGCATGGAAATGCTTGGCAGAGTCTGTGCGGATTATGGCAATGTATCTGTACAATCCTATGAAGGGCTGACGGTGGATTTTCTCCGAAAGACCGGTGCGCACGTTATGGTGCGCGGTATCCGGAATATGCAGGACATGGAAAACGAGAGGATGCTTTCGGACGTGAACCGGCGGATTGATCCGGAAACAGAGACCGTGCTGCTTTTTACGGATCCGGCTTATGCAGATATTTCTTCTTCCGTTGTCCGGGAACTGGGCAGCTATCACCGGTCGCTGAAAGGACTGGTTCCCGAGTGTGTGCGGGGGGAAATTGAGAATTATTTGGCGGATGAATCCGCAGGGAGGTAAAGAACATGGCAGACGGGAAAAGCATAGAAGCAGCTCTGCGCGCGCTTGACGATTTTATGGAAGCGCTCCAAAAGGCACCCAAGGTTTTTATGCGTGCGGAACAGAAGCAGGTGAATCTTCGGGAAATGACGGACAGGGCCATGCTCATTCGCAAGTCCCTTCCGGACGCCGTGGAAGAAGCGCAGAGAATCATGGATACGCAGGAGTCCATACTGGACGAAGCGCGAAAACAGGCAGCCGATACCGAGACACAGGCCCACGAGGAAGCTGACAGGATTGTGGCTGATGCGAAAAAGGAATTGGAGAACCTCCAATCGCAGATTGCAAAGGCACAGGAAGATCTATCTCGCATACAACAGGAACAGGAGAATGTAGTCCGTCAGAGCGCACAGCGCGCACAGGATGAGGGAAACATGATCGTGGCACAGGCGCAGCAGCAGGCAAGGCAGATCGTTGCCGGCGCGCAGCAGCAGGCGAGAGAACTGGTGGAGCAGGAGAGTATTCTGCGCAGGGCCCGGGTGGAAGCGAATGAACTTACGGAAAAGACCAAGCAGCAGCTGAATGCTTTGAGCAATAATACCTTCAATTATCTGGACGGCATCCTCGGAAAAGCCGAGACTTATATTGGCGGTCTTGTGCAGGACGTTCATCAGGAACGCGACAATCTGAATGCACGCAGATAACAGCCTTGGGCAGGTTGTACATGTTTTTCGTAAAAACTTTGTACAACTTGCCCATTTTCGATTCGGAACAAATTCTGTACAATACAGACATCCCAAGCGGCACAGCCGCATGACGAATGAATAGAGGAGGAATTACCCATGGCAAGTGTATCTTTGAAGCACATCTACAAGATCTATCAGGGCGGAGTGACCGCTGTTAGCGATTTCTGCCTCGACATCGCTGATAAGGAATTCATCGTGCTGGTCGGACCTTCCGGCTGCGGCAAGTCCACCACTCTGCGTATGGTCGCTGGTCTGGAAGAAATTTCCGATGGCGAACTCTACATTGGTGACCGTCTTATGAACGACGTCGCGCCCAAGGATCGCGATATCGCCATGGTGTTCCAGAACTACGCTCTGTATCCGCATATGACCGTGTTTGACAACATGGCATTTGGTCTGAAGCTGCGCAAGACCCCCAAGGATGAAATCAAGCGCCGCGTGGAAGAAGCTGCCAAGATCCTTGACATTGCTCACCTGCTCAACCGTAAGCCGAAGGCTCTGTCCGGTGGTCAGCGTCAGCGTGTTGCTCTGGGCCGTGCTATCGTCCGTGAGCCGAAGGTCTTCCTGTTTGACGAACCTCTGTCCAACCTGGACGCCAAGCTGCGTGTTGCGATGCGTACTGAGATCACCAAGCTGCATCAGCGCCTGCAGACCACCTTCATCTATGTTACCCATGACCAGACCGAAGCTATGACCATGGCCAGCCGTATCGTCGTTATGAAGGACGGCGTCGTGCAGCAGGTGGATACGCCCCAGAACCTGTACGATTATCCCGGCAATGAATTCGTCGCTGGCTTCATCGGCAGCCCCCAGATGAACTTCTTCAACGTCAAGCTGAGCAAGGTTGGCCAGGATGTGGTCGCCAGCTTCGGCAACAACAAGATCGTGGTTCCCACCTCCAAGGTTTCCAAGTTTACTGATGAATCCTATGTCGGCAAGGAAGTTGTCATGGGCATTCGTCCTGAAAACATTGATGATGGCGAAGCCATGCTGGCTGCGCATCCTGAAGCTGCGATCGATGTCAACGTGGAAGTCACTGAACAGATGGGTTCTGAAACCTACCTGTATCTGACCACCACTGGCAAGGAAGGCAACATCATCGCTCGTGTTGATCCTCGCACTGCTTCCCGCGCTGGCGATAAGATCCGCGTTGCATTTGATGTCAACCATCTCCATTTCTTCGACAAGGATACTGAAAAGACCATCCTGTCCCGCTAAGCTGACTTTTAGCCCTTTGCCTACACGGCAAAGGTTTTTTTTTATGCTCCTGGTTTTCATGACGGCATATTTCCAGTACAATGACAGGGGATGAATACAGAGAAAAAGGAGAATGCATGTGGATCAGCTGTCTTCTGATAAAATGAAATATCTCAGTCTGCTCTCCGAACAGTTTCCTACCATGGAAGCACTGTGTACCGAGATAGCACGGCTTTCCGCACGTCTCAGTCTTCCCAAAGGTACAGAACATTTCATGAGCGATATACATGGGGAATATGAAGCGTTTTGCCATATTATGAACAACTGCTCCGGAGTCATACGGGAGAAGGTGACACTCTGGCTGGGAAATGTGCTGTCCAGGAGCGAAGAAGATGAGCTGTGTACGCTGATTTATTACCCAGCAGAGATTCTCCGCCAGATGCACGGAAAAGGCACAGTGTGCAAATCCTGGTATCAGAAGCAGGTAACCTGCATGCTGATTCTCGCTCGCATGCTTTCCTCCAAATATACGCGGGACAAGGTGCGCCGGGCCATGACGGAGAACTGGGCGTTTCTTCTGGACGAGCTGATGCATTATCAGGAGGATGAGCCGGTCATACGTTCGGAACAGGAGGACAATCGAAGAAGATATCATGATGCCATTGTGGATTCCCTCATTGATTCAGGGAGTGTGGATGGGCTTATGGAAGCCCTGGCAACACTGATCAAGCATCTGGCTGTGGAAAGACTTCATGTCGTCGGCGATATCTATGACAGGGGCCCCCGGGCGGATTCAATCATGGATATTCTGCTTCATCACCATTGCGTGGATATTCAGTGGGGCAACCATGATGTTCTGTGGATGGGGGCTGCATCCGGCAGTGAGTGTTGCATCATGGGGGTTCTGCGCAACAGCCTGTCCTATGGAAATATGGATATTCTGGAACGCGGTTACGGTATTCCGCTGCGCCCCCTGTCGCTGATGGCGGAAAAACTGTATCCGGACATGCCCATGGAAAAGGCCATGGTGCATGCTGTCAGCGTGATGATGTTTAAGCTGGAAGGACAGCTGATTCTGCGCAATCCGGATTTTCAGATGGAGGATCGGCTGCTTCTGGATAAGATGGATCTTCGACAGAGCACTGTCAGGATGGATGGAGAGGATTGGCCGCTGAATACGGTCTGCTTCCCGACCGTATCATCATCTGATCCCTATGCGCTTTCAGCGGACGAAGCATCTGTATGCGCAGGGCTCAGACAATCCTTCCGTCAGAGCACACGTCTGCAGATGCATGTGAATTTTCTCTATGAGAATGGTGCCATGTATCGATGCCATAATGGAAATCTGCTGTATCACGGCTGTGTTCCTCTGGATGCCAGGGGACAGTTCCTGCACAAACGCCTGGGCGATCAGACTTACAGTGGAAAAGCGCTCATGGATTATGCAGATACTGTGGCGCGTCGTGCATTCTATGGCGCTGACCCGTATGCTCGGGATTTTATGTGGTATCTGTGGTGCGGGTCAGATTCGCCGGTATGCGGGCGGAGGATTAAGACGTTTGCCCGGGCATTTATCCCCGATGAACGCGCCTGGGAGGAGCCGCGGAATCCTTACTATGTCTTTTATAATCAGGAAGAAAAGTGTATGGAAATCCTGCGGGAATTTGGTCTGAACGGGGAGAATGCATGCATTGTCAACGGTCATACGCCCATTCGTGTAACACATGGAGAGAGTCCTCTGAAAGCCGGGGGAAAACTGGTTGTTATTGACGGCGGTTTCTGCAAAGCCTACCAGAAGACCACGGGCATTGCGGGGTATACGCTTATCGCGAACAGTCACGGCATGCGGCTTATGTCACATCAGCCATTTACCTCGCTGAAGGATGCCCAGAAGACAGGAAGAGACATTCACTCCCAGTCCTTTGAGTTCATGCGCTATCCGACGCGGAAATACGTTGCGGATACAGACCATGGAAAACGTCTATGGGAACGCAGGGAGGATCTCCTTCGGCTTCTTGACGCCTGTCGCAATGGAACCATACGGCTGGAAAAGTAATGCTTTTGCGATAGAAAGAATTGTGCTATGATCCCAGAAAGGCAGAAAGGAAGGGATGCACATGCTGGAATCGCACTTTATGGAAAGTATGAAAATGCTCCTGGCTGGACTGTCTGCCAAGGTTTCCTTTCTGGATCGGGATGACGAGAGTGAAGTGTATGCAGCGCTTTCCATGCATGTGGATCAGATGCGGGACATGACGGAGGGGGTTGTGTTGGAAGCTGGCAATGCCCTTATGATCCTTGCTCGTCAGCCGAGGGTCTGCCTATATCTGGACCGGGACGTTCCCGGCGCATCGGATATTCTTCTTCTGGCCAGTGCTTTGATTGCTCGCTATTCGGTGATGGACCGAAGCCAGGAGAATACCTTTACCATTTACCGTCGTATCCTTCGGGGTGAGCTGACAGGTGTGGAGCTGTCAGCTCTGGCCAAAGATTACCAGATCCGGCGGGATCTCCAGCGCTCGGTCATGGTGTTTCACATTCCCAGTGAGGATACATCCAGCGCGTATGACATTCTTCGGGATATTGTACCGATGGAACGTACGGATGTGCTGGTGGATATGGATCAGCACAGCGTTGCACTTGTGCGCGACTGCAGGGAGGACGACTCGGTGACAGACTCCATACAGTTTGCGGAAGCACTGCAGGAGACGGTTATGGGGGAAACGGCCAAGGAAATGCTGGTTGGAATCGGGGAAAGCTTTCGCTTTCCGGAGGAAATGGCGCGCAGTTTCCGCCAGGCACAGGATGCAATCATGGTGGGAAGAAAGTTTATCCCGGAACAGACTGTATTTGCCTACAACCGTCTGATTCTGGAGCGTTTTCTGATGGGCATTCCGGAAAACTGCTACAGAACATACCAGGATATGATCTTTAATCCATCAACGAAGAAACTGTTCAATGATGAGATGATGCTTACCATTGATACGTTTCTCCGCAAGGACCTGAGTGTATCAGATGCCGCCAGACAGCTGTACATTCACAGAAACACGCTGCTGTATCGCCTGGACAAGGTGGAACATTCCACCGGTCTGGATCTGAGAAAGTTTGAGGACGCGGTTGTATTCAAGATTCTTATGGAGCTTCGGAAGAATTCCAGAGGACAGGACAACAAAAGCAAAAGAAAAGAGGATGACGAAGTTTGAAAAAGACATTTGTGCAGGTGATAGGCCTGGTGATGCTTCTCTGTCTGCTGTCAGGATGCACCATGCTTCCCATGAGCGGGCTGGGTTCCATGCTGCAGTCCAACAGCGCGACGCCGGCAGGCCAGGGACAGAATAATGTCTCGCAGAGCGGGGACACGGTGACAATCTCGCGTGAGCAGTATGAGCGGTATCAGCAGTTTGACACGATCCTGGACATGATGGACATTGTAGAAGAAAACTATTATCAGGATGTGGATCATAAGGATCTTCTTACAGGGGCCGCCATGGGTTCTCTGGCGCTGATCGATGATCCATATACCTTCTACTATACGCCGGAAGAGTATGCGTCAATGTGGGAGGATGATGAGGGCGAATATGCCGGCGTCGGCATACTGATTTCTTCCAATTACTCCACACATCTGTGCACTGTAATCCGCGTCTTTACAGGTTCACCGGCTGAGAAAGCTGGCGTGCGGCGCGGTGATATTCTCTATCAGGTGGAAGACGTGCAGGTGGTTCCGGAAACGCTGCAGGATGCAGTGGATATCATGCGCGGCACGCCGGGAACGGATGTGCATGTGACATTCCTTCGCGAGGGTGAGGAACGCGAGACAGTCATGACCCGTGCTGTCGTCAATGTCAATCGTGTGGAAAGCGGCATGCTGGAGGACAACATCGGGTATATCTATCTGTACGAGTTTGCCGGAGACTGTGCTGAAAAGTTCAAGGAAGCGCTGAAGGAACTGGAACAGGCGGAGATGAAGGGACTGATCATTGACCTTCGTGACAATCCCGGCGGATGGACGGCCGATGCGGAAACGATTGCGGATCAGTTCCTGGATGACGGCATCCTGTATTATGTGGAATATAAGGATGGAACCCGGCAGAATACATATTCCAAGAAAGGAAAAGTGGATATCCCGCTGGTTATTCTTGTCAATGAAAACAGTGCCAGTTCTGCCGAAATACTCACGGGTGCGCTGCAGGATCGGGCGGATGCTACGGTCGTAGGTGTCCAGAGTTATGGCAAAGGCATTATCCAGGCCGTCGTCCCGGTAGGAAATGAAGGCGCCGGCATGCAGCTGACGATTGCGCAGTATTTTACGCCGCTGGGCAATAAGGTGCATGGTGTAGGCATTACACCGGATGTCGTGGTCGAACTTCCGGAAGGTGACCTGGGCATTTATGAGTTTGGAGATACAGCAGACCCGCAGCTGAACCGCGCCATAGAAGTTATGAAGGAAAAGATCGGGAAGGAATAAGAAAGGCATGAAAAAAACGCAGGTCATCTGCGTTTTTTTCATGCTTTTCATGTAGCAGGGCCGAATTCATAGGACTCCGAGTGTGCATCATACAGATAAAAAAGCTGCTCTGCCAGATCCATATCTTCTACAGGAATGAAGAAATCCATACCTTCTTCATCTACGGATGTTTCAAATACCATGATGCCGCCTTCGTCCTCAGGATCCAGGACAATCGCGTATTCAACGTCATCCTTGACGATATAGGCGACAATATTGAGATCGACAGTTTCCCCTTCGTCATCTTCCATAGGGAGCACTTCGTCGACGAGCCGGATGGTATCCTCACGCATAGTCATTTACCTCCCTTACCTCTTATGTGACTGCGTTGCATGAAGACTATACAGAGAAGACATAGGGTTGTCAAATATGAAGAAACGAGAAATCCCTTTGGGAAATAGCAAACATAGTCTGAAATAGTACATTGACAGATGAGGTATATAGACATATAATGTGACGCGAAGAATACGGAAAGGAGAGGAGGCAGCATGGCGGTTTCTGCTGACTGGCTGCGGGGATATACGGATGCCATACTTCTGCGCGAACTGCAGGAGGGAGACAGCTATGGATATGAGATTCAGAAGCATGTCAGCGCTCTTTCCAAGGGAACCCTGCAGCTGAAGGAAGCCACGTTATATACTGCATTTCGACGCCTGGAACAGGCGGGGTACATTTCCTCCTACTGGGGCGATGAAATGCAGGGTGCCCGGCGCCGCTACTACCATCTGACGCCCCAGGGCGAAGAAAAACTACGGGAAGAGAAAGCCCAGTGGCGTGAAACCAGAAAAACACTTTCGATACTGTTGGGAGAGGATGGATACGAGGTATGAATGCAACCGTTGAAAAGCTTGTAAGAATCGCGTTTCAGGATCTGCGTGAGGATCCGGAAGTACTGGAAATCCGGGAAGCAGTCATGCGTGACTGTCAGGAACGGTTTGAGGAAATGACGGGGAATGGCTACACGGAGGATGAGGCCATCGCAGCTATCGTGGAAAGTCTGCAGGGAATGGAGGAGATGATGCAGAGTTTCCAGAGCACAGAGAAAACAGAAGAGAAGACGCCCTCGAGAGACGAGCAGATTTTTCAGGGAAAGAAGATTTGCGCATCCCTGTTTTCATCAGACATACATCTCCTGCCTTCTGAAGACGGGTATATGCATGTACATGTGCAGGAAGAACATAGGGATGACTTCCAGGTGGAGATGGACGGAGACTGTCTCCGGATCCAGGAGAAGGAGCAGAGCCATGCGGGGCGTGAAATCCGAAGCATGCTGTCTCAGATGCAGTCCTTTTCTGACCTGCGGCGTATTGTAAATCAGGCCCTGCAGGCAGTGTCTTCTTTGGGAAAACAGTGCATTACGGTACGTATCCCGCAGGATATGGAGACGGTAGAAATCCGGACAATGGCAGGGGATCTTGAGGTCAGGCAAGTCGACTGCCGACAGATGCAGGTGCATACGACAAGCGGCGATGTACGCTTTACCGGGAAGAATCGGGGAACGTTGCTTCGGTTGCAGACGGTCAGCGGAGACATGGATGTCAGGGGACTGTGGCAGGAGGCGTCGGTCTCTACGGTTTCCGGTGACTGCCAGATGGAAGGCAATATGCAGAAACTGAACATGACAAGTGTTTCTGGCGATCTGTCAATTGACTGGCATTCGGTGGAAGGGAGACTGTTGTGTAAGACGACGAGCGGGGATATTGATATCCATACGCCTGCATCGGTAAACGTTGTGGATATGCTCTTCCATACTGTCAGCGGGGACTGCACGGTGCATAAGCATCGGCAGGAAAATGCGCCGTGTCATATTGAGGCGCGAACGGTTTCGGGAGACCTGAAGATTGACTGACAGGGGCGGCGTGCATGGGCATGCCGCTTCTTTCGGAAGAAGAACAGGTCTTTTCTGGCGGTATACGGCTGCCTTTGATTGCGTAAGGCCACAGGGGGTGCTATCATGATACCATACAAGCGATGACGGGAGGTGTTTGCTTGTCCAACGTCAATCAGTTCAAATGTCCGGCGTGCGGCGGGGCACTGGAATATCGTCCGGGGCAGAAAGCCATGGTATGTCCTTACTGCGGGACGACAGTGGAGGAAGAAAGCATTCTTCAGGAAGCGGTACAGGGTCAGCCGGAAACTGCCGCAGTACAGGAACAAGCACCTGTTTCGGAAGAAGCTACGCAGGAAAAGCCGGAAGGAGAAGAACTTCGTTCGTATCATTGCCAGAACTGCGGCGCAGAGATTGTGACAGGCCCGACGACGGCGGCGACACGGTGCTATTATTGCCACAGTCCGGTGGTTCTCAATCCCAGACTCTCAGACGCATTTCGTCCGGACGGTGTGATTCCCTTCCAGATGGAGCTGCAGGAAGCCAAAAACCGTTTTCAGGCATTTATTGCAAAAAAGCGCTTTGTACGAAAGGACTTTGTTTCTCCGCAGCAGCTGGAAGATTTTTCTGGGGTGTATTATCCCTACTGGATGGATGATGTAACCATGGAGGCCAGCTTTGACGGGGAAGCTACTACGGTCAGCAGTATTCAGCGTGGCGCTGTTACGGAGACACATACGCGTCATTATCAGCTGCACAGGGAAGGTACGCTGCAGGTGAATCGCCTGCAGAGAAAAGCGCTGAATCAGACCAGCCGTCTGCTCTCCGATGGCATACAGCCCTTTCAGATGGAAGGAATGAGACCTTTTGCCAGCGAATATCTCAGCGGGTTCCTGGCGGAGAGCCGTGATGTGACTTTGGCAGAAGCCCAGGCGGACATGGAAAAGGAAGCTCAGGGCATGGTTTATGGGGCAATGACACATGTGGGGGATGCCTTCCACTCTGTGAAGGGAAATGCGCAGGTGCACAAGATGGTGTCCCGTATGCGTTACGTACTGTTCCCTGTGTGGGTGCTGACTTACCGCGGGCAGGGAAAGGAATCCTTTTATTACATGATGAACGGACAGACAGGCCAGGTTTGCGGAAAGCTTCCTCTGGACACCGGAAAACTGGGCTTGTTTTCTGCAATATGCGGACTGGCTGTGGCTGGTCTTCTGTGTCTGGGAGGTGCCATGCTATGGTGAAGCGATGCGCAGCGATCCTGCTTGTGTGCATTCTCCTGTGTCCGGCACTGGCTCTTTCGGCGAATACAAGCGTGGTCAACGCTCTCCAGTCTCCCATGGTGGTCGATGATGCCGGGCTGTATACCGACAGTGAGAAGGCTGAGATGGAACGTCTGATTACCGCCATGCGCGGAACGTATCAGATGGATGTCGGTGTTCTGACAACAAACGATGTACCATCGTCCTATGGCAATGACAGTGTCAGCGTGGACTATGCGGACAGGTACTATGAGGATCATGGGTATGGCATGGGTGAAGATCGGGCTGGTGTGCTTTTTGTGCTCGATATGAACAACCGCTTTAATTATCTGTCTACTGCCGGTACCATGGCTGACTATCTCAATGATCACCGGATCGAAGAGATACTGTCCAGTGCGGATGATGCCCTTCGCATCGGCGCCTATGGTAGTGCCATGCTGAGCCAGCTTTCCATGCTGGAAACGTTTCTGCGGTCCGGGATCGAAGAAGGTTCTTTCCGTTATGATGCGGTAACTGGCGAGCGTCTGACGGGCATTTACAACAAACTGACGAAAGCCGAACTGCTGATGGCACTGGCAGTCGGTGCGGTGGTTGCTCTGCTGCTCTTCAAGACAGTTTCAGCAACCTACAGTCTGCGCGGAGGCACATACCGGTACGATCCTTCAGGCCGGAAACTGGATCTGAAAGTCAACGATTCCCGCTTTATACGCGAAGATGTGACGCGCGTCAGAATGCCTCCGCCTTCTGCAGGAGGACACAGCGGCGGTCATTCCAGCGGCATGGGAAGCAGTATGCATACTTCCTCCGGCGGCATGTCACACGGCGGTGGCGGACACCACTTCTGACATGCAGATGAGGCGGGGAAGAATACCGAAGAATGTTTCAGAATGCCTGGAAGATGGGGGAGACTGCGATACCTGCTGTCAGGGTGATCTCGAATCAACGGTTCAGATCAGCGACAGGTTTCAGACAATTGAAACGCATATTCTGGACTGCGCCGTCAAGGCATAGAAGACGTGTATGGAAAAAGCACGGGGAGAACACCTGGAAAAGTTCTTGACAGCCTTGTGTTCAATCCCTATAATCTCAGTATAGGATGACTCCTGGGGTGTGCGGCAGCTTTTCGGTTTTCCCCACACTTCATCAAATGGTACCCGGGTCCATTGTATATAATGTCACGCCCCCGTCTTTGACGCCAGGGGACGGCAGAGATATGCGGCAGGGAACCAGCCCGTTATATATAGCGGGTGAAAAAACGAGGGCACCGGCACCCTGGGGCTTCCATATTCTGGATATTGAAGCGGCTTTTGCCGCTTTTTCTTTTTGCTGTGTCTTGACAAGCAGGCACAGGACCAGTAACATGCATGCATGCAATGAAGGAAAGAGTATCCGGCCTGTGCATGCAAAGAGAGCTGCGGAAAGGTGAGACGCGGTGATGCATGACCGGAGAACATGGCTCCTGAGCACTGCCGGTGAAGTGATTGAGCCGGCAGCGGGTCGCACCGTTATCTGTATGAGAAGAACAAACAGGGTGGCACCGCGCCGTATTTTCCAGGCGCCCCTGCAGAGGGTGCTTTTTTTGTGCCCGAATGGTGCCTGAAGAAAGGAGGCAGATCCCCATGCCCAATCGAGGAAAGTTCTACATTACTACGCCGATCTATTATCCCAGCGATAATCTGCATATCGGTCATGCCTACTGCTCCACGGCGGCGGATTCCATGGCCCGGTTCAAGCGTATGACAGGCTATGATACCTACTTCCTGACCGGAACCGATGAACATGGGCAGAAGATTGAGCGCAAAGCAAAAGAAAAGGGCGTAACACCGCAGGCGTATGTGGATCACATTGTAGACGGCATCAAGAAACTGTGGAAACTGATGGACATTGACTATAATGACTTCATCCGTACCACGGATCCGCGGCATGTGGCCTGTGTGCAGAAGGTGTTCAAAAAGCTCTATGATCAGGGTGACATCTACAAAAGTGAGTATGAGGGCTGGTACTGTACGCCCTGCGAGTCCTTCTGGACGGAGCTTCAGCTGAAGGAAGGCTGTTGCCCGGACTGCGGACGGCCGGTTGAAAAAGCGAAGGAAGAAAGCTATTTCTTCAGAATGAGTAAATATCAGGATTGGATGATTGACTATATTCAGCAGCATCCGGACTTCATTCAGCCGTCCAGCCGCGCCAACGAAATGATCTCCAATTTCCTGAAGCCGGGACTGGAGGACCTGTGCGTATCCCGTACTTCCATCAAGTGGGGGATTCCTGTAGACTTTGATCCGAAGCACACTGTCTATGTGTGGGTCGATGCGCTGACGAACTACATCTCAGCCCTGGGATATGGAACGGATCATGATGAACTCTATCGTCGGTACTGGCCGGCGGATGTACATCTGGTGGGCAAGGAAATCGTGCGATTCCATTCCATCATCTGGCCGATCATGCTTCACGCCATCGGTGAACCGCTGCCCAAGCAGATTTTCGGACACGGCTGGCTGGTCATTGATGGGAAAAAGATGGGAAAATCTGTGGGCAACGTAGTGGATCCTGTGATTCTGTGCAATCGCTATTCTTCCGATGCTGTCCGCTACTTCCTCATGCGCGAGATGCCTTTTGGTGCTGACGGCGAGTTTACGCTGCGCTCCATGCTTACCAGAATCAATGCGGATCTGGCCAATGACCTGGGAAATCTGGTCAGCCGGACGGTTGCCATGATTGAAAAGTACTTTGAGGGCGGTATTCCGAACTGTGCCGACGTACAGGATGTGGACAAAGCCCTTTGGCAGCTGGCACTGGATACACCCACCAGTGTGGAGAATGCAGTCAATGCGTTCCAGTTTTCTCAGGCGCTTTCTGCGATCTGGAAGCTGGTAGGGGAGTGCAATCGGTATATTGATGTGACAGCTCCTTGGATTCTGGCGCGAAATGAAGCAGACCGCCCGCGTCTTGGTACGGTTCTCTATACCCTGGCAGAGTGCGTACGCCGCGTAGCGGTCATGATCGGGTTTGTCATGCCGCGTACGCCGGAACGCATCTTTGCGCAGCTGGGACTGGAAGACCGCGCCGAGATGACATGGGATTCTCTGTGCGATGGACAGTTCTGTCATCTCACTTGCGGTACGAAGGTGTCCAAGGGCGAAGCGCTTTTCCCGCGCCTGGATATTGAAAAGGAACTTCTGCGCGATCAGCCCAAAGAAGAACCTAAGCAGGAACCTTCCAAGGTGGAGAAGAAGCCGGAGAAAAAGGGCCATTCTGCACCCGAATTTTCGGAAGAGATCAGCATAGAAGACTTTGGGAAGATTAAGCTGCAGGTGGCCCGTGTACTGGCGTGCGAAAAGGTGGAAAAGAGCAAGAAACTTTTAAAGCTTCGCCTGTCTCTGGGCAAGGATGGCGAGCGCCAGGTTGTCAGCGGCATTGCGCAGTGGTATACCCCGGAAGAAATGGTGGGAAAACAGGTGGTTCTTGTGGCTAACCTGAAGCCCGCTAAGTTGGCCGGCATTGAGAGCCAGGGTATGGTACTGTGTGCAGCGACGGACAATGATGAAAAACTGAAACTTATGACTGTGGAAGACGGCATGGACGATGGAGCGATTATCGGATGATACTGTTTGATACCCATTGCCATCTGGATACGGACTCATTTCAGCAGGACCGTCAGGCGGTTCTTGCCAGAATGCATGACAGCGGCGTTGTAGGCGCCGCTGTCATTGCGTATGATGCGCTTTCCATGGAAAGTGTGACCGCATTTGCAGCATCTGACCCGGCGTTTATCGCTGCGGTGGGCGTTCATCCGGAGTATGCGGATACGTTTTCGCTGCATGTCCTGGAAACCATGCGCCGACTGTCCCAGGCTCCGCAGGTGCGTGCAATCGGAGAAATCGGTCTGGATACCCATGACCCGAATGGCATTGCCATGCAGATACAGAGACAGACGCTGGAAGCACAGCTGGACCTGGCGGAAGAGGTGTCTCTGCCGGTTGTCTTTCATGTGCGCGGTGCGCATGGCGCCATGCTGGAAATTCTGCGCGGGCGGAGAGCACACCTTACAGGTGGCATTATCCACTGCTTCTCCGGCAGCTGGGAGATGGCGCAGTCTTATATGGATCTGGGATACCTGATTGCACTGGGCGGCGCGGCTACCTATGAGAATGCCAGACGGGCGCGCACAGTTATGGAGCGTATTCCGCTGGATCGCCTTGTGCTGGAAACGGACAGCCCTTATATGCCGCCTGAAGGCCATCGAGGGGAGCGCAATGAACCTGCCAATCTCCTTATGATCTGCCAGCGGCTGGCACAGATACGGGGCATAGCACCCGAGCAGCTTGCCGAGAAAACTACGGAGAATGCGAGAAAACTCTACGGGCTATAGCCGGACAGAGAATCATATTCTGTATTTTCTGTATTCCTTGCATACCATATACCCGCATGATATAATGGAGCGCGTTTTGGAGGGATGATATGATCGCGGTAACCTGTCTCAATCCTGCCTTTGACCGTACCCTGGAGATCGATGCCCTGCATCCCGGAGAAGTGCACAGGGTGCGCAGACATATTCTGGGGGCTGGCGGAAAAGGCGTGAATGTCGCGATTGTGCTCACCACACTGGGGCTGGATGCACGGTGCTGGACGTTTGTGGGGCAGGAGAATGCGGCACTTTTCGAAAGACAGCTGACACAGAAAAATGTAGCAACCGTATGTCTTCCGGTTCCGGGTGAAGTGCGTACCAATACCAAGATTGTATCCGATAACAGCACAGTCACTGAACTCAATGAGCCTGGACCCGTGGTTACGCAGTCTGATCTTGCGGGCATGATTCACTCCATGCAGGCGTGCACCGATCCCTTTGATTGTCTTGTGCTTACCGGCTCTCTGCCTCCGGGATGCCCTGTGGACGCCTATCGGACCATGATGGAAAGCGTGGCGGGACCTGTATTTCTGGATACCTCCGGAATCCCCCTGGTCGAAGGCCTGAAAGGGCATCCGATCTTTGTAAAGCCTAATCTGCAGGAGATGGCTGAAGCAACCGGAATGCCGGTTGCTTCAGAGAAGGATATCCGAAAGGCTGCGGAAACGCTTCAGAACATGGGGGCCCGGAATATACTTCTCTCCCTGGGAGAAAAAGGCGCATTGCTCTTTTCAGATAGCGGCATCTATTCCTCGCCTGCACTTTCTGTGCCAGTGCGTTCCACTGTGGGGGCCGGGGATGCGATGGTAGCCGGTTTCCTGAAGGGATACCTGCAGACCCGGGATTATGGGGAGGCACTGCGCATGGGAACAGCCTGCGGCGCAGCCAGTGTGATGACGGAGGGCACAGGACTCGTCCGGAAAGCAGATGTGCAGGGACTCCTTCAGAAAGCACAGGTGAAGAGGGTCGGATGAGAAATCTGTTTCGAAGAAATGCGCAGTACACGGACGGGATCGTAGACCTCGTTCCGGTGGACCTGGGGGAAACCATGCCTTCCCTTCGCTTTGGACAGGTCCTGGACTGGCGTATTACCCTGCATGGCAGATGGCGGGAGATCGGTAAGATTTCTCTGCGGTCCGGGGAAAGCGAACCGCTGTATTATTTTGGGCATATTGGTTATCATATTGATCTTCCCTGGCGCGGACATCACTATGCAGAGCACGCAGTCCGTCTCCTGTATGAGGAAATCCGCATGCAGGGGAAAAAAAGTGTGGTTATTACAACAGACCCGGACAATTATCCTTCCATTCGCACCTGTGAGAGGCTGGGGTGCGTCCTGGAAAGGGAAGTAGACGTGCCGGAGGACTTCCAGAGACGGTTTGCGCTGTCAGCAAGGAAGCGCCGGTATATCTGGCAGATCGACCGGGAAGAGCGGAAAGAAGGGAACGCGGATGGAACGCATGCTGCATGGATGTAAGGTCCATTACACGTTATCGGAAGCACGGGATACACGCGTGCTTCTTTTGCATGGATGGGGCTGTTCCGAAAAGCTCATGCAGCCGGTTGCGAAGGGACTGGAAGACAGAGCGCAGACTCTGACATTGGACTTTCCCGGATTTGGCGCGTCGGAAAAACCGCCGCAGCCTTGGGGCGTGGAGGACTATGCCACATGCGTGAGAGAACTGCTTGAGGCGGAGCGCTTTACACCCTGCACTGTCATTGCGCATTCATTCGGGTGCCGTGTAGCGCTCTATCTTGCTGCGGAGGATGCATCGCTTTTTGAACGCATGATCCTTACCGGAGCGGCGGGGCTGAAGAAACCGCAGACAGAAGAAGGCAGGAAGCGAGCGGAACAGTTCCAGAGAGGAAAAAAGCTCAGTCAGATGCTGAAGAAAACCCATCTTTTTGGTTCCATTCCCGACAGAATGGAACAGGCACTTCGAGAAAAATACGGGTCCCGGGATTACAATGCCCTGGATGAGGAAATGCGGAGGACCTTTGTCAAGGTAATCTCTCTGGATCTTGCGGACCGACTTCCCCGGGTTTCCTGTCCTGCGCTTCTGGTATTCGGCGATCAGGATACGGAAACTCCGCTCTGGATGGGACGGAAAATGGAGAAGGATATACCCAATGCAGGGCTTGCCATATTTGAAGGCGGAACGCACTTTGCCTATCTGGAACAGCTGCCGCGCTTTCTTGCGGTGAGCCGGCACTTTTTGGAGATGAATGCATGATTTTCTGGATATCTTGGATTCTGGGAATAAGCGGCGGATGTGTAATGGCCAGCCGCGCGCTTCTGCATGACTATCAGCTGGAAAGCTATCAGCTGCCTGGATACTTTCGTACTCTGAAGCGCACATGGGAGCGTGCTGTGCGCCCGGGGCTGTGCCTGGCGCTGTGTCAGCTTATTCCCTGCCTGCTCTTTTTTGCTGCCGGAGCGACTGCGTGGCTGGCAGTGATAGCACTGCTGTGCCCGCTGACAGCAGGTTTTCTTATCATGCAGAAGCTTCGGGCACGAAAAGCCAAGAAACCTTTTGGCATAACAGCGCGGGTCAAGCGGCTTATGGGTGCCAGTGCATTTGTGCATGCACTGCTGGGCATACTGATGCTTCTGCTGGCACCGCCTGCTCTTCGTGCAATCATGTTTACTGCGCTTCCCGCATTTCTGCCGCTGACCACCGCGCTAGCCGGGCTGGCTGCACTTCCTGTGGAGAAGGGAATATCCGAGATGTATTTCCGGGATGCACAGCGTATCCTGAAGGCACGTCCGGACCTGATCAGGGTGGGTATTACCGGAAGCTATGGCAAGACCAGTGTAAAGTTTATTCTGGGGACACTGCTGTCGGAGCATTACCAGACATTGATTACGCCCTCCAGTTTCAATACGCCGATGGGGGTGACCAAGGTCATCCGCACGAGGCTTACACCATCCCATGAAGTCTTTGTGGCAGAAATGGGAGCGCGTCATGTGGGTGATATCCGCGAACTGTGCCGGCTGGTTCATCCCCGAATCGGGGTGCTGACCAGTGTAGGGCCGCAGCACCTGGATACTTTCAGGACAATCGAGCGGATACGGGATACCAAGTATGAACTGGTGGAGGCTCTGCCGCAGGACGGAACGGCTGTTTTTTCGGATGATGACGGGATCTGCCTGGAACTGTACGAAAAGACGCAGAAGGAGAAGATTCTCACAGGCCTGCACAGTCAGCGTGATGATGTGTGGGCGGAGGATATTACGGTTTCTCCCCGCGGATCGCGGTTTACACTTTGTACAAGGGAAGCACGTGTTGCGTGTGAGACGCCCCTTCTTGGCGAGCACAGCATCAAGAACATCCTTCTGGCGGCGGCAGTCTGCCTTCGGCTGCAGATGACGCTTCCGGAGATTGCCCGGGGTATTGGCAAGCTTCGCAGTGTCGAGCATCGACTGGAGCTTCGCTCGATGGCCGGAGGTGTTACCATGATCGATGATGCCTTTAATTCCAATCCGGCCGGCAGCCGTGCGGCGCTGGACGTTATTGCCGCGTTCCCGCCGCATCGCCTGATTGTGACCCCCGGTATGGTGGAACTGGGAAACGAGGAAAAACAGTTCAATCGTGCGTTTGGCGAACATATGGCACAATGTGTGGATACTGCCATTCTGGTCGGACCGAAGCATACGGCGCCGATTCGGGAAGGACTGCTGGCCAAGGGATTCCCGGAAAATGCGATCTATACGGTCAAAAGCCTGGAAGAAGCGACTGCGCAGCTGCACAAGCTGCTGCACCGCGGTGATACTGTCCTGTTTGAAAACGATCTTCCGGACAATTATTCAGAAGAGTAAGAGGATGCAGATATGGAAAAAATCCAACTCGGCGTTATTTTTGGAAGCCGCTCCTGCGAGCGGGAAGTATCCATCATCAGTGCCATTCAGCTGATGAACTATGTGGATACGGACCGGTATGACGTGATTCCTGTATATATTGATGAACATGGGGTATGGTATACGGGAGAAAAACTGCGTGATATCCGCACGTTCCAGCATTTCCCGGGAGAGGGAAACGGGATTGAACGCGTGATGCTTGATGTAACAACCGGAAGCCGGGCGATTCTGGCCATGCGCCCCGGCAAAGGATTCCTGCATCGGATGGAGCAGGTGATAGCGGCAAGACTGGATGTGGTGATCCCGGTTCTTCACGGTCTGAACGGTGAGGACGGAACACTGCAGGGGCTGCTGGAACTGGCAGGGATCCCTTATGCTTCGACGGGCGTGGTCGGTTCCGCCATCGGCATGGACAAGATTCTGATGAAGCAGTGCTTTCGGGGAGCCGGGCTTCCGGTGCTTCCGGGCGTGAGCATGACAAGGAGACGCTGGGAAGCGGAAAAGGAGCAGGCTATTGCGGAAATGGAAGAGCTGCTGCCTTACCCCGTATTTGTAAAACCGGCCAATCTGGGGTCTTCCATCGGCGTCAGCCGTGCGGCAAACCGCACCGAGCTGGAAAATGCCATGGAACTGGCGCTGTCCTATGACCGTCGTGTACTGGTGGAAAAAGGACTGGATAAGCCGCTGGAACTCAACTGTTCCGTGCTTGGGTATGACGATCATGTGGAAGCTTCTGCCATTGAAATGCCTATCGTGGGAAGCGGCGAGGAAATGCTGAGCTTCTTTGAAAAATACCTGGGTTCCGAGGGTGGCAGCAAGGGAATGGCAAGCCTGCATCGAGTCCTCCCCGCACCGATTGAGGAAAGCCTTGCAACCCGGATCCGGGAGCTGTCTGTTAAGATATTCAGGCTGCTTGACTGCAAGGGTGTGGTACGCGTGGATTATATGTTTGATCGGGAAAGCGAGAACATCTATATCACGGAAATCAATACGATTCCGGGGTCCATGGCGTTTTACCTCTGGGAAGCCACTGGATTGAAATATACCGCGATGATTGACCGTCTGGTGGAGGAAGCGCGCCGGGCTTTCGAGGATAAGCGCGCATCCCAGTATGCCTATACCTCTGATATTCTCTCCAGTGTAAGCCTGGGGAGCAAAGGCAGCAAAGGCAGCAAGGGAATCAAGCGCTGAAAAAAAGGGGAACCATCAGATGAACGAGCGGAAAAAGCGGAGGCGTCAAGGCACAGATGCGGTGAGCAGACCGGAAGACAGAGTCTTTGCTTTTCTGGGTGCTCTGGCGTCGCCGCTGGGATTATTCTTTGTGCTGGCGGAGCCGCAGAAGCCACTTATCCGCGCCTGCGCTCTTCAGTCCGTGTTTCTCGGCACTGTCCAGGCTGTGGGAACGGTTCTCCTTATCGTGCTTGCAAAGCTGGTTTCGGGGATTCCTTTCCTGGGCGTGGTGGCGACATTTACCCTGTGGACGCTTTATCTTCTGCTCTTTCTTCTTCTGGTCGCATCGCGTATACAGCTCATGTACGCGGCTTATCAGGGGCATGTGTATTCGCTTCCGCTGGTCGGGGGGATTATCCTGGAAAAATGGCTTTTCCGGGGAGATAAGGGAGAACGTACGGATGCAATTATCACAGATCAGGTCGCCGAAGGACCTGAAGGGGATGTCCTATGAAGAAATGGAAATACTGGCACGTGAGATTCGGCAGGAGCTGATTGAAACTGTTTCCGTGCGCGGTGGACATCTGGCTTCCAATCTGGGAATTGTGGAACTGACTCTGGCACTGCACCGGGTCTTTGATACACCCCGGGATAAGATTGTCTTTGACGTGGGACATCAGAGCTATGTACATAAGCTGATTACAGGCCGGAATCATACTTTCTCATCTCTGCGCACGTTTGGCGGTATCTCTGGTTTTCCCAAGCGCAGTGAGAGCGAGTATGACGTATTTGAAACCGGTCATGCCTCAACGGCCATTTCAGCTGCACTCGGTCTTGCCCGGGCGCGTGATCTGATGGGAGAGGATTATCAGTGCATAGCCGTGGTGGGTGACGGCGCGCTTACGGGCGGCATGTGCTATGAAGCCATCAATGATGCCGGGTCAAGCAAGACAAGGCTGATTGTTATTCTCAATGACAATGAAATGTCGATTAACCAGAATGTGGGGGCACTGGCAAGACATCTGACCGACATGCGCCTTACGCGGGGGTGGACCTCTACCAAACAGAAGGTAAAGTCCAACCTGGCGCGTCTTCCGCTGGTGGGAAACAAGGTCTATCGCTTTGTACATCTGACCAAAGGCTTTATTAAGTCGCTCTTTGTGGACGAAGGCTTCTTCACATCTCTGGGGTTTCAGTATTACGGACCGATTGACGGGCATGACATGCAGAGCATGGAGCACACGCTTCGGCTGGCAGCCTCCTGCGACGGTCCCTGTGTGATTCATGTATTGACAAAGAAAGGGCACGGCTATGACAAGGCGGAGGCACAGCCGGAAAAATTCCATGGAACACCGCCTTTCTATGTGGAGACAGGGGACAGCCGCAATACATCGGCGCTTCCGGGCTTTGGCGATGTCATGGCAGATACACTGACAGAAATGGCCCGGTCGGATGAAAGAATCGTGGCGATTACTGCAGCTATGCTTCTGGGAACCAGCCTTTCCCGGATGCAGGCGGTCTTTCCGCAGAGAGTATGGGACGTAGGCATAGCCGAGGAACATGCCATGACCATGGCGGCCGGCCTGGCAGCCGGCGGCGCCCGTCCCTATTTTGCGGTTTATGCCACCTTTTTCCAGCGAGCCTATGATCAGATGCTGCATGATGTCTGCATGCAGCACCTGCCTGTGGTCGTGCTTCTGGACCGGGCCGGGCTTTCCGGTCATGACGGGGAAACCCATCACGGGGTCTTTGACCTGGCAGAAACGCTGCCGATGCCAGGACTGACAGTGCTGGCACCCCGTGACACCGGTGAACTGCAGCAGATGCTTGCATGGACAGTGCGCCAGGATGGCCCTGTGGTCATACGGTATGGAAGGGAGGGCCAGGACCTACAGGCCAGCTACCCCAGTCGCCCGTTTGTTCCCGGAAAATGGGAGCGCCTTCGGGAAGGCGCAGATCTGACGATCCTGGCGGTGGGTTCCATGGTGCACAGCGCACTGGAAACAGCTGATATTCTTGCCGGCATGGGCTGGCAGGCCGAAGTGGTGAACTGTGCCAGTGTCAAGCCTCTGGATGAGGACCTGCTTCTGGAATGCGCGCTGAAGCCTGTCTATACCATGGAAGAACATGTGGCTACCGGGGGGTTTGGGAGCTATGTCAGTGCTTTCTGCGCCAGAGAACACCTGCCATTCCCGCAGATTTCCTTTGCAGTGGAGGACAAGTTTGTTCAGCATGGTTCCCGGGAGCAGCTGCTGAAATACCTGGGACTGATGCCGGAACAGATGGCGAAACGCATTCGGGTCAGTCTACAGAAATTGGTAAAGCGAAAGGGCGTACGGTCGTGACAGCGAAGAAACGGGTAGACCTGGCATTGGTTGAACGCGGACTGTGTGAAAGCCGTGAGAAGGCGCAGCGCGCAATCATGGCAGGAGAGGTATACCGCAGGGAGGTCCGGGTGAACAAGCCTTCCGAGACAGTCGAGGATACCGAGGAACTCAGTGTGCGTGCCCCGGCGATTCCCTATGTGGGACGTGGCGGACTGAAACTGGAAAAAGCGTTGAAGGTTTTTTCGGAAAGCATGAAGGATCATGTAGTCATGGATGTGGGCTGTGCGACCGGCGGTTTTACGGATGTCTGTCTGCAGAATGGCGCACGGCATGTATATGCCATTGACGTTGGCTACGGTCAGTTCGACTGGAAGCTTCGCAGTGATGCGCGGGTTACGCTGATGGAGCGCACCAATGCGAGAACGCTGACCCGGGATATGTTCCCTTTGCTGCCAGACCGGGCAGTGATGGATGTTTCGTTTATCTCCATCACACTGATTCTGCCGGTCCTGTTTTCGATCATGGGCGAGGGAGGCGTGGCGCTTTGCCTGATTAAGCCGCAGTTTGAGGCTGGCCGTGGAAAGGTGGGGAAGAACGGTGTTGTGCGGGAAGCACGGGTCCATGAAGAGGTGATTCGCAATGTGCGCGCGTTCTGCCTTTCCTGCGGTCTTTCCATCAATGCCCTGGATTTCTCTCCGATCACGGGACCGAAAGGCAATATTGAATTCCTGGCACGGATCATACGGGGATGCGAGGAATGCATTGACGAAGCAGCGATTCATGAAGTGGTAAGTGCTGCGCATGAAACACTGCGCCGGGGACAGCTCCCTTCAGGCGCGGCGCAGCCGTAAGAGCAGGGGGAAAAGCAATGAAGCGGATTGGCCTGATGCTCGCCTCAGGCAGACCGGAGGCTGTGAAGACAGCGGAAGAGGCCGTGCGTTATCTTGAATCCCGCGGTGCGCGGGTGTTGACTGAAACGGATCTGTCCTCACGGCTCTGCAGCCGAACAGGGGAGAGTGCAGATACTCTCGATGCGATTCTTTCCCTTGGCGGGGACGGAACCATGCTGCGCTGCGTGCCCTATGCCCGGCGGGAGAATGCACCGATATTCGGGATAAATCTTGGACAGAAGGGGTTTCTGACAGGATGCGAAAAAGAAAACATGCATGTCGGTCTGGATGCGCTTCTGTCGGGGACACTGGAGAGAGAAGAGCGTACTCTGCTGCACGTGCAGGTGGGGGAAAACGAATACTGGGGACTGAATGAGTGTGCTCTTCTGCGCCTGTCCTCTCCGCGGCTCTGCCATACGCGGCTGTATGTGAACGGTCAGCTGGCATGCCGCAGCATGGCGGACGGAGTGATCCTTGCCACGCCAACGGGCTCTACCGGTTATGCGCTTTCTGCCGGTGGACCCATGGTCATGCCGGCGGTATCCTGTCTTGTCTTTTCTGCGATCTGTCCGCATGCGCTGCAGTACCGGCCGATTGTGATGCCGCTGAACAGTCATGCGGAGATTGTGCTGTATGAAGATCCGGAAATGGAGATTACCCTGCAGGTGGACGGACGGACCAAGTGTCTTCTGCGCGCAGGGGACAGGGTGCAGATCACGGGCGGCGAGGAAACCATTGGTCTCCTCCGAAGCCCTGGAGCGTCTTTCTTTGAAGCGGTTGAGGATAAACTTGTCCGATGGAATGAGGGATGAACAGATGGAAAACGTGCGCAGAGGCGCGGATGAGGGCGTGGATCAGACCCTCAAAAAGCAGCGCAAGGCAATTATTCGGGAGATTGTACAGCGCAAACCCATGGAGAAGCAGAGTGAGATTGTGGAAGAACTCATGGCCCATGGCTTTCGTGTGACCCAGGCTACGGTATCGCGTGATATCAAGGAAATGCGGCTGATTAAGGTGGCTACCCCCCAGGGGCGCATGATCTATGCGCTTCCCAAGGCTGCCAAAGAAGGCGAGTATGTTCCGGGAAAACTCAATCGCATTTTTTCGGAGTCCGTTGTTTCCGTTATGGCTGCGGAGAACATAGTTGTCATCAAAACCCTGTCAGGCTCTGCCAGTCCTGTGGCGGAGACGATTGACTCCATGCTCTGGCCCGAAATTGTGGGTACACTGGCAGGAGACAATACCATTATGGTGGTGACGCAGAGCCGTGGGGATGCACAGAAAGTGGTTACTTCCCTTCAAGACCTGATGAGTTAGGAGGGATACCATGATTCAATCGCTTTGGATTCATAATATTGCGCTGATCGAGGAACTGCGCATTGATTTCGGGAAAGGTCTCTGTGCGCTGACTGGTGAGACAGGAGCGGGCAAGTCCATCGTAGTCGATGCGGTGAACCTGATTCTGGGCGGGCGGGCAGACCGTGATCTGATTCGGAACGGAACGGATCGTGCCAGCGTGGAAGCGGTCTTTTCGGTGAACGGAAATACGGCTGTGCAGCAATGGCTGACGGATCAGGCCATGGAGGAAACGGATGAAATCACCGTTTTCCGGGAAATCCAGCGAAGCGGCCGCAATGTGTGCCGGGTACAGGGCGTGATGATTCCTCTGGCGAGCCTTCGGGAGCTGTCCGGTTTTCTCATGGATGTACATGGGCAGCATGAACATCGTTTTCTGATGGATCCTGTATACCACATGCAGTTTCTGGATGCCTCGGGGGATGCTGCTCATCAGGCACTGCAGGAGGCGACCCGCAAAGCCTGCGAAGCATTTCTGGACTGTCATCGTCGGTATACGCATCTGGTCCGGGAGAATGAAAAGAAGCAGTACCGGATGGAAGAGCTGAAAAAGGGACTGGAGGAACTGCGAAAAGCCAGACTGGTTGCAGGCGAGGAGGAAAAGCTGCAGAAAGAACAGGAAAAGCTCAGGCATTCCGGACGGATTATTCATGCGGTCAATGTGGCGCATTCCATCCTCTCTTCCGGGGATGAGGAAGCGCTGATCCCGCGTCTGAAGACAGCGGTGGATGCACTGTATGGGATCGCTGATCTGGATGCGGGGTATTCCGCTCTTCATGCAAGGCTTGAAAGCGCTTATTTCGAACTGGAGGAGGCAGGGTTTGAACTGGCTTCTCTTCTGGAAAACGGCGCTTTTGACCCGATGCGACAGGAAAAGGTGGATACACGTCTGGAAATGATACGGCGCCTGGAGAAAAAGTACGGCGGGGATATTCCATCCATTCTGAAGACGCGGGAAAGCATGCAGGAGGAATACGATCGGTTTTCATCCCTTGATACACGCATGGAAGAGACGCAGAAGGAACACAGGCAGCTGCTTCTTGCCTATCGCAGCGCAGCCCATGCACTGTCCGAAAGCAGGAAAGCGCTGGCCGTGCGTTTTGAGAAACAGATGATGAGGGAACTTACAGACCTGGGGATGGGGAAGACGGTGTTTACGGTGGCCTTTGAAGAAATGCCCAAGCGGCAGCTGCCGCAGCCGGATGGAGAAGACCGGGTGAGTTTCATGATTTCCGCAAATCCAGGAGAACCGGTTAAACCGCTTTCCCGGATTGCCTCCGGTGGTGAACTGTCGCGTCTGATGCTGGCGCTGAAGTCACTGGAAGCGGCCCGAGGCGGGGTGGAGAGCATGGTATTTGATGAGATTGATACCGGCATATCAGGACGTATGGCACAGGTTGTTGCGGAAAAAATGGCAAAGATTGCGAAAACGCATCAGGTACTGTGCGTCACACATCTGCCGCAGATTGCTGCCATGGCGGATCATGCGCTGATGGTGGAAAAGCATGAAAAGGATGGACGAACCCAGACCATGGTGCATTCTCTCGATGCGGAAAGCCGTGTTTTGGAAGTGGCACGTATGCTGGCAGGGGCAGACGGTGAGGATGAAAGTGCACGTGCGCATGCGCGGCATATGCTGGAAAGCGCACGCGCCTACAGGGAATCGCAGGCTTCATGTGACTGAAGGTCACAGGCTTGCAAAAAAGTTCGACAGAAATACTATGGTTTCCCCGTTTTCTATGATACAATGGACGGGAAGACATCGACTTAGTTATGTGCTTTGAAACCATGAATGGATAGTTGAATGCAGCAACATTTCTGGCTGCGCAAGGAAGGGGGAACACTCTGCGTGTTTCGTTCGCATCTTTTTCCGGGTGGAATTCATCCCAAGGAAGGCGTCAATGGAAAGGCTGTTAACAGTGGAAACGCCATCGTCAATATGCCAGCGCCTGCACGAGTCACCATTCCGGTCTCCCAGCATATCGGGGCGCCTGCCAAGGTGATCGTCAAGAAGGGGGATCATGTCCGTATCGGTCAGGTAATTGCCGAGCCTGGCGGCTTTGTGTCAGCACCGGTGCATTCTTCGGTGTCAGGCACTGTGGATGAGATCCGGCCGTGCACACTGGCCAGCGGTGTCGTGGTCACTTCGATTGTCATAGACAATGATTTCCTGGATGAATGGGTGGAACTGCATCCTTCGGAGCATCCGGAAACGCTTACGGCACAGGAGCTTCAGAACCTGGTGCGGGAAAGCGGTATTGTAGGCATGGGTGGAGCGACGTTCCCCACAGCAGTGAAACTGACGCCCGGTGCCGGGAAAACGGTGGAAAAGCTGATTATCAATGGTGCCGAGTGCGAGCCGTTCCTGACTGCGGATCATCGGCTGATGCTCGAAAGCCCCGGCCTGATCGTGGATGGCGTGCATATTGTTATGACAGCACTTGGCATCCGTGAAGCCATCATTGGCGTGGAGGCCAACAAGCATGATGCCGTAACCGCACTGCAGGAAGCATGCCGCGGCACCGATGGGATTGAAGTCCGCGAACTGCCGGTACGCTATCCGCAGGGCGGGGAAAAACAGCTGGTATATGCATTGACCCGCAGGGAAGTGCCTAACGGCGGTCTGCCCCTGGATGTGGGCTGTGTTGTGCTTAATGTGGGCACTGTATTTGCGATTGAGCAGGCCGTACGTGAGGGAAAGCCTCTGGTGGAGAGAATCACGACCGTAGGTGGCATGGTCAATAACCCGGGAAATTATCGTGTGCGTATCGGCACTCCGATTTCCCTGCTTCTGGATGCCTGCGGCGGTCTGCAGGCCGGTGTGAAGAAAATTATCAGCGGCGGCCCGATGATGGGTATGGCCATTAATGATCTGGAAATCCCAATCACAAAGGGCTCCAGCGGCATTCTGGCTCTGGGTGAGGCATCTCTGGAACCGGAAGAGAGTGCCTGTATCCGCTGTGGACGATGCACTAGAGCATGCCCCATGAAGCTTCCTCCGTATATGATGGATGCCTGCATCCGGCACGAGCGCTATGAGGATGCAGAAAAGCATGGTGTCATGAACTGCATTGAGTGCGGTGCATGCACGTTTGTTTGCCCCGCCAAGCGTATGCTGACGCAGTCGTTCCGCACCGGAAAGAAAGTTATCACAGCCCGCAGAAAAGCGGCACAGGCACGGGAAGCCGCTGAAAAGGCGGCCATGGAAGCCAAAGCCACTGCAGAAAAGAAGGAGGCATAACAGATGCAGAAACGATTGGTGGTCACCTCCTCACCGCACTTGCGTGACAGTATTTCCACGCAGCGGATCATGATGGAGGTTTGCCTGGCACTTCTGCCGGCAGGGATTGCCTCTGTGGTTCTCTTTGGCGTGGATGCGCTGAAACTTATTGCGGTCTCTGTCCTGACCTGCGTTCTGACAGAGTATCTCTATCAGCGTCTGACTGGACGGAAGGTAACGGTGGGAGATTTCAGTGCGGTCGTGACCGGCCTGCTTCTGGCCTATAACATTCCGGCGAATGCACCTGTCTGGATGCCAGCGGTAGGCGGCGTGATTGCGATTCTACTGGTGAAGCAGTGCTTCGGAGGCGTAGGAAGCAATTTCCTGAATCCGGCGCTCTCTGCACGTGCTGTGCTGTTTGTCTCCTGGGGATCCATTATGGGTTCGTATCCTGCTCCCCGCACCATGCTGGACGGTGTGTCCGGTGCGACTCCGCTCAGTGTGCTGGCCGGCGGCGGAGATGTCAAGCTGATGGATCTGTTCCTGGGCAATATTCCCGGTGTTCTTGGAGAAACATGCAAGCTTGCTATTCTTCTGGGCGGCGTATATCTGATTGTGCGCGGGATCATTGACTGGAAGATTCCGGTCTGCATGATTCTTACGACCTTTGTCTGCTATCTGCTTCGGGACGGGGCTTACGTAGCGCTCGCGGAAGTGCTCTCCGGCGGTCTTCTTCTTGGCGCTTTCTTCATGGCAACCGACTATGTGACAAGCCCGGTATCCAATCTGGGACGTGTGATCATGGGCGTGGGCTGCGGCCTGCTGGTGTTTGTCATCCGTGCTTTTGCGAACTATCCCGAAGGCTGCTCCTTCGCCATTCTGTTCATGAATGTGCTTACCCCGGTCATCGACCGGTTTACCGAACCCAAGTTCTTCGGGGAGGTGAAAAAGCATGGCTAAGAAACCGACATTCTTCAGTGCTTTTCTCAATGGTCTGTGGAATGAGAACCCCACCTTCGTGCTGATGCTGGGCATGTGTCCAACCCTGGGTATTACCACAGCAGCCATTAACGGGGTGGGTATGGGTCTTGCCACAACTTTCGTCCTGATGTTCTCCAACCTGTTTATCTCTGCTCTGCGCAATATTATCCCGGACAAGGTGCGCATTCCTGCCTATATCATTGTTATCGCTTCTTTCGTAACGATGATTGACCTGATGATGCAGGCTTTTCTTCCGGACCTTCGCAGCGCACTGGGCACCTATATTCCTCTGATTGTGGTGAACTGCATTATCTTTGCACGTGCGGAATCCTATGCGGCGAAGAACCCGCCTCTGGCATCCCTGGGGGATGGCCTGGGCATGGGTCTGGGCTTTACCTGTGCCATTACTTTCTTGGCCTGTATCCGTGAACTGTTTGGTTCCGGCGCCATTTTCGGCTTCCAGATTATGCCGGCATCCTATCAGCCCATGGCCATCATGAACCAGGTCGCTGGCGGTTTTATTACCCTGGGGCTGCTTCTGGCAGCAGTCAATGCTCTGAAGACCTCCATGGATCATAAGCGCAAGGCAAAGGAGGCACACGCATGAATGTCTATCTGAGTATGCTGATCGGATATCTTCTGGTCAACAACTATGTCATGTGCCAGTTCTTTGGCATATGTCCTTTCCTGGGCGTGAGCAAGAAATTTGACACTGCGCTGGGCATGGGCATGGCTGTTACCTTTGTTATTACACTGGCTTCGTTTATCACCTGGTTTGTACAGTACTATCTTCTCGTTCCCTTCCATCTGGAATATATGCAGACAATTGCATTTATTCTGGTGATTGCCGTTCTGGTGCAGGTTGTGGAAAATGCGCTGAAAAAACTGTCCTTCTCTCTGTATCAGGCATTGGGCGTCTATCTTCCTTTGATTACCACCAACTGTGTGGTGCTGGCAGTGGCGCTGAACAATATAACGGACGGCTGGAATCTTCTGGAGAGCACCTTCTGCGGATTCTGTTCCGCACCGGGCTTTACCCTGTCCCTGCTTCTTCTCGCCGCCATCCGTGAGCGGCTTGAACTGTCCAATATGCCCAAGTGGATGAACGGCTTCCCCGGTGCGCTGATAACAGCGGGCCTGATGGCCATCTCCTTC
Source organism: uncultured Eubacteriales bacterium (assembly GCA_902764915.1). Taxonomy (GTDB): domain Bacteria; phylum Bacillota; class Clostridia; order Christensenellales; family Aristaeellaceae; genus UBA2943. The sequence continues at coordinate 4,759 of CACWXY010000029.1, read as the reverse complement.
ATGGGCTTTGGCGGACTCATCTGAGGGGGATATAGCGAATGAATATTGTATGGGCTGTTGTGATCCTCGGCGCCATGGGTGCTGTTTTTGGTGCACTGCTGACGTTCACAGCGAAAATCTTTGCTGTCCCCACGGACGAACGCCGTGAAGCAGTGCGTGCATCTCTACCCGGGGCCAATTGCGGCGGATGCGGGTATCCCGGCTGTGATGGTTGTGCGGATGCGATTTCTGCCGGAAAAGCGCCTGTGAATGCGTGCCCTGTCGGCGGCAGCGAAGTTGCCAAGAAAATTGCAGCGATCATGGGCGTGGAAGCTGAAGAAACGGAGCGCATGGTTGCCCGTGTCGTCTGTCAGGGCGGCACAGACAACTGTAAGGCACGGTTTGCGTATCAGGGCATACGTGACTGTGTGGCAGCTTCGCAGGTCTCAGATGGCTACAAGTCCTGTAAGTTTGCCTGCATGGGGCTGGGTACCTGTGTACGCGCCTGTCCTTTCGGCGCGATTCATATAGACGAAAGCCGGCATATAGCAGTTGTCGACGAAGACAAGTGTCAGATGTGCGGCAAGTGCGTTGCAGCCTGTCCCAAAGGGGTCATGGAACTGCGGCCTGCCAAGCAGAAGGTGGATGTGGCATGCCATAATCCAGGACTGGGGAAAATGGTTTCAGCAAACTGCCAGACCGGCTGTATCGGCTGTCAGAAGTGTCTCAAAGCGTGCAAATTCGGTGCCATATCCATGGTCAACAATCTGCCGAAGATCGACTATGCCAAGTGCCGTCAGTGCATGATGTGTGCGGAAGCCTGTCCCACGGAAGCCATGCAGGCACTGTTTGATGAGCGTAAGGTAGCAGTCATTGACCGTGACGCTTGCATCGGATGCGGCATGTGCAAACGGAACTGCCAGTTTGGTGCCATCCAGGGCGAACCCAGACAGAAGCATCGTGTCAACGAAGCATGTACCGGCTGTGGCGTCTGTGCTGAGAAGTGCCCGAAGAAGTGCATTACGATTCGCGAACGGAACCGTCCGCGCGACCCGCAGGCTGCACTGGAAGTCGCAACGCCTGCGCCGAAGGCAGTCGGAACAGATGGGAAGCCGGCTCTCAAGCGTGAACTCACTCCTGAACAGCAGGCAAGGGTCGCTGCTGCGCAGGCCGCCAAAGCGGCCAAGGAAGCGGCAGCAAAGTCGGAAACGGATAAGAAAGAATAAAGAGAGGGCCTGTGTGTTGCACAGGCCCTCTCTTGAAAATAAAGCAGGCATGGAATACGGCGGAAAGGAAGACAGTATGAACAGCTATGTTTTTAGTGTCAAGGTCATGCCGGGATGTTACCGTCATATTCAGATGAATGGCAATGCAACCATGAAGGATCTGGCAGATGTGATTCTGAGAGCTTTTAAATTTGACAATGACCATATGAGCAGTTTCTTCATGTCCAACAAGGCGTATGATAGCAAAACGGAAATTGCTGTTCCTGGTATGGTGGGTAGTACCAGCGGATACAATCGGGGCCGGACTGCGGATCACTTTGTTCTCGACAGCATGCACTTCATGAAAGGCCAGAAATTTGTGTATGTGTTTGATTTTGGTGATGACTGGCGATTCCAATGCTCTGTTCTGAAAGTGCGGGAAGAGCCGTGTGAGGGTGACCATGTGATGAAAGCAGTAGGCGCGGCACCGTCTCAGTATGGGTGGGAGGATTTCTGAGGCATACTGCATGATGGCAGCGGGAAGAACAGACAGGGGCCTTCTTTTCGATTTTTTCGTTTCCGATCAGTGAAAATCCTCGGGGAAACGGTTTGTATTGGGAAATCCGCTTGCCAAAGGATAGACGAACATGTATAATTCAGTGGATTTCAAAGGGTACCATACAGTGTGGTGCTCCCTGTCACCGTCAAAAGCGGGGGACGAGTAAGTAAGGAGGACGATTCCCATGGCGAAGAAATATGTGTACCTCTTTAAAGAGGGCAACGCCAACATGCGTGAATTGCTGGGCGGCAAGGGTGCCAACTTGGCCGAAATGACCAATCTGGGCATGCCGGTTCCCCAGGGCTTCACGGTAACCACCGAAGCCTGCACGCAGTATTACAATGATGGCAAGACCATCAATGATGAGATTGTCAAGCAGATCTATGACGCGCTGGCCGAGACCGAAAAGGTTGCTGGCAAGAAGTTCGGCGATGACGAGAATCCTTTCCTGGTTTCCGTTCGTTCCGGTGCCCGTGCTTCCATGCCTGGCATGATGGATACCATCCTGAACCTGGGCCTGACCGACGTTTCTGTCAAGGGCCTGGCCGCCAAGACCAATAACGAGAAGTTTGCTTATGACGCTTATCGCCGTTTCATCGCCATGTTCTCCGACGTGGTTATGGAAATCCCGAAGAGCGAGTTTGAAGCCGTTCTGGATGAGTTTAAGGAAAAGAAGGGCGTCAAGTTCGACCGTGACCTGGATGCCGAAGATCTCAAGCAGATCGTTGTCCGCTTTAAGGAGATCTATGCTAAGCATCAGGGCGTGGAATTCCCGCAGGATCCCCGTGTACAGCTCATGGAAGCGGTCAAGGCCGTGTTCCGTTCCTGGGATAACCCCCGCGCCATCTACTATCGTCGTATGAACGACATCCCCGGCGACTGGGGCACTGCCGTGAATGTACAGTCCATGGTTTTCGGTAACATGGGTGAAACCTCCGGTACCGGCGTTGCCTTTACCCGCAACCCCTCCACCGGCGAAAAGAAGCTCTATGGCGAGTATCTGCTCAATGCTCAGGGCGAAGACGTGGTGGCCGGTATCCGTACACCGCAGCCGATTGCTACCCTGCAGGATGCAATGCCTGATGTATATCAGCAGTTCGTGGACATCGCCAGCAAGCTGGAAGCCCACTATCGCGATATGCAGGACATGGAATACACCATCGAGGAAGGCAAGCTCTATATGCTCCAGACCCGCAATGGCAAGCGTACTGCTGCGGCTGCTCTGAAGATTGCTGTTGACCTGGTGGACGAAGGCGTTCTGTCCGAGCGCGAAGCAGTTCTGAAGGTTGAACCCAAGCAGCTGGACAGCCTGCTGCACCCGAACTTTGATGCAGAAGCCCTGAAGAAGGCCAATGTCATTGCCAAGGGTCTGCCTGCTTCTCCCGGTGCTGGAGCCGGCGCGATCTACTTCACTGCTGAAAAGGCTGCTGAGCACGGCAAGAACAAGGAAAAGGTAATCCTGGTCCGTAAGGAAACCACGCCGGAAGATATCGAAGGCATGGATTTCAGCCAGGCAATTCTGACTGCCTTTGGCGGCATGACCAGCCATGCGGCTGTTGTTGCCCGCGGTATGGGCCGTGCTGCTGTTGTCGGCTGCGGCGATCTGAAGTTCGACGAAGCCAACAATACCGTGACCATCGCCGGCAAGGTCTATCACGAGGGAGACATGATCTCTGTTGACGGTTCTACCGGCAATGTGTATGACGGACTGGTAGCGACTGTGGATGCTTCCATCTCTGGCGACTTTGCCCGTCTCATGGGCTGGGCGGACGCCGCTCGTAAGCTCAAGGTTCGCACCAATGCGGATACCCCGCGTGATGCCAAGAAGGCTGTTGAATTCGGGGCCGAAGGTATTGGCCTGTGCCGTACCGAACACATGTTCTTCGAAGCTTCCCGTATCGCGGCTGTGCGTGAAATGATTCTGTCCGACACCAAGGAACAGCGCGAAAAGGCACTGGCCAAGATCCTGCCGATGCAGCAGGGTGACTTCGAGGCCATGTACAAGGTGCTGGAAGGCCGTCCCATGACCGTCCGTTATCTGGATCCGCCGCTGCATGAGTTTGTGCCGCATCTGGATATGGAAGACGAAATCAAGGAACTGGCTGACAACCTGAACATGACAGTGGAAGAAGTGAAGCAGAAGATTACAGCGCTGCATGAAGCGAACCCCATGATGGGTCATCGTGGATGCCGTCTGGCTGTGACCTATCCTGAAATCGCTGAAATGCAGACCCGTGCGGTTCTGCAGGCTGCGATCAATGTCAAGCGCGAATGCGGCTTTGATATTGTTCCCGAAATCATGATTCCGCTGGTTGGCTCCAAGAAGGAACTGGCCTTTGTCAAGAACATCGTTGTTGAGACTGCCAAGAAGGTATTTGAAGAGCAGGGTGTCACCCTCGACTATCACGTCGGCACCATGATCGAGATCCCGCGTGCCGCTGTTACCGCAGACGAGATCGCGGAAGAAGCCGAGTTCTTCTCCTTCGGCACCAACGACCTTACCCAGATGACCTTTGGCTTCAGCCGTGATGATGCTGCCAAGTTCCTGGGCTCCTATTATGAGAATAAGATCTTCGAAAGCGATCCCTTCGCCCGTCTGGATCAGGACGGCGTTGGCCAGCTGGTGAAGATGGCTGCCGAAAAGGGCCGCAAGACCCGTCCGGAAATCAAACTGGGCATCTGCGGCGAGCACGGTGGCGATCCGAGCTCCATCAAGTTCTGCCACAATGTGGGTCTGAACTATGTAAGCTGCTCTCCCTTCCGTGTACCGATTGCACGTCTGGCTGCTGCCTGGGCTGCAATTGAGGCAGAAAAGTAAAAAACAAAGCAGTCTGATGGGCAATCTGCCCATCAGACTTTTTTTACTGCCAGAGTACTTTCAAGATCAATGAAATGGACACAGAAGAAGCAGTCATAACGTAAGCGTAAAATAGACACCCGTTCCCAAAACTTTCAGATGCTGCTGCAAATCAGCAGTGTCCGAAAGTTTTTTTTCAGTTTTTTGAAAAAAGTACTT
>CACWXY010000028.1 GCA_902764915.1 uncultured Eubacteriales bacterium | reverse complement strand
ACATTGATGCAGGAAATGTCTGTAGTTGCGGCTCATCTGTATGAAACTGATGGAAAAAACTCAGGAAAATCAACACTTACGACTTGACACTATGGGGAGGAAAAAAACAGCGAGCATCCGTAAAGATCAGACGGCATTCACCCTGCAGGCAGGGCAAGTGCCGTTTTTGGGCTCATTCATACATGAAAGCAGGATTTGTGCTTGAGCAGGAAAAAGGAGAGGTGTACAATCTCCCCGGCAATGGATGAATGAAATGCAAAGGAGCGGGCATATGCAGACACTGGGCTATTATGACGGACATTATGACGAGATCGATCGCATGACCATCCCCATGAACGACCGGGTTCACTGGTTTGGGGACGGCGTGTATGATGCCGGCCCGGCGCGGCACTATCAGATTTTTGCGCTTGATGAGCATGTGGACCGGTTTTACCGCAGTGCGGACAAACTGGATATCCGGATGCCTATGGAAAAGGAAGATCTGAAGGCGCTTCTGCGCGAAATGGTATGCAAACTGGATGCTGACAGCCAGTTTGTCTATTATCAGGTCACCCGCGGGGCAGGTCCCCGTACGCATACATTTTCGGAGGGTCCAGCCAAACTGTGGATCATGCTGACGCCCCAGACCATGGCAGACGGGCGAACGCCGATTCAGCTGATCACGGCGGAAGATACACGCTTTTTCCACTGTGACATAAAAACGCTGAACCTGATTCCGTCGGTCATGGCTTCCGAACGCGCCAAGCAGGCGGGCTGCGGGGAGTGTGTGCTGTATCGCCCCGGTGGACGGGTGACAGAGTGCGCACACAGCAATGTGTCGATCCTGCAGGACGGTGCCTTGTATACAGCGCCGACGGACAATCTGATTCTTCCCGGCATTACGCGGGCGCATCTGATCCGGGCCTGTGAAACGTTGGGGATTCCGGTGCACGAGGAAGCTTTCTCACTGGATGCACTGTATGCGGCGGATGAGATTCTTGTTACCAGTTCCTCCAAGCTGTGTGTGCGCGCGGACAGGATTGACGGAAAAACGGCAGGCGGCCGGGATCCGGAAACGTTTGAGAAGATCCGGCGCTTTATGCTGGATGAGTTCCTGGAAATGACGGAGCCGTGGGGGAAAACGATATGACAAGCCAGGAACTGTATGCGCTGCTGGAGATACCGGAAGCGGTCCGTGTCCAGTTCGAAGCCTGGGATCGTGAACGGAAAATGGTAGTGGATGATGCGCTGTATGACAGAGTGCTGCATCGGGATACCTGGAGCGATGCCGTAAAGGAATGGCGGGTCAGGCTGGGGGAGGATCCGGACGGGATTGCCATTTTGTGGGAGATGCTGAAAAAAGCATTGGTGAGTTTCGAAGAATACCGGAAACGCGGGATTGGCCAGGATATTTTTCAGGCAACCATGCGTTTTTCGACCCGCTATCTTAATGATGCGCTGAAACAGACCGGACGCTATCAGTTTATCGCACCTTGGTGGTTCCCGAGAGAACTCTCTCTGGTGGAGTTCAGGGTCGGGACACTGGAGTATGAGTTCTTTGAGGAAAACGGGAATCGCATGATTCAGATCCACATTCCCTCGGATGCGGATCTTTCTCCGGTAAGTCTGGACGCATCACTGGAAGCGTTTGAAAACTTTCGGAAAACCTTTTTTCCGGAATGGATGACGGCGCCCAGGGTCTGCAATTCGTGGATGATGTCCCCGGCACTTCCCCAGCTGCTTCCGCCGACATCCAGGATCCTGGGATTTCAAAGGCGGTTCACGCTCAGAAACTGGGACAGGGAAACCAACGGTGTTCTCAACTGGGTGTTCCCGGGACATAAGGAAATCAGCGAAGCGCTTCCGGAGAATACCAGTTTGCAGCGCAGCATGAAGGCTTATCTTTTGCGAGGTGAGCCTGTGGGCTGGGCGGAGGCTGTGATGAATGAGGATATGGGTCGAGGGACTGATGGAGAAGACCGTTCCTGTTGAAAATAGATCTCATTCTGCGCATGCTGTTCATCAACGGACTGCATGTGGACTGTGACTGGCGTATGGCTGGGCATGACCGCAGAGTGGTTGATCCGGGATGCAGCCTTGCGTGTGCGGTATCGCGCATCCTCCTGGAAGACTGTCTGAAAGCTGAAAAGCGCGGTGATCCGTATATCGGGATCGCCGCGCTTTTGCGTTTCCAGCATATCATCGCATGGCTTCCAGGGCGAGCATGGCTGCGCCGCAGGCAGGGCTTCGCCGGGCATGAATCAGAGAAAGAGCGGGAAGACACGACGCGAGACGGCTGTGCAGCCTGTTCCGGATCTGGGGATAATGTGCAGGAATGCTGCCCATCAGCGCCAGTTCGCCCTGGGCAAGCCCAGCAGAAGCGAAGCCTGCCGTGACCATGTCGCACAGGTCATCGGCTGCCTTATCGGCAATCCTGCAGGCAACAGGGTCCTGCGTGGCAAGGGCAGTGAGCAGAAGTGGCGCAAGCGCAGCGATCTGTGCCTTCCCTGTGCCAGGCGCATAGAGCCATGTGATCAGCCCCGGAATATCCGAAAGCGATAGCTGCTGGAGCACCATGGACAGAAGGCAGGTCTTCTCCAGGCGTCCATCATAGGCACGGACGCAGGCAGCCAGGATATCCCGGCCGATCGCATATCCGCTGCCCGCGTCATCGATGAGATAGCCCCATCCGCCGGTGCGGAAGGCACGGCCTTCCTGGTCGCGGCCGTAGAGAACAGAACCGGTACCGGCGATGAGTATGGCACCGGGTCCGTCAATAGCGCCGTGAAGCGCGATCTCCTGGTCGCCCCGCAGGAGAAGTGTTCCGGTGTAGCCGCTGCTTCTGAGGGCTTCTGTGACGAAGCCTGAAGCCGTGCGATTGCTGACGCCGGCCATACCCACACAGAGCGCGGGGCATGCGTTCAGATTGCCTGCCGTGTCCTGCATAAAGGCAAGCGCATCCTGGATGGTTACACGTACCGTATCTGCGGAAGCACCGTTGAGGTTCAGAGGTCCGAAGGCAGCTTCTCTGCATACGGTTCCTTCTTCATTGATCAGACATACGGCCGTTTTGGTGCCGCCGCCGTCCCAGCCTGCATAATACATTACTGTGCCTCCGCCAATGTGTCTGCAATATGTCCTGCATTCCGCGCAAGGGCTGCTCTGGCGTCTGCGGCGTTCAGACCCATGAGCAGCATGACAATGGCGGTCTTGCAGTGCCAGTCGCACTGAGAAAGGGCGTCCTCAGCGGTCTTTTCGTCGCACTCAGCCGCGGAACAGACAATGGAGATCGCCCGGTGAAAGAGCTTTTCATTGCTGGCCTTTACGTCAACCATCAGGTTTCCGTACACTTTTCCCAGCTTGATCATCACACAGGTGGAGAGCATGTTCAGAACCAGTTTCTGGCAGGTACCGCTTTTCATGCGTGAAGAGCCGGTGATCACTTCGGGACCGGGAACCGGAGCCATAGTGACATCGGCGTGCCGGGAAAGTTCGCTGTCATGGCAGCAGACCAGCGCCATGACCGGGGCCCCCAGAGACCGGGCATAGTCCATGGCACCAATGACATAGGGAGTGCGCCCGGAGGCGGCAATGCCGACCAGCGCGTCGCTGGCGCAGAAGCCGTGCGCCTTCAGGTCTTCTTCACCAAGCATCCGGTTATCCTCAGCGCCTTCCACGGCCTTGATAAACGCCTGGTCACCGCCGGCAATCAGGGCAACAACCAGTCCGGGATCTACACCGTAGGTTGGCGGACATTCGGCGGCATCCAGCACGCCAAGCCGTCCGGAGGTTCCGGCACCTGCATAGAAGAGCCGTCCGCCGGATGAAAGCTGACGGTAGATCAGGTCAATGCTCTGGGCGATCTCGGGAAGCACCTTTTTCACAGCCTGCGCGCACAGATGATCTTCTTCATTGATCAGCTGTGCCATGCCAAGCGTGGACAGTGTATCGATATGGGCAGAGTGCGGGTTCCGTTTTTCAGTATCGAGCTTTTTCAGTTCCATAACAGATGCCTTCCTTCCTTTTTATGCCTATTATTATCCCAGCAGCTGCATAAGCTCCTCGGGAGACAGAGACAGGATGGATTCGCTGCTGCCCTCGAGAATGGCTTCTGCCAGATCCTTCTTGGCGTCCTGCAGCTGCATGATCCGCTCTTCAATGGTATCCTTGAGAATCAGCTTGAATACAGTGACCTCATGCGTCTGTCCGATGCGGTGTGCGCGGTCTGTGGCCTGGTTCTGCGCAGCCAGATTCCACCAGGGGTCATAGTGAATGACCACGTCTGCTCCGGTCAGGTTCAGGCCGGTGCCGCCGGCCTTGAGAGAAATCAGAAATACGGGCGTGGTGCCTTCATTGAAGGAACGCACCAGCTGCAGACGCTTTTCCTTGGGTGTGGCACCGACAATCTTGTAGTATGCAATGCCCGCGCGCTGCAGGTCCTTTTCCAGAAGATCGAGCATACTGACAAACTGTGAGAAGACCAGCATCCGATGACCGCCTTCCATGGCACTCTGGATCAGTTCCATGCATGCTTCCCGCTTGGCACTCTCTCCGGTATAGTCTTCCAGAATCAGGGAGGGATCGCAGCAGATCTGGCGTATCCGGGTAAGCTCGGAAAAGATCCGGATCTTTTCTTCCCCGCTGGCTTTGCCGCTGCTGGCCAGCATATGCTTCATGTGTACGACCTGGGCATCATAGATCCGCTGCTGTTCACCAGAGAGACGCGCATAGCGTACTTCCTCGAGCTTGGCCGGCAGATCCTTGAGCACGTCGGCCTTTTTTCTGCGAAGAATGAAAGGTGCAGTCATGCCTTTGAGCCGATCCGTCTTTTCTTCATTGTGATCCCGGGCAATGGGAAGTTCGAAGTCACGCTGGAACTGAGACTGGCTGTAGAGAAAACCGGGCATGAGGAAGTCAAAAATGGACCAGAGCTCGGAAAGCCGGTTTTCAATAGGCGTACCGGTCAGCGCAAAGCGGTGCGCTGCGTGAATCAGCTTGACAGACTTGGCTACGGCAGCTTTGGCATTCTTGATGTACTGTGCCTCATCCAGCACACAGTTCTGGAAGTGCAGGTCTTCATACAGCGCGATATCCCGCTTGAGAAGGTCATAGGATGTGATCAGCACATCCGCATCCCCCGGACACTTGAGGATGGCCCTGCGGGATGAGACGTGGCCCGCCAGCGGTACCGCACGGAGAGAAGGCGCAAAGCGCTGGATTTCCTCCTGCCAGTTGTAGACCAGGGAAGCTGGGCAGACGACCAGGGAGGGAAGCTTCTGCACATCCGCATCTTTTTCTGACCGTTCCTTGTCCGAAAGAAAGAGCGCAATCATCTGCAGGGTTTTCCCAAGACCCATTTCATCGGCAAGAATACCGCCAAAGCCGGCTTCCTCCAGGGTGCGCAGCCACTTGAAACCGTAGGTCTGATACGGCCGGAGGACCTCTTCCATGGATGCGGGAAGCTCAAACTCCGCATCCCGTACGGTATGGAAGTTGCGGATCAGGGCGCGGTATGTACGGTCACGGGTAGAGACGATCTGATCATGCGCTTCCAGCATACGGTTGAGATACAGTGCTCGATACATGGGCAGCTGCGTTTTTCCGCGCAGGACATCCAGCGGCAGCAGGTTCACCTGGCTGAAGAACGTATCCAGGTCCTGGAACTGATCATCCTGTGTCAGATCAATGAAGTCGCCGCTGCGCATGCGGTAATAGCGCTTTTTTCTGGTATAGCTCTCATACAGGGCCAGGAGTTCATCGTGGGAGATATCGCGCGAAGTGACGGAGAGATTGAGCAGTCCCTCATGATCCACAGATACGCCGAGCTGAACACGGGGCTCAGGCAGTACGCGTCTTTGCCGGAAGGCAGCAGACCCGTGCACGGCTCCATAGTATTCCAGGGTTGGCAGTCCGGCGGTAAGAAAATCATAGAGTGAATCATCCGTAACCGTGGCCTGGAATTCCTTTTTCTCCGGAAGAAACTGAGGCAGCCATTCGTGAATGGTTTTGACGACCAGCATTTCCTGATCCCAGTCACGGTAGGCGGCAGTCTTTTTTCTGTCGGGCAGCAGTGGATAGGTGCTCTCGCCGTAGGTAACCTTTCCACGCAGCGTAAGCAGCTGATCCTCCAGGTCCAGATAGAACTGGAAGACGGCTTCCGGGGGCAGATAGGCGGCTATGTCATCCGCCGCATTGTCGACGATCTCCACATAGGGGTTGGAGAGCAGCCCAGGGAGCACGTGATAGTAGAATGCCTGCAGATGATCCATACCGATGCGCAGATGCACAAAACGAGCGGCATCAGCCACACGGATGAAGGGAGAGAGCGTCTCTTCCTCTTCGGGAGTAATGCGGGACAGTACATTTTTATCCAGAACATAGTGATTGGATTTTCCCTTGAGAAGAACGGGAACAAAGCCAGTGACAGACACGCCGAGGAGGGTGCCGCGGGCATCGGTCAGCCGGTCTACAGTGAGGGTGAAATGAATGTCTGCATGATCGATGACAAGGGGAGAATCCTTGATATTGTTGTACTTGTCCGACATTTCACCCTGCATGCCTCTGGCCAGATCATAGAAACTGTCAAGATGACTGCCGTTCAGAGACATCTGGTAGATGCCGCCATAGCTCTCGCGGTTATTGCGCTTGAGGAAATCATAGAGAGGGAGCAGTGACGGCACAAAGGACTGCCGTGCAAAATCCAGGGTATCCTTTTTTCCCAGAACCAGCTGCTTTTCCTGATCAACGGCGTGGAACAGCTCTGTGCTGCTTTTGAGAATATACTTTCGTGCGTCAGCCGATCCGATCTTGAAGGAAAGGGTAACATTGCCCTCGTCAACGGAAAGCCGGGGGATGAGCACTACGTTTTCGTCTTTTTTCGGGGCAGGCTCCAGAGAACGGATCTCCTTATGGGCAGCTTCCTGGCGGGTTTTGATGATCTGCGCGAAGAACTGCCGGGTGCTGTCGCTGGTAATATCCTTTGCGCTTTCCTTCTTTAGTCTGTCAAGCAACTCTGCAAAGACGGCCAGTCCATAGGCGGACAGCGGCTCATCCGGCGACCAGGTGCTTTTTTCATTTTCGAGACTGAAGTAAAGGTCATAACGGCTCTTTTCTTTCATGACATGGCAGTATGTGTAATTCTGGGGCGTGTAGACTTGGCCCCATACATGTGCGCAGTCAAAGGTATCGTAGAACGTGCAATCAAATTCCAGGGAATAGGAGTCATCGCGGTAGTGCAGGAGTCGTATGGCACTGTTGCGGGAGGAAAGGATTTTGCGTGCGTCTTTCATATGCGCGATGGCGGCCGGTGTTGTGACAAGAGAGGAGAGAAGGCCCTGTATGTCAATCAGGACAGGACCGGTGTCTTTGCTAAGGTCAGGAAACGCCTGCAGCGCCGGAACTATCTGAAGCCCCAATGCCTGATCTTCTTCCCTGCGCAGCTGCTTTTCAAAGGCAAACTGCGCTTCTTTCACACGACGCTCGTATGCGTATTCTCCTTCCAGGAGAATCCAGGGACCATGTTCCTTGTCTATTGCCATGAGCGCGGCGGCCGCATGTTCGCAGTACTTCTTTCCGCAGGAGCAGGAAATGGAACAATGATCCCATGTGTCGTTGAGTTCTCTTGGCACTCTGCGTACGGTGACTTCTGTGATAGGCCGAGTCGATAAGAAACAGACGGAATAGCTGCCCCAGAGAGAACGGACGGTGGCATTTTGTAATGCGGGCTTGGTGGAAGCTGCTTTGAGAACAGAAGAATCAAACATATGCTGCCAGTCAACGGTCTGACTGATTCTTTCGGGGGGCATGAAGCGAGCAGCCATATGGAAAAGCCTCCTTGTGCTGTCAGAATTCTCAGGGAGATATCATACTCAGACTTTGTGAGAAAGACAATGACTGAAAGGCGGTTGTAGCAGGCGCAGAGAGCGTGTACAATAGCAGAGAGGTGATGGGCATGGCACTGTGGAACGGTATCATGCAGAAGGCTCTGGAAGAGGGCAGGGCGACAGGCTGTTTTCCGTCGGCTGCCGGCGCAGCAGGCGTGGGAGCCCGGGTGCTGGACACAGGCTTTGTCGGGGAAGCACCTCTTCCAGGACAAAAGAAAGTGGATGCGCATACACGTTTCGATATGGCTTCTCTTTCCAAGGTCCTGGGCCCAAGCATGATTGCGCTGCGGGCCATGGAGCGGGGAAAACTGTCCCTCTTGGAGACAGTGGGTGACTTTTTTCCGGATGCACCGGCGGATAAACGGGACATTACGGTGTTCATGCTTATGACGCATACGGCTGGTTTTCATCCCTCTTTCCGGCTGGACCGCATGGGGATTACGCCGGAAGCGGCAGAGGAGGCGATTCTTTCTTCACCGCTCGTGGAAAAGCCGGGCGTACGCCCGATTTACTCCTGCATGGGCTATATTCTTTTTGCCAGAATGCTGGAAAAGCGCTTCCGGATGTCGTTGGATCAGCTGGCACGGCAGGAGGTCTTTGTGCCGCTTGGCATGCTGGAGACCGGGTACTGCCCGGAAAAAACAGCCGTCTGTGCGGCTACGGAAGTGGACCCGGAGACAGGAAAGCCATGGATCGGGATCGTGCATGATGAAAACGCGCGATTTCTGCGGGGCGTATCCGGGAATGCCGGCGTCTTCATGCCGCTTTGTGACGGGATACGGTTTGCCCAGATGCTGGGAAGCATGGGCGGGAATTTCCTGAAGCGCGATACGCTTGTGCGCGCGATCCGGAACGAAACGCCCGGACAGGAATCGCACAGGGGACTGGGATTCCATCTGGCGGGTACACCGGACTGTTTCTTTTCATCAGCTGTGCCGGAGACATGTTTCGGACATACCGGTTTTACAGGTACCAGTCTGATCGTGGAACCGAAGACCGGTTTCTGGGTACTGCTTCTCTCGAACCGTGTCTATCCAACGCGGAAATCGGATGCCCTGTTCCCTTTCCGCAGGCAGCTGCATGCTGCGCTGTGGACGCGTTTTTCACAGGGCTGAATCTACGGAAGGGGATTAAGGCATGAAGATATCGACACGAGGACGCTATGCAATCCGGATTTTACTGGATATTGCCATGCACCAGTCATCGGGATATGTGGCGATGAAGGACATCGCGCAAAGACAGCAGATCTCCAAGAAGTATGGGGATCAGATTGGCATGCAGCTCAGCCAGGCTGGTCTGCTCTCTGCCTCCCGGGGAAGGCAGGGCGGCTATGCGCTGAACCAGGAGCCGAAGGATATTACCGTCTATCAGGTGCTGCGCCTGATGGAAGGAAGCCTGACGCCGGTGCAGTGCCTGGATACGACGCCCAATCGGTGCGAGCGGTGCAAATACTGTGCGACGCTACCGCTGTGGACAGGTCTGAACCAGGTGATGGAAACCTATCTCAGGGGCGTAACGCTGCAGAGCCTTCTGGACAGTGCGCCGCCGCAGCCGGAAGGTGAACAGCCACCGATTCTGGAGTGATAAGGAGAGCCATTATGGAGATTACCTCGGAAACACTGCAACGGTTTCATGAAGATTTCAGCAAAGCGGTACAGTCTCTGGAAGAAAAGTATGACTGTTCCATTTCGCTGGGACGGATCACCTATTCGGATACAAGCTTTTCTGCCAAGCTGACCGTGAACAGTTCCCGCGACAGCGAGCGGATTGCAGAGAACCGGTTTGACCAGGACGTATGGAAGTTCAGCGACAGCGGGCTGCAGCCGGGCATGTACCGTCGCATCGTGGTGGGAAAAGACGACGTGGAGTATGCGGTGGTCGGCTTTGTCCCCAATGCCAGAAAATTTCCGATCCGTCTGTGCCGGATCGATGACGGCAGTATCGTGCACGGCGGGAAACATTTCATCAAGACCATTAAAAACGAATATTACGCAGGGATTATTGAAAATCTGTAAGAGCAGGCGCAGGAAAAGCGGTTTTCTTTCAACCGGTATGATTCCTGCGCCTTGTGCGGTGAGAGACAGAGCCTGAAGAGAACAGGAGGAAACAGAGATGAAGCTGGGAGGTACGGTAGCGGGAGAATGGCGTACACCGATGGAATGGGAGGCCTGTCTGGTGGCTTCCCATTTCAAGGCCGTGACGGCACCGTTTACGGCGCTGACGCCGAAAACGGATACGGATGCGTTCTGCGAGATCGCCGCGAGGCATCATGTAGTGATTGCCGAGGTCGGTGTCTGGAAAAACCTGATGGATCCGGATGCCGGTAAAGCCCGGGAAAACAGGGCTTTTGCCAAGGCACAGCTGGCATTGGCCGATGAGCGGAACATTCCATGCTGCGTCAATATTGCGGGCACCCGAAGTGCAGAGGGCTGGGATGCAGCGGACCCTTCGAACTTTACGCAGGAGACCTATGACGAGATCATTGCAATCGTACGGGAAATTCTCGATGAGGTGAAGCCCCGGCATGCGTTCTACTGTATGGAACCCATGCCCTGGATGGTGCCTGACAGTCCGGAAAGCTATCTTCAGCTGATCCGTGATGTGGACAGAAAACAGTTTGCGGCGCATATGGACTTTGTCAACATGATCAACTGTCCCAGACGGTATCTGGCACCGGAAGCGTTTATCGAGACGTGCTTTCGGACACTGGGACCGTATATCAAGAGCACGCATCTCAAGGATACGCGCATGCATCCCACCCATCTGACAACCGTGCTGGAAGAGTGCAGCCCGGGAGAGGGTACATTGGACTTTGGCCGTGTGCTGAGCATTATGGCGCGCTATCTTCCGTCCGATGCGCCGGTACTTCTGGAGCATATGCAGACCTTCGAGGCTTACGCGAAAGCCTATGATGTGGTAGCATGCGCGGCCGAAGGTGCCGGCGTGTCCGTATAAGGTGTCCTTCTTTCAGCGTACAGAGAGGGAAACGCAGCTGGACGGACAGGCTGTGCAGCAGCGTTGTCACAAACATGGGCAGATGCAGGCCTGTATAGGCCACACTGAAAAAGAGGCATCCAGCCGCAGGCCAGCGGTCGGATGCCTCTTTTTCAGAATTCGCACAAAAAAACAGTGCCGCTATGTAAATGATCCGACATTTCGTTGAGAATCCGGCAGAAAAAGACTAAAATCACTCATTGTGTGTCGCAAACTGTCACAAACTATTTACAGTTTTGTGCGAAACAAACACAATTTTTGATTCGTATATATCAGTGTGAATGACTGATGGGGAGGTTGGAAATGCGAAAATCATGTTTACTGGCATGGCTGGTTTGCGCTCTTCTGCTTTTCACAGGGGGGAGCATGGCAGAAGACATGCATGCGGTTGTGGAAAACCCCTCCGTGGAGATGGAGGTTTCTCTGGGGTATGAAGGGCATTTTGTATACGGACGGACCATGCCTGTGCGGGTGCACCTTTCGACCGGGGCGGAGGGAATGACCGGGACGGTTGCCATGAACGCCTATGTATCGCAGACCGAATACAACCGCTATGAAGCGGATGTGGATATTCCCGCCTATGGTACCGCGGATGTGGTTCTGCCGATTGCAGTGACGAATCGACAGGATCAGTTCAGCGCGGAGTTCTGTCAGAACGGAAAGGTTGTAGCCCGGCAGACCGTAAAACCGGAAAAGCTGGTCAATCCCAATGCCTACATGGTGGGCGTACTGTCCGAGCATGTCAGGAGCCTGGATTACCTGAATATCACCAGTGAGTCGGATGATCTGGCCCGTATGGAATACTGGCAGGTCCTGCCGCTGTCTGTGGATACGTTTCCGGACAGCCGGGAATACATGTCAGCTTTCCGTTTCCTAGTGGTGGACGATGTGGATCTGCGAAACCTTTCGCAGCAGCAGATGACTGTGCTGCGCGACTGGGTGGAGGAAGGCCATATCGTGGTGACAGGCGCCGGTGCACTGTCGCAGGTGACGCTTCCGTACTTTACGGAATATACCGGTGTATACGGGGAAGGCCTATACACTGAGGAAAATGTTTCGGGCCGGATACAGGAACTGTTCGCTCTGCGGCAGGATAACAGTCCTGCCAGTGCGGCGTGTACGCATCTGTTCGGCGGAGAAACACTGCTCATGGGGACGGAAAGCCCTTTGATCGTGCGCAGTAGCGTGGGACGCGGAAGCGTGTACGCGCTGGCGTTTTCGCTGACGGATCCGGAGCTTCTCCGGTGGAGCGGGCTGCATACATTCCTGGAGCGGCTGTTTGTACAGTTTGACATCAATCTTTATCAGGGCAATGTGGATCAGGACTTTACGGAGATCTATATTGACGATTATGTGGATCTGCCGGCAGCGCCTGCGGCGCTGCCGCTGGCACTGATACTCGCCGGGAGTCTTCTGGTGCTGATTCCGCTTCTGTACTGGGCTTTCAAGAAAATGGACCGGAGCACAATGCTGTGGATTGTGTATCCGGCATTGATTCTTATTCTGGTTGGCGGCATCTATGGCGTATCCCTTACGTCCTCCCTGAAAACGCCGGTGGTGCTTCTCAATAATCAGTGGATTGAAAGCGTGCAGAGCGGTGCGCATGCGTATTCCACAGTGAAGGTGTATGCTGCAGAGAAAGGCACGCACGTTGTATCGACACCGGACGGCACGCTGTATGTGCCCAGCGGCAATTACTACTACTATGACGAGGACAGCGTGCTGCAGGAACCTACCGAGCTGCGCTACTGTTTCCGCAACGGGCAGCAGAGCGGAGTCACCATGCGCAATACTCACACATGGCAGGAGCAGCGGTTTTCTCTGGACCGGACGGAGGGCAAGTGGGACAGTGTTGATGCCACGCTCTGGATGGAAGAGGACGGACTGCACGGCTCTATGACCAATCATACAGACCTTACCTTTCGCGACGGTGTCATACTGACGCGTCTGGGTTTCCTGTCGGTGGACAGACTGGCACCCGGGGAAACGCGGACGTTTGTCATGCCCTGGGGTGAATTTCAGGACCCGAAGGATCCGGTGTATGCGGACGGGACGATCTACATGAAGTCGGCTGTGATCGATGGAATGGACACGATGCTGTCTACCTGGGTCTTTGGAAAGCCGTACCCGTATTATGAAATGAACAATGTTTCCCCGGAAAGGCGGGAAATGGTACGTCGCTACCAGATGTTCTCTTCCCTGGTGGGCAATGTAAGCTACATGTATTACGGCAGTCTTTATATGCCCAACCCGAATTATTACTATTTCCTTGCAGAGGTTGATGGTCTCAGGGATATCCGGGTCAATGTGGACGGAAGCGATGTGACGCGGATGATCTGCGGGAATGTGGCACGGATTCAGCTGCAGTATCTGTCGGTAGGCAAGACCGGTGTGATCTATCATCTGGGTACAGATCTGCCGACCCGTGTGGAAACGGACGGGGACGGACTGCCGGTACGGGATGAGACAGAAATACACGCCTCGCTTCCTGCATATGCCGGCAGCTGGCATATGCTGTCCGAAAAACCGACATTCTGCTTTGATCTGAAGGATATCATGGATGCGCACATCGAGAATCTGATCGTGAATGCGGAAAGCTATTCCAGCGGCATTGAACTGTATGTGCTGAATCCTCTGACGTATGCATGGGAGAAAAAGGAGCTGGATATGCCGATTGCGAACAGCCGGGATTATCTGGATGCGCAGGGCCGGCTGTACGTGCAGTTCCATGCGGACGGGACCAGCCAATATGCGGATATGCGCCAGCCCACACTGATTGTGGAAGGGAGGCTTGACGATGCTCAGCATTGAGGGACTGACCAAGGATTACGGGAAAAAACGCGCAGTGGATCATCTGGACCTGACCATCCGCGACGGCGAAATCCATGGCTTTGTGGGTCCCAACGGAGCCGGGAAGACAACGACCATGCGGATCCTGGCTACGCTTCTTACAGCCAGTGAAGGGCATGCCATGATGGACGGTGTGGACCTTCTCAAAGATCGGCGGAAGGCGCGTATGATGGTGGGGTATATGCCGGACTTTTTCGGGGTATATGACCATCTGAAGGCATCGGAATACCTGGACTTCTATGCGCGCTGCTACGGGATTGGGAAAAAGGATCGGGAGCGGATGATCAGCCAGCTTCTGGAACTGGTGCATCTCTCCGATCGGGCGGATGACTATGTGGATGACCTCTCCCGCGGCATGAAGCAGCGCCTGTGTCTTGCACACAGCCTGATTCATGACCCGCGCCTTCTGATACTGGACGAACCGGCGTCAGGTATGGATCCGCGCGCCAGAGCGGAAATGAAGAGTATCCTGCGCACGCTCAAGGATATGGGAAAGATGGTCTTTATTTCCTCACATATCCTGCCGGAGCTTTCGGAAATGTGTGACAGTCTGACCATCATTGATCACGGAAAACTGGTCTTCTCCGGAAGCGTTGATGCGCTTTCGGATCAGATGAATGGACGCAATCCGCTGGAGATCCGTTTGATGCCGGGAACTGATTCGGCAACGGAGGAACGGCTGGTACGGATTCTCCGGGAAAACCCGCTGGTGGAGGAGATTACCGAGGAGATGACCGGACTGTTCCGGGTGCGCATGGGTGGCGACGACGCATCACTGATGGAACTGCTCTACACTCTGGTGGAAGCACGGATTCCGGTCAATGACTATCACCGGTCTTCCATGAATCTGGAAAAGGTGTTTATGGAGGTGACAGGCAATGCTTAATCCGATTATGACAAGCTCGGCAGTACGCCGTATGCGGTCTGTACGCCTGCCGCTGGTGCTGATCGGGTATGCGGCATTCATGCTCGGCGTCTGTCTGGTGCAGTACCTGCCCTTTATGCAGGGCGTGCGTGTGACCATGCTGAACATAGGCGTGAATACATATGGGATGCTTCTGATGCTGCAGTGTGTGCTGCTGGTGCTGATTGCGCCAGCCCTGACCAGTGCCTCCATTGCCGGAGAGCGGGAGCGGCAGACGCTGGAAATGCTGCTGGTAACGCGCACGGGCAGTTTTCGGATTGCCATGGGAAAACTGCTGGAGAGTATGATGAGTCTGGGGCTTGTGGTGCTCTGCGGGCTTCCTGCAATGGCAGTGACCATGGTCATAGGAGGTCTCTCCCTGACACAGATCCTGCTGGCGGAGATCTATTTCCTTGCTCTGGCATTTGCGGCAGGCGCGATCGGCGTGTTTGCCTCGGCACTGTGCCGCACGACCATGATTGCCACGATTGTCAGTTATCTGCTGATTCTCCTGATCGGCTTTTCTCTGTGCCTTCCAGCGCTTCTGGGATACAGCCAGAACGTGACGGATGTGCTCTATGATGCGAAGCTCTATGCGGCACTGACGGTGCCGGCCTGCCTCCGGCTTTTCTCTCCCCTGTTTCATTTCAATCCGGGCGTAGGGGCGTTTGCACTGATCATGGATCAGACGAACATGCTGGCGGATTATTTTTCCTGGCGGCCCTGGGGGCGCGTGCTGGCTACGTATAAGATGATGGATAAGATCGGCATGCAGCGGATTGTGCTGCTCAATGTAGCCGGTCTGGTAGTTATGGGACTTCTCTTTTCCCTGCTGGCTTCGTTCTTTGTGCGCCGGAGGGAAGGCAAAAGAAAGGGCAGAAAATGACGGTTTCAAAAGCCATGCGACGGGGAAAGCGTGCTGTGCTTCGCAAGCGTGCATGTCAGTGGGCAGCATGGGGGGCCTTGATTGGGGCAATCGGATGCCTGTCTGCGCAGGTCCTGAGTCTCTTCATGCCACTGATGGACCGTGCGTATGCTGGTTTTCTCGTGCCGGGAGCGAGCCTTCTGGGGCTCGTTTCCGGCCGTTTCCTTCCCATGAAGAATGAAAAGACGGCACGGCTTCTGGATCGGGCCGGACTTCTGGAACGGGTGGAGACATCACTTCAGTATGCTGGGGATACGCCCATGCAGGCCTTGCTGCGTGCGGATGCGGCGCAGAAACTGGCGGAGATGGATGTAGGACGGATCCCACCTTTGCCGTGGAAAAAACCGGCAGGCATGGCGCTGCTCCTGACCTTGCTGAGCCTTGTTCTGTTTCTTCTTCCCAGCCCACAGCAGGGTCAGCTGGACACGATCCGGCATTTCCAGACGGCGCGGGATACAGCCGTGGAGGCACTGCGAAAGGCAGAGGAAGAGGCGGATAAAGGCCAGGAAACAGCGGACAGTGCTGAAACGCGAAAAATTCTGCGGGATGCACAGCGGGAAGTGGGCAGAGCCCAGGACGTGACAGAAGCCATGCTGTCCCTGTCACGCGCTCAGGAACGGCTGGAAAAACAGCGGGATGCTGACCTTGCTTCCCGGATGGAAGCGCTTTCGTCAGCCGCCGGAGAAGCCGGGCTTTCAGAGCTGGCGGATGCACTGCAGGCAGGCGACCTGTCAGAAGCAGCGGAAAGCCTCAGCCAGGCGGGTGCTGCAGGACTCAGTGCACTGGCGCAGGCCGGTGGTGACATGCTCTCGGCAGTTACGCAGATGCTTTCGGATGCACTGGCGGAGGGCGAGCTGACACAGGCACAGCTGACCGATGCCATGCAGAGCGCGATGGCCAGTGGGACCGGCCTGCAGGGTGTCAGTGAGGCGCGCGGTGCGCTGAGCGGAAACGGCCAGGGCGAAGCCGGTGGAAAAGGCGGCGAAGGTGCGGGGAGTGGCAGCGGCAACGGAGACAACCAGCAGGCGGGCGGTGGTGCCGGGAAAGGCTCCACCAATACAGAACAGCAGGGCTCCGGCAGCAGGGGACACGGCACAGGCAATGATACGCCGCACTATTATGTAAAGGACTATGAGGCGCTCTATGATCCCGAGCGCGAGGCCATGGAAATGCGCAGTGTGGGCACAGACGGCCAGAGCGGCAGCGGCAGTGATACCGTAGTGTGGACCGGGCCGATGGACGCGTCCCGGGATGGCATGATAGATCCTTCACGCTATACACGGGAGTATCAGGCGGCGGCCGCGAAGGCTGCCGAAGATCGGGCGCTGACGAAGGAAGAGAATGAGGCCGTAAAGGCCTATTTTGCACAGCTTGTGGAGGGAGAATAATGGCGCATACAAGGGAAGAGATCGAACGGTTCAGCGGAGTCTACCAGACAATCCGGCAGGAGATTGCCAAGGACATGATTGGACAGGATACGGTGGTGGAGCATCTTCTGGAGTGCGTCATTGCCGGTGGAAACCTGCTGCTGGAAGGCGTGCCGGGCCTTGGAAAAACCCATCTGGTGCGTACACTGTCCAAGGTCCTGGATCTGCCGTTTTCACGCATTCAGTTTACGCCGGACCTGATGCCGGCGGATATTACCGGAACGAATATTCTTGTGCAGCAGAGCGGAGAAAACACATTCCGTTTCCAGGAAGGTCCGCTGTTTGCGTCCATTGTCCTGGCGGATGAGATCAACCGCGCTACGCCCAAGACGCAGAGTGCGCTTCTGGAAGCCATGCAGGAGCATGCGGTGACGGCAGGCGGCAAGACTCGAAAGCTGCCGGAACCGTACTTTGTACTGGCTACCCAGAACCCTGTGGAACAGGAGGGCACCTACCCGCTGCCGGAAGCACAGATGGATCGCTTCCTGATGAAGGTTCTGGTGCCGTTTCCCTCTCTTTCGGAGCTTCAGGGGATTGTGGAACTGACAACGGGCGGTAAGGCTATGTCAGCGGGGCGCGTCGCCGGGCGGGAGGAGATCCTCAGCATGCGTGCGGTGGCGCAGGAAGTCCCGATTGCTGCAAGCGTTATGGAGAGCGCGCTGAAACTGATTGTGATGACACACCCGGAGAGTGCGGAAGCGCCGGAGAAGATCCGCCGGTATGTGCGTTTCGGCGCCAGTCCCCGCGGTGCACAGGCTTTGATTGCGCTCAGCCGGGTGCGTGCGCTGGCGCATGGGCGGTACAACGTAAGCTTCGAGGATATCCGTGCACTGGCACCGGAAGTACTGCGTCATCGTATGGCCATGAACTTTGAAGGTCTGTCCGAAGGCGTGACGCCGGATGACTGTATTGCAGAGCTTCTTACTATGCTTCCGGGGGCATGATATATGCTGAGCGAACGATTTCTGGGACAGCTGGAGCGTCTGTCCCTGGCTGTGCCCGGCCGTGTGCAGGGCGGAGCCGGAGGACTGCGCCGTGCCAAGGATCCGGGAACCAGTCTGGAGTTCAGTGATTTCCGGGAGTACACTCTGGGGGATGATCTCCGGCGGCTGGACTGGACGGCGTATGCGCGTACGCAGCGACTGTATGTGCGTGAATACATGGATGAACAGGAGACGGCGGTGACACTGCTTCTGGATGCGAGCCGGTCCATGGAATGGAAAAAGGCGCGCGCGCAGGATCTGGCGCTGACCATGGGCTATCTGGCACTGGTGAGCGGGGACCGGCTGCAGGTGATGGCGGCAGGCGAAAAAGTGCGCATGAGCCCGCGCTTTTTCGGGCGTCGTGATCTGCCGCGGCTTCTCTCTTTTCTTCAGTCAACTGTCATGGACGGGCGTGCGCCGCTATCGGAAAACCTGCGGGGCGTCGGATATATGCCCAAAGGGCTGACGGTCGTGGTGAGTGATCTGTACGGAGACGGGGAATGCGATCAGTGCCTGGGCGTACTGCTGTCCCGTGGACAGCAGGTGATGGTATGCCAGGTGCTGGCCAGAGAGGAAGCACAGCCTGAATTGGAAGGCGCGCTGGCGCTGGAGGACGGGGAAAGCGGCAGTCGCGTGGAGCAGGTGATGACGGGCGAGGTACTGGATCTGTACCGTAAGAACCTGCAGGTATTTCTCGCGTCTTCCCGGGAAGCCTGTATCCGGCGCGGTGCCCGGTATCTGCTGGATACCGGGGAAGCTGCATGGGAGAGTACCATACTCCGGCGTCTGTTTGAGAGCCGGATGATTGTCAGTCTGTAGGGGGTAGAGGAAGTGACATTTCTGCATCCGGAACTGGCCTGGGGATTCCTCAGCCTTCCTATGATCCTGGTTCTCTATCTCCTCAGGCGCCGGTATATGCGCCGACAGGTGCCGAGTATCTATCTGTGGCAGAAGACGCTCCAGGAGATGGATGTAACGCGGCCACTGCAGAAACTGCGCAGAAGTGTGCTTCTGCCGCTGCAGCTGATGCTTGCTGCATTTCTGGTTCTGCTGCTGATGCAGCCCGTCTGGCCGGGCGGTGCGGGACAGACATATATTTTTGTCGTGGACGCCTCTGCTTCCATGCAGACGAAGACAGAGAGCGAAACGCGCTTTGCGCAGAGCCTGCGCCGGATCCGGGAGACGGTAAGCCATGCCGGTGCAGATGACAGTTTTGTGCTGATCCGTGCTGCGGAAACACCGCAGACGGTGCTTTCACGCACCGGCGATGCCGCGGCGTGTCTGCGGGCGCTGGACGGGATGCAGTGCGGGTATGGACAGAGCGACCTGGACGCAGCGCTTTCTCTGGCGGATGCGATTGCAGAAGATGGCGGTACGGTGATTGTCTATACAGACCGGGATGTGCCGGGCGATGTTCATGTGTCCTCGTTTGCCGGAGCAGAGAATACGGCGCTGTCGCTTCTGCGCTATGAATCAGGGCATCTGTTTGCACGTGTGACGAACTATGGAAGCGAAAAAACGGTAACCCTTGTCTTTTCTGCAGACGGTGCCGTGGTGGACGCAAGGGAAGTGACCGTGCCTGCGGACGGATCGGCAGGCATTACCCTTGCGGCACCCTTAGCGGATACCTACGCAGCGGAAATCCGCGAAGCGGACGCGCTGGAGGCAGATAACCGCATTACCTGCACCAGCCAGAAACCGGAAAACTACCGTGTAGTGATCACCGGCAGCGGAGCGCGCTTTCTGGAAGCGGCGATGGCCTCCCGGCAGGACCTGACGGTCATTCATGGAAGCGAGGATAGCGCCTTTGAAACATCGGCGGACCTGTATATTCTTGACGCACCGCTTCGTATGGTCCGGGATGCGGCGGACACGGGGATTGCCATCGGGGCATGGAAAGACGCGCCGCAGGGAAAGGCCTATGTCCAGGGCGGCATGCCGGACAGCATTACCATGGACGGGCTGGCCGTGCGCAGGCTCTGCCCGCTTTCAGGAGGCGAAAGCCTTCTCAAATGGGAAGAGGACAGTATCCTGAGCGTGACGGACGATGCGGCAGTATTCGGGTTTTCTCTGCTGGAGAGCAATCTGGCGGTGAAAGTCGATTTTCCGCTTCTGATGCGCACCCTTCTGTCGCGGCTTCTGCCAGAGCGAAGCGTGGACAGTTTTCAGGGAACGTGCGGGAAATCCATGACACTGCCGCTGCCGGAAAATGCAGTGCAGGTGACCTGTACGGATCCGCAGGGGCATATGCAGACGCTTTCAGGAAAAACATTGCTTCTCGAAACACCAGGAATTTATACAGTGCGCTTTGACAGAGACGATGGCGTCTATGCCTGGTATGTGTCGGCGACAGTACCCGAGAATGAATCCGATACGCTGTCGGTGGCGGAAAGCCGGGACGGCGTGACAGGAACGAGCCGGCAGACAGGCGCGCGGGATCTGATGATGCCGATATTATGGATACTGTTGGTCCTGATCCTTTTGGAGTGGGAGGTGAGCCGGCGTGTCGGTTAATGCGGTGCGGCCATGGCTGCTGCTGGTGTTCCCTGTGCTGCTTGCGCTGGCGCTCCTGCGGGAGAAATACCAGCCTTCCCGAGGAAGGAAGGGCCGGATGTCGCTGGTACTGCACATGGGTATGCTGCTGATGCTTACGCTGCTCTTATCCGGACTGCAGCTGCGCCTGCCTTCACAGGAACGTGTGGGCTGGCTGCTTCTGGACCTCTCCGATTCGGCGGACCGTGCAGCAGTTGCAGAAAAAGCAGAGGAGGCACTGTCCCATGCGGAGGACGGGCGTCGCATGGGCGTCATTGCCTATGGGCGTCAGGCACAGGTGATCAAGAGTCCGGATACAGACACAGAGACGCTTTCTCTTCCGGGAAACCTGGACGGTTCCGGATCGGATGTGGGAGCGGCGGTTCGTCTGGCACAGTCCCTGACGGGGGACGCGGAGAGCGGCGGCATTGCCGTGATCTCAGATGGTTTTGTGGAAAATGTGGATGCGGGCGACCTGCCGCCGGTGAATGCCCTGTATCTTTCGCCTTCGGAGGGAAGGGATGCGCAGGTCAGCCGTGTAAGCGCGCCTGCACATGTCTATGATGGGAGCGTCTACCGGGTTGAGGTGGTTGTGGACGCGAATGCGTCCATGGACGGTACCCTGGTGCTGACGCTTTCCGGTCAGTCGGTGGCGGTCAGGGATGTATCTCTGCATGCAGGCGCAAACCGTTATGTCATGGAAGTGCCGGCCAGCGGCAGCGGAATTAAGACATTGGAAGCGCGGGTTATGGCGGCAGGGGATACCGAAAGCCGGAATGATACCGCAGGTGCGGTTGTGCATGTGAGCGGTGCGCCGAGCGTGCTTTTGGCAGAGGGCAGGCTGGAGGAAGGCCGGGAAATGGAAGCACTCCTGTCAAGCGCCGGCTTTCAGGTGACATGCGTGGCGCCTCCTCAGCTGCCGGACGCAGTGGCGGGCTATCAGCCGTACCAGGCAGTGGTACTGTGCAATGTGGACCGGGATACCATGGAGGATCCCCAGGAAACAGCACTGGAGACGGCCGTTCGTGAACTCGGACGCGGTCTGTGCGTCATTGGCGGCGATCAGTCACTGGCGCTGGGCGGGTATGAAGGCACGCTGCTGGAAAAAATGCTGCCTGTGACCTGCCGCATTCGCAACCGTATGGATATTCCGAACTGCGCGCTGGTTCTGGTGATTGACAAGTCCGGGTCCATGACAGATGGCATGTATGGCTTTACACGCATGCAAATGGCGCGGGAAGCGGCCTGTGCCGCATTGGATGTGTTAACGGAACAGGACTATGCGGGCGTGATTGCCTTTGATGAAGCCGGCAAATGGGTGGTTCCGCTTTCCTCGGTGACAGATCGGGAGAGCATGAAGAATACCATTGCCACTATCCGTGCCGGCGGAGGCACGGCGTTCTATACGCCGCTGGCCATGGCCTATGCTGCGCTGGATGCCGTAGAGGCTAAGCAGAAGCATGTGATCTTTCTTACCGACGGCGAGGCCGGGGATTCCGGGTATGAAAGTATTGTAGCCCAGATGCACGAGAAAGGGATTACGCTGACTTCCGTTGCGATCGGGGACGGTGTGAATACCTATCTTCTCTCCCAGCTGGCCAAGCTGGGCGGAGGACGCTTTTATGCAGCGGGGCCTTTTGATAACCTGCCCCGGATCTTTGTCAAGGAAACCATGCGGCTTTCGGAAAACTATATCCAGAACCGTACATTTACGCCGGTGGTTGTGGACGCAAGCCTTACGGATTATCCGGGATTTCCGCCTCTTCATGGCTACCTTGGTACTACGGAAAAGCCGCTGGCTACGGTCAGCCTTGCCAGCGACAGAGAGGACCCGATTCTCGCGCACTGGCAGTATGGCAGCGGAAAAGTCCTGTGCTGGACAAGCGATGTAGGCGGAAGCTGGAGTCGGGACTGGATTGGCTGGGATGAGGCGGAAACGTTCTTTCCCTCACTTGTGTCCTTTGTGCTTGCCTCCGGGGAAAACAAGGGACAGCTGACCATGGAAGGAAAGACCATGACGCTGCTTACCGAGGAACCGCTGGATGTGGATCAGCTGACGGCAGAAGTCTATCTTCCCAGCGGGGATGTGCAGACCGTGAATTTTCGGCAACAGGCATCCCAGCACTATGAGGCAGCGGATATTCCGGATATGGCGGGCAGCTATGTACTGCGGTTTACTGGCCAGAAGGACGGGGAGGAAACCTTTTCCTATGAGACAGGGATCAGCCGCGGCTGGGCACAGGAGTATGATGTGCGCCGGGAAAGGTCGAATGCACTGGATGTGCTGGCTGAAAAAAGCGGCGGGCACGTCACTGCATCGGCGGAAGAACTGCTGCATTTTCCTGTGCGCGAAAAGCAGCGCTATACGGATATGCGTATTCCGCTTCTCTGGATGCTTATGGTACTGCTTTTATTGGAGGTTGCGCAGAAACGTCTGCCATGGGAACGGCTCTGGAAAGCAAAGGCAGACAGTGAAGCGCCGAAAGTGAAAGTCCGGGAGAAAAAATCAGAAAAGAAGAAAAAACAGGAGCCGACCTCGGGAGAGATTACGGGAACGCTGTATGAACAGATGCAGCATCGGAAACGGCTGTAAGACAGGCGACTATCCCACCGGGGAGAGAATCTCATGTTTGCGTGTATGAAAGCCTGCTTTCGCGCATAGGATGAATGTGTGATCATGGGGTTTATAAGCACTGTGCCAATGTGCGCCCGTGCAAGCATGTCCTTCCTCATTCTGGAAATCCAGCCCGATGAAACCTGCATCAAGGTGTCATGCAGCTCTCGAGTCTTCCTGTATTTCTCGCACAGAGGAGATCTGCAAAAGAAACAGAACCGTGCGAAGACAGATACGAAAATGAAGCGAAAAGCAAGCAAAAGTCTGAAAACGCGCATACTGTTTTTTCGGATATTGCCGTTCCTGGATGGGAGAAGAGAAAGCACGCTGTTTTTTGTTCAGTGTTCAGCCGCACAGGTTGCATGAACTGACAGGCCCCTGAAAACAGCCCCATGGCTGTTCTTCGCTCCATGCTGTATTTACCGAGGAGATATCAAAATGAGGATGAACCGTGCTGTTTCCATACTTATTCTGGTGCTGCTTCTCGCATGCACTGCAAACGGGCTGGCAGAAAATTCCTCTGCCTGCTTCTTCCGTTTTGACATGAATGATGCAGATGCCTGGCAGCATCCGCTTGCCAATGTACGTTTTCTTACAGAAGGCGCATGGAACCTTGTACCCCTGGATCCCGCCAGACTTGAAAAGTATGGAATTTCTCAGGATACCTGGCCCAGCACCGAGGGGCTGGACACCCTGCACATCTCCGGAAGCGCTGAATTTTCTGAAAATCAGTTCCGGCAACTGGCCGAAGATCTTCGTAGGCTGGCCGGAGATCGTCCCATATTTATCATCGACTGCCGAATGGAGAGCCACGCGCTTGTCAATGGGATGAGTATCTCCTGGTACGGCGAGCATAACTGGGCCAATAAAGGTCTGTCGCTGGCTGAGGCGGAAGCGGACGAGATGGCCCGCTTTGGGTCTCTGCCGGGAAGCATGATCATAGCGTATACAGCCGAGAACGATATGCCTGCAAATCCGCAGGAAATCAGCGTGGAACGGACCATGACGGAGCGGGAACTGGTGGAGAGCGAGGGATTTCAGTACCTGCGTCTGGCTGCCAGTGATCACAGCTGGCCCGAGGAAGAAGCTGTTGATGCGTTCCTTTCCTTTGTGGATGAATGCGACAGGACTGCAGGCCTGGAAAACGTATGGCTGCACTTCCATTGCCATGCAGGAAAGAGTCGGACCGTGATCTTCATGGCAATATATGATATGATCCGGAATCCGTCTGTCTCATTTGAGGATATCATGCTGCGCCAGGCTATGGCCGGGGGCAGCTATCTTCCTTACGTAAGCCCGAACGAGCTTCAGGATGTCTATGCGCTGCGGGCACAGCGCATCCGGCAGGTCTATGATTATCTGCACAGTCCCCAGTATCTGGAGAAGCAGATGTCCTGGAGTGCATGGGTGGCGAAGGATTAATCTGTGCGCTGCCCTGTACGCTCATTGCAGTGCCTTTCTGAAAAGCAGAAATGCGCCGCAGTCTTCTCTGAGAAAAAACTGCGGCGCGTTTTCAGGATGTCTTCTTACGTTTTCTTTCTGCCAGACAGCAGCGATGAATCATGTTTTGGGACTGCTTTCCTCCAGAAACAATCTGCCAACCTGGATGCTGCGCCTTGTTTCTGGACAGAGCGCGGTAAGTTTCTCCAGCGCCTGGCGCACTGTCTCACGGCCGGACTCGGTTTTTCCGCTCTGTATCTGCCATACCCCGTCCAGGAGGACAAGGTCCAGTATGGCAGGACTGTCGGGATGCTCCGTATTTTTTCGAATGTTCATAGCCTGTTCCAGGTACGCATGTGCCTTGGGCAGGCTTTTTTTCTGCAGGAGCAGAAAGCGTGCGGCGTTCATGGCATGGGTCGCAACATAGGAAGGCGAAGCGTGAATGGTGTTGTCGAGCTCCAGTACCTCCTCCATGATCCGGGAGGCTTCGGCATACTGCCCCATCTGCTCGTAAGTGTTGGCGGTATTATTGCGCATGAAGGCGTATTCCAGTGCGTTGGTGCGGTGCTGCTTCTGATAGATGCGCGTAAGTTCTTTGTAGACGGTCAGCGCTTCCTCCGGCTTATGATTGAAAAGCAGGGCAACGGCATAGGTAGAGGCAGTATTCATCATGTTTGCAGCATTATCCGGATATCCCAGATCCCGCATGATATGCAGGCACCGGGAAAGCAGGGGCTCCGCATCGTGGTAGCGGTTCAGGTCAAGATAGCAGACGGCCAGGCGATAGTCGAGATTGGCCTGATGAATGGTCTGTTCCATGCCCTGCGCGGTGAGAATATCCTGGGCTGTCTGGAGAGACTGAACAGCGGCGGACAGATCCTTTTTTGCGCAGCGCAGATGCACGCTGTACGCAATGGCGTACTCTGCCATGGCAGGGCTGGAGACATCCGTCGGCCGGGTCAGGGCAAACAGTCTTTCCGAGAGCGTATCCGGACAGCTCATGTATGCATACTCCAGAGAAAAGAGCAGCTTGCGCCGCACGTCTGTCTGCTGCAGGGTCTGGGCAAAGGCGGGATCCAGCAGGTGGTTCAGGTAGTCTGGGAGACGGCTGGCATCGGAGCGCAGCAGAATATCCCGGTTGCACAGGGAAAGCCAGTAGATTACGGTGTCTTCCGGAGTATGGGGATGCTCTTTCAGGTACTGCGCATGGCGCGCATAGAGCACATCCGGGATCGGACAGAAAGAACGGTCGTTCTGACTGCGTTCTACCTGAACGAGTGTCTGGAAGGCAATCGGGCTCAGCTGATCCGTATGCGACAGCGCATGCAGGATGACTGAGGAGTCCAGTGTATAATCCAGTGCCGCGGCATCGTGGAAATATTGCCAGAGCAGGGGAAAGTCATCAGCAGCGCAGGGTGTCGTATGCAGTGTCCTGGCAATCATGGGATGCAGATAATAGCCTTCGCTGGATTCCATGAGCCACCCGAGCTCATACAGGCTATGGCACAGGTCAATCAGGGCATCCTGTTCCCCGCATATATCCTGAGCAAGCGGCAGAAGGGCCGTGGGATGCCAGGGACGGTATGGCAGCAGGGAGAAAAGACGCATCATCCGGTGCTGAGGTACAGTAAGCTCAGTCAGGGCATAGGTGGATGTGAACAGTGCAGACAGATCCACGGACTGCCCTTCCTGCACATAATGCAGGCCGGAAAGACCGGTGTCTTCCAGCTTTTCTGCCAGCTGACCCGGCGTCATGAAGCGTACACGGCACAGCCTGGCAAAGAGGCTGAGCGCCAGGGGATGCCCGTCTACCAGCTGACATAAGCGGTCAATGGCATAGTGCTGATCCCGTACGGGATAGCGATAGTGGTACTGGAAAAGACTCAGCGCATCATCCCCGCGAAGCCCCTCCAGGAAAAGGTCAGCAAAGCTGGTGAACTCCGGAAGGCGCGAGGTAAGAATGATATCGCAGGAATACCGGGGCAGCGATTGGAGCGCCGTGTCTGCGGACGGGAAAGTGTCCACATTATCCAGCACCAGAAGGCTTCGCTGGTTCGGACTGGATGCCAGACGCTGCTCCACTTCCTTCAGTATATCCTCCGGAAGAAGCGAGGGAAGCGAGGGGAAGGCCAGAGCATAGCTGGAAGCAAGACTGCCCTCATACTGTACAAGAGCGATCTGCTGATAGGCGCCGGACTTTTCCAGCCGCTGCAGGAGCTGCCTGACAAATTCGGATTTTCCGATGCCCCCTATGCCGCAGATCAGAAGCTTACCACGGGTCTGCAGGAGCGAAACGGCTTTATCCAGTTCCTGCTTTCTTCCGAAATACGCGTCCTCCGGAAGCGCACGGCTGCAGAGTGTACAGGAGCGGTTGGTCAGGCACTGAAGCGGGGTATGACAGTAGCGCTGATACAGTACGGGCACCGAATAGGAATGGGAGGTGCGCATATGTGTGAGCGCCGGATCCTGTACACGGGAACCGAGCAGTGCCAGGAGGGTGAGCCATGTGAGAAAGCATGCGTCCGAAAAAACGATGGGAATGGTATCTCTGTGCTCTTCCCGTCCAAGAAACTGCTGCTCCAGAAAGATGGATATTTCGTCTGTTTCCAGATCCCGGGTACTGGCGATATCCCGCAGGAACTGCTTCAGGCGCTTTTCCAGGGCGGATGGATGGTATTCGCCCTGGGAGAGAATCCGGATCCATTCGCGAGCCATGGACAGAAAAAAGTCCTCTGAGAAGAGTTCTTTGATGCGGGAAAGCCATTCCCGGCGGAAACCGGCTGCCCCGTTTCGGTTGAGCAGTGTGGTCAGAGAACGGCTGCGGGATTCGGACTGGTCAAAGATCGTAAGATCAATGTTTTCCGGGAGAGTCTGGGAAAAGTAGCTCTGCCAGAACCGCACGAGCGTCTGCCCCTGGGTGGCCTTTGCGGGAAACACGCGGTCGGAAAAGAGCGGAAAATCCTTCTGCGTCAGGAGACGGTAAAGGTTTTTCAGCGTCAGAACATGACCGGAACCATATACGGAAGGCTGTACTTTCATGTAGATTCCCTCCATGGCAGTGATGAGGTATGCTGGGAATATAGGAGACTCGCTCTGAAGTGTCAATTAATTTGCAAAAAGTGGCAAAAACAGAATGATTTTGCGCATGTATACCGGAAAGATCTGCCTATAATTATATTACGAAATGTAGCTATGGTTCATAGTACAGAAAAAAAGGGGTGCAGTTTATGAAAAAAGGGATCGTGTTTCTTATTGCCTTACTGTGTATGATGCTTGTGGCTTCGGCCTATGCAGCGCCAACAAGTCCTACCAGTGCGAATGTTAAGACAGTCAATGACAAGTTTGACGAGCTTCGTGAATCAAGTTCGGGAAAGGTCGGTTATATTCACAACGAAGACGGCTCGGAATACCGGTATCATTTCAATGAAGAGGGAGAACTGTATCTGATCGTATGGGAATGTATAGATGATGCCAGCAATGAGTATTTCTTTGCTCATTTCAATGCGGACGGATCATTCCAGAACAGACAGGAAAGCAAGTATCTTGACGATGATTTCAAGATGTGGCTGATGGTACTCAAAGATGAGCAGGGCAACGTGACCCATCGTTCTGTGGATGTGAATGACAATTCTACGAGACAGTCATACTACTACGATGCAGAAACCAATACGTTTTTTGTAGACAGGGAAGAAGTGGACGCGGATTCTGTGCCGGCTGTCATTCGTGCCGCACTGGTAAGCGGGGAGACGCCGACTTCCAACAAGACGGGCAGTACCGAGAATGTCGCGGCAGAGTCGGCTCCTCCGATCGGTGAGCCCGAAAAAGAACTGAAGGGTCCCTTCTTTACTGACGGTGAATGGAAAGAAGACACCAAGGGCAAGTGGTTTGCGTATCCGGACGGCACCTATGCGAGAAACGGCTGGGCCAAGATCAACGGTCTGTGGTACTTCTTTGACAAGGATGGATATATGAAGAAGAACGCCTGGGAAGGCGATTATTATCTGACCAAGGAAGGTCCCATGGCCGTGTCCGCTTGGATCGATGGATATTATGTGGATGAAACCGGCAAATGGGTGCCTGATAAGAAAGCCTGGGAACAGGACGAAAAGGGCTGGAAGTATCAGGATGTGAAGAGTGCCTGGAAGCAGATCAGCGGCAAGTGGTATTACTTTGATGCAGACGGCTATATGGTCACCAATACTATTGTGGATGGCTATACCATTGGTGCAGATGGCGTGTGGGTCAAGTAAAGAATGGCTGAGGCAAAGAGGGGTGACGAAGTATCTGTCGTGGGTACTTCGTCACCTTTCTTCTGTTATGTATGGTGACAGACGGTGAGAAAAGCAGGGCAAGGGGGCGTTTTTGTGCGATACAGGCGAATGGCGGCATGGCTGTGTCTTTTGCTGCTGCTTCCTTCCCTGGCGGCAGCAGTTTCTCCCGTGGACGATATAAAGACACTGTATGAAGAAGGCATGACGATGGTTATGCTGGGCGATTACGAAGAAGCGCAGACATTATTTGCGCAGGCAGGCAACTACGCGGATGCGGCTGCCTGGCAGTATTACTGCGACGGCATGGTGCATATTGCAGAGGCTGACCGCTGGGAAAGCCAGGGACAGCTGCATTGGGCGGAAGAGTCAATCCAGGAAGCAAAGCAGAGCTTTCTGCTGCTCAAAGGCATGGAGTTTCAGGACAGCGCACAACTGTACAGTTACTGCCAGGCGCGGCTGTATGAGCTTCGCGGGCTTTTACAGAAAGCAGAGGACCTCTTCAGCACACTTCTGGGAACACTGGACAGTGGAGACCGCTACCTGCACATTGTGCAGGGCGTTTCGCTTCCCACACAGGCGCCGGAAAAGGAAGAAGTTCCTTGCCTGGAGTCGGTTCCAGCCCATGCCGGGAAGCATATTGTGGCCTACCGGGGCCCGGGTACGGCATATGCCGTGGAAAATACGGTCTATATCGACAGCCAGTCTGTTTTTTCAGTCTGCGGCAAGGCAAAGAACTGGTACCTGGTGGAAATGACACAGACAAGAGGACGCCTGATCCGGTTCTGGCTTCCCAGCGTCTCGGTGGTACGGGACAGGGATAACAGTGTAAAGGAGCTGGATATGTATGGCCGAAAGGCGCATCTGGTGAAGGAACAGAAGGCTCTTGCCGGACCGGGAAGTCAGTATGTGTCAGCACTGAGGCTGCCAGCGGGCACGGAACTGGTGGCCTACATTGCTGAGGGACAGTACACCATGGCGGAATGCGTGGATCCATCCACCGGAGAAAAGCGCGTGGTGTGGGTGGAAACGGACAGTGTAAGCAAATGACCTGCGGAAAGGATGCGGCACATGAAGGTATACCTGTATGACCCGGCCTGCGGATTGACCGTAACCTTCCTTCCGGAAGAGAAGGAGGGACAGCTTACGCTTTACTGCACAGGCGAAAACGGGCGAAAGACGCGGCTGTTTGACATCGAAGGCAATGGCAGTGAATGGGTGATGTACGCCACACTGCGGGGACGGATGTATGCGGACGGTGTGGCACAGACGGAAGCGGTGCTGTCGGATGGTCTGGCCCTGCAGGTGGAGTGCGATGGTCGGAATGCTTTTCTCCGGTGCATGGACGAGGAAGGGGAAAAGAACCTCTCCGTGAAGTTCTTCCGCTTTCCTGTCAGCGGAAAGCTCTGTATTGGCAGTGAAAATGCGGACATTCTGCTTTCCCACCCGTGGATGGGAAGACAGCAGGCCATTGTGGAGAAAGCCGGCGACCGCCTGTGCCTCAGAGCCGTGGAAGGCGGATGCGGGACATATCTCAATGATGCCCCGGTTTACGGGGAAAGCCCGGTAGAGTGCGGAGACAAACTGGACCTGTGGGGGCTTCGGATCCTGTTTCTGGAAGACAGTTTTGCTGTCTGCTCGCTGGGTGAAGATGTTCTGTACGGTCCAGGACTGGTGGCTCCTCCCAAGACGGAGGAGGACACATCCCGCCACAGCTTGAATGTACATATGCTTCCGGAAAGACACAGAGAGTATGCCAGGACCCCCAGGATTGCGACGCCGGAGGATGATCTGAAACTGGATGTGGATCCACCGCCGTCACCGCAGTCCAAGGAAGACATGCCGCTGATCTATTCAGTGGGTTCCTCGGCTTTCATGAGTATTTCCTCGGTCATGATGGCGATGAATACGGTGACCAATGCGCAGGCCATGGGCACGCCGCTTCGCAATGTCATGCCCTCTGTTCTGATGGCAGGTGGCATGTTTGTAGGCAGTCTTCTGATGCCGGTTCTTACGCGCCGCTACAGTGAACGGCGGAGCGATGCGCTGGAGCAGAAGCGCCAGGACAAGTATGTGGCCTATCTGCAGGGGATTGACAGGAAGCTTACGGAAAGCGGTGCACGCCAGAAAGCGCACAGGACCGCGTTATATCCCGCACCGGATGCACTGTGGAAGGAGACGGCACGGGATCAGGGACAGATCTGGAACCGCATGCCGTTTCACAGCGATTTTCTGACACTGCGTCTGGGAACGGCTTCTCTGCCGGTGCAGGCAGATGTACATTTTCCCCGGCATACCTTTACGCTGGAGGAAGACCGGATGCGGGAGGAAATGGAGCGCCTGGAGAACAAGACGTACCAGGAACCGGGCATGCCGCTTCTTCTGTCACTTCGGGATACCGGTATTCTGGGAATTATTGGAGAGGAACGGGAGCGCATGCGTTTTCTGCAGGGACTTCTTCTGCAGATGGGCACCTATCACAGCTACCGGGAACTGAAACTGGTCTTTGTCTATGATGCGGCTGAAACCGAGAAATGGGAGTTTGTACGCTGGCTTCCGCATGTCTGGAATGACACGCGGGAATTCCGGGCCATAGGTACTTCCCCGGAAGCCATGCGGCCCTTGTCAGCCTATATCGATGCGCTCTGTCCCATGGATGATCAAGAGACGAAGAACGAGAGCATGTGCGTGGCGATTGTGTCCGATATGACACTGTGCGAGCGCTGTCCTGCGCTTGTGGAGCGTATGGCGCATATCCAGCGTTCCTCGCTCCGTGTGCTGGCTCTGGCAGGAGAGGCAAATGCGCTGCCCAAGGAGTGCACATCCGTCGTTGTGCTGGAAGGGGAGAAAGGTGTACTGAATGAGGACATTGAAAAGATGTCCGCACCGGTTCTCTTTTCACTGGATCCTGTTCCGGAATCGTGCATGCGCGACTTCGCGGGCCGGCTCTGCAATACTCATCTGCGGGAAGGTCAGGCCGAAGGCCGGCTGGTAGACCAGCTGACATTCTTTGATATGCTGCGGTGCGGAAACGTGGAGCAGATCAATGCGCCGGAGCGCTGGCGCAATGCCAACCCGGTCAAGACCCTGGCGGCGCCGGTAGGCATAGACCGTTATGGTGCGCTGCTGACACTGGATATCCATCAGAATGCGCATGGGCCTCATGGTCTGATTGCAGGCATGACAGGCTCCGGAAAGAGTGAGTTTATCATTACCTATCTGCTTTCCATGGCGGTCAACTACAGTCCTCTGGAGGTCGGGTTTATCCTGATCGACTATAAAGGCGGTGGCATGTCGGACACTCTGGCGCGGCTGCCGCATGTGGTGGGGATTATTGATAACCTGGCAGGCTCGCAGGGCATTCATCGCTCCCTGGTATCCATCAAGAGTGAAATACTGCGCCGGCAGATGGTGTTCAAGGAGATCAGTGAGAAAAAGCATGTCAGCAATATGGACATATATAAGTATCAGGCTATGTACCGCAATGGAGAGATTGCGGAACCTATGCAGCATCTGATTCTGGTATCGGACGAGTTTGCGGAACTGAAGGAACAGGAAAGCGCATTCATGGACGATATTGTCAGTATGGCGCGCATCGGGCGCTCTCTGGGCGTACATCTGATTCTGGCGACGCAGAAGCCGACCGGTGTCATCAGTCCGCAGATCGCAAGCAATGCGCGTTTCCATGTGAGCCTGAAAGTGCAGGATAAGAGCGACAGCATGGAGATTCTGGGAAGACCCGATGCTGCGCTGCTCAGCCGTACAGGACGATTCTATCTGCAGGTGGGATTCAATGAAGTCTTTGCGCTGGGCCAGAGCGCGTGGAGCGGGGCTGTACTGAACCCGAAGCCACGCTATGTGGAGGAGCCGGACCTGTCCTTTGAGATCCTGGATGACCTGGGAGAAACATTGATGCAGGCACGGCCGGCAGGGAAAATCACACCCGGTACGCAGCAGAAGCAGGTGGATGCACTGGTGCAGTATCTGCGGGCCAGTGCGGAAGCGCATGACCTGATGCCGCAGAAGAGCTGGATGCCGCCGCTTCCCGCGGAAATCCTGCTGGAAGACATTGAGAAGACCTATGCGCCGGTGTTCACGCCCTATGCACTGGATCCGGTTATCGGTGTTGTAGACGATCCGGGACATCAGACACAGTTCCCGCTGCAGCTGAATTTCACCACACAGGGCAATGCGATTGTCTATGGGTTTGCCGGAAGCGGAAAACAGCAGGTGGTGGAAGCCGTTGTCTGGTCCCTGGGGTGCCATCATACCGCGGACGAAGTACAGATCTACTGTCTGGACTTTGCTTCCGAGGCCTCGCGGATGTTCAGCCCGATGCCGCAGGTGGGCGATGTCATGGTAGGCGGGGAAGACGAAAAGATCGGGAACTTTGTCCGTATGCTGGAAAATGAGATGGAAAACCGGAGAAAGCTTCTGGCATCATTTGGAGGCAGTCTGGATGCCTATCGCAGGGAGCATGCGGAGCCCATGCCGGGCATACTGGTGGTTCTTGAAAACTATCCCGCGTTTGCGGAAATGTATGAGGAACTGGAAGAGCATATGTACCGTCTGATCCGGGAAGGTACACGCTTTGGTCTTTATTTCCTGGTTACTGCGCTGTCCGGCACATCCGTACGCTACCGCCTGCTGCAGAACTTCAAGCAGGTGCTGTGCCTGCAGATGATGGACCGCATGGATTATTCGAATCTTCTCGGGCAGACGGACGGCGTGGTGCCTATGGAACGTCCGGGCAGCGGGCTGTGCAGGAGAGGCGGTGTACTGGCTTTCCAGACGGGCGCGATCTGCCCGCTTTCCGAGGAAGACCGTTTCCGTCGTATCCAGGAAAGGGCGCGTGCCATGCGGAACGCCTGGCATGGGCACGTGGCCGGCAAGGTGCCGGTCCTGCCGGAGCATGTGACAATTCATGACCTTACTGATGCACCGGAGAACATATCGATGGACGCGGTGCCGGTTGGGATCGACAAGACACAGATGACACCGCTTTCCCTGCGCATGACGGATCAGTTCCTGTGGCCGGTTCTCTACAGTGTACTGCCGGAAGTGCCCTATTTCCCGATGCTGGGGGACATGCTGGCCATGCATCCTTCCAGGCAGGTCTATATGCTGGATGCAGACGGTACGCTGGCGCATCCCCGGCACCCGGGCTATACGCTGTGTACGCAGCATACGGATGTGATTCGCGTGATTGACGTGATCTATCAGGAAACTGTGCGCCGGCACAATGCGATTCATATGGCGAAGCAGGCCGGCGAGGATATTCCTTCTTATCCGGACCTGATACTGATGATCGTGGATCCGAAGAGCCTGTTTGAAAAACTGAAGGAATCGGATCTGGCAACCGGACAGCTGCAGGCGGTGCTGCTCAAGGGACGAACGGACATGCAGATGCAGGTGCTTTTCTTGCAGGAAGCACGGCACATGAGCGCTCTGAGCATGCAGAGCTGGTACAGTCGCCTTCCGAACCGTGATGGTATCTGGCTGGGCGATGGGCTGAGCATGCAGAGTGTGCTGCGGGCGGACCAGATCAGCCGGGACCGGCTTCCGGGAGAAGCCTTCGGATACGTGGTCGTGCGCGGGAAGGCGCGGATGATGAAGCTGTTGGAGGGACGCGGCGAATGAACGATAAAGTACTTGTACGCATTTCCGTCCCCATGGCGGATATTCACTATGATATGCGGATTCCCTGTGACCTGACGTGCCATACGGTGGCACACCATATCCGGGATATGCTGGAAAGGATGCAGGGGCATGCCATTGCTGTCAGCGAGAACCCTGTGCTATGGATCGGAAAGGCGCAGAGGATTGCGGACAGCGGGAAAACACTGCGGGAGATGGGAATAACAGACAGTGATCTGCTGTTATTACTATAAGTTTTAAGGAGGAATGGACTATGGCAACGGGAGATATCCGGGGAAACACAGGAACCATCAAGAGCACGGCCAGCACGATCCGCGACGACGCAAAGGCGTATGGTGTGGCAGCGCAGCAGCTGTTTGAAACAGTGGAGGCACTGAAAAACACCTGGACCAGTGAGGACGGCAATGCGTATATTGCCAAGATCACATCCTACAGGGAGACGTTTGAGGC
This sequence comes from uncultured Eubacteriales bacterium, assembly GCA_902764915.1. Taxonomy (GTDB): domain Bacteria; phylum Bacillota; class Clostridia; order Christensenellales; family Aristaeellaceae; genus UBA2943. The sequence goes on along the minus strand of CACWXY010000028.1, from coordinate 10,721 downwards.
CCTGCAGAAAAAGCTGGACAGCAGTGCGGAAGCGCTGGAGACAGCAGCTGTAAACTATGAACAGACCATCAAGAACAACACAATCAGCTGAGCAGGCCGGAAGGCAGAAGGAGGCAAAGATTATGAACGGTAATTTAGGCGTATCCCCGGAAAAACTGGTGGAAACCGTAGGCGTGCTTCGGGACCAGAAGGCCCTGATGCAGAGCAAACTGACCAATATCTCCTCATCCGTGACCAACCTGCGCTCCAGCTGGGAGAGCCCCGCGTCGGAACAGCTGCAGGGCATTGCCGCTACGATGCAGGAACGCTTCAATGAACTGGAAAAGGCTGTGGAAAGCTTTGCAGTATTCCTGGACGGTGTGATCCAGAACTATGATGTGACGGAAACACAGGCACAGGATATCCTCAGCAATGTACTCAATGCATTCAAAGGCTAAGGGATGAGAAAGCGTGGGCATATCATTTGATATTTCTCCGGAGCAGGTCGAAAGCTTCGCAGTGGAACTGGATGATATCACAGGACAGCTGCACAAGATCAATCAGAAACTGAATACGGAACTGACCCGAGGCAACGCCTGCTGGCAGTGTGATTCAGCAGCAGCGTTCTTTACGAATCTTCGGGCTGGTATCAGCGGAAATGATTCTGCGCCGAAACTGACCGCAGATGTGCGGGAGCGCATTTCTGGTGCGCTGAGCAATTATCGGGCGAACGAAGCGTCGGCGAGAGAAATACTGCAGTCGCAGATCATGGATGCATTTATGAGCTGAAGATGGCCCCACAGTCAGATTGAATCGGGCTGTGGGGCATCGAAGCGTGAAAGGAAAGCCAGACAATGAGTCGATCATCGGAACCTTATCTGGATGCCAGTGGAAAAGCACTGAAGGAGCAGGCACTCAGTGCAATGAATCGGGGCGTGGAAGAACTCCAGGCAGCCATTGAACTGCTCAGCCGGGAGACAGGGATTGGCACGGAGTTTATTACCGGAGGCCTTGAAGACTGGGTCGAGGAAATGAAGAAAGTAAAAAGGCAGATTGCTGCCATCTGACAGGGAGAGGAGGGAAAAACATGCCGGAATACGTATCCTACGAGACCTTGGCGGAATACAGTGAGCAGTGGGTACAGGCGCTTTCACAGAATCCGGAGCTTCAGACGATTCATGCGACCATGGAAGAGTTTGCCGATGAGTATACGTCGCTTGCGGGGGATGAATCCTATCAGCAGGTGAGCAGTGCTGCGAAGCAGGTAAGCGATGCTCTGATGACTGAGATCAGGATGCACTGTGATCCCGTGATGGCTACGGCGGAATATGTGACCGGGATGCCCGTGGAAGATCTTTCTGACGAGGCTGTAGCAGGCGCGTTCCGTCTGTTCAGCGAAAAGGCAGGAGGCAGTCTTGCTCATGGGGACTCCAGTTTTTCCCGATACCTGCGCAGCCATCAGGCGGCTCTGAACGGCACGAACCAGCGGGAGTCGGACATGGCCATTCTGTCGCAGCTGGCCTATGCCAACAAATGGGGCGACAGCGAGGCGTATCAGAAAGCTGCACAGCGAGAGGGCATTACCGTACGGGAATACTGTGAAGGACTGCTGGCTTCGGATACGCTTTCGGATCACCCGCTGGAGAGACAGTTCCTGCAGGAACTGGCACAGAGCGAGCGCTTTTCCGGACTGACGGTGGATCACGCACTGGGCGCTTCCGGCGGGACCGGCGCTGGTTCTGAAACACAGGTGCTGGTCTTTGGATGCGGGGATGGACATGCTGTCGTTGCGATTCAGGGCACCAACGGCACAGTGGAAGACTGGAAGACCAATACAGGGTTTGCCAGCGACGAGGTGACGCGTGAAGAGCGCTATGTGACATCTTTGGTTGACCGATATGCGGAGGAATATCGGTCACTGGATCTTACGGGACATTCCCAGGGCGGCAGGGAAGCCGTGACCGTGGGCATGTTCCTGAGCGCGGAAAACCAGAGAAAGATAGTCCGTGTCTATTCCAATGATGGTCCCGGCTATTCCCGGGATTTCCTGAACCGTTATGCGGCGCAAGTGGGATCAATTGAGGGACGGGTGACGAATATCCGTGGCAGTCAGTCCGTGGTGGGCAAGTTGGAATACGCTGTCGGTGAAGTAAAGTATGTCCGTGTTCTCAATGTGGTTTCTCATTATGATGCGTCAGGCAATGCCGTGATGGAAAACAATCATCTGAGTACAACATGGATGATCGATGAGCAGGGAGCGTACAGCTATACCGATGGCCCAGGACTGATCTCATACAGTACACTCGCGGATCTCACAGGGCCTCTGACCAATTTTCTGACTACCATCATGCCTGAGGAAACGGTCCAGACATTTCTTCGGGACTTCATCGAACTGGGCGATAACGGAGACGGCACGCTGAATCTTGGCAATCTGATGGATCCGGAAAAGCTCAAGACATTTTATGAGGAAAAGGGCAAGCCCTTTATTGCGGAATTCCAGAAAGGGCTGGATAAACTGCGGGAGGATAATCTGTCCGACGGAGAAAAGGAACTCCTGGCTTATTTCCAGTTTACGGATTCCTTCTGCGGAGAACTGCAGTCCTATCTGAAAAAACTGTCAAAAGTGTCGAAGGAACTCAGCAAAATTGACCCGAAGGTCGGAGCCCTTGTCAAGGAAGCAATTGGCATATTGTCCGTAGCGGTCAAGGTAGTGCAGGTCCTGGCCAAGTTCGGGGTTGTGGTTCTCTCGATTATCGCATATTACCGTGAACGAAAGAAGCGCAAAGCCCGGGAAAAATATCTGGCAGAAAATCGGGTTGTTCAGGTTTCCCTGCAGGGGCTGTTTGATGCCTACAATGCCATGATGAACACCGTACGTGCACTGGGGGAAGCATTTGAAGCATTGAATGCCATGCTCAGCTGTTTCAAGCAGGTGAAGAAGCGTCTGGTGAAGGTGGAGGATCCGTCTGGCGATAAGAGCCTTGCATCAGCAGCAGATCTGACAGGCAAGCTGAAGGAAGAGGAATATGTGGACACGGTTTCCGTTTTTGCGGCGACGGAGCATGTGCGCAGGAAGACGGGCTTAAATCCAAGGAACCATTTGCTGGAAAGAAACCGCACGAAAATCGGGAAAGCTGCCGGTGCGGTGGAGCAGGCAAGGCTGGGAGCTGTAAAAGTGCTGGAGGGCACCGGATACGGACCAGATGCGGTATTCCTGGTCAATCCGACCGGGCTTGCGGATTATGCTGCATCCGCCAATGTGGAAACAGATCTGCTGAAAGAGCAGCTGGACCGGGCAAAAGACTGTCTGCAACGGATTGGCAGTGCGTGGCATGGAACGGACTATGATTCGCAGAAGATAAAGGGAACGGAAGACCTGGAGAAGGCGCTGGAGAATGCGAAGATACTGATTCAGATGTTTGAGTCACTGAGCGATATTGCAGGTGCCTATGGCGCGTACCAGAAAGCGTCTATTATGGAATTCCAGAATGCTGCACTGTAAAGGGGGAATGACCGTGAAACGGATGATTCTTGCATGGGTATGTCTATGCCTTTTCATCGGGAGTGCCAATGCCGAAACAACGGTGACTGTCGGGACTAATCTTGATGATGAGTACTATGCCATGGAAGAAGCGTTTCTCTATGGGGATTATGATGAGGCCATGGAGATCTATGAAAGTCATCCGGGGCTGGTCGGACATCTGGATGCGGAAAAGTACTATCGCTATATGCAGGCTCTGGACGCGGTGGAGCGCGAGGCGTGGGATGAAGCGTTTCTGCTTTTTGCATCCGTGAAGGATTTCAGGGACAGCGAGGCCTATGGAAGCTATGTAATGGGCCGGCTTGCAGAGGAGAGCGGGGCGTATGAGGATGCAATTTCCTATTATCTGGCCTGCGCGAACCTGAAGGGGATTGACCTGCTTTCCCGCCTCTCAGCGTGTTCGAATAAGGTACAGGAAGAACAGAAAAAGGTGCAGTACGAGAGCACTGTGGACGCCTTACATAAGGCACAGGAAGAAAATGATGTGGATGCTGTACAGCGACTGCTGGCTGTGTTCCGGGGCATGGGCAATTACCGGGATGCTGTGGCATATGGAAAAGAGATTGAGGCGTGGCTGCGGGATGCTGCGAGAGAAATGCGCGTTCAGGCGACGGTACAGGGTGATGCCCTGAAGATCGAATGGACAGACAATGAGGAAGGGCATACCTATCTGCTCTCCTGGAATACCGGCAGTGAAAAGACAGAAACGACAGTGCGGACGGATGCGACAACCTATACGGTAGCACCTCTGATTCCAAGCACGATCTATACAGTAAAGGTCAGCGATGCGGATAAGCGCTCGGTTTCGGCTACGACAGAGGCAATGGCACCTTCTGTGGCACGGTATCAGTCCGCCGCAGCACGAAGAAGTGGCTTTGATATCGCGGCGATCCGACGCAGTGCACTGGAGCGAATGGACGCAGCTGACATTTACAATCAGTACCGGGAACAGCTGGTCTATACGCCGGAGGAAAGCAGGTATTCGGAAGCAGTGTTTGACCGCCATGCACTGTATGCTGTACTGACACTGGAAAATAAGAACAAAGAGGATCTGACACTGTCTGTATATGTGGTGCTGCGGGGCCCCCAGACCGGTGTGTATCGGTCGGATGAATGTGAAGTGGCGGTGCCGGGCAGTCTTCGGTATCCCATGTTCTGCCTGGATGTGCAGGGGGTATTGGATCAGCTGATGGCAGACTGGGGCGGACTGCCGCAAGGAAACTATGCCGTCGAAGTCTATGTACAGAACCAGAAATTCGGAAGCGCGACATTCCAGATAGAATAAGAACAGGGAGAACGAACCATGACGGAACAGGATAAGGATCAGTCGTCACGCTATGGCGGATTTGTGCGGCCTTCGGATCTGGAAACAGGCAAAACAGAGACCGGAACTGCGCCCATGTCGGAACCGGCGTCTTCTGATGTATCGGAACCATCCGAAAAAAAGAAGACAGGAATATGGTTACGTCTTGGAATGGTATGCGCGGCTGTACTGCTGGTATTCGTGGGCGTACGGCTTTTGAGCCGGAAAGAACCGAACAATGCGGTTTCACTCTATACCGAGAATGGTTTTTCTGTCCAGGACTGCACGGTCAGGCTGGTAACCCGCTCGCGCCTGGAAAAAGCAGATAACAGTACGGTATTTCTGGATGAAGTTTTTGCCAGAGCCAAGCAGGATACGGAGTTCGCTGCGGTTGTTCCTCTGGTTGATACAGAAGCGGTTTCGCTGCAGGCATTGAAAAACCACATTCTGGTTGCGGCGCTGTCGTTTTCCCAGGACAGCGAGGTAAGTGGACCGGTACCAGAAGAGATCCGCCTGGAAAAAAACGGCGGTGAAGTGGTGAGCACTGTATCATACAGCCTGGAGCCGTTCCCGGATCGAGGCGTTCTGTATATGAATGCCGATAATGAAAAATGGGAGCCAGGGACATACAGACTTGTGCTGCGGATCGAAGACAGGCAGGCTTTTTCTCTGCCCTTTGCAGTAGTGAAATAAGGCATGCTGATAAAAAACGAATTGAGAAACTTATGAAGCCGGACGGAGGCATGGAATCATGAACCGCAAATGCATATGGATTATAGCTGTCATTCTTGCGCTTACAGTCGCTGTACCAGCCTTTGCACTGACGAGTCTTGAAAAGGAAGAGTTGTATCAGGGAGCCGTACAGGAACTGGAGACTTATTTGGAAGAATCTGAAAATGACGCAGGGAGACTGTATGGAATTCAGGACACGTTTCAGCAGCTGGGCGGGTATGAGGAAAGCCGGTTTCTGGGCTACTATGTGGATGTGCTTATTCACCTGGCCGAAGAAGAATATGATTTCTGGCTGGACAATCGGTTGACAATGCTCCAAAACAACGCAGAGTTTGCAGCTTATCTGCAGGACAGCCTGAAGGGATCAAGTCTGGGAAGCGCAAGTACGCTGGCAAAGTATGCGGAAGCCAGGCAACTGGAGCATGAAGGCAGGATAGAAGCAGCAGCGGAAGCTTATTACGCCTGCCTGGACTTTTATGATGCTTCATTGCGGTATAATGCGCTGGTAGAGAGAACGTATGATGCACAGTACACGGAAGCGAACAATCTTATGAAGCAGGGGGCATATGCGTCTGCTTATATAATGCTCCGTAAGCTTGGAAAGTATCGGGACAGCGAGAGCCTGGCTGCGGCGATTGAGAAACAGATTGGCTATGCACCGACTTCTGCCAAGGATATGCTCAATGATGTGACCAATCTGGAAGCCATCCGGCAAGGTGAGAGGAAGGTAGAGGCCAAATGGAAGAAAGCAGCCCATGCAGAAACATATAAGGTATACGGACGCAGCAGTCGTCGGGAACAATGGAAATTGCTGCTGTCAACCAGAAATGATTGGGCTGTTCTGCGGGACGATGTATTATATGCCAAACAATGCGAACTGAAGGTAACAGCGTGCAGTGGCCAATTGGAGACAAAGGGAACTATTATAACGGTTCCGGCCTTTGTCAAGAGTACACCTACGCCGACACCCAAGAAGACGGCGACACCTACGCCAACTCCTCGAAAGACCAATACACCTACACCGAAGCGGACGGCAACCCCGACACCGAAAGCAACCAGCAGCGTATATGGATATACCATTCTTTCGGATGGAACGATCCAGATCACATCGTTTTATGAAAAAAACAAAAAAGGCATGCTTACCGTTCCTGAAACGATCGATGGACACCAGGTAACGAGTATTGGAAAGAATACTTTTGCAAGCTGCTCAGGCATCAGTGAAATAGTACTGCCGGACAGTATAACCGAAATTGGCGAAGCTGCATTTAATAGCTGTACAGCATTGACAAAGATCAATATTCCAAATCAAGTGAAAAGCATAGGTTCTTGGGCATTTGCATTTTGTGAAAAAATGAGGGAAATTCGTCTGCCTCAATCTATTCAGAAAATATATGACGGTGCATTTAGCGGATGTACCAGCCTTGAAAAATTAACGCTTCCGGAGAGTATAACCGAAATCAGTGATTTCTTATGCTGTGAATGTACAAGCTTAAGAGAGTTTTTTATGGGAAATGCTGTGAAGTCCATTGGTGAACATGCATTTGGGCGCTGCAGCATAGAAAGCATTTATTTAACGGAAGGACTGGAGATAATTGGGGAGAGCGCTTTTTCACACTGCAGTAAGCTTTCCTACATTTTTTTACCGAATTCGCTGAGAAGTTTAGGAAAAGGCGCTTTTGAGTTTTGCAGTAATTTGACATGGGTAACATTTCCCGAAGGGCTCACTCGCATTGAAGATTGGACTTTTTACAAAAGCGGATTAAGAAGTGTGGACCTGCCGAACCGTCTGACTTATATCGGTGCTATGGCTTTCAGTGACTGCCCGCTTACGAAGGTGAGCATTCCCGCCAGTATAACATATATTGATACAACTTCTTTTGAATACGAGGTAGCATATACTGTGGTGAAAGGCAGCTATGCGGAACGCTTCTGTAAAAAGAATAATTATAAGTATTACGCAAAATGAAACATGTAAAGTATGGGATTCTGTTGTGTGCGGTTTTTCTGCTTGTTTTCTTAACGGCATCTGCGGAAAGCTATCGGCGCTGGCAGATTGATGTAATTTCCGGGGAGCACATTTCCAGAGTCAGCGATTTTAAGACAAACAAGGCCATAGCAAAGGCGTCCGAAGAAATGTGGGATACCTATGTAAAGGAAATCGAGGATCGAAAATGGGAACTGAGCCGGGGTAAGATTACAATCCAGGGAGTCAGCATGGAATTGTATATGCATCAGGTGGGACATCCGGAAAAGAACGGGTATCCTCTGTACCTGATTCTTCATGGCGGCGGGATTATCGATGCGAAGGTGCAGAGAGAACAGTATGAGATCATGAAGGATTACTGCCGCTATCAGCAGGAACCAGGACTCTATGTTGCCACGAAATCGCTGATTTCCCACTATGATGAGCATTATCGTCCGGAATCCTTTCTGTTTTATGACCGCATCATAGAGGATGCCATTGCGTTTTATCATGCAAATCCAAACCGTATATACCTGTACGGCTTTTCTTCCGGCGGAAACGGCGTGTATAGCATATCCCCCTGCATGCCGGATCGTTTTGCCGCAGTTGTCATGTGCGCGGGTACACCGCAATCCATGCGGATCCGGAACATGCGGAATCTTCCGATCTGCCTTCAGGTAGGAGAATAGGATAACGATTTTGACCGGAACCGGATTCTGGCCCGCTATGATGCTCTTCTGCAAACGCTTTCGGACAAATATGGCGGATATCTTCATGATACTTACATTCATGTGGACAGTAACCACAATCAGTGGGATAACATGGTGGGCGACAAACACCGGGTCATAACCGGCGAAAATGTGCAGAAATGGCTCAATGGGGAAAAGTACAGGACAACTCTTGCAGTAACCGAGGAAGGAAAATGGCTTCCGCAGTTTACAAGAGATCCTTTTCCGGAAAAAGTGGTGTGGGAAACGGCTATAAGCGCTGGACTGCGTCCGTCGCAGAGTTTCTACTGGCTGGACCGGGACGGCTTTCTTTCGGATGAAAACATCGTGGCTTCCTACAGCAGAGAGAACAATACAATTACCATTTCGGAGTGCACAATCAAGCAAGGCACTCTCAAGATTCTCCTCAACCCGCAGATGATGGATGTGTTTGCGGATGTGACGATTGATCTGTGTGGGGCAAAAATCCAGGTGAATCCCTTTGTGTCAAGACAGATTATGGAGACTACGCTTCGGGAAAAGGGCGATCCAAATCTCGTTTATACGACGGAAATAGATCTTCGCTTTGATAAAAAACATCGGAGCATTGAAGTGGAATCCGTAAGGGAGCGCCATGCAGACTATTCTGTGACAGATCCGGAAAGACTGATCTACTGGCGAAACAGCGGACTAATGATTGTCGATCCCAGTCTGCTGGGGATGACGTTTCAGGAACTGTCCAGCAGACTGAATGTGAAAGTGCATCGCCCCAAGCCGTGGCCCTACGGCGAAGAGGGATGGGATTATTCTGAACTGACACTTCACGGAAAGAATCTGACGTTTATGTTCCAGGATGGAAAGTACAGACGGATTAGCTGTCAGGAAGAAGGGGAAATTCCTGCCACATTGTGGAATGATGCGGAAATGTATTTTGGAAGAGCAGACTGGGCAGTTCTTCTCAATCGAATGGCCGAGCGAATACTCTCCGACAGTTTCTATAATGATCAGCATCATATCATGCAGATGTATATGGACTATACGATGTATGATGCTCAGTAATATACTGCGTTGCGGAGCTTTTCGTATAAACTGACCATGATGGGATAGGGCAGGTAACTGAAAAACCGCCGCAGGGGATACAGCGTCTGCAAAGATATCACTGGCATGAACAGGAGAAACGACATGATTACGTCGCTTCTCCTGTTTTGTGATGCATGTATATCGTTCATGGCAGGCAATGGAGAGATGCGGCTTCTTCACCGTGGATGATACTGCACGTTTCTCTTCCATTCCATGCAGCTGCTGTGGGATCTGCAATGCCACAGGGAACCGGCGTACTCTTATGACAGTGCATATGATGAACGGCTGGCAGGCATCATGATTTCTATGACGAGGGAATGCTTCCTGAAAAGTATCCGTGCAGCTGCTTTCCAGATTGATCACCATTTGACCTGATTTTCCTGGATTCTGTCTGCGATCCGGGAAACTTTCGCCGGTTACGCAGGAGAGGCCAGCCTCCGAATAGAAAGATCCGGAAGACACAGAATGCGCACTGTTTGAACACTCTTTGCATCCGACTGAATCACCGTGAACTGCGAAAGCGCTCCCTTCGGCTGGGGCATTCAGCCGGCACCTGGTGGATAAGTTTCCATAGCTGTCCCCATAGAGCGCGGATGTAACGGTGAAAAGAGCAGAATAGAAAGCGAACATTTTAGAAAGGACGAGGGTTATTCACATTCCACATGCGGAAAACCCTAAATAGCAGCGTAAAAAGAGAATGGTTATCCACATACGGACCGAAGTCTGGTGATGCATTTCAAAATTATCCCCTATATCCATGGGAACATGTGGGAAACAGCAGTAACTTTGAATCGTTTATCCACAGAAATTACACAGCATGTGGAGAACTAGCAGGCTTGTTTTCCACAGTTTCCACAAGATTTCCACAACAATCCACACGTAAATATACGAATAATATTCATAAGTCTTAAAAGAAAGTTCGGGAATTTAGAGGTGTCTTCCGATTCGGTGCTCAAAAGTGAGTCGTAAACAGAACATGGAAAACATGCCGTGCAGGGTATTGTATGACTGTGCGAATGTGTTTGCCTGTCGCATCCGCGCTGAAACCTCTCTACCGGTGCAGGATGTCTCACATCCTGTGTACCTCTGCCGCACCGTGACAACCGGCTGAAAACTATGGCAGCATGACAGGACATTATCTCTGGCATGCTGTATACCCTTTATAATTGGGCAAGGCTGGATGGATGATGAAAAGTGCTTTGCGGGGTTTGAAGATAACTCAGCGACTGTCGGTATGTGTATCAGGCATAGGCTCTTCCATCATGATGACTGCGGCACAGGGGAGGCCGTTTTCGAGTCAGTCACCTGCGGCGAAACACAAATCAGAAGAAATGTTCTGCCTGACGCAGACCAAAACCGCCATCCATCTTGAATAGAGATGGGTGGCGGTTTGTCATGGGCATCGAAACATCCGCT
>CACWXY010000027.1 GCA_902764915.1 uncultured Eubacteriales bacterium | reverse complement strand
TGGTCGCAGCATAAGGCACTTTTTCTACCCCGTATATTTCGTGTGCCTTTCAACCGCACAGCTCGAAAAAATTAGTAAAACCTTAACTTATTGACATTGGCCGAGTGCCTCAGGCTTTTTATTGTCTTCTTCACGCATCAGTCAAAGAATACTCCGCCACTGTGATCTTCTTCCGGCTCCATGGTCGGTACCGGCGTAGCCACAGGTATGACGGCTTCTTCTTCCTTGGCAAAGTTGGCTGTAATCACGCCCTCCGCCCAGGATGTATTCTCTGAAATGGAATAGTTTTCCAGTTCCTCGGTATAAAAATCAAAGTATACATTGGAGTAGACCGGGATCGCAGGCAACACCGCACTGAAACGGTTCTGGAATGCCACCCATCGCTGGATATAGTGAAGCGAATCTCCCAGATCTGTATTGCTGACGGCAAGCGCCAGTTCATACATTGTCTTATCCGCCAGTCCTGTATAATTCCAGGTTTCGTTTCCTTCCGCATCCGGGATGAAATAGGAGGCAGGGTCATAGACAAAGGAGAAATTGGTCGCCAGGTAAATCAGGTCACAGTCTCTTGCATCCTCACCTTCGGCCATTTCGGGAGTTTTCTGATACTCATACATCAGTTCCATCATGGAAACAGGCTCCAGCGTCAGTTCCACGCCAGCCTCCCGCAGATACGGCACCCAGTGCTCTTCCATACTGCTGCCCATACGGTTTCCTTCAGGATAGATCAGTTTCAGTGAAAGCGGAACCAGTTCCCCTTCAATCTTCTTATACCGTATGCCGGCTTCCGCCTTTTCCAGGTCTGTCGCCGTGGACAGAATCTCCGTATATGCTCCGCCATCCTCATTCAGTGTCCAGCCGTCTGCAATCAGAAGACGCTTCGCCGTCTCCACATCCAGATTATAAATGGTCAGTCCGTCCAGATTCAGCGCATTCCAGGCAGCAACCGTATCATTATAGTTGTCTCGCTCCTGCTGAGTGGAATCCGCTCCAGGATTGGGAAGGTATGTCGCTCCACGGCCATTGAGCATGGTATACATCCACTGACCGATGCCATAAAACCCGTCTACTCGAAGGCCATAGTACCCGACATATTCCGACACAAGTGCATCCTTGTCCATGCACAATGCCAGTGCCTTGCGCACATTCTCCGAGGAAACAGCCGGGCGTTCACAGTTTATGCTCACATAACTCAGGCCCTGACGGGGATAGTTTGCCATAGCGACTCCGGAAGCCATGGCATTCATTCCTTCCCGAATGACATCCGCCTGGGTTACCTTGTTGAGCAGATCGATCTCGCCGTCATTCAGTTTTTCCAGCATATCGCTGTTGCTGACAGTCTCCAGCGAAATACGCTTGATCGCCGGGATGCGGCCTTCCCAGTTGCCTTTGTAATAAGGATTGGCCGTAAACTCCGCCTTTTCTCCGTCAAAGGAATCCAGAACATACGGTCCGCTGACGACGCTGGGATGAGAGAGATAACCCACGTCCGGATCCATAATGGTTTCTTCCAGATTGGCCGCAGTAAACAGCGGCTCACTGTCTTCCGATCCTTCTTCATTGGCAATATAGACGCCCAGTCCGTCGTCAAGCACCTTGCATCCAGGAGCAATCACCGAAATCGGATAGGGTTCCACTGACAGAAGTCCCAGTTCATAGAAGTATGGGAGATACTCATGATTGAGTGTAATCATCATCTGATAATCGCCCAGTACATTCACACCAGTGAGATAGCTGCGCTGTCCGCTGACATATTCATTGTATCCCAGAATATAGCGCATGTCCTTCGGATGTGCGCCAAGCTCTTCCATTTCGGGAGCCATGGACAGCAGCAGAGAGAAGGCATAGTCCCAGGCGGTAATGCCTGTGCCATCGGAATATTTCAGGTCTTCATACAGTCCAATAATATATGCATGATTCCCGTCGTCATCGGAAACGGCAACCAAGCCACTGACAACGGAATCGTCAATGACATACATGCCATTTTCCCCGTCCCAGCGAACGAGATTGTAGCCATGCAGCAGATGACGGACATCCTGATCAGACGTTGCCTCTCCCCAGATATCCAAGAAAAACTCGCCGTTCATAGGCGTAGTATTGCCCACACGCAGCACGCGCTCATTGGAATAGTCCGGCTTTACAAATTCCGCCGTTTCTTCCGCAATGCCTACATCGGGAATCGTGGAGTCCGGTGCCGGCGGATTGTCAAACGCAGGCTGCGACTCCCCGCCCCCCAGAGAGGAGAAGGGATCAACAACCGGAGGCGCATCCCCGTGGTCTTCTTCATTAAATGCAGGCGGCGGTTCTCCTACCGTATCCTCGTCAGAATAAGCCGGGGGCTCTTCTGCAAGCGCCATGCACTGGGTCAGAAACAATGCCAGTATCAGAAACAGTGCCATCCATCTTTTCATGATCCTCGTCGTCCTTTCTCTATGGACAAAACATGTCCCATCGCCCTGGGGCGTATTGATTCGTATACCGCGCAGCAACGAGCCGCATGAAGCTATTGTATCACAGGTGGAAACGCTCGCAAAGCGATTGGGACACGATTGGCCCCTCCTCACAGAATTTTTACTAGTGAGGACTGATCCAGTGCAAGGTTCCACGCGCCTGGAATCCTGCCTTTCCCTTGTCCATGCTCTTACTCTCATGGTACAATGTAAAGCACAGAAGATCGGTCGGTTGATTTTCTGAAAAGAAGCGCATTCAATTGCATGCCGCGCATGTATTACGGAATCTTTCAGGAAGGGGGATGGCAGGCTCTGCCTGCTGAAATCTCACGTGAAAAAACTGTCTCTGGGACTCGTTATCCTGCTTGTTCTTCTCCTGTGTGCCGTGTCCGCCCAGGGCGAAGTGTCCACCAATCTCCATGGTGAACGCCTCTACAACGCCCAGAATCAATTGATCGAACAGCGGTATCTGGATGCAGAGGGGAACCTTGTGGTCGCTGATGATCTGGGTTATGCAGTAGCAAAGTATGAATACAAAAACCGTGTCATCAGCCATATTGCCTTCTATGACGCGGAGATGCAGCCCGTCAACTGCGCACAGGGCTATGCGGAAATGCGCGCCGGCGTGACAGTCAAGCGCGTCGTGACAGATATCAAATATCTAGATACCGAAGGAAATCTGGTCATGGGGCCGGAAGGTTTTGCGCATCAGACCAGTCAGTACTGGTCCAAAAAGCAGATCCTCACCCGAAACCTGGATGAGAATGACGAACTGATCCGCTCAGACACCCTTTTTGCCGAGCATGAATCCTTTTACAAAAATACCAAGCTCTCCTCGCATACCCTTATCGGGGATGCTTACAGAGACGCTGACGGTAATCTCATGATCGGTCCTGACGGTTATGCGCGCAGTGAAATCGTCTATGACGGAACCAGTATCGTTTCCACTTCCTATTATGACACAGAGGGAAACCTGACACTGAATACCACACTGGGCTATGCATCCACCTCTTTTGACTATACCTACGGCCGGGTCAGCCGGGAATCCTGGTATGGCGCAGACGGCCAGCTGGTACCGGGACCGAAGGGATACGCCTATGTCACCACGGAGTATCCGTCCTCTGCGGTATCGGTCAGATTCTATTATAACGCAGATGGCACGCCCTATCTCGTGGACGGAGATTATTTCGGCGTGCGCACAACGCTCGGCAACCGCAACCGCGTGGAAGGCCTTGCATACTACGGTCCCGATGGTGAGCGTACCATGATTTCCAAGGGGTATTCCCGCATGGACACCAAGTATACCACCCGCGGTCAGGTGACGCAGCGTGTCTATTATGATGAGAACGATCAGAAAATTGATGTGGAAAGCCTCGGCTATGCCACGCTGATCAATGAATACTATTCCTGGAGACTGCAGGATTCCTACTATCTGGATGCCAACGGCGAGCCCACCAACTGTGCTGACGGATATCACAAGGTGCTTTACGGCTATGACGCGAACCGCAAGGTCAATGCGGAAACCTATGAGGATCTCGACGGAAACCGCGTCGCGACCGTCAAAGGGTACAGCAAGATTTCCTATGACAACGACGAGAACGGAAACCACCTGCGCATCACCTATCTGGATCCGGAAGACCAACCTTTTGTGATGGAAGACGGGTATGACGAGATTCAGTACGAGTATGATGAAACGCTGAAAACTGAGGAACGCTATTACCTGGGCGGTGAGCCAGTCCTCACCAGTAAGGGATATCACAAGATCACCTACACCTATAACGCCAATAACAAGGTCATTACCACCGCCTATTACGGACTGGACGGTGCGCCAATTCTGATCCATGAAGGCTACAGCGCCAAGACAAATCTTTATACGCGCTATGGAGATATCGCTGCCACGCTCTATACGGACACAGAAGGTGAAATCCTGACCCCCAACGGAAGTGCCTACGCCTATGCGCTGAAGGAATACGGGGACAATCAGCAGTCCTATACCGTCAGCTATCACACAGCGGACGGTGCCGCCATTACATTGTCCAGCGGTATCGCTCAGGTTCGTTATACATTGGACAGCCTGTCCAACATCATTCGGGAAGAACGCCTGGATCTTTCCGGCAATCCCATCAACGCCAGCGATGGTATCGGAGAAATCCGCCGTGTCTATGAGAAAAAGCGGCTCCTGGAAGAAAGCTATTTCCGCTGTGACGGCGAGCCTGTTCCGGGAAGCAGCGGATACGCCCGTGTGGTCAGGAAATACGACACGCTTGGAAACCTGATTGAAGAGCGCTATTACGGCACGGACGGGAAAAGCCTGACCCTGTCCAAGGGCTATGCCGTCATGCGCCGCAGCTATCAGGGAAAGCAGCTCATCGGAGAAAGCTATTTTTCCGCTGATGACACTCCGGTTCCCTGCAGCGACGGGTATGCGTCCTATGAACGTGTCAATGATTCCAAAGGCCGGGCTATTGTTCTCCGCTACTTTGATGCCGCTGCCTTCCCTGTGCGCGCCAGCGCGGGGTATGCAGAAATACGACGTGCATACAATGCCGCCGGACAGATCATTTCTGAAAGCTACTTTGACGAAAACGGCATGCCCTGTCCTGCCAATGATACCTATGCAGGCCTTTCTCGTGACTGGGATGTATACGGAAACATCATACGGGAATCTTACTCTGACACAGCCGGCAATCCCATAGCCTGTCTTGCCGGGTATGCACAGATCACCCGCGAATATGAGGGCAAAGGTCTGCTGATCAGAGAAGAAACATGGGATGAGAAAGGCCATCTGGTCTCCACTGCCAAGGGCTATGCGATTCTTCTCCGAGAGTTGGACGCTGAAGGCCATATCCTGCAGGAGCAATATCTGGATGATGCATCGCATCCTGTCCTGAGCAGTGCTGGATTTGCCAAGGTTGTGCGCGCCTACAATGACATCGGACTCGTGACGGAGGAGAACTGGTTTGATGACAGAGACCAGCCAGTCGCACCAAGCAACACCTATGTCCGGGTTACGCGCCTCTATGATTCCTTTGGCAACATAATCTCGGAAACGTACTTCGATGCAGACGGCAACCGCATTCTTTCCAGCAGCGGATACGCAGAGATTAACCGCACCTACATTGGAAAAGGATTGCTGGTATATGAGGCCTATTACGGAACCAACGGCATGCCGGCCAGCGTACAGAAGGGGTATGCCGCCCGTCGTCGCCTGCTGGACAGCACGGGCAACGTTCTCACGGAAGTCTATCTGGACGGTGACGGCCGCGCCATGGATACTACGGACGGATATGCCGAAATTGACCGTACCTATGATGAACGCAAGCAGGTACTGTCTGAGAAGTATGTGCACGCCGATGGCACCCCTGCCACCAGCGGTGATACCTATCACGAAGTTCGCAGAGCGTATGATATGTTCGGGAACGTAATCAATGAACAGTATCTGAATGCGGACGGAGCATGCATTGATAACGCGGCAGGCTACAGCGAAGTGCGGCGCACGTATATCGCCAAAAGCTATCTGACAGAAGAAGCCTATTATCACGAAGATGGTACGCCCGCCGTTCTTTCAGCAGGCTATGCGAAAAAAGAGCGAAAACTGGATGCGCAGGGCAATATTCTTCTGGAAACCTATTTTTCCGCAGATGGTTCTCCCGTGATAACAGCGGAAGGATATGCTGCCGTTGTACGGGAATATAACACATCCAAGCAGGTGATCTATC
Organism: uncultured Eubacteriales bacterium; assembly: GCA_902764915.1. Classification (GTDB taxonomy): domain Bacteria; phylum Bacillota; class Clostridia; order Christensenellales; family Aristaeellaceae; genus UBA2943. The sequence continues at coordinate 39,752 of CACWXY010000027.1, read as the reverse complement.
TTGGATACCTGGATGCCGAAGGCACTCCGATCCCCGTCAAGGATCTGTACACTGCCCTCAGCCGGGAATATGACAGTTTCGGCAATATCGAAAAGGAAGTCTACTGGGATGCGGACGGGAATCGGACACAGTGCCGGGCCGGGTATGCCGAAGTACGCCGGGTCTTTCTCGCAAAAGACCGCATGACAGAAGAGTCCTATTATGATACCGACGGACAGCCAGTGCTGAGCCAGGATGGCTATTGGCGGAAAACGCGTGTACTGGATGATCTGGGATGCGTAATTGAAGAAGACTATTTCGCTACAGATAATCAGCAGGTGGCTTCGAAAGACGGCTATGCCCGCGTACTGAGAGTATACAATGCAGACCAGCAGCTGCTTTCGGAAGCTTTCTATGATTCGTCTCTTCTTCCCGTTGCCCTTGCCAAAGGCTATGCCGCGCGTACCCGCGACCTGGATGAAAACAACTGCGTCATTCGCGAGACGTTCCTTGGTGAAGACGGAAACCCCGTTGAAATCACTGACGGCTATGCAGAAATCCGCCGCGTGTACAATGAACAGAAGCAGCTGCTCTCCGAAGCCTTTTTCGGTGCTGATCTGCAGCCGATTCTCCTGGCAAAAGGCTATGCGTCCCATGCACTCTGCTATGATGAAAACGGAAACATCTGTCAGGAAGACTGTTTTGGTCTGCACGCAGAGCCTGTACTCTCCACAGACGGCTACAGCCGGATACAGCGTGTATACAACGAAAAGAAACAGCTGCTGTCAGAATGCTATTTCGGCACAGACTATATGCCCGTACTGCTTGCCAAGGGCTATGCTGAAAAGCATCGTACACTGGATGAAAACGGCAACATATTGGAAGAATCCTACTTCGGTACTGCTTCCGAACCAGTCCTGTCCACGGATGGCTATCACACACTGGTGAGACGCTATAATGACCGCCAGCAGGTTATCTACGAAGGCTACCTGGGAACAGACAGCACGCCCATCGCACTTTCCAAAGGCTATGCCGCCAGAGAACGCGACGTCGATGAAAACGGAAACGTCCTCTCTGAAGTATACTTCGACACTGAGGGACAGCACACCATGATCAGCGACGGTTATGCAGAAGTGCGCAAAGTCTATAACACCGCTAAACAGGTGACTCTGGAAAGCTGGTTTGATGATCATGGCGATCCTGTAAGCCCCAGCGGAACCTATGTCGCGGTGGCCCGTCTCTATGACGAATACGGAAATGTATGTGAAGAGCGCTATCTGGACGCCCATGGCGCGCTTACCTCTCATGCTTCCGGTTACGCAGTCCTGCTGCGCACCTATCGGAGCAAAGGTCAGATGCTCCAGGAAGCCTATCTGGATATCGATGGTCAGCCGTTCACCATTGAAGCCGGCTATGCCTCCAAAGTACGCGTTCTGGATGAAGACGGCAATATTCTCTCGGAAACCTACCTGGGTACCGACGGACAGAAGATCTGTGCCTCTAGCGGTTATGCCGAGATACGCCGTACCTATTCCGAGCAGAAACAGGTTCTGTCCGAACGCTATTTTGACGCCGAAGCGCACCCAGTACCAGCCAAGGATACATGGTGCGCCGTAATCCGCACTTATGACGAATTCGGGAATGTCCAGACAGAGAGCTATCTGGACGAAAATGAATCCCCTGTTCTCTGCAAAGCCGGATACGCCCGCATCTCCCGGCTTTATGTAGCCAAGAGCATGATGGTATGGGAAGGCTATTACGGCACGGACAATGCTCCCATTGCGCTTTCCAAAGGCTACAGCGCACGTTCCAGGATGCTGGATGAAAACGGGAACGTAATCTCGGAAACCTATCTGGACGGAAACGGACGAATGGTTCTTACCTCAGACGGATATGCCCGGGTGGAAAAAGCATACAATGAAAAGAAGCAGGTCATACGGGAAAGCTGGTATGACGAAAATGACAAGCCTGTTTCCGTTGGAAACACATATGTGACCATTCTGCGAAACTATGACACTTTCGGAAACATCAGCGAAGAAACCTATCTGGACGCTGCTTCTGCCCCTATCCCCTGCCGTGCCGGTTATGCCATGATCCGCAGAACCTATCAGGCAAAGTCCATGCTCACTGGAGAAGCCTATTATGATGTACAGGGACAGCCGTTTACCATTTCTGCCGGATATGCTTCCAAGACCCGTGTCCTGGATGATATCGGCAACTGTCTCGTCGAATCCTATTTCGGGGAAAACGGTGAACCGATAGGCTGTGCGGACGGGTATGCCGTCGTCAAACGCACCTATAACAGTAAAAAGCAAGTCCTGCGGGAAAGCTGGTATGATGAAAACGGAGAACCGATGGCGCCGAAGGATACCTATGTCAGTCTTCTCCGAACCTATGACGAGTTTGGAAATGTCAATTCCGAAGAAACATACGGACCGGACGACCAGCTGGTGAACCGCAATGCGGGCTATGCCAGAGTTGTCAGAACCTACCAAGCCAAAGGACAGCTGACGCAGGAATGCTACTATGGCCCTGATGGACAGCCCATCGCGCTTCCCGCCGGGTATGATGTAAAACAGCGCACACTGGATGAGAGCGGAAATCTGCTGGAAGAACGCTATTTCCTTGACGGCCGTCCTGCTGCATGCACAGACGGCTACGCTGTGCTCCGCCGCTCCTACAATGAAAACAATCAGGTAATATTTGAGCAGTGGCTGAACGAGGAAGGGCATCCCATCCCCGTCAAGGACACGTATGCCTCAATACGTCGCAGCTATGACGAATTCGGCAATGTTATCCTGGAGTCCTATTTTGACGAAAACGATGCCACAGTCCTTTGCAAAAACGGCTATGCCACAGTCGAACGCACCTATGCAGCCAAGGGGGTGCTCACCCGCGAAGCCTATTTTGGTCTCTCGCATGAACCGGTTGCTGCGAATAAGGGATATGCGGTTCTCATGCGTGAACCTGATGAGAACGGGAATGCAGCCCATGACTGGTATCTGAATGCGGAAGGAAAGCCCGTTTCTTCCACAGACGGCTTTGCAGAGATCCGCAGGGTTTATAATGAGAAGAAGCAGGTGATATACGAGGCATGGTTTGATGAAGAAGGCGCACCCAAGGCACTGAAAAACCTGCACACATCCGTTTCTCACGCCTATGACGCATTTGGCAACATATGCGAGGAGCACTATTTCGGCCCCGATGGAGAACCCATACTCCTCAGGGAAGGATATGCCGGTGTCAGGAGTGTCTTTGTCGCTAAAGACCGTCTGACCGAACAGCGGTATTATGGGCTCTCGGACGAACCCGTGCTGCGTAACACCGGGATTCACGTACTGCTTCGTCAGCTGGATGATGCCGGAAACATTCTGGTGGAAAAATATCTTGATACCGATGAAAAACCGATCCTTTCCACGTCGAACTTCCATGCGGTAGTCAAAGCCTATAATGAGAAGAAGCAGGTGATCCGCGAATCCTGGTTTGATACAAGCATGGCACCGCTGGCAGTGAACGATACCTATGTAACGATCCTTCGCACCTTTGACGAATTCGGCAACACCGACTCCGAAACCTATCTGGATCCGAACGATCAGAAGATCCTGTGCAAAAACGGCTATGCAAAGGTAACAAGGGTCTATCAGAACAAGGGACAGCTCCTGGAGGAACGCTATGAAGGCACATCGGGAGAAGCAGTTCTTCGAAACAGCGGCTATGCCGTTCTCCTGCGTGAGCTCGATGACAACGCCAACATTATCCGCGAGTGGTACCTGGATACCCAAAAGCAGCCCATTGCGTCCACAGCCGGATATGCGGAAATCCGCCGTGCCTTTGATGACAATAAGCAGGTGATTATGGAAAGCTGGTGGGACGCTGACGGCGCTCCGATTCCGATCAAGGACACCTATTGTCAGGTGCGGCGCGATTATGACGAGTTCGGGAATATCACATGGGAAGCCTACTTTGACGGAGACAACCAGCTCATCCCCTGCAATAACGGTTTTGCTGAGCTCCGTCGCGTCTATATCGCCAAGGGCGTTCTGGCCGAAGAGCGCTACTTCGGGTCTGACGGCAGACTCGTTCCTGCCGGCAAAGGCTACGCTGTACTGGTACGGGAAAGCGACGAAAACGGAAACCCCATACACGACCGCTATATGGATGTGAATGAAAACCCTGTCCTGTCCACGGATGGATATGCTGAAGTCCGGCGCACCTATAATGAAAAGAAACAGATGATCTATGAAGCCTGGTTTGATGAAAACGGTGCACCGAAAGCTGTCAAAAATCTGCACTGTGCCGTAAGCCGTACCTATGACAGCTTCGGAAACGTGTGTGAAGAGCACTATTTCGGGGCAGACGGACAGCCAATCCTGCTCAAGGAGGGCTATGCCGGCATCCGCAGCACTTATGCAGCAAAGGACAGGCTTATCGAACAGCGGTATTTCGGTCTTTTGGATGAACCTGTACTGCGCAACACCGGTATACACGTACTTGTGCGGGAACTGGATGATGCCGGTAATGTGATATTGGAAAAATATCTGGATACAGAAGAGAATCCGGTTCTTTCCAATAACCATTACCACGCTGTCCGCAGGACCTATAACGATACTAAGCAGGTGATTCGGGAGTCGTACCTGGATGTAGATCTTTCTCCCCTTGCACCGAGTGATACCTTTGCTACGGTCCTTCGTACTTTTGACAGCTTTGGCAATACTGACAGCGAAGCCTATCTGGACGCAGATGATCAGCCCATATGCTGCAAGAATGGCTATGCTTTCGTAGAGCGTCTTTATCAGGCCAAGAGTCAGCTGCTGGAAGAACACTATTACGACACAGATCATACACCGATCCTGTGCAGCAATGGTTATGCTGCGCGTCTGCGTGAGCTCGACAGTGCGGGCAATGTTATCCATGAATGGTATCTGGATACAGACGGCCAGCCGATTGCCTCCACTGCAGGTTACGCTGAGGTAAAGCGTACCTACAACAGCAGCCAGCAGGTCATCCGGGAAGCATGGTTTGACGAAAGCGGGCTTCCTGTGGCACCCAAAGATACCTATGCCGCTGTCGAGCGCACGTTTGATGCCTTTGGAAACGTCAGCAGCGAAAACTACTTCGGAACCAGCGGTGAACGAATTGCCTGCAAAGCCGGCTATGCCACTGTCGAACGTGAATATATCGCCAAGGATCAACTGACAAGGGAAGCCTACTTTACACCCGATCATACGCCTTATGTGCTCTCTGCCGGATATGCCGTCAAAGAACGCACCCTGGACGCTGTCGGAAATGTGATTATGGAACAGTATCTGGGATCTGACGGGGAAAACGTGCTCTCCTCTTCCGGCTATGCACGCATTGAAAAAGCATATAATGATCAGAAGCAGGTTATCCACGAGGCATGGTTCGATGCGGACGGACATCCGCTCGCTGTGAAGGATGTATATGTTGCCGTTGACAGAACCTATGACACTTTTGGAAATGTCGTTTCCGAGATCTATTATGACGCTGAAAGTGAAAGGACAGCCTGTAAAGCTGGATATGCCGAAGTTCGCCGCCTTTTCGAAGCAAAAGACCGTATGATCCATGAGGCCTATTTCGACACGCAGTCGCAGCCCTTTGTGCTTTCCTCACTGTATGCCGTCAAAGAGCGTGTTCTCGACGAAGCCGGAAATATTCTCTCAGAATCCTATCTTGACGGAAACAACCAGCCTGTACGGTGCTCCTCCGGCTATGCACGCATTGACAAGGCCTATAACGAAAAGAAGCAGGTTGTGCATGAGGCCTGGTTTGATGAGGAAGGCAATCCCCTCCCGCTGAAAGATCTGTATGCTGCTGTAGACCGATCCTATGACGATTTCGGGAATGTCGCATCTGAAACGTATCTGGACGGCGATGGTCAGCCCACGCCCTGCAAAGCAGGCTATGTCATTCGCAAACGGACTTTCCTTGCAAAGGACCGGATGATCCAGGAAGCCTACCAGAACGCAGACGGCACGCCTTACACTGTCGCTGCAGGCTATGCCGAAAAACTCCGTACACTGGACGATGCGGGCAATGTGCTGACTGAAATCTATACAGATGGACTGGGACAGCATGTTCCCTGCAAGGACGGTTATGCCGAAATCCATCAGACCTATAACGAGAAGAAGCAGGTTACCTATAAGGCCTGGTTTGACGCCGATGGTCAGCCCATCGCAATTGGTAATACCTATACAGCCTGCGAAATGAGCTATGACGAAAACGGCAACATCCAGACAGAGCGCTATTATGGTCCCGATGGCGCACTGATTGCATGTAAGGCAGGTTATGCAAAGGTAGAGCGGCTCTATAACACAGGCAAAAAAGTCATCCGGGAAACCTACTATGATGAAAATAACGAAGCGACCGATTGCAGCAAGGGCTACCATGTAGTAGAACGTGAATATAATGAAAAGGGACAGCTGCTCTCAGAAGCTTACCTTGCCAAGTCCGGCATGCTGACAGAAAGTGTCGATGGCTATGCGATGCGTCTGAACGCATATGACGACAAGGGACATTTGATTCACGAACAGTATTTGGACGCGCAGAATCAGCCTGTCCTCTGCCCTGATGGATATGCACAGATCCAGCGAGACTATTCAGATGACGGTGAACTGGTTCGCGAAATTCGCCTGGACACAGAAGGCAACGAAATTCTCTCCGAGGATGCATCGAAAGCATCCTGATCAAAAATCCCCAGTCAGGTTACATCCTGGCAGGGGATTTTTGCATGTATCTATTCAGGGAACCGCGGCGTTCGTCTCATACATACCGCTGTGCGCCAGATAATATACATCTGACAGGGATTGGAGTATTTCCATCATGTCTTCCGTCCAGGTATCACAGATCCAGAGAGGCAGCATTTTCAGGAACATTTCCGTGCATGACTGGTTCTGAGCAAAAGCAAGAATCTGTTCTGCACTGCATGTATCCAGTCCATCTTCCAAGGAAAGAAACAGCGTCCTTATGGCACCGCTTCTATAGACATAGTAGGACCTGCTCGTTTCCAGAGGGAACGCTCGCAAATGTACAGCTCCAACTTTTCCGCTGTAAGGAATGCGAACGTTCGGGACCAGCTCACCATTCTGCCACGCATACATCTGATAGATGAAGGGCTCCTCACTGCAGCCTCTGACAAAACCTTGCCTGCAGGTCAATACATAGTCTGTATAGCCCTCTTCTTCCAGCATGTCCGCAATCCAGTCTGTAATCCACGCATTCTTCTGCCAGGAAAAATCAATAAAGCGCGTAACGCCCCAATTGTCAGCAAAAGCCAGATATTCATCTGATACATTGAGGCGTACCGTGTCATTCCCCAGCAGTTCCAGCGAGATCGCATCTCCGCTGAGAATCATCTCCATTACGCATTCACGGAACACATGACTGTCCGCATCCAGTCGCGGATCATAAGCCGCTGCTTCCTCATCACTCTCGCTGGCCATCAGCGCATCTGCCAGTTCATACAGAGGTCCCAGATAAAGCCAGGGTCCGCTTTTCAGACTTGCTTCCATGGCCTGATAGAGCATAGGATGCACCTGTGTCGTTTCGTTGGGATGATGATTGAGCCACCATATATTCACAGTGTCTGCAATCGATGCATGGGGCGTCATCAATTGCCAGCCAAGCACGCAGCCTCTTGTATACGCCGCTGCAATTGCCTTGCGCTCCGTAGTCGCAGATCGGTTCCGCTCACCCAGCTTATACTGCAGCACAAAATCGTCCGCACAGCTCAGGCCGCTCCCCTTATCCGCTTCAATAACTGTCCAGCCACTGTCCGCATGCAGGATATGATAAATACCAAATGCGAAAGCCCCGACGGCAATCGCCAGGGCTATCGCAAAAAACATCACACGCAAGCGGACATTCTTCTCCTCTACAAAAACAGGAGAAGTATCTTCAGTCCGTCTTTTCACTATATCACCGCCAAGATAAGGAACAGGAAGAAAATCAGCAGAATCACGCCAAGCACGGCGAAACCGGCGATTGTCCCCTTCTTACACATCCTGTAGTTCCTGAAATGGTGGTATTTTTTAAACAGCAGAGCCCCTGCCAGTCCCAGAATCGGCAGAAAGAACGCAAGAACCGCAAGCCATATGCTGCCGGTGTCATGCACCGGGGCTTTCAGGAAATCTTCATCAATCTGAACGTCAGCAATACTGGAAGGCTCTTCCTCATCGTCCGGAAGAATCGTAATGGATTTCAGAGGAACGCCTTTTTCCCGGATTGCTTTGTATTCTTCAATTTCTTTTGCATTTCCGAATACAAAATGCTCATGGCCAATGTCTGTAAGTGCCGGCTTTTCCACACTGTAATCATGGACCGATGGATCATAGGTAAACAGTACTTTATGCTTTTCCAGTTTCGGATCGGGAATAGGAATTGCCGAAATCAGAGAGCGTGTATACGGATGTAATGGATAATTAAACAGTTCGTCTGTCTCTGCGATTTCGACAATATCCCCTTTATAAATCACGGCGATACGGTCCGAAATAAAACGCACAATGGAAAGGTCATGCGCAATAAACAGATAAGTGACATTGCGCTCCCGCTGGAATTTCTTCAGCAGGTTCAAAACCTGTGCACGAATCGATACATCCAGTGCGGAAATCGGTTCGTCGGCAATGACCAGTTCCGGTTCCATGACCATCGCTCGGGCCAGGCCAATGCGCTGTCTCTGTCCGCCGGAGAACTCATGCGGATAACGTGTCAGATGCTCAGGAAGCAATCCGACCTCATCAATCATGGTTTCGACTTTCTTCACGCGGTCGGCTTCATTTTCATACAGATGAAAATTATACAGGCCTTCGGAAATGATATAATCCACCGTCGCCCGTTCGTTGAGCGATGCGGCAGGATCCTGGAATACCATCTGAATGTTACGGATAACTTCCTTATCCAGAGACCTTGGTATTTTTCCGGATATTCTCACACCCTTGTAGCAGATTTCTCCTGCTGCACAGGGATTCACACGAATCACAGCCCGTCCGATCGTGGTCTTGCCGGATCCTGACTCGCCTACCAGAGAGAACGTTTCCCCCTTAAAGATATCAAAGGAGGCATTTTTTACGGCTCTGACCGCATTGTCATCTTTTCCAAAGGTAATATCGACATTATGCAGGGACAGGAGAACCTCGCGACCGTCCTCATTGATAGGGCCGTGCTCCGGCAAATGGGAAGCAATTTTGGTCTGCATATCAGCCACAGCGGTTCCTCCTAAATATTGAAAGCTTCAATCAGTTTTTCGTGGATGTTCTCAATAATCTCCGGTTTGCTGACTTTGGGTGACCGGGGATCTTCCAGCCAGGTTTTCGCGAAATGTGTATCACTGACCTGGAACATGGGCGGCTCTTTCAGCGTATCAATCTTCATACAATAAGGATTCCGTGGGGCAAACGGATCGCCCACAATTTTATTGTACAATGACGGCGGAGTGCCCGTTATCGAGTAAAGCTCGGTATTCTTCTGTGCCAGCTGCGGAAGAGAAGAAAGAAGCGCCCATGTATAGGGGTGCCTGGGATCATAGAACACTTCTTCCACCAATCCATACTCCACGATCTGGCCTGCATACATGACAGCTACTCGGTCTGCCATATTCGCCACAACCCCCAGGTCATGAGTGATAAAGACAATCGTATAGTTGAACTCTTTCTGGAGATCTTTGAGAAGTTTCAGGATCTGTGCCTGGATCGTCACATCCAATGCAGTTGTCGGTTCATCGCAGATCAGGATTTTCGGCTGACATGACAGGGCAATCGCAATAACTATGCGTTGCCGCATACCGCCGGAATACTGGAACGGGTAATCATCAAAACGCTTTTCCGCATTTGGAATGCCCACTTTCATCATCAGTTCCAAGGCGCGCTTGCGCGCTTCTATCTCGCTGCACTGCTGATGCTTGATAATCACGGACGTAATCTGTTTGCCGATCGTTATAATCGGGTTCAGGCTGGTCATGGGATCCTGGAAAACTGTAGCAATGCGTGTGCCTCGGATCTTTGTCCAGTCTGTCGGATCCTTGATCTGCGCCAAGTTAATCACGCAGGTTCCATGCAGTGTTTCCGCCGTTTCATCCAGATAGCGGACACGGAATGTCACCGGCTCAAACACACTGTTGCGGCATTTCTCATCATCAAGCGCAATACCTGTCTGCATGGCGCCACGCAGCTGTTTCAGCAGTTGTCTCTCGCAGCGGTTCTGCTTCAGTGTTCCGTATCTTCCAATGGACAGCCAGATTTCCTTTGCCAGAATACGGTTGCGTTCTCTTTGCTTATCGGTAATCGGGTGGCTGATCGCTTCATGATACTGTTTCTGCGCACTATCATAGCGCTCTTTCCACTGCTGCTGCCATGCCGTATCTTTCTCAGCACCTGCCTTGCGTTCCTTTATCTGCTGCGCCTTTTCCCGCTGCAGAGATTTCACCCTGGCATCCATGGCCTCAATCTTGCGCACGGTCTCCCGGATCCTGTCCTTCTCTTTTCCAGGGTCCATGGTCTGTTTGAGATTAAAAAGCTCCGTGCGCTGAAAAACAAGCTCGCTGATCTTCTGATCCCATTCTTCTTCCTCCTCCACAGAGAGGGAAGCACGCATCTCTTTCTCGTTTTCCATGGCCTTTATGCGATTGTAGAGTGAAGCACCGGCTTCCAGCCTGGCATACTCATCCAGCTTTTTTTCGGCGTCTGCAATCACTCTCCGCCCCTTTGCATTTAAGGGCACAGCCGTATCCGCCAGTTCCGGATCATCAAAGATTATCTCGCCCTGATCAATAAACCCGTTGCCGTCCAGCATGCCGGCAAATGTCTTGGTAAATACGGATTTTCCCGAACCGCTCTCCCCTACCACTGCAATGCATTCATCTTCCAGAATATCCAGGGACACACCGCGTATGGCCGTCAGGATACGTCCGCGCACACGGAACTTCACTACCAGATCCTTGACTGAAAGCAATACTTTACTTTTCTCCATGCCGCACCTCACATATGAGTTCTGGGATCCGAAGCATCGCCCAGATTCTGACCTACCACATACAGCACGACAGTTATGATGGAAGCAACCGCTACCGGTGACCAGAATTCGAACTGCCATCCGGGCGTAAGCATCGCGTTTTCCGCCTGATAAATGAGACGTCCCAGCGACATATCAGACATGCCCATGCCAATATAGGAAAGGAACACTTCATAGGAGATGTAAGAAGGTATTTCCGTCGCTGCCAGGGTTACTATCACGGATGTCATGAAGGGCAGAATGTTCTTCATAGCAATGCGAAGAATCGGAGTGCCCAGGCAGCGGGATGCCAGATTATACTCTCTGTCACGGATAATAATGACCTGCGTTCGAATAAAATATGCGATACTCAGCCATCCTGTGATGGTCAGGGCAAATACCATGGTCCAGAATCCTGCAGAAAAGATAAGTACCAGAACGGAAATGAACAGAATATAGGGGACATTGCCTATAATGTTGTACACTTCCATCATGACAATATCAACCTTCTTGGAGAAACCCCAGACGGAACCGATAATGATACCTACTGTCATGTTAATCAGTGCGCAGATGAAAGCCATGGTAATTGAAATGCGGCTTCCAAACCAGACAGCATCAAAGGTGGACTGGCCCGATGCGCCTGTTCCCAGAATCCAGTGTATGCTCCGTCCGAACTTGCTTATCGCCTGCTGCGGAAGCAGATGCTTGGCAGAAGAATCCATCAGATTCTGGAACGGATCATACTGAACCAGGGCGGGATAGATATACGTAAATGCAAATATAACTGCAAACAGCGTCAGTATCACAATATTGATGCGCTTTCTGAAGAAAACACGGAATACACTCTTCCAATAGGAATATCTTGGCGCTGTAATCTTCTCCGACTCAAGACTACTATGGTCTACATGAGCAAACAGTTCTTCCTCACTCATATGCAGATCTGAAAGATCGATCATTGTCTGATTGCTCATCTTCGTCACCTCGCCTTCGATGTAAAGTTAATTCTGGGATCAACCATGGACATCAGTACATCGCCCAGAATAATGGAAATGACCGACAGCGTGGCATAAAACAGTGTCACACCGACAATCACACCATTGTCGTACATATTGATCGCTTTGGTCAGCAGATTGCCTGCACCAGGTACCACATATACGCGCTCCGTAATAATGGCGCCTACCAGTGCTCCCAGAACCGTTCCTGGAATGCCATGAACCAGCGGAATGATGGCATTTTTCAGGATATGACCGGAGAAGATTTCCCGCTCCGAAAGACCGCCGGAACGGGCAAACTTCACGTAATCAGAATTCATCTGATCAATCATATACCGACGCAGCCACTTCATCAGTGTCGCTATGGACGGAAGCGAAAGGGAAATCACAGGCAAAACATACATCAGCCAGCTTCCGGAATCCATATTAAAGGTAGTCGGGAGACCGAGATTATAGCCTATGGCCTTGAACAGGAAAATATAGGCCAGGGAAGGAACCGCAATGATAAACACGATATAGACGGTACCAATCTTGTCAATCAGCCGGTCTTTCTTCCTTGCCATAATGATACCCAGCGGTACGCCGAGAAGATAGGACAGTACCACAGAGATAATCCCGATCACAAACGAGTATCCGATCTGACTGAGTCCATTCTTTACAGTCGTCACGGAGGTATAGTCATCAGTAAACCTGTCCTTATTGACCAGGCTTGCCTCTCGGGATCCCGGGGAATAAGTAGCGCTGTGCAGGTCATCCGCACTCATTTCCGTAAGCCCTGACGGATAGGTAATCATGGATGAAACATAGGATCCCTGCGGTGCATTCATGCTCTGAAAAACGTCGACACCTGAGTTAACCGTATAGGATTTTCCCAGATTAATGGTCGCAAGATTCTGATGAATGAACGGGAAATGATGGTCCATATACAGAAGATACTTATGCAGCGTACCATTGCCCAGGATGGCCGGGGACAGCGTATTGCCTCCATAGGCAGGGTCATACCATGTGAATGTCAGGCCTCGCTGTCCGATGTCTTCCTTTACATAATGGATATTATCAACGGAGACAAGGCCCGTCAGATAATTCCACAGTCGCCCCAAAAGCGGCCTGTTCTTAAAGGCAAACAGCTGCTGCTGTCCGCCCGGCGCCACTTTCTTTTTTGCCAGCTTCGCGTCCAGACGAATCACACTGTATCCCTGTGATTCATAGTATTCCGTAAAACGAGCCACATAGGCCGCCACATCCTCTGTATCGCTGGTCGCTTTCTGACCGAAAGCAGCCAGCGCACTGACCTGTTCGGCATTCAGTTCGCCTGAGTCTGCCAGCGATTGTAGCCATTCCGCATACGGAACATAATCGATATAGCCATAATCTTCCCATTTACGGTACTGATAGACCGTTTTCTGGTTATTGCCCAACTGCGTATACACCGGGTCCTGTGCAAAAATCAGCTGGCGATCCAGACAGGAATAGATAAGCAGCATCACGATAACCACGACAATGATCACTGATACAAAGCCGTGCAGAAGACGCCGAAGCAGATATTTCGTCATGGAATCCCTCTTTTATGAGCGGCAAAGGGGATGACGGAAACCGTCATCCCCGCCGGAAATTCAACAACCGGTATTAATCCTCAACAGATCAGAAAATACCCAGTGCCTTTACCATATAGCCAGCATAATCGGGCAGCATGGTGTCCAGATAGCTCTGCGGATCACCATAGTCAGGGCCCCAGCCAGACAGATCGCAAAGGTCAAAGTTGCCTTCATAGCCCAGATTGAAATAATAACCAGCATAGTACCATTCACCCTGGGTCGCGCAGTCAACCTTGTTGATGACAATCAGACCATCGGAGGCCGCTGCCACAGACTGTTTCAGGGCTTCCTCACGGTTGTTGTAGATTTCACTGCCGGTAAAGGTCGGCACATCGATGTAGATCGGATGCTCTGCATCAATCACAAGGCCTTCTTCCGCCAGTTCGGACACAGCCACAGCCAGTTCGGCCTTCGCGTTTTCAGGATTGTACCATCCGTCAAAGCCGGAACTCTGCTGCGTGTTCTCGTCCCATACCTTGGCCGAAACGCCATCGGCGTCCAGCTGTGCCTGCATGATTTCGCCATAATAGGTGCCAGCCTTGAAGGTAGTTTCCGTGCCATTGATAGCAACGGTAACATCATCCACCAGGGAGACGAAATTGCCAGGCGTGTAGGAATTGATCAGAGAAGCATACTTCAGATCTTCGCCTACCGTCTGTGCTTCATAGGCACCACGGTCCAGGCTCATCAGCAGAGAACGACGGAAATGAATATTGCTCATGGCCTGCTTGGTGCGGGCTGCATCTTCCACCGTCTGGGGAGAAATGACCTTGGTCGGGTCATTGAAGTTGCTGAAAGCAGTACGGTTTACGTTGAAGAATCCCATGAAGGAAGTAGCATCTGTGGAAGTGACATAGGAGGACTCGTCAAAGATGCCGTCCTTCTTGGCCTGCTCCAGTCTGGAGCTGGTCAGAATGCAGCTGGACAGATTGCCGGCCTTGAAATCATTGTAAGCTTTCAGCTGATCCGTGCCGTCATCATAGTACCAGTTCACAGTGTGTATATTGATATGATCCTTGTTCCAGTAGTTTTCATTGGCTTTGAATACGATGGTATTTTCCTTGGTGGAGTTGGTGACAAGATACGGACCATTGTAGGCGATGTGGTCAGGATCCTTGCCATAGACATAAGTCTCGGCTTCAGGATTGTATTCCGTGCCGAACTGACCACCCTGAGAGGTGTAATAGTCACGGCTCAGAGGTGCGAACACGCCATAACCCAGCATGGTGGTAAAGAAGAAGCTCGGAGCGGCCAGTGTGTATTCCAGTGTATGATCGTCCAGCGCCTTCACGCCAACGGTGCTGAAATCAGTGGTTTCACCGTTCATGTAGGCCTCTGCGCCGGCAATGTTGCAGCCTTCCGGTCCTACGAGATATTCCAGACCTTCGGCAGCGTCCATCATGTGCTGCATACCGGCAACCCAGTCGTCAGCCTTTACATCGGCAACCTTACGTCCCTGACTGTCAACCCACACAGCGCCCTCGCGGATGGTAAAGGTATAGGTCAGACCGTCATCCGAGACAGTATAGCCGGTGGCCAGAGCTGGCTGCTGAACATTTTCCTCGTCATATTCATACAGACCATCATAGGTATTGACAATCGCGCGGGAATCCGCCTGCTTGGATGTGGCGAGCACATCCCAGGTATTCGGATCGCTGGTATACGCATAGTTATATACGTCGGTCAGTTCATAACCCTTTTCGGTCAGATAAGCCTTCGCTTTGGCATCATATTCGCCGGTGCCATGGACTTCGTTCCAGATGGACCGCAGCTCTTCCACTTCTTCGGTCTTCAGGATGCCATCCTTGACAATGATGAGCTGATGCACACGATCCGAATCATTGCCCCAAAGGGTTGAATTGCTGGAACGAGGCGCAATGCGGGTAACGGCATAACTGCCTCCCCTGCTTTCCAGGGGGATCATGACAGCCGCGCCGAGCAGCTTGGCTTCTGCCAAAGCCATGAGCGCATAACGTTCAGAAACATCCTCCGCTTCCTTGGCGGCAAGGTATTCCTCAAAGAATCCGCCCAGCACGGCATTGTAGACTTCGGTAGAAGCTGCTTCGTACGCTTCCACATCCACTTCTGTCTGTGCATCCGCGGCAAGCTGTGCTGTTTCGCCCAGAGAAACGCTGCAAAGCATGGTCAGAGCGAGAACAAGAGACAGGATCTTCGCAAGTTTGTTCATCTTGCATTCTCCTTCCAATAAGATGGGCTCCTTATCCTGAAAGATAAGGGCATTTCATCCGTGTAAAGCGATAAACTCTTCACGGACATCATTCAATTATTATAATCATTTTCTAATGCATTTGCAATCGTTGATCTCTGTTTTAATCTTGTGCTCCCGCATACCGTCCCATTGTTTTTTCTTCTTTACTGTGTTTTTCTATTGTTTTTTGATACCAAAAAGCAGGGGAAAGCCCAGACCGGACTTTCCCCTGCTTTTTGCTTCACACAGTCAGGGACGAACTACAAACAGATAACCGAGGAGTGCTACAGCACCCAGTATCAGAATGGCTGCAGGGAGAAAGACAAGAAGGGCGGACAGTATCATTGCCAGTGTGTCATTCTTTTCGATCTTATCTTCCAGATTTTCCTCATCAACAGCCCGATCCTGTCCCTGCATTCTTTCTTTCTGCAGTTTCCGCGCTTTGTCATATCTTCCCTGAAACAGCATATTACTTTTCCTCCGGAGCTCCCAGCATATGATGGCATGCCACGAAATGATTCGGAGCCGCTTCCACCCATTCCGGCTCTACATGCTTGCATACCTCTGTGCAGTACTTGCAGCGGGTATGGAACTTACAGCCTTTGGGCGGATTAACAGGACTGGGAATATCGCCTTCCAGAATCTGCAGTTCCTTATTGCTTTCCACATCCGTTGTGGGAATCGCGTTCAGCAGCGCTTCCGTATAGGGATGCATCGGGTGGCTGAATATTTCCTGAGACTCAGCCAGTTCTACGATATTGCCCAGATACATGACACCGATTCGGTCAGAGATATACTTCACCACTGACAGATCATGCGTAATAAACAGATAGGTCAGATTCTGCTGCTCCTTCAGGTCCTGAAGAAGATTGATAATCTGCGACTGAATGGATACATCCAATGCGCTGACAGCTTCATCACATACCACGAACTTCGGTCGTACCGCCAAAGAACGTGCAATGCCAATGCGCTGGCGCTGACCGCCGGAGAACTGATGGGGATATCGATGGATGAAGTAAGACTGAAGTCCTGCTTCTTCCATGACCTGAATAATCCGTTCCTGCAGCCGTTCATCGTTTTTCTTGAACATGTTGTGCGCCAGCATGCCTTCTGAGATGATCTGTCCAACTGTCATTCTCGGATTCAGTGAGGAATAGGGATCCTGGAAGATCATCTGCAGGTCGCTGCGCAGAAGGCGGATCTCATCATAAGTCAGTCTGGCAAGGTCAATGCCGTCATCCCGGTAGCCTTCCAGACGCTGGAACTCCGGATCATCCTTATACTGTACACGCATGGTGTCAATCTCAGCACGTGCCTGACGCAGCTCCTGCTTGACGTCTTCGATCTCCTTCTGGATTTCATCAACCTTGGACTGGGCCTTCTGTACGCGGCTTTCTGCACCCGATGTATTCTTGCCTGCCTTAGACGCTGTATCCCGGGCAAATGTAGCATCATCCAGGTCCAGTGTGGCGCTGGCCAGTTTCTGCTCCAGCTTACATTGTCTGGACGAGAGATGATATACCTTCGTGTAGGCTTCCACCACAGGTGCAGTATCATCGACCTTAATGAAACCGCCGATCAGGTTCGCCATATCCAGAAAGGCGTCATTTGCCTGTTTTTTTGCCTGATTCAGTTCATTGAGCTTGGCATACTTCGGCTGTCCGTCAGGCATGCCGTCGTACTCTTTCTGCAGGGTATCGCGCTTGCTTTCCAGTTCCTTGAGCTGGGCCTTGCGTTTATCCAGCGTCCGGATTGTGTTCCCGACATATGCCGGCGCAATATCGTCAAGCGATTTTCCATAATACATGGTGCGACCATCGGTCTGGCGATACAGCTGAAGGATTGTCCTGCCCAGCGTGCTTTTGCCGCACCCGGATTCGCCGACCAGTCCCAGTGTCTCACCCTCATAAATATCCAGGGTTACGCCATCGTTTGCCTTGACATACAGTCCCTTGGTCTTGAGCGGAAAATACTGCTTCAGGTTGCTGATTCTAAGCAACGGCTTGGGGTTACTTCTGGTTGAGCCTTGCATGACGCTCCTCCTTTCGTGCATAGAAACAGCGGACCTGTTGTCCGGGAACTACCGTTTCAAGGGTAGGTTCCTCTTCCAGACACCGCTGCGTGCAATACTTGCAGCGCGGTGCAAACTTGCAGCCTTTTGGCAGATCCAGCGGATGCGGAACCGCACCGGGAATCGCATCGAGGCGTTCGTTGGTTGGCGTATCCAGACGCGGAATGGACGTCATCAAGCCTTCCGTATAGGGGTGCGAGAATTCTGTCTTTGTAAAGATGGAACGGGCCGGAGCCATTTCCACAACCTGTCCGCAGTACATGACTGCCACATCGTCTGCCATCTGTGCGATAACACCCAGGTCATGGGTAATAAACAGGATCGAAGTGCCATGCTCTTTCTTGAGCTCGTTCATCAGTTTCAGGATCTGTGCCTGAATCGTCACGTCCAGAGCGGTTGTCGGTTCGTCCGCAATCAGCAGCTTCGGACGGCACGCCAGCGCCATGGCAATCATGACGCGCTGCCGCATGCCACCTGACAGCTGATGCGGATACTGCTTGGCTACGGTCTCGGGATTGGGGATCTTGACATCCTTGAGCATCTCGATAACCTTCGCCTTTGCTTCCTTCTTGCTCATGCCCTGATGAATCATGAACGGTTCCGCAACCTGCTTTTCCACTGTAAAGACCGGGTTCAGACTGGTCATCGGCTCCTGAAAGATTACAGAGATTTCATTGCCGCGGATCTTATACATTTCATTGCGGCTGAGCTTGGTAAGCTCACGGCCGTTGAACATGATACTGCCTGAATCAATATATCCATTCCCGTCCAGAAGCTGCAGAATGCTCATGGCAGAAACACTCTTGCCCGAGCCGGATTCCCCCACGACGCCCAGTGTACGCCCGGCTTCGACGCTGTAACTGACGCCATTAACGGCCTTCACGATACCGCGCTTGGTAGTAAAGAACGTGTGGAGATCCTTCAGTTCCAATAATGCCATTCTTCTTCAACCTCCTCAACGTTCTGCGCTCTTGGGATCCACAGCATCACGCAGGCCATCGCCTATCATGTTAATGCAGATGGTGCAGATGCCAAAGATCGTTGCTGGGAATACCCACTGCCACCAGTACTGCTGAATAACGATACTGTTATTCGCTCCTGTCAGCAGATTGCCCCACGTGGGTGTAGGCAGCGGAATGCCGAATCCCAGATAGGAAAGACTGCTCTCTGTCAGCATGCAGGTTGCAAAATCCAGTGTCATGGACACAAGCAGAATACTGATCACATTGGGCAGGATATGACGGAAGACAATGGTTCTCTCCTTGATGCCCATGGCCTTGGCAGCTGTCACATACTCCATCTCGCGCTGGGCCAGAATCTGTGCACGCACCAGACGGCATGTGCCGGTCCAGCTCAGAACGCCCAGAACGACCATGATCAGATACATCTTCTGTGTCGGATCCAAACGGGAGCCGATGACAGCAGACAGAATCATGGCAAAAGGAATGAAGGGCAGGCCGCCGACGATCTCGGCAATACGCATGATCAAAAGGTCAGCCTTGCCGCCGAAATATCCGGAGATACCACCCAGCACTACGCCGATAATGGTGGCAATAATAACGGAAATGGCGCCGACTGTCATGGTCACGCGTCCGCCGTTGACAATACGTGTCAGAAGATCACGGCCCAGTCCGTCTGTGCCCAGCACAAACCCCTTAAGACCCCATGTCTGGACAGAGCCATCTGACATCACCGCATAGTTCTGGAAGTTGCCGGTATAGATCGCCCGGATGTCAGCGCCATGGGCCACACTGGCCGGTACATCGCACTGATGATACTTATTGGCCCCCCAGCTGACCACTGTTCCATCCTCAAGCAGCGCAGTATAGTGGAAACGTCCTCCATACAGCTTGCTGACAGGAGAAGAGAATGCCGGAACGTCTCTTTCATTATTCTTGGCATTGCCCCAGACTATGACGCGCCCGTCTTCTGTAACAGCAGCAACCGTCGTACTGGTAGATGCAATATCCTTGACTTTCTCATCCTGCAGACTGGCAGGAATGGCTGCAAACGCACTGCCCTTGTCCTTGTAACCGGTATAGGCTACCGTGCCGTCCTTGAGAAGGCAGATATATTCATTGCTGGTCAGGGCAACCTTGGCAATATTTCCCTGATACTGCTTGCGCAGCTTAATATCCGCCACATTGCTGTTACCCCACAGATACAATGTGCCATCGCTGGAAACCGCAGCAGAGAACTGATTGCTGGCTTCCAGCTGAATGATATCCCAGGTCTCATCCTTTGCCTTCATGGCTTTCTTCATTTCACTGGAGAAATTCCCCTGCTGCAGACGCGTATTGCCCCAGACATAGAGCTGACCATCAGCATCCAGCGCTACCACGTGGTCGTCACCAGCAGCGAACATGGTCAGATCCGCCTTCTGTACTTCTTCCGGAATATCTGCAATGTTGATCTTATCGGTAATTCGTGTATATCCCCATGTATGCAGATGACCGTCTGTGTCCAGTCCCACGCCATACGTACGCCCGGCGGCAATATCCACAATCTTGCCGCGCAGCTCGCTGGGGACATTCATCATGTCCTGGCTCGGGGGAAGATTGACCAGGGTGGAATCCTGTTCACTCAGATCCAGCACCCAGTAGCGCGGACCGATAAGTACAAACAGGAAAATAATCACAAAGCCGAAAATGCCCACGCGGACAGTACGTTTTCCCAGAAAATTGCGGACCATGGTGCGGAAAGGTGTCTGTACCTGTTCCTCGGCCATAATATCCCGTACTTCATGATCATTGCCCATGAACGCACGCTTGAACCAGCGGGCCAGGAAAAAACCTTTTTTATTCTTCATTTTTCCTTCCTCCTTACTTGTCCACACGTACACGCGGATCCACGAGGCCATAGCTGATATCAATCAGCAGTGATCCGATCAGAGAAACAATGGAATAGAACATCTGGATCGCAAGTACCAGCTCAAAGTCCAGGTTATTCAGTCCCTGCCAGTACAGTTTTCCCATACCGTTGAGCGAGAACGTATTTTCGATAATCACCGAACCGCCGAAGATGCCCAGGAACCAGCCGAGAATGCTCGTGATGACCGGAAGGAGCGCATTGCGCCACGCATGGCTGTAAATCACCACTTTTTCCCGAAGTCCCTTGGCGCGTGCGGTACGGATATAATCCATGCTCAGCGCATCAATCATGGAGGATCGCACATAACGTGTCATGCCGCCAAGAGATCCGAACGTCATGACAATGACCGGAAGTGCGATATGGTAGAGCATATCCACGAATTCCTGCCACCCGCTGGTATACTCCATGCCCGGTGTTTTCGTGCCCATGATGGGGAAAACGCGCCACAGCACACAGAACAGATACATGAAGATCAAGGCAATGATATAGATAGGAATACTGTACCCCAGCATGGTAACCACCTGTGTGGCACTGTCAAAACGCTTGCCCTTATGCACAGCACAGTAAATGCCCAGCGGGATCGTAATGCCCAGAGACGCCAGCGTGGAAAAAATGTTTATGAAAATGGTATTGCCCATGGGTGTCTTAATGACTTCCACCACATCGCGCTTGTAGAGGTTACTGTATCCGAAATTTCCTTCCAGCACGCCGTTGAACGAACCGTCTGTGTCTTTCCACAGTCCCATCCAGCGAAGATACCGCACAACCAGTGGATCATCCAGACCCATCTGCTTGCGCAGCTGCTGATACATAACCTGATATTCATCGCCCTTGAGCGATTTGCGCATGGGTTCCAGCTCCTGGCGGGCCGGATCTGTGGGAATCAGGTTGTACAGTGAATACATCAGAAACGACAGAATCAAAAAAACCACCACGATGTACCCACAGCGCTTGAGTATATATTTGCCCATGTGGCGCCTCCCAACATGAATTGTAATTGCGTTCCCCTGTGGGCAACGACGTCAGCCTGGCAGTCCATCCGGGCTGACGTCGTTGTCCACTGTATTCCTGGAAGAAAAAGGGCGGACACCGGAGTGTCCGCCCCCTGTCTTACAGCAATTGTATCAGGCAGAGTGATTACTCAGCAATGCTTGCATACAGAATGGCCTGGCTGAAGTCCCAGTAAGAATCCTGGTCATAGCCCTCAAGCCAGTCGGGATAGACAGAGATGTAGATGTTGCTGTACAGCGGAACTTCAGGCAGCAGTTCGTTCCAGCGCTTGATGAAAGCCTTCCAGATTTCCAGATAGCCTTCGTCGTCACCGGCTTCTACGCCATACACCATGTCCATGGACAGCTTATCCAGCTCTTCATCGAAGATGAAATCGGTGTTGTATCCGTCAGCCACCATCTTGGGGTCAAGCGTGAAGCTGAAGGACTGGTCATAGATAGAAGTGAAGTTGCTGGCCAGATTGTACATGCAGTAGGTCGGAACACCATACTTATCGCCCTGGGATGCATCACGATACATGTAGTTGAGGAGTTCAGCAAAGCTCATGACATTCTGATTGATCTTCACGCCAGCAGCCGCGGTCTGTTCGCCATTGGCCAGCATAACACTCAGAAGGTCGGACACGCTGTTGCCTTCAGAAGAAGACCATTCGATTTCCAGACCCATCAGATAGGTGCCGTCATCCAGCTTCTTGGTATGCACATACTGGCCGGCTTCCTCTTCGGTAACCTTCTTGTAGCGCACGCCTTCCACATAGTCATTGCCGTTCTCGTCGTATACCCAGCCGTCGTCAATCAGCAGCTGCACAGCAGCTTCCGGATTGTACGCATAGCTGTCCAGGTTTTCGTCGAGCCATTCTTCGGCTTCCTTGTACATCCACATGGCTGTGCCATAGGGGCCGTTCACAACGCCGCCCCAGCCCTGGCAGAAGGTATTGGCGAACTCGTTGCGGTCAAGCAGCATGGCGATGGCATGACGCACAGCGGGGAACTGGGTAGGACCAAAGTCAGACTGGAACATCAGCTTGCCGTAGCCGGGACGGTCGAACTGGGTATAGCCAAAGCCATAGCCGAGAACTTCCTTGTTGGCTTCGTCTTCAATGATGTCCATGGCTGTGTTGATATGTCCGCCATCGGTGATGGTGTCATAGAAGTTGAAAGCGCCGGTCTTCAGAGCGTCAGCCCAGGTGGCATCTTCCGCCTTGGTGATAACAATCTTCGGAACAGACGGCTTCTGGCCTTCAAAGTTGCCCTGATAGTTCTCATTGATCACGAGGGTTGCCTGCTTGGAAGCCTGATCGAACTCAACGAGATTGTAGGGGCCAGCAGTCACGCGGTCTTCGCCGGCATGGAAACGGGCATACTCGAGCTTGTCAGCGATCGCATCCTTGGTCAGGCCGACAAAGTACACGCCATTGCCATCGTCCTTGATGTCCACATCTTCGCCCAGCCAGTACTTCATGCTGAAGGCAGTGAATCCGGCATATCTCAGATCAAAATAGTAAGGAACATAATCAGAAGTGATGGAAACCTGAAGGGTGTTGTCGTCCAGGATACGCAGACCGCTGATGGTCTCCGCATTGCCGTCATAGTAATCCTGTCCGCCGACGACCGTCAGATAACCGGTCAATTTCGCACCCACTTCGGAAGCAACGCTGGAGCAAGAGAAAGCAGTGGTCCAGACAAAGTCCTTGATGGTGATCGGTTCGCCATTGTTGAATACCAGACCGTCCTTGATCTTCACGGTATAGGTCTTGGTACCGTCGTCATTCATGGCGCCTTCGATACCGTCGCACACGGTCTCGTTGATTACCAGAGCACCGCCCTGATCGGTCACAACCGTGCTGTAGTCCGTAGTAAAGTCGCGCAGCATCTTGTCGGTGGCATTGTTGGTCCACCATGCATCGGGAGCAAAGTCACCATTGATCTCGGTGGTTGTGCCGTAGATCAGGACATGCTCCTGTGCATTCTCTGCCATTGCACTGGTCATGGAAAGAACCATGCACAGAGCCAGAAGCAGCGCCAGGAATTTGGATACGTTCTTCATGTCTACTCCTCCTACGAATAATGAGAATATTTTGGTCATCCGTGGATGAACAAAAACGATACATGTGCGGAGCCTCCTGCAGAAAAAACAGGCAAAAAACTCCCAAAAAAGAACGCTTGCATTATATCCTTTCTGCTTCAGATTTGCAACGCAAATTTTTTACATGTTTTCCTTATATTCTGTCATTGTATTTTAAATTATTCCACATATACCAGGCAATGAAGGCCGTTTCTTCCTGCTGTCATATTCTGCCGAACTTAGCCAGTCGATATGGCATTTTCCTTTCAAAAAACTGCGATTTCTTTCGAAAAATGCAGTTTTCCTATCACAGATTGTGCAGATATTCCTTCTGCTGTCGATGTGTGACACACATATCTGACACAGAACGCATCATAATTATGCATTCTTATACGATTGAACCCAGCAGTAACGCCTGTCCTTCCGTCTGTCTCATTTCTATTGCATCATTTTCTCTCTTCCGCTCTTGCTTTTTTCAGAAAGGCGCCTATAATTCGCCTATGCACCGCAGGGAAGGGGACGGGTCAGACCACGCGTCCGTAGAGAGCCGGGAGCAGGTGAAAGCCCGGCGACAAGTGTCTGATACAGATCACCCCGGAGCGGGTTTATCCGAAAACAGGTAGGATATTCCGGGCGCTCCCGTTACAGAGCAGGCAGACATCTGCCATAGAGGGGACAGCGCTGCTGTCAACTTGGGTGGTACCGCGGATTTTCATCCGTCCCAGGTCAATACGCCTGGGACGTTTTCTTTTGTCCCGGCGAAAAAAGAGGAGGGAAACCCCATGTACAACAAAGTCGCAACCGACATGAAGTTTGTCGAGCGCGAAGAACAGGTGCGCAAGCTGTGGAAGGAAAAAGACATTCTTCGCAAGTCATTGAACGCACACGCGGATGCCAAGGAACACTTCACTTTCTTTGACGGTCCCCCTACTGCCAATGGCAAACCGCATATCGGCCATATCGAAACCCGTGTCATCAAGGATCTCTTTCCGCGCTATCAGTCCATGAAAGGACGGAGTGTCACCCGTAAGGCCGGCTGGGATACCCATGGTCTTCCAGTGGAACTGGAAGTAGAAAAGCAGCTTGGTCTCGACGGCAAGGAACAGATCGAGGAATACGGCATTGAGCCTTTCATCGGCAAGTGCAAGGAATCCGTCTGGAAATACCTGCATGAGTGGGAAAAAATGTCCGAGCAGGTGGGCTACTGGGTGGATATGGAACACCCCTACGTCACCTATGAAAACCCGTATATTGAATCAGAATGGTGGAGCCTGAAGAAGATTCACGAAAAAGGACTTCTGTATCTCGGTCATAAAGTTGTCCCCTACTGCCCCCGCTGCGGCACCGCGCTGTCCAGTCACGAGGTCGCTCAGGGATACAAGAATGTAAAAGAAACCTCTGCGATCGGAAAATTCCAGGTCAAAGGGGAAGAGAACACCTACCTTCTCGCTTGGACAACCACTCCCTGGACGCTCCCCAGCAATCTGGCTCTTTGTGTCAATCCGAGGGAAACCTACGCTCGCTTTACCTGCGAGGGTACCACCTATATCATGGCAAAAGCGCTGATTCCATCTGTATTCCCGGATAAATCGGTGGATATCCTCAGGGAAATGACGGGCACGGAACTGTGCGGCACGGAATACGAACCGCTCTATCGTTTTAAGGAACCTGCTTCAAAGGCCTGGTACGTCGTTGCGGATGATTATGTGACGACTGATGACGGTACCGGCATTGTCCATATCGCGCCTGCCTTTGGCGAGGATGACAACCGCGTGTGCCGTCAGAATGGGCTTCCGTTTGTATGCCTGGTGGATGATCAGGGCTGCATGACCAAGGAAACCAAGTGGCCTGGTGTGTTTGTAAAAGACGCGGATAAGCTGGTACTGGATGATCTGCGTGAGCGCGGACTGCTGTTTGCGGCCCTGCCCTTTTCCCATGACTATCCCTTCTGCTGGCGCTGCGACACGCCGCTTCTCTACTATGCGCGTCCTACCTGGTTTATCGGCATGACCAATGTGCGTGACAATCTGGTTCGCAACAATCAGACAGTCAACTGGATCCCTGACAATATCAAGGATGGCCGTATGGGCAATTTCCTTGAGAATGTGATCGACTGGGGACTGAGCCGCGAACGCTACTGGGGCACGCCCCTGCCTGTTTGGAGATGTGAGGACGGTCATATCCATGTAGTCGGCTCCATCAGGGAACTGCGGGAAATGGCGATCGAGGATCCGGGCGAGAACATCGAACTGCATCGTCCCTTCATCGATCGGGTCAAGCTGCACTGTCCCGAATGCGGCAAACCCATGACCCGCGTCAAGGAAGTCATTGACTGCTGGTATGATTCCGGCTCCATGCCTTTTGCCCAGTGGCACTATCCCTTCGAGAACAAGGATATCTTTGAGAAGAACTTCCCTGCCAACTTTATCTCGGAAGCAGTCGATCAGACCCGCGGCTGGTTCTATACCCTGGAAGCCATCTCCACACAGCTGTTTGACAAGGCACCTTTTGAGAACTGTATTGTCATGGGACATGTACAGGATGCCGAAGGTCACAAGATGAGCAAGCACCTGGGAAACGTAGTCGATCCCTTTGCAATGCTCGACAAGTTCGGTGCTGATGCCCTGCGGTGGTATTTCTATACAACGTCTGCTCCATGGTTGCCTACACGGTTCTCAGAAAAGGCAGTGCAGGAGGGACCGTGCCGTTTCCTGGCGACACTGCAGAATGTATATGCATTCTTTGCCATGTATGCCGAGATCGACGGCTTTGATCCCACCGCGCATCCCCTGCAGAACGTTACCCTGAGCCTCATGGACCGCTGGGTTCTTTCCAAACTGAACACGCTTATACAGCGTGTGGACGATGATCTGGCCCACTACCGTGTAACAGAGCCTGCCAGCGCCATTGCCGAATTTGTGGATGAACTCTCCAACTGGTATGTACGCCGCGGACGCGAACGCTTCTGGGGCAAGGGTATGGCCGGCGACAAGGAAGCAGCATTTGCTACGCTCTATCATGTACTGGTGACCCTGGCCAAGCTCAGTGCGCCTTTCATTCCGTTCATGGCAGAGGAAATCTATCAGAACCTGGTTGTCGGCAAGGTTCCCGACGCTCCCGAATCCGTACATCTGTGTGACTATCCTGTATCTGACGCGTCCTGTATTGATGCACAGATGGAAGAGCAGATGGAGGCGCTTCTTGAGGTAATCCAGCTGGGACGTTCCTGCCGCAATACGGCCAATCTCAAGGTCCGTCAGCCGCTGCAGAAGCTTTATGTGAAAGGCGCCGCTTTTGATGAAGCCTATCAGACACTGTGCGAAGACGAGCTGAATGTAAAGGAAGTCATCTTTACGGATGACGCACGTGCTTTTACCACATATCTCCTTAAGCCGCAGATGCGTACCATCGGTCCGAAATACGGAAAGCTTCTCGGACGTATTGGTCAGTATCTGAAGGAACAGGACGGCAATGAAGTTGTCAGCGCTTTTGAACGCGGTGAGAATCTGACTTTTGATCTGGACGGCACCGCAGTAACCCTGGGAAAAAATGACGTGCTGACTGAGCCCATGCAGAAGCCTGGTTTTGTCGCCCTGGAAGACCGCGGTGTAACAGTAGTTCTGGACACAAACCTGACGAATGAACTGATCCAGGAAGGATATGTGCGGGAAGTTATCAGCAAGCTGCAGACCATGCGTAAAGATGCCGGCTTTGACGTCACGGATCGCATTGACGTGCGTGTAGAAACCGGTGAAACGCTTGCATCTGCCATTGCATCCGGCAAGGACTGGATCATGAAGGCAACCCTTTCCGTCTCCCTGGATGATACGCCTGCAGATGACAGCTTTACCCGTACAGAATGGGATATCAACGGAGAAAAAGCAGCCTTTGCAGTACGTGTACACAAAGCATAAACCCTGATCCCCTGCACCGGAGTGTTTTCACTCCGGTGCTTTTGTCTGTATGGTTGTCCGCTTCCATGCCGATGCACTATAATACAGAATATCCAGGAAGGAGGGATCTTATGCATCCTGGATTCTGGGGCTGGGATAAAGCCGTCATGCCCGCTGTGCATGAACTCTTCGAGGGGATTCTGACCCCCTGTGACCTTTATGCTGCCCTGATGACACTGTACAGTGCCGATACCTGTGCGCCACGGATGCGCAGCGAATGGCCACGGAAGCATCCCACATACGGTCAATGCTCTATCACTGCTTTTCTGGTGCAGGACATTTTCGGCGGTAAGGTACTGGGCGTACCACTGGGCGATGGAAACTTCCATTGTTTTAACCAGATTGGCAAAACGGTTTTTGACCTGACGAGTGAACAGTTTGGCAGTCAGGTTCTGGATTACGCAAACTGCTGCGAGCAGCTACGGGACGACCATTTCCGAAAAGCCGAAAAGCACGCCCGCTATCTTCTTCTGCGGCAGAAGCTTATGGATGCGCATCCACTTGTGCAGCATGACTGTGCATGACCGTCCTCATCCTGCAGCACACCTTGCACAGCAGACGGGGCATGACTGATTCTGTTTTTCCCGATATTCACGCTTGTTTCTTCCGGGGCAGGCGGCAGAATCAGTGCCACAGGGCATTTTCTCTTGACTCATCAAACAAGGAGGCCATCATCTCATGCAGACTATTTATCTTGCCGGCGGATGCTTCTGGGGCATGCAGAAATATCTGGATCAGTTCCAGGGAATTCTGGAAACGGAAGTCGGGTACGCCAATGGTCCGGATACCGCCCCCAGCTATCAGGACGTATGCCATGACAGCGGACATGCCGAGACGGTAAAAACCGTCTTTGATGAAAGAATCATGCCTCTCGAAACGCTTCTGGACTACTACTTTCTTGTCATTGATCCCCTCTCTGTCAATCAGCAGGGACATGACAAAGGCATACAGTACCGTACCGGAATCTATTACACAGATCCTTCGCAACGTCCTGTGATTGATGCCGTCTGTGCGCGGGAAGAGAAGAAAGCAGGCCAGAAGCTGGCTGTTGAACGTCTTCCGCTTGCCAATTTCTTTTCCGCAGAGAACTATCATCAGAAATATCTGGACAAAAATCCAGGAGGATACTGTCACATTCCTGTCGCCTACTTTCACATGCACGACGAAATGTCCCGGAAAGGATGACTTTTATTGAAGCTAGCACTCATCGGCCAGGATATAGCCCCGCTGCTGCCTTCCATGCTGACAGATCTGTATCAAGCCCACAAAGCTGACGCAGACCTTTGGATCGAAGAAAAAAACGACGTCATGCAGGAGGTGCTTCTGGGCTATGCACATGCCTGTCTTGCGCACAGCGGACTTTCCGGCAGTGTTCATGCATCCCATTCCCGCAGGGAAATCCTCGAAGGCGCGGACTGCGTTATCTATGCAGGCGACTGTATGGCTTCCAGTCGTTTCCGTCAGGACCGGGAAGCACTGCTTGGTCAGGAAGACGGGGATGCGGGGCTCAGTGACCAGGCGCGCGTCAATGGCGGTCTCGGTGGACTGATGCATACGCTCCGACAGGGAAGTATTATTGTCCCGCTGTGCGAAGACATGCGGAAATACTGCCCTTCTGCCATTGTCATTTCTCTGGGACAGCCCGTGGCGCGTACGACGGAACTGTTTGCGCTTTCCGGTTTTGCCGCTTACGGTATCGGGAACAGTGCACGCCGCGGACCTGGCGGAATTGACGGCTTTGCCAGAAAGCTGGGTGTACAGCTCGGCGATGTGCAGGCACGCTGGCGCGGTCTCACTGGTTTTCAGTTTCTGACCGCCCTCCGAAACAGGAAAACCGGGGAAGACTACTTCGACCGCATTCGCGATATGACGGCAGACGGAGCTTTCGGTCGAATGCCGCGTCGCTGGCTTCAGCAATACGGTGCTGTCTGCGTGGGTTCCGGCCCTGAGCATGCAGAATTCATGGAAGCACAGGATGATTTTATTCCTGATGCAAACCCGACACTGGCAGAAACAGTCGAACACCGCAAGGACCGTATTCTGCAGATGAATACTGTTCGTGAAAAGGGGCTGGATGATCCAGACGGCAAGATAGCGCAGCTGACGCTGCTCACCCGTACCCCCTCTGAGCGACCCATATCCCTGGCACTCGCGCTTCTGGAAAAAGGCTCTCTGGTCATGCCAGGTGTCACCATGCGAAATGAAACCAACCTGGCTCTGCTCCCCCGCCATGCTTTCATTGAGTCTACGCTGTGTCTGACCGCTGGTGAACGTGTCGACCATACCTACACCTTTCCTTCGGCGCTCACTGATCTTATGGGAGATATTGCACAGGCACATCATCTGGCCGCACTCGCAGCCACCGGAGACCGTTCCAGTCTTCGGGAGTATGTGGAAACAGACCCTGCATTATCCGGCCTTGACAGGCTCTATCTCATGGATGTCGTCAGCGCCATGATACGCATGCATAACGATATTCTCTTCCAGTTCAACGAAGACATGGATGAAGAATAGAAACGGGAGGCAAGCATGTTTCTAGCAGACAACTGGAACGATTATGCGGTGCTCGACACCGGGAACGGTGAGAAGCTGGAGCGATGGGGCGATATTGTTCTGGAACGCCCCGACCCACAGACCATCTGGCCTCCGATTTCTCCCTCTGCCTGGAAAAAAGCAGATGCCGTATACCACCGATCTGAACGCGGCGGCGGAGACTGGGCTTTCCACAGAAAACTGCCCGATCGATGGATCATCCGTTACGGCTCTCTCGCTTTCTACGTCCGGCCAACCGGATTCAAACATACCGGCCTGTTTCCGGAACAGGCCGCCAACTGGGACTGGATGCAGAAGGTGATCCGCGATAGCCAAAAGGAACGCCCACGTATTCTGAATCTTTTTGGATACACAGGCGGAGCAACCCTCGCCTGCGTACAGGCCGGTGCGCATGTAACGCATGTAGATGCAGCGAAAGGCATGGTGCAATGGGCCAAAGAAAACGCACTGCTCAATCACCTTCCCGAGGACAGATTTCGATGGATTGTGGAAGATGCCCAAAACTTTGTTGAGCGGGAAATCCGGCGCGGACATGCCTATGACGGCATTCTCATGGATCCGCCCAGCTATGGACGCGGGCCCGGTGGAGAGGTCTGGAAGCTGGAAGACAAATTGTTTCCTCTGGTTGAAAAAAGTGTGCATCTGCTGAGTCAAGATGCATTGTTTTTCCTGATCAACAGCTACACGACCGGTTTCCAGGCTTCTGTACTGTCCAATCTTCTTTCCCGGCTGATCCTTCCCGACCACGGAGGCACTGTCGACGCACAAGAACTGTGCCTTCCAGTGCAAAGCGGCGGCGTTCTGCCCTGTGGGTGCAGCGGGAGGTGGGAACATGCCTGACATACTGTACATGGACAATCATGTCCTCGTCGCCATAAAGCCGCCCAATATGCTCTCTCAGGCAGATAATACGGGAGATACCGATATACAGACTCTGCTCAAAGAAGTCGTCAGACAGCAGTATCATAAGCCGGGAAATGTATACCTGGGACTTGTGCATCGTCTGGACCGTCCTGTCGGCGGTCTGATGGTTTTTGCCAGGACATCCAAAGCAGCAGCCCGTCTCACCCAGCAGATGAAGGAGCATACGCTGGGTCGGCAGTACCTGTGCATTGTCACGGGCAGTATACCCGACAGCTTTACATTGATTGACTATCTCGTAAAAGACGAGCGCCTCAACCATGTATCGGTATGCGGACCAGGAGACAAGGGTGCGCAGGAGGCTGTGCTCCATGGCCGCTGTCTCATGCGCAGGGATCAGACTGCGTTGGTTGCTGTGCGACTGCAGACAGGAAGAAGTCATCAGATTCGTGTACAGCTTGCTCACGCAGGCGCGCCGCTCTGGGGTGACAACCGCTACGGCAATGGAATGGCCGGCCAGCAGATTGCCCTATGGGGATATCGCCTGGACTATATCCATCCTACGCTGCAGGTGCAGCAGAGCTTTATGAGCATGCCTTACGGCGGAATATGGATGCAATACGAAGATGTCCTCGCCGACATCTGGCATACATTCCAGCGGGATCAGGCTGCTTCCATGCCTGCCTCTTCTCTTTTTTCGGATTGACACCATCATTAGGAGGAACCTGATTTGTCTCACCCTTTTTCATATGAACTCAAACATATATGCAAACAATCCGGTGCTCGCCTGGGGGTATTGCATACACCGCACGGAGACATTGAAACACCCATTTACATGCCAGTCGGAACAGCTGCTACAGTAAAAGCCATGACCAGTCGGGAAATGGAAGAAATCGGGACACAGATTCTGCTGGCCAATACCTATCATCTGAATCTGCGTCCCGGCGAGGATCTGATACGTGAAGCCGGTGGTCTGCACACTTTTATGGACTGGCATAAGCCCATACTGACAGACAGCGGCGGATTCCAAGTATTTTCACTTTCCAAGATTCGTACCATCAAGGAAGAAGGTGTCACTTTTCAAAGCCATATTGACGGTTCCCGGCATTTTATTGGGCCGGAAACCAGTATGGATATTCAGCAGGCACTGGGCTCTGATATTGCCATGGCCTTCGACGTATGTACAGCTTATCCCTGCGATTATCAGACAGCAAAGGAAAACATGGAGCGCACGCATCGCTGGGCTGAACGGTGTAAAGCCTATCACTCAAGACAGGATCAGGCCCTTTTCGGTATTGTGCAGGGTGCTTTCTTTAAGGATCTGCGCATCGAAAGTGCCAAAGTCCTGGCAGACATGGACATGATCGGGTATGGCATTGGAGGACTGTCTGTCGGTGAGCCAAAGCCCATCATGTACGAAATGCTCGACGAAATGATGCCTTACATGCCTGCTCATAAGCCGCGCTATCTTATGGGCGTAGGCTCTCCGGACTGTCTCATTGAAGGTGTCATGCGTGGAGTTGACATGTTTGACTGCGTGCTGGCTACGCGCATTGCTCGCAACGGCACCATTCTGACCAAAAAAGGACGCGTTGTCATTCGCAACGCAACCTATGCTCACGATTTTTCTCCCATGGACAGCGAATGCGATTGCTATGCCTGTCAGCATTTTTCCCGTGCTTATGTGCGACATCTGTTTAAGGCCGGAGAAATCACAGCAGGGCGCCTGGCTTCCATTCATAATCTGCGGTACCTCATACATCTCATGGAAGAGGTACGTAATGCAATTCGTGAAGACCGTTTCCTGGATTTCCGCAGGGAATTCTATGAAAACTATGACATGTCACGGAACTTCTGAAATCAAAAAAGCGCCTGTGGCGCTTTTTTGATGATGGAACAGCATCCGCAATACAATGCGCGTTATCTTTCAGCAGAACTTTCTCCCTCGCCTTCGATGTCTCAGAAAAGCTGCTCCTGTGCTGGCAGGCAGGAATCCGGTGGCCGACTGTCTGCTTCTGCGGTAGCACCCACCGTCATCATGTCCGGCATATTCTTTTCACGGCGAAGCATCAGAACATCTGAATCATTAATATGTCCACATGTCCGCGTATCAGCGGGGTTGTATGCTCTGCATTCTCGATTGCTTTCGACAGAGCGCAGCGGGTAAACCGTAAAAACAATGCGCTCATCCGCATCTATCTGACACTCCCAATGAAATGGCTGCAGCAACAGTCCCATTACTCTCATCCGCTTATCCATACACTGACTCAATCATTCCTTGTCAAGAAAGCGAACAGTTTCCTCTTTCCGTGTATGCTGCCGCAATAAGCTCAGGACCTGCAGGCATCTCACTGATCAGTGGGAGCCTCCATTGCAGGCACTTTCAGCATGCCACCATCTTTTCCAAGCCATCCAAGCTGATGGCTTCATCCCTGTAAGGAATTCACCACTGTGTATATAATCCATGGCAGGGTAACGGTTGGCATTTTCTCGCAGTAAGCTGGGTCAGCCGTTCAAGCAAAAAGTGCCGGTCAGAATACAGGACTTCAAAACCGGATAAAAAAAATCCCATGCCGAGGCATAGGATTGGGCAGAGGTGCCACCCAGATTTGAACTGGGGAGTGAAGGTTTTGCAGACCTTTGCCTTACCACTTGGCCATGGCACCGGGAAAAATGGAGCGGTAGACGGGATTCGGACCCGCGACATCCACCTTGGCAAGGTGGCACTCTACCAGCTGAGCTACTACCGCACACAGTGCCTTGGGGCGGAATCGAACCACCGACACGAAGATTTTCAGTCTTCTGCTCTACCGACTGAGCTACCAAGGCATAACCAGTGCGACCCGGAAGGGGCTCGAACCCTCGACCTCTAGCGTGACAGGCTAGCGCTCTAACCAACTGAGCTACCGGGCCATCCAATTGGTGGGAACAACAGGGCTCGAACCTGTGACCCCCTGCTTGTAAGGCAGGTGCTCTCCCAGCTGAGCTATGCTCCCTCACCAGCGTCCGTTTCTCAACGGCGCTTGCTTATAATACTGCAAAGGTTTCGCATTGTCAAGTCATTTTTTTGATTTTGCCGATTTTTTCTCCTGCTCTGTTTCTGTAAAGCCTCCGGAAAACAATGGATACTCGCTCTCCGGAGGCTTTACAGGCATGCTGTATTTCTTATTCCGTCATTTTCAAGACAGTCCCGTCTACATATTTTCCGTCAAAATACAATTCCATTCGATAATCGCCCACAGGCAGTTCACCTTTCCAGAGGTTGATAAAATAGAAATCATCTGTCAGATCATAATAGAACACCTGTGTTGCATACTCTTTTCCGCGAAGGAGATCGTTCTGCTGGTAGTACAGTCCATACACATCCCCATCCGGCAGCCGAAGGGCCAGTGTCCACTTGCTGGTTCGTGTCTGCTTAAGCTGAGAATGGATCACACGTACATAGGCGCCAAATTCCGTAGTCTCCATATTGGCGAGAATGTCCGACGCGGAGAAGCTCTTTGTTCCCTTGAGATTGGACTGTCCCGTACGACGCTTCAGTTCCAGACCGAGCCTGGTCCTTACATCCGTATAATCCTCTTTCGGCGCAGTATACAAAAAGTCCGGCGTATCCCCGCTTTTCTCTCCGTGGATACTTACTGCATAGGTTTCTCCCGGAATCAGAGAAGCTGTAAGACAGGTGTTTTCTCCTTCCACCATGTCCACAATCTGCACCATGCCGTCTGGCTGATGCTGGATCAGTACAAACAATGGTTCGTCGGTTTTCGGAGCACCCCATGTGATAAGGGATGAACCATCCCCCTGGTATTCAATTGTCTGAATTTCAAAACCCTCTGCCAGCACACTGCAGCACATAAACAGTGCCAGTACTCCTACCATACCTGCCATGATATGACGCATAACCGCAGCCCTCCTTCACTTTTCATCCCATTTGATAATCATCGGTCCCATTCCAGGGGTTAGGACGCCCGCTTCTGCTTCGACAAAAGAGTCGTCCAGTAGGTTCCTATAGATTCCATCCGGTACAGAAGCCTGCACCGGGCCATGACCTTCTCCCAGCGAAAAGACGCCCAGAAGTCCTTTGTCTTCCTTTTCCCAGCGAATCACTGCCTGATCCCGCCCAGCGACTTCCAGAGTGTATACCCCTTCCCCGAAAGCAGCCTCTTTTCGGATCTCACACAGTCTCCTTATAAAACCGCTGAGATCCGTATCCTCTCGCTTCTCTATGGGGTCTTTCTCAAAAAGGCTGGGGCGATGGCACAAGCCAAACTCCTGACCGCCGTAAATAAGCGGTGTACCTTTCTGCATGAACTGGAACGCTATCCAGTGCATTCTTCTGCTGCTATCGGGAATCAGTAAGGCAGTGCGCGGACGATCATGGTTTTCCAGAAAACGCAGCTTCCCATAATCAGCCGGATATACCACTTCCTGCTCCTGCAGTGCCTTTACATGGGCTTCCAGTGTGTTCTGACCGGTCAGATATCCATAGTACGTATCCGTTACATCATAATCATAGGTGATGTCAAAGGCACGATACATTTCCCCATCGCTGTGCGCTGTCAGTCCCTTTGCACGAAGTTCACGGATAAACGGCTTTTCCACGCTTTCGCAAAGCCAGATGGCGTTCGCGTGCACCTTTTCCACACACGCTCTGGCTTCTTCCCAGAAAGAAATGGGTATCAGCGAGCCCACATCACAGCGAAAACCATCCACCATACCGGCCCACATGCAGAGCGTGTCAATGAGTTCCTTCCACAGATCCTTCTGACCAAAGTCGAGGTCAATAATATCATACCAGTCTCCCACATGATTGCCAAAGCTGCCATCCGGTCTGTGATAAAACCACTCGGGATGGGATTGTGCCAGGACAGAATCGGGAGATGTATGATGGAACACAATGTCCAGGATTACCTGCATGCCCAGTTCATGGGCTCGATTCACAAATGTCTTCAAGTCCTCCATCGTTCCCAGGCGCGGATCCACAGCGCGATAATCCTTTATGGCATAGGGAGAACCAAGTCTTCCCTTGCGCGCCTTTTCCCCCACCGGATAAATGGGAAGCAGCCATACAATATCTGTCCCCAGTGCACGAATTCTGGAAAGATCCTCTGCTGCCTTAAGAAGCGTTCCGCCCTGATTCCGAACGAAAAGACAGTATATCATGCTTCGTCCATAGCGATTCATTCCATCTTACCATCCTTTGCCGTCTTTGCATCCAGACGGCTCATGAGCCATGCAATCAGAAAACCAGCCGCCAGACACAGAACGCAGGCAACAGCATTTCCCGGGGTAACCAGAGAAAAGCAGTCACGGTTCTGCAGCAGCAGGGGGACAGGAGAACCAATAACCAGCCCAAAGATCGCGCAGAAAGTATATGCAGGATATTTCTTCAAAAGAAAATTCATAAGCTTGGCAATGGACACGATTCCAATGAGAAGACCAACCAGATAGGGAAGCAGGATTACCAGAGCGGAAAAATCACCGCTCCGAAGTTCATTCATGCTGTTGATGACCGCCTGGTAGTACCCCAGAAGCATAAGAATCATGGAACCGGAGACGCCAGGTATCACCATCGTTGCACTCGCGATAGCACCCAGGGGAATCATGAGAAGAGCCATGCCAATCGAATGCCCGACTTCCTTTGCCTCTGGTTTTGTGAGCAGAGGAAGTCCCGCAACAATGATGAAGAATACCACAAACAGAAGAACGCCCTTCGCACCGGCTTTCTTCATATCCACAGAACGGAAGATTGCCGGCAAGCCCCCCAGAATCAGACCGATAAAGGCAAAATTCGTGGGAAGACGAGTCAGCGGAATAGTATCCATATCCGTTCCCAGAAGTTTCCCTATCACCGCCGCAAAAGCAAACAGTCCGATCAGAATGCCAGCCAGAATAGGAAGCAGATCCAGAATCGATTTCTTGAATTTTTTGAATACTTCGTTGGCATCCCGGATAATCCGGTCATAGATTCCCATGGATACAGCCATAGTACCTCCGGATACGCCGGGAATGATATTGGCAACGCCCATGACAGCACCGCGCAGAACGTCCAGCAGAATATTCTTGATTGACATATTTTTTTGCTCCTTATCCTATCATCTGAACGCCATTGATCACAAGAAGACTCCCGACTCCCATAATAATGGAAGCCAGAATTACGCCCAGCATAACTGCCAGCACACTGGTTTTGAAATCCATGTCCAGAATGCTCGCTGCCAGCGTTCCCGTCCAGGCGCCTGTACCCGGAAGCGGAATCCCGACAAAAAGAAGAAGTGCAAAGAACAATCCCCGATTGGACGCTTTCGACTTGAGCTTTTCCCCACCCTTATGCCCCTTTTGCAGGCACCAGGTAAAAAAGGGCCCTATGTACTTCTTGTCAGCACCCCATTC
Source organism: uncultured Eubacteriales bacterium (assembly GCA_902764915.1). Classification (GTDB taxonomy): domain Bacteria; phylum Bacillota; class Clostridia; order Christensenellales; family Aristaeellaceae; genus UBA2943. The sequence continues at coordinate 2,205 of CACWXY010000027.1, read as the reverse complement.
CAGCACTTTTCTGGCAAAAAAGAATATTACGGGCACAGGAAGCATATTGCCAATCGTACAGATGAGATAAGCCGGTAAGGTGGGTATTCCCGTTGCCAGGGCATAAGGCAGAGCGCCTCGCAGCTCCACAAGGGGAACCATTGAAATCAGGAATGAAATCAGATAATGATTCAGCATGGATAATAGCCCTTCCCATGAACACTTTATCCGCAAAACGCGAACAGAAATGAGTATACCATATTCGCTGATCGTCCACCACAAAGCAGCGGGAGGCATCAAGACTGCAACCGGTAAAAATTTCGTGTTCATCCCTTTGGGTATCCGCGGCAGCATGGCATCATGGAGTGCTCAAATAGCATCCGTCTTTTTGGGGTGATGCCGTTATATCATGCCAGATCAGCCATGTGCGTCAGCTATTCTCAGGATACCTTGCCCAATGAAAATTTGTCATTGACACAAACATTTTCCCATGCTATAATCCTCAACTGTCAGCAAGACAGACAGGGACTGATGCATCAGTCTTCAGTGCGCAATGTGCTTCAAGTCTTCGACAGTCTGACTAACGGCATGCGCTTGTAGCTCAGTTGGATAGAGCAACGGCCTTCTAAGCCGTGGGTCGGGGGTTCGAGACCCTCCAGGCGCGCATGATGGTGGGTATAGTTCAGTGGTAGAGCGTCAGATTGTGGCTCTGAATGGCGTGGGTTCGAGTCCCACTACTCACCCCATTTTAACTGGATCTGCTGCCTTGCGCAGTAGCAATTGTTTCTGCGGTGGGATGTAGCCAAATGGTAAGGCAGGGGACTTTGACTCCCCCATCGCAGGTTCGATTCCTGCCATCCCAGCATGACCCATTAGCTCAGTTGGCAGAGCACTTGACTTTTAATCAAGGTGTCTGGAGTTCGAATCTCCAATGGGTCATTCCCATGACTTGATTCGTCTTGCTTGCCTGTGCGGGCGTGGCGGAATGGCAGACGCGCCAGATTTAGGTTCTGGTGCCTTCGGGTGTGTGAGTTCAAGTCTCGTCGCCCGCACGTATGTTCTCTCTGAAGCCCGGGAGTATGCGGTAGTAGCTCAGCTGGTAGAGTGCCACCTTGCCAAGGTGGATGTCGCGGGTCCGAATCCCGTCTACCGCTCCATATGCGGGTGTAGCTCAATGGTAGAGCCCCAGCCTTCCAAGCTGGTTACGTGGGTTCGATTCCCATCACCCGCTCTCCAGCTTCAGAGAAAAAGCCGTCCGACAGGGCGGCTTTTGCTATATAAAGGAGTGTTTGGTTTCCCGTGAAAATGGCAGACAAGAAAGGCTTGAAATCCAAAAAGCTGGTACAGAGTGCCAAGCATCTGGCGAAAGAAATCGCCTTTCAAAACAGTGTACATGCGAATCTGGACTATTGCCTGGAGCACCACACGCTTTGCCGCATTACACTTCATCAAGACAGCTGGACAGCAGCGCGTGTCTGGTGGATTGTCAGTCTCAGCCGTGATTACGCCTATGCCCTGCGCATGGTTGATTTCACGCCGGATGGCTATGAAATCGTCCCGGTAGCCAGTATTGCGGAAGTGGTTCCTATGGTTCATGCCACAGAGCAGTGCGCTATGCTGAACATTGCGTTTCCGTCGGATTATCCGGATCTGAATCTGGATTCTCTGCCGCAGCTGCTCTCTGATCTGAGTCTCCAGGAAGGGCTGATTACGCTGGCCCATGAAACCAGTCGGGAAGAGAACAGTCATTCTGTCACAGGGCGCATTGAGAAGGTAGGGAAAAAGAAAGTCACCATCCGCGGTGTGGATCCTGCTGATCTGACATGGCACATAAAGCCTGACAAAATGAGCTATGAAGAAATCAACCGCATTCTTTTCGGCACCCGGCAGATCGCAGCTTATGAGCACCTTGCCATGAGCTATGATGCATTTATCCGCACAGCCAATGAAACTGTACAGGCGCCCGAGGGACTGGATGATTTTGAAGGCGGCAATGATGTACGCGAAACGGCCAGTGAAGACCTGGTGGATATCGATGAACTCGTAGCCATGGAAGACCTGGACGATGTCAATCCCAAACCGTTTCATTCAGAACAGGATACAGATTAAAAAGCAGCGGCCCTATCATGATCCGCCCTTGTCAAGTAGACACAGGAAATATCTAAAATGGTTCTTTGGCACCCTGCCCTAATGGCAGGGTGTTTTGTGTAATTGGGCTTCGCATAA
>CACWXY010000026.1 GCA_902764915.1 uncultured Eubacteriales bacterium | reverse complement strand
CAAGTACTTTTTTCAAAAAACTGAAAAAAACTTTCGGACACTGCTGATTTGCAGCAGCATCTGAAAGTTTTGGGAACGGGTGTCTATTTTACGCTTACGATTGATTTTTCTTGACACGATTCTCTCTCAGATGCGTGTTTTCGGGGAATCCGCGATTGCAGAAACAGCAAAAAGCCGACCCTTTCGGGTCGGCTCAGGAGAATGGAAAATCAGGCTTTTTCCACGCTTTCGGTTTCTTCTGCCTTCTTCTTACGGGTACGCGGTTTCTTGGGGGCTTCTTCGCCTTCCGCCGTCTCCGCCTTCTTGCGTGTCACGCGCTTCTTGGGCGCGGCTTCGCCTTCGGCGGCCTCGTCCTTCTTCGCGGTCTTTCTGGCCGTGGTCTTCTTGGGCTTGTCCTCTGCCGGGGCTTCTGCCGCTGCGGCCTTTTTCCGCGTGGTCTTCTTCGGCTTTTCCTCGCCCTCGGCGGCCTTCTTGGTCGTCCGACGGGTCGTCTTCTTCGGGGCTGCCGGGGCTTCTTCTGCGTTCTCCGGTTCCTTGGGATCACGCAGCTCGCCCTCGCCCAGCACGCCGCGGTAGAGTTCCAGGTAGCGGTTGGCGGAACGGGTCCAGCTGAAGTCTGTGGTCATGCCGCGCTTCTGAAGGGTTTCCCATACGTCCTTCTTGTCGGTATAGAACTCCAGTGCGCGCTGGATCACATGCAGCATATCATGCGCGTTATAGTTGAAGAAGCTGAAGCCGTTGCCTTCGCCGGTCTCTTCGTTGTAGGAAAGCACGGTGTCGCGCAGACCGCCGGTCTCACGGACAATCGGCAGCGTGCCGTAGCGCATGGCCATCATCTGGCTCAGGCCGCAGGGCTCAAACTGGCTGGGCATGAGGAACAGATCGCAGCCTGCATAGATGCGGTGCGCCAGGGCCGAGTCCATGGTAAACCGGGTCGCCACACGGCCCTTATACTCGTTCTCTGCCCACAGGAACAGGTTTACGTAACGGGTATCGCCCATGCCGAGAACCACCAGCTGTACGTTCTCGTTCATGATATCGCCGATCACGCAGTCCACAAGATCCAGGCCTTTCTGATTGGTCAGACGGCCGATCATGCCGATGATCGGGACATTGGGATCCACATTCAGTCCCAGTTCTTCCTGCAGTGCGCGCTTGCAGTCCGCTTTTCCGCTCAGGTCATCCACACTGTAGTTCTTGGCGATATGCGTGTCATGGGCGGGATCGTAGTCCACCACATCCAGGCCGTTGAGTACGCCGTAGAGCTCATGCTGACGTGCACGGAGCAGTCCGTCCAGACGCTCGCCGTAATAGGCAGTCTGAATCTCCTCCGCATAGGAGGGGCTGACGGTATTGATCAGGTCCGTATAGACCAGACCAGCTTTCATATAGTTGGCGCAGCCGAAGCATTCCAGCTTATCGTTGGTCCACAGGCTGTCGCCGAGACCCAGCACATCCTGCACCTCACGGATGCCGAAAATGCCCTGGTACTGCAGGTTATGGATCGTAAAGATCGTCTTCATGCCGGCATAGAAAGGCAGGTGTGCATACTGGATCTTCAGCAGTGCGGGCACCATACCTGTCTGCCAGTCGTTGCAGTGAATGATGTCAGGCTGGAAGTCGATCTCCGGCAGGGAGTTGAGAATCGCGCGGCAGAAGAAGCCGTATCTCTCATACTCGTCTCCGCCCATGCCATAGACATAGGGCCGGTCAAAGTAGAACTTGTTATCCACAAAATAGAAGACAACACCGTCGCGCTCGAGCTTTTCAATTCCGCAGTACTGGCGGCGCCAGCCCAGTGTAATCTCAAAGTCAGTCACATGGGTCAGGGCTTCCTTGTACTCCTGCGGGATCTGGCCATAGAGCGGCAGCATGACGCGGACGTCATGGCCTTCCCCTGCCAGAACCGGTGCCAGTGCACCAACCACGTCCGCCAGACCGCCCGTCTTGATAAACGGTACGCATTCACTGGCGGCAAACAGAATCTTCATCGTAACATCACCTCATAGAATTATTCGTTTTCCAGATCAGATGACCACATTCTTCGCGATCACGATCGGATAGGCATTAGGTCCGATCAGACGGGCATTGCGCTTGATCACTGCCTGCTTGTCCAGGATACAGTTCTCAATGTATGCGCCGGAATGGACCTGGCCGTCCTGCATGATAATGCAGTTTTTCACATGTGCGTCGGGCGCGATGCGCACGCCGCGGAAGAGAATGGAATTCTCCACAGTGCCCTCGATAATGCAGCCGTCAGCAACGAGTGTATTGATCACGGTCGCATTGTCGGCATAGCGGGCGGGCATTTCATCACGGACCTTGGTGTATACCGGCAGGTCGTCCGGAAAGAGGCGGCGGCGCACTTCGGTATTCAGAACGTCCATGTTGAACTTGAAGTAGGCCTGTACCGAGTCCATGCGCCAGGCGGGACCGGTGTACTCCCAGGCGTTGATCCTGGCGCCCTTGCCCTGCACAAGCGGCAGCAGCACTTCGCGGGTCAGTTCATGATGGCCATGGGCCACGCCCTTGTCCACGAGGGAGCGGAGATAGTCGCGCTTGAGGATCAGGATTTCCATAAAGGTGCTGTCATAGCTGGGATGAACCGGCTCCACCTCAATGTCCTGTACCATGCCGTTCTCGTCCACGGAGACATAGCTGCCGGAACCGTCGCGGAGCATGGTGGCTTCCTTGGTATACATCAGCGTAATGTCCGCGCCGGAATCCAGATGATAGCTCACGAAGGCATCCATCTTCGGATTGCAGATAATGGCGCTGTTGCACAGAACCACATATTCCTGCTTGGAACGGGTCAGGTAATTGGTATTGGACCGGAGCGCATCCAGAAGCCCGGAATAGACGCCAATATTCTCACGGGTCAGGAAGGGCGGGAGCACATACAGACCGTCATTCTTGCCGTGCAGATCCCATTCCTTGCCGGATCCGAGGTGGTCCATGAGGCTGTGATAGTTCTTCTGCATGATCACGCCGACATTGCGCATGCCGCCGTTGACCAGTGCGCTCATCAGAAAGTCAATGACACGATAGCGGCCAGCCACAGGCAGCGCGGCGATGGCACGTGTCATGGTCAGTTCACGAAGCAAGGCGTCGTTTTCGCCGGTGTAGATGACACCCATTACGTCTTTCAACATGTATGATCTAACCCCTTTTCACCATATTCAGTTTAGAATGTCGTGGATTCATCCACCTGCTGACCTGCCGTTACGGTAACACCGGCGGGAAGCTTTACGTCCCAGCCGACCACGGCAATATTGCCTTCCTCTTCGCCGACCACGGCGCCTGGGCCGATGTCAGCGCCTTCCGCCACGATCGCACGGTGTACAATCGCACCACGGCGGATTACAGAACCCGGCATGATCACGGCATCGCGCACATTGGCGCCTTCCTCAACCACCACGCCGGAGAAGAGCACGGAGTGCTCCACATGCCCGTATACTTCGCAGCCTTCCGTAATCAGGCTGTCCTGCACGGTCGCGCCCTTGGCGATGTAATGCGGGGCATAGCCGGGATTGCGGGCATAGATGCGCCACTTCTTGTCATGCAGGTCAATGGGCATGGGTGTGGAGAGCAGATCCATGTTGGCTTCCCACAGGCTCTCGATGGTTCCTACGTCCTTCCAGTAGCCGTCAAAGGAGTAGGCGCACAGTACCTGCTTGTCTCCCAGCATCTTGGGGATGATGTTCTTTCCGAAGTCATTGGAAGAGGACTTGTCCGCTTCGTCTGCTTCCAGATAGGCGCGCAGCTTTTCCCATGTGAAGATATACACGCCCATGGACGCCTTGTTGGACTTGGGATGCTTCGGCTTTTCTTCGAATTCCAGAATATTGTCATCGGCATCCGTGTTCATGATGCCGAAGCGAGAGCATTCTTCCCACGGCACTTCGCGCACAGCGATCGTGGCATCGGCGCCATGACGGATATGGAACTGCAGCATCTTGTTGTAGTCCATCTTATAGATATGGTCGCCAGACAGGATCAGGACATAGTCCGGATGATACTGCTCGATAAAGGCCATGTTCTGATAAATGGCATTGGCCGTGCCGCGATACCACTCGCCTACCTTGCCTTTCTGATAGGGCGGAAGCACGAATACACCGCCATTGGAAAGGTCCAGGTCCCACGGGGCGCCGCTGCCGATATAGGCATTGAGTTCCAGGGGCTGATACTGCGTCAGAACGCCCACGGTGTCAATACCGCTGTTGGTGCAGTTGGACAGCGGGAAGTCAATAATACGATACTTGCCGCCATAAGGCACAGCCGGCTTGGCAACGCGCTGTGTCAGAATACCCAGACGGCTTCCCTGTCCGCCAGCAAGCAGCATGGCAATGCATGTCTTTTTTCTCATCATGAGAATGCTCACTCCTTATAAAGATTATAGCTGTAAGGTCTTATCGCAAACCCGTCCGGGAACTTCTTGGCGCGGGTACGATATCAATTGCAGGGCTTCTCACTCTTTCCTGTCAAAGCGCAGAAGCAATGTGGCCATGGGCGGCAGCCTAAGCTCCGCACTGTAGCGGAATTCCCGCCACGCTTCCCGCGAGGCCACGATACGCGGGTTTTTCCATTCTCCGCTTCCGCCATAGGCGGTATCGTCGGTGGAGAACAGTTCGGTCAGCGTTCCGCCGACCGGAAGTCCCAGCCGGTAGACCGGATGCCCCCTGTCGCCGAAATTGGACACACACAGAATCGCATGCCCGGAACGGTCCCACCGCAGGAATGCGAACACGGAATTGTCTGAGTCATTGGCCTGCAGCCACTGGAACCCTGCCCAAGAATCATCGACTTCGTACAGCGAGGGCAGCGTACGGTAGAGCCGGTTGAGATCGCGCACGGCTCTGGCCAGAGGCGGACAGTCCCCTGCCTCATAGCACACCTTGCTCTGGATATGCCAGGGTTCGCGGGTGCCCCATTCATCCAGCATGAACATCAGTTTCTTGCCCGGGTGCGCGATCCAGTAGCCATAGAGCGTGCGAAGCTGCGCATACTTTGTCTGCGCATCGCCCTCCACCTGCGTGTACAGGCTCTTCTTTCCGCTCTCATCATGGGAAAAGGGAAGAATAAAGGCTTCCGAAAACGCGTAGTAAAGAGAGAATGTCAGCTTGTCATGATGCCACCTGCGCTGCGATACGGGCAGCTGCATATAGGACATGATATCACTGGTCCAGCCCTGATTCCACTTCATGTCAAACCCGAGGCCGCCCTCGTACACCGATCGGGTGACGCCGGGATATGCCTGCGTCTCCTCGGCAATCATGAGCACGCCCGGATACTGTTTGTGAACATGTATGTTCAGCTGCTGCAGGAAGGAAATACCCTCCAGGTTTTCGCGGCCGCCGTAGACATTGGGGAGCCAGGCATTCTCACCTTTGTCAAAGTCATGATAAACCATGGAAGACACAGAATCAATACGCATGCCGTCGGCATGGAACCATTCAATCCAGAAGCAGATCGCGCTCATGAGGAAACTGCGCACCTCGCCCCTGGCCAGATCAAACAGAAGCGTGTCCCACCGCTGCGCTTCACTGCGCCTCGGATCCGGATGATCGTACAGATGGGTTCCGTCAAACATCCGCAGGCCGGCTTCATCCTTGGGAAAGTGTGCCGGGGCTATATCAAAGATCACGCCAATGTCTTCGGCGTGACAGCGGTTGACAAGATAGCGAATCGTATCCGCATTACCGTAGCGTGCAGAGAGCGCATAATACCCGATGATCTCGTATCCCCAGGACTCATCCAGGAGATGTTCCATGACCGGCATCAGTTCCAGATGGGTAAAGCCCATTTCCTTTACATAGGCAATCAGGCGTTCACAGGATGCTTCCTGTGCTTCCCTGTCCATGCCCGAAAGGAACGCATAGGGACTGACCTCATAAATGCTGACTGGCGATGTGGCCCAGCGGGCACGCTTTCTGTCCTCCCTGTAGGACTGATCCGTCCAGGGATATGCATCCAGCCAGCACAGGATCGATGCGCTGTCCGGACGCGCCTGCATGGCAAAGCCGCAGGGATCCGCATGAAGACGCAGTTGACCGTCCGCGCCGCGTACGGCATACTTATACAGGACCTGCTTTCCCGGCACAGCGCCCAGACATTCCTCGTCAAGGCGTATCTCCCAGATCCCGTCGAACTGCTTTTCCATGGGGGTTGCATCCGGATTCCACGCATTAAAGTCGCCTACCAGGGAAACCGATTCCGCATTCGGAGCCCATACGGCAAAGTGCCATAAGGAGCCGTTTCCGTCCTCTACCGGATGTGCGCCGAGCATTTCATAGGCACGCGCATTCTGGCCCTGATGAAACTGCTCCCGCACTTCGGGCGAAGGAGCAATGTACCGCATGTAAAAAAACCTGCCTTTTTTGTGTCTTCCATTTATGTTGCTTTCCTTGCGGAAAGCCCTCTGCTGGTTTTGATCCAAATCCTATCCTATTGTATACGAATCGCTTCTGTTCCGTCAAGAGAAACCGCCGATTTCCTGCTGTGCGTGGCAGAAAACAGGTTTTCAAAAAAAAATTTTTTTGGATGGGATGAATGCATGTTTTCCAATCGTTTTATTAGCGAAAAGACTGACAGGAGGTTCACGGCATGACCCAGTACGCTGACGCGCTCGAAAACAGCGCCCTATCCTTTGGCGAAATGTACGAGCGCTATGCAACGGATGTACTGCGTGTGTGCTATTTCTACCTCGGCAACCGTGAGCAGGCAGAGGATGTCTGCCAGGATGTGTTTGTCCGTCTTCTCACCACCAGGCCTTCTTTGCAGGAGGGCAGCGAAAAGGCTTGGCTTCTCAAAGTCGCACTGAACCGTTGCAAGGACTTGTGGCGATCTTCCTGGCTCAAGCGGGTTGTGCTGGGCTCACCGGCCTTTGAGCTGGTCCCGGCACCGGATGAGATCGGAGAGATGGAGGAGAATACAGCCATTATGCAGGCTGTACACTCTCTTCCTCCGGATTTCCGCGAAATCATCCTGCTGCATTACTATCAGGGCTTTGGTATTGCAGAAATCGCGAAAATGCTGGAGCTGCCGGAAGGCACTATTTCGTCCCGTCTGTCAAGGGCTCGGAAGCGTCTCGAAAATACGATGAAAGGAGAGGATATGCATGCGTGATCTACAAAGGCTTCCCGAAATCGCCGAGCGTTCTCTTGGTGGGCTCAGGGCAGATGCCAACATGAAGGCACAGATTCTCTGGAAAACATCGCAGATTGAGCAAGAACAGATATCCTATCACCACCCCAAACGCGCGCTCGCCTTTGTCTGCGCCTGTCTCGTCCTGTTTGCCGCAGTCGGCATTCTTTCGCAGGGCAGCATCCGCGATCCCTCATCCCCTCTCTTTTCCACGCAGGCTGCCGGCAGTCCCGCAGGGGCCGGCAATCGGGCACTTCTGGACCTGGACAAGACAAAGATCAGCATCGGCGTCAGCGCTTCCTCTTCCTCTTCGCAGCTGGGTGTTTGGGCTCGCTTCTCTGACGGTTCGTTCCCACTGGTGGGAATTCAGGGCAGGTTTTACCGTCAGCTGGCCAAGGGGCTTTCCTTTGGCAGTCTGAAGCTGGACAATCCCGTGGCGAAGGTGGAAACCTTTACGCAGGCTCCCTCGCTTTCTTCTACGGATCAGATCGTTTCCAACATCCTGCCGGTGGGTACGCTTCTCTATCGTATCGCCGGTCTGGGGGATACGCTGATCGCCGCAGAGGTCGACGACGGGATTGCGCTCTTCCAGCGTGTCAGTTTCTCCGGCAAAGCCATTCGCGGCAGTGAAACGCTGCAGGATACGCTGGAGATCACCGGACATGTGACCCGGATGCGTCTGAGCGGTGTCGGCACCATTGCCGATCCTGCCACATGCGACGCGCTGCTGGAAATTCTCTTTGCCAATGCAGCGCTGGAGAGCAACGGCACCATTCACACGGACAACACTCTGATCATGACGTTGGATAACGGTATCGAGGTACAGCTGCTGTACAGTCAGGAATCCTTCGCCGGCTGCGGCGTATGGAGCTGTCCTGAATTCATCGAAGCGTTCATGGCATCCAATCCGTCCTGATCCATCTTGGCAAGGCTCACCCAAAGGGCAGGGTGAGCCTTTTTTCTGTACTGAAAAAACCCGGCCATGGGCCGGGCTCAGTTTCCTTTTCGACTGCCGGGAGTATCCTCTGCTTCCGATTCCTGAAGGTAGTGCATGAGCTTACGCTTGACACGCTGAAGCGCATTGTCAATGGACTTGGCATGCCTGCCCAGTCTTTCCGCGATCTCCTGATAGCTCTTTCCGTCCAGGTATTCGGACAGCACTTCCTGCTCCAGAGGAGAGAGCACGCTGCTGATCTGATGATGAATGTTCTTGAGGTTTTCCTGGCTGATAATCAGTTCCTCCGGGTTGTCCGCATGCCGTTCAATAATCACGTCCATCAGCGTACGGTCTGATTCATCGTCAAACAGGGGCCGGTTCAGGGATACATAGCTGTTCAGCGGAATATGCTTCTGACGGGTCGCTGTCTTGATCGCCGTTATGATCTGCCGCGTAATGCACAGCTCCGCAAAGGCATGAAACTGGGACAGCTTGTCCGGCTTGTAGTCACGTATGGCCTTGTACAGCCCGATCATGCCTTCCTGCACGATATCCTCATGGTCCGCACCGATGAGGAAATAACTGCGCGCCTTGGACCGGACAAAGTTCTTGTAGCGGTTGAGCAGGTATTCTTCCGCCAGCGTATCACCGCTGTGGCACAGCTCCACCACTTCCTCATCGCTCAGTCCCGCATAGGCGGAGATGTCTACCTCCTCCGGATCGGTCTTCTCATCCTCTTCCCCAAGTTCCGAAAGAAAGGTTCCTTCCTCGTACTGCTGCTGGCGCAAGCGAATGGCGCGCATGGTTTCAATCTCATCCGGCGTATAGTCCAGCGCATCACTGGCCGGACTATCGATGGGCGTCTTCCCGTGATCCGTTTCCTGATAGATTTCTTCCATTGGGCTTGTTCCCCCGGTCCGTTTTTTTGGATTGAGACTCTCCCCTGCGCATCTTTTCCAGGATCCGGACGGTATCATCCGGAAGACGCCCCTGAAGGGGATTGCGCTGGACGATATGACTCTGCTGATGCACGTCCAGGCCCTGGCTGCGCGCCTGACGCAGTTCTCTGAGCAGTTCCCGGCTTGTCATGCGCACGGCTCCGCTGGAAAGCACCTGCGACTGCTCCAGTCCGTCAGATGTCGCCACCCGAAGCGTGCGATAGCGAGGAGTCTGTGCCGCAAGCCGCTCAATGTAACTGTCCGCGGTTTCTCCCCTGTGGGTAAAAACAACGGTCAGACTGCCCCGCTTTTCCTCCGTGGTCGTCCGACGGTCTGACTGCCAGCCGTCAAAGACCAGTACAATCTCTTCCCCTGAATAGCCGCTGTAGTCTTCCAGCATATGGGCCAGATGGTCCCGTGATTCGTCCATGGACCAGTGCTTTTTCTCACACTCGCTCCACGCGCCGATCACATTATAGCCATCCACAATCAGGAGCGGTTTCATACCCTGCGGCTCCTGAGCACACGATACATGACAATGCCGGCTGCAACAGAAGCATTCAGGCTTTCAATCTTTCCCTTCAGCGGAAGAGAAACCTTCTGATCACAGTTTTCCATGACCAGGCGGCTGATGCCTTCCCCTTCACTGCCTACCACAAGCGCGGTGCCTTCCCGGAAGTCCACGCTCTCATAGTCGTCCCCGTCCATGCTCAGCGCATAGACCCAGATCCCGGACTGCTTGAGCTGATCAATGGTACGGTTCAGGTTCGGCACACGCGCCACCTTCAGGAATTCCACGGCCCCGGCGCTTGCCTTGACAGCGGCAGGCGTCAGTCCCACGCTGCGGCGCTCCGGCACAATCACGCCGTGCGCACCGGCACATTCGGCCGTACGGATGACGGCGCCCAGGTTATGGGGATCCGTGACACCGTCCAGAAGAATAATGAAAGGCTTTTCGCCCCGGCTGCGTGCCACTTCCAGAATATCCTCCACGCTGGCATAGGCGTAGGCACTGGCATAGGCGATCATTCCCTGATGATGCGGCGCAATCTCGTCCAGGCGGCTCTTGTCCACTTCCTGAACCGGGACCTTGGCCTCCCGGGCCATCTGCACAATCTCCCGGGCAGAGCCGGAAAGCTCGCCCCTGGCCACCAGGAGTTTTTCCAGATCCCGGCCGCTCTTGAGCGCTTCACGGATCGGATTGCGTCCTGCCAGGAGATTGTCTGCCGGCAGGTTTTCTTCCTTCACAGGCACTGCGGGCACATGCTCAAAGTCAAGATAGCTCTTCTCTTCATAGGTGCGCGGTTCCGGGATACGCCTCTCGCGCGGCGCAAACCCGCTGCGGTCATTGCGGTATTCCCGGCGCTCTCCATAGCGGCCGTCTGCGCGTTCATCCCGTCCTTCAAAGCGGCCCGGGCGGCGGTCCGAAGGCCTGCCGAAGCGATTGTTCTCCGGTTTGCCGCGGCCGGTAAAGGAACGTCCGCGGGGCGCTGTCCCTTTCTTTTCGGAGCGGTCATAGCCGGTCCTGTCATTCCGGTCGTTCCGGCGGGCATACTGTCCACGATAGCGGGTGCCTTCTTCTTCCCAGGAACCGCTGTTTTCCCTGCGCTGTCTTCCGTTTTTCTTTTCAAACTGCTGATAAAATGCCATGGCTTCTCGTCCTTTTCCTTTTATTCTAGCGCTTTCCTGTCCTGCTCCATGCACGCATGAAACAGTTCCAGAAGGCGCGGTGTCTGTTCCGTCAGATACAGGTATCCGATCAGTGCCTCCAGGCCTGTGGCCGCCTGATAGTCGGCCGGACTCTGATTCTTGGGCGTGGGGTGTTTGGCATGGGCGTTCCGCCCGCGCATCACCACATCCCGTTCCTGCTCTGTGAGACGGTCTTCCATCCGATGAAGCGCCGCACTCTGCGCGCCGGCGTTCACCTGGGATGTGGCCTCCACATGCATGTGATGCAGGTTCTTCCCTGCAAAAACCAGCGTGGTCCGCACCAGCAGATCCCATACTGTATCCCCGATATAGGCCAGTCGCAGTGCGTTCATGCGTCTGGCATCCTCCTCCGCCATGGGCGGAAACTCCGGCAGCACAGCTTCGCCTCCCCGTGAAACTTCGCCGCGATTATAGCAAATTTTCCATATTATGCAATCCGTGCGCATGCCCGCAACTCCATGGCACAAAAAAACCTGCCGTATAGGGCAGGCTTGCATGTACACCATTAGGGACTCGAACCCTAGACACCCTGATTAAGAGTCAGGTGCTCTACCAACTGAGCTAATGGTGCTCAAGAAAATGTACACCATTAGGGACTCGAACCCTAGACACCCTGATTAAGAGTCAGGTGCTCTACCAACTGAGCTAATGGTGCATAATGCTGCCGTATCGGCAACGAATGAGATTATACGCTTTTCCGCTTTGTTGTCAACTCTTTATTTGTACAAATGCATATGTTATGCATATGGTGAATCTGCGGATGCAAACAGGCCGTGCACGGGATCCGTCCGGCACAGACCGGAAAGCGGTCCTGTCCCCCGGCGGCATCCTTTCCCCGGCAGTGCCCGTCTGTGACCCGGAGTCAGAAAAAGCCCGGCTGAGCCGGGCTTTCAACCTTATGCCTGCTGGGGAGCGCCCACAGGGCAGGTGTCTGCGCAGGAGCCGCAATCGATGCATGCATCCGCGTCAATTTCGAACTTGCCGTCGCCTTCGGAAATTGCATTCACGGGGCAGCCTTCAGCGCATGCGCCGCAGGAAATGCAATCGTCAGAAATCTTATATGCCATAATAAGCACCTCCACGTTTTCTATCAGTGTTCTGCTGATGGTTTGATTATAGCCTTTCTGGCAGGCTTGTCAATAGGTCTGCCGGAATTTGTGACCGGCGGTCACACCCGTGTCAGGCGCGCCATGTCAGCTACATTCCGCGGCCTTCTCCATGGCGCGTTCCAGTGCCGCCTTCCAGTTGCCCGCGGTACTGACCGGGGCTGCTTCTGCGGCAGGCGGAAGTGCAGGGGCTGCCTCTGCGGTAGGCGGAGGCACAGGGGCGTCATGGATATCCTCCAGGTCGTTCAGGCTCTGCGCCTTATCGCGCTCTCTGTCTTTTCCCCGGCTTCTCTTTCGGCTGCGGTTCTTCCCTTTCGCGGCATTCTTTCCGTTTCTGTCGCGTCTGCGATTTCCGCCCTGGGATGCTTCCCCCGCATCCTCTGCCTCTTCCAGGGTTTCCTCCAGCAGTTCGATCTCTTCCTCATTCACCGCAACGGTGATGCTTTCCGCCGCTATGGGACTCTCCGCCGCGGCCTCTGCATGATCCGCCGCTGCATGATCCGCCGCTTTCTCTGCATCCGGCACAAGCACATCCAGCGGATACTCCCGGATCTCCGTGCTGTCGCCCCGGAAGAAGCGGACCTTCAGTGTCTCCAGTACCGCGTTCTGTTCCACCACGGTCCCGCGTCCGTCCGGGGTATCAATCTCCCGGCCTATGCGCGGCATGCGCTTATGCGTTTCCTCGTAGTGGTCTTCCTCATACTTCAGGCAGCACATGAGACGTCCGCACACGCCGCTGATCTTGGTGGGGTTCAGGGAAAGCTTCTGCTCCTTGGCCATCTTAATGGATACCGGCTGGAAGTCATTCAGAAATGCCTTGCAGCAGATCGGACGTCCGCAGGCGCCGAGACCGCCCAGCATACGCGCTTCATCCCGCACACCGATCTGTCTGAGCTCGATACGGGTCTTGAATATGGACGCCAGGTCCTTGACGAGAGAACGGAAGTCCACACGTCCGTTGGCTGTAAAGAAGAACAGTATCTTGGAGCGGTCAAACGCGTATTCCACACTGACCAGCTTCATTTCCAGCTGATGCTCCTCAATCTTTTCCTGGCAGATCCGGAACGCTTCCTTTTCCGCATCCCGGTTTTCCTGGTTCTGCTGCAGGTCATGCTCATCCGCCAGGCGAATGATCTCCCGCAGAGGGGCCACAATGGCTGCCTCATCGACCTCGGTGGCCGTCATGACAACCTCGCCGATCTCACGGCCTTTGCTGGTTTCCACCAGCACAAAAGTGTTCTCTGCCGGATTCTCATTTCCCGGACTGAAATAATACATCTTACCGGCTTCCTGAAAACGGACGCCAATTACGTTTACCACTTTACTTTTTCCTCCATCATCCGAAGCAGGAGCCTTTCCAGCACTGCCTGCAGGTTTACCTGACGCTGCAGTGCGTTCCTTGCTTCAGATACGGCATCCAGAAGATGCAGGAAATCCCTGTCGTTTCCCTCCTGGGCCATTCGTTTCCATGCCATGGGATAGTCATCAATGAGGGACGCATCCAAGCGTCCGAAATGAACAAAAGCAAGCATGCGCAGCATGTCTTCCAGAAGATCCAGCGACTGCAGCGCTTCCGTGCGTTTTTCGCGCAGCGAAGCGGCCAGCGCGAAACCGTCGCTCCGGCTCTCGATTCCCAGGAAGCCGTCACGCACGCGCTCCCGCTGTTTCCAGTAGTCTTCATCGTCTGCGAGCTGTATGGCTTTGCCGACAGAGCCCTCGCTGAGATACAGTATACGCTTCAGGCGCTGGGCATCCACACCCTGTTTCTGCAGAACACGGGTTATGACCGTATCGTTCCACGCATGCAGCGCAAGCGGGCGGCATCGGCTGACCACCGTGGGAAGCAGCTGTCCCGGGGACTGGGTCAGAAGAAGGAAGTACGTGTCCGCCGGCGGCTCCTCGAGTGTCTTGAGAAGCGCGTTCTGCGCCTGGGGATTCATCTGCTCCGCGTCCTGGATCAGGACGACCTTGCCGCGGCCTTCATAGGCATGGGTGCTGACCCGTTCAATCACTTCGCGTATGGTGGTCACCGTAATCGCATGCTTGCCGGTCTCTGTCTCCTCGTCACTGCTGATCTTCCGGCCCGGCCGGACAAGCAGAAGATCCGGATGCGTGCCGGAACGCACCTGCTGGCAGGCAGCGCACACGCCGCATGGACGGTTTTCTTCCCTCTCGCACAGGAAAAACTGGGCCATAAGCCGGCCCAGGGTGCGTTTTCCGTATCCTTCGCTTCCGCTGATCAGATAGGCATGAACACAGGTTCCTTCCTTCATGGACCGGAGAAGCGAGCGAATGACCGTTCCCTGCGGAAGAAAAGAAGAAAGGGTCAGCCTTTCCTCCTCATGCGTGCCAGGCACAGCGCTTCGCCTCCCTTTTCCGAGTGCATGCGGTCAGATCTTGATGAACTGATCTACGGTCAGTACAAACACGGTGGCGCCGCCTACCGTTACCTCAATCGGATACGGCGTATAGGCGCCGGATGTGACCCCGCCCACCGGTGCGGGAGACGCAGCCAGCTGCTTGCGGGACTTGCAGACCTTCTCGATCACCGACATGGCATCGTTGAACTTGTCGTCTTCCACGCCTACCAGAAGCGTGGTATTGCCTGCGCGCAAAAAGCCGCCGGTGGTTGCCAGCTTGGTAGCGCCAAAGCCTGCATCCATCAGCTTGCCGATCAGTCGGTTGGAATCCTCGTCCTGGACAATGGCGATAATCAGTTTCATATATGGAAACCTCCTGCTTGAGATTAATGCTAATACAGAGATCCGGGAGGCTTTCGGTATTTTGGGAAAGCACACCTTCCGAAAGAGTATAATGGAAGCCATGGGAAAATGCAAGAAACCTTTACTTTGCCTTCCCGTTTCCGTATAATGGGCGTTCCGAAAGGAAAC
Organism: uncultured Eubacteriales bacterium; assembly: GCA_902764915.1. Lineage (GTDB taxonomy): Bacteria > Bacillota > Clostridia > Christensenellales > Aristaeellaceae > UBA2943. The sequence continues at coordinate 32,048 of CACWXY010000026.1, read as the reverse complement.
GCCGCAACGAAAGGATGTTTGCCATGACATATGCCGCGCCGGTGACCATGGATACCCGTTTTCCCTTTGTGGCCACTGCTGCCTTTAATCTGGAGGGCATCGTTGCCCGGGAGCTTCGCCGCCTTGGCATGGAGGATGCCCGGGGAGAAATGGGCGGTGTACGCTTTACTGCCACACTGCGCGACGCGTTCTATGCCTGTCTGCGCCTGCGAAGCGCAGACCGCGTCATGCTCCTTCTCGCGCAGGGGGACGTGATGTCCTTTGAGGACCTCTTCCAGCTCACCCGGTCGGTTGCCTGGGACCGGTTTCTTTCATCGGATGCACAGATCAATGTGTCCGGAAAGTGCGCCCGCAGCCAGCTGATGAGCATTTCCGACTGCCAGGCCATATGCAAGAAGGCGATTCTGGAGTCCCTGAAGCAGGCCCGCGGACAGAAGGTGTTCCCTGAAAGCGGTGCGCCGTATCCGATCCATTTCTCCATTCATGAAAACCACGCAAGGCTCTGTCTGGACCTGTGCGGTCCGGGGCTCAACCGCCGGGGCTACCGCACCTACAACGCGGAAGCGCCGCTGCGCGAAACACTGGCCGCCTCGCTGGTGGAACTGTCCCCCTGGCGTCCCGGCATGCCGCTGTATGACCCCTGCTGCGGGAGCGGTACACTGCTGATCGAAGCCGCCTTCCGGCAGGCGCACCGTGCCCCCGGACTGGAACGTGCTTTCGCCTGCGAAGGCTTCGGGTTCATGGACCAGGATGTGCTGCGCAGTGTACGCGCCATGGCGCGGGAGGAATATGAGCCTGCGCGCATCACGCATATCGCGGGCTCGGATATTGATCCGCAGGTGCTGGCGCTCGCCCGGAAGCACTGCCAGCAGGCCGGACTGGAGAACCGGATTCCGCTGGAGGTGCAGGACCTGCGCACGCTTACGTTTCCGGAGGAGGACGGTGTTTTCCTGCTCAATCCGCCCTACGGCGAGCGTCTCAGCGACCAGAAGACCTGCCATGCGCTGTATCGGGAGCTGGCTTCCCTGCAGTCGCGCCATCCCACATGGAGCCTGTGCGCCATTTCCTCGGACCCGGGGTTTGAGCGCGCGTTCGGCCGGCGGGCAGACAAAAAGAACCGGCTCTACAATGGCCGGCTGGAATGCCAGTTCTACACATATCTTCCCCTGCAGGGCCGGGCAAAGGGCCGGCGCTGAGCGGACCTGCATGCGCTTCATTGCCACTTTGCCACAGCATACGCCATAAAAAAAGCAGTTGACAGATCTCCCCGTTGATGCTATGATTCTATCCGTCGCCTTGATGCGGCTGTGGCGGAATTGGCATACGCGCACGTTTGAGGGGCGTGTCCAGCAATGGGTTCGGGTTCAAGTCCCGTCGGCCGCACGTTTCCGAATCAGAAGTTTCTGATTCGGATTTTTTCTTTTTTCAGGATCATCCGGGAGGACACAGCCATGACTGAAATCTTTGCCACGATGGGACCAAGCTGTTCTACAGAAGACGTCTTTCTTGCCATGCTCCGGGAAGGGCTGACCGGCATTCGTCTGAACCTGAGCCACACTTCCATTCCGGAAAGCCATGACAAGATTGCGGCCTACCGCTCCGCCTGTGAAAAGGCGGGATGCCCGGCAGAGATCATGATTGACCTGCACGGGCCTGAGCAGCGCATCGGCTGGCTGAAAAAGCGGCTCACTCTCGCCCCCGGCGATCCCGTGATCCTCAAAAGCCGGCGCACCGGCGAGACGCTCCCTGTCGTTACCGCCTCCCCATGCTTCCTGGACGCGCTCTGTGTGGGGGATGAAATCCTGATCCATGACGGTATGGTACGCCTGCGTGTCACAGAGCAGCTGCCCTCCCTGTATGCCCGGAAAGGCGAAGTGCCGCTGCGCGCGGAAGAGGAAGCATTGCCTGCAGAGGATACGGAGGACAGGCCAGGGGAAACGCTCCGGCGTTTTCTGTGCGAGACCGTGAATGGCGGTACCGTTGCCAGCATGCAGTCCATCAAGATTGTGGGAAAGGAAGTCTACGGCAGCGTGGTTACCGATGCCGACAGAGAAAACCTGGACCTGGCCGCGGAAAACGGAATCACCTGTGTCATGCAGCCGTTTGTGCGAAGCGCTGAGGATGTGCGCGCCGTCCGCGAAGCACTGCGTGAGCGCGGACTGCAGTGCCGGATCTTTGCCAAGATCGAATCCCTGACCGGGGTGGAGCATCTTTCGGATATTCTCAGGGAAGCGGACGTGATCGTAATCGCCCGCGGCGATCTGGGCAATGCGGTCCCGCTGTGGGATCTGCCCGGCGTACAGAAGCGCATTGCCCGTGCCTGCCGCACGGCCGGCAGACCGTTCATGGTTGTCACGCAGATGCTGGACTCCATGACGGCGCGCCCGGTGCCGACCCGGGCGGAAGTATCCGATATCTTTAACGCGGTCCTCGACGGCGCGGCCTGTGTCATGGTCACCGGAGAGACCTCGGTCGGCAGGTACCCCGTGGAGGTCGTACGCTACCTCACCCGCACCGTACGCTCTGCCGAAGCATACATGAAAGAGTAAAGCAAAGGAGCATGCGAAAATGAATTCGCATGCTCCTTTAGGTTTGCCCTGAGGCCCGTCTTTCGGCTTTCCAGGCCCGGACCTTTTCCAGTTTTTCCCGGGTCCTGGCCTCCTCGCCCTGCACGCCCGGACAATAATACTGCCGGTCCGAAAGGCTATCCGGAAGACACGTCATGGCGGTCAGCTTCTCCTCCGTATCATGCGCGTACTGATAGCCCTTTCCATACCCGGCCTGTTCCATAAGCCGGGTCGGGGCATTGCGGATATGCAGTGGCACAGGGTCTGCCGGCAGGTTCCGGACATCGGACAGTGCCTGCTCGCAGGCCACATAAAGCGCATTGGACTTGGGCGCCATGGACAGATAGACCACGGCATGCGTGAGATGTACATTACACTCCGGCATGCCCAGTTTCTGGCAGGCGTCAAAGACAGCCAGCGCCAGCGGCAGCGCGTGTGAGTCGGCCATGCCCACGTCCTCACTGGCAAAACGCACCAGCCGCCGTGCGATATACAGCGGGTCCTCCCCGCCGTCCAGCATACGGCACATCCAGTAAACGGCCGCATCCGGGTCCGTATTCCGCATGGACTTATGCAGCGCGGAGATCATGTTATAGTGCTCCTCGCCCTGCCGGTCATAGAGCAGGGAGCGGCGGTTCATGCACTCCTTCAGCGCTTCATCGGTGACATGCATATGCCCCTGCGCGTCCATGGAACTGTTGAGCACTGTCATTTCCAGCGTGTTCAGCGCTGTCCGCGCATCACCCGCCGCAAACCGCGCGATCGCCTGGATCTGGCGCGTTTCCATATGCACATGCATGTCCCCCAGCCCCTGCGGGCTGGTCAGTGCCCGTGTGAGCAGGGCCTGCAGGTCCTGCTCTGTCAGTGCCTTGAGAATGAATACCCGGCACCGGGACAGAAGCGCGCTGTTGATCTCAAAGGACGGGTTTTCCGTTGTCGCCCCGATGAGAATAATACTGCCTTTTTCCACATAGGGTAGAAACGCATCCTGCTGCGCCTTATTGAACCGATGGATTTCGTCACAGAACAGAATTGTGCGCTGGCCTGCCATACGGTTGCCCTCCGCACGGGCCATGATCTCCCTGACTTCCTTGATACCACTGGTGACCGCGCTGAACTCCACAAACTCCGCCCGCGTCATATGCGCAATAATCCGCGCCAGTGTGGTCTTCCCCACCCCGGGCGGGCCCCAGAAGATCATGGAGGAAACCTGGTCCCGCTCGATCATCTGACGAAGGATCTTTCCCTTTCCGATCAGGTGCTGCTGTCCGACATAGTCATCCAGCGTGGTCGGCCGCAGCCGGCTGGCAAGCGGGCCCTGCACCGGCTGTGCGGGTGCGTCAAATAAGCTCATCTGTTCCATATGTGCACGCCTCCTCGGGGGCATTGTAGACTACATCGGCTTCCCGGGCAAGAAAAGGCGCCTGTCCCCGAGAGGACAGACGCCGTACACCCGTTTCTCAGCAGAAGGGATTCTCTGTCGGATAGGGCAGAGACTTCGGCTGGTTATAGGCGATATCCTTCACGCCCAGGAAGCGGAAGGTCTCAAACAGGTACTTGCCCACATGGCTGAACGCCACCGCGCCGTGATGCGGATAGCGCTTTTCGATCAGCACATGACGGTAGAAGCGGCCCATCTCCGGGATCGCGAACACGCCGATGCCGCCGAAGGAACGCGTCTTGACGTCAAGGATCTCGCCCTCGGCGATATAGGAGCGCAGATTGCCCTCGGAATCGCACTGCAGACGATAGAAGGTGATGTCGGAAGCCGCCAGGTCGCCTTCCAGGGTGCCGCGGGTAAAGTCAGGCTCGCTGCCTTCGGGCTCGAGCAGACGATGCTGGATCAGCTGATACTTGACCGCACGGTCGCTGCACAGCTTGCATTCCGGCGTATTGCCGCAGTGGAAGCCCATGAAGGTATCGGTCAGCGCATAATTGTAGCGGCCCTTGATGTCCTCATCATAGATGTAGGCGGGAACGCTGTTGTTGATATCCAGAAGCGTTACAGGATCTGCGGAGACGCACAGACCGATGTACTCGCTCAGCGCACCGTAGATGTCCACTTCGCAGGATACCGGGATGCCGCGGCTGCACAGACGGCTGTTGACATAGCAGGGCTCAAAACCGAACTGGCTGGGGAATGCCGGCCAGCACTTGTCGGCAAAGGCCACATACTCGCGGGAGCCCTTGTGATTCTCGGCCCAGTCCAGCAGCGTCAGTTCAAACTGCGCCATACGCACGCTCATATCCGGATAATAGGCACCCTCGCCCATTTCCTTGGCCATATCCGCGCAGACTTCGGGAATCCGCGGGTCATTCTCATGCTCACGGAAGGACACGAGCAGGTCCAGCTCGCTGTTCTCTTCAATCTCCACGCCGAGTTCATACAGTCCCTTGATGGGCGCATTGCAGGCGAAGAAGTCCTGAGGACGCGGTCCGAAGGTGATGATCTTCAGGTTCTTCACGCCGATCACCGCACGGGCGACAGGCACAAAGTCACGGATCATGGCCACGATCTCTTCCGCGGTGCCCACCGGATAGGAAGGGATATAGCCCGTGAGATGACGCATGCCCAGGTTATAGGAGCAGTTCAGCATACCGCAGTACGCATCGCCGCGGCCGTTGATCATATCGCCGTCGCCTTCAGCGGCTGCCACAAACATGCAGGGGCCGTCAAAGTTGCGGGCGATCAGGGTTTCAGGGGTTTCCGGACCGAAATTGCCCAGGAAGACCACCAGTGCATTGCATTCGTTCTTCTTGACGTCCTCGACAGCCTTCAGCATGTCATGCTCGTTTTCCACGGTTACGGGGCACTCATACAGTCCCTCGCCATACGCTTTCACGATCGCGGCACGTCGCTTTTCAGACAGCTGAATCGGGAAGCAGTCGCGGGATACGGCAATCAGGCCAAGCTTGACCACAGGAATATTGGAAACCATGGGACACACCCTCCTTATTACATTATGCTCGTACTGCGTGTCAGCGCGAGCAGGAAACATTATCTCCACTGCCTCTTCGGCAGACAGATTCGTTTACAGTGCAGCCAGTGCGGCATACGCGTCCGCCAGTCCCGGATACAGCCGGGTATACAGCTGATAGAACGGTTCATAGGCCGCATGCCGCTGCGCATCCGGCTGCAGGGGCTCCTGATCATGGATCAGCGCTTCGCAGGCCTTGGGCACCGAATCATACAGTCCTCCGGCTACGCCGGCAAGGATGGCGGCGCCGAGTGCGGGACCTTCCGTGTTCTGCACCGTGGCAACCGGCATATCGAAGATATCGGCCATCATCTGCCGCCAGAACGGACTCTTGGCACCGCCGCCGCAGGCCAGCATCTTTTCCGGTACCACATGCATGCCGCGCAGTATATCCAGGTTCTGGCGCTGGGAATACATGACGCCTTCCATCACCGCGCGCAGCAGATCCCGCCGCGTATGCATCGCGGACAGTCCGACGAACGCGCCGCGGGCATTGCTGTCCAGAAGCGGGCTGCGCTCGCCCATCAGATAGGGCAGGAACAGCAGCCGGTTGGCTCCGATCGGGCTCTTTGCCGCCTGCTCATTCATGAGCACATAGGGATCCGTGCCCATTTCTTTGGCGGTCTCCATCTCTGCTGCGCACAGCGTATCCCGGAACCATTTCAGGGATAGGCCCGCAGAGAGCGTACAGCTCATGACGGTATAGGCACCGGGTACCGCGGAACAGAAGGTGTGCACGCGTCCTGCCGGATCAATCTGTACGGTATCCGAATGCGCATACACCACGCCGCTGGTGCCGATGGTGGTAAAGGCTTTGCCCAGCGAAGCCACGCCTGTTCCAATGGCACCGGCCATATTGTCCGCCGCGCCGCCGGCTACCGGCATGCCCGCCATAAGCCCTGTCAGTGCCGCCGCTTCCTCCGTAATATGCCCGACCACCGCGCTGGACTCGTACAGCGGGGGCAGCAGGTCCATGGACAGATCCATGGCGTCCGCGATCTCCTTCGACCAGGCGCGTGCCGGCACATCCAGCATGTTCGTGCCGCTGGCATCGCTCATTTCCGAGGCAAACAGACCTGTCAGACGGAAGCGCACATAGTCCTTGGGAAGCAGGATATGCGCGGCTCTGGCATAGACTTCCGGCTCATGTTTGCGCACCCAGAGAATCTTGCCGGCGGTAAAGCCGGTCAAGGCCGGATTCGCAGAGATCGCGATCAGGCGTTCCTTGCCCACGCGCTGGGTGAGCTCCTCGCACTCCTCGCCGGTGCGTCCGTCGCACCAGAGGATCGCAGGACGCAGGACCCTGCCTTCCTTATCGGTCAGTACCAGTCCATGCATCTGTCCGGAAATGCCAAGACTGACCACATCCTTGGCCGCAACGCCGCTCTTTTCCAGGACAGCACGGATCGTATGCTGCGTGGCACGCCACCAGTCATCCGGATCCTGCTCCGCCCAGCCGTTTTTCGGCTGTGCCATGGGATACTCCTCGCTGGCGGAGGCCAGGGTTACACCCCATTCATCGAACAGTACGGTTTTGGTTCCGGAAGTGCCCAGATCCACGCCCAGTAATGCTTTCATGTCGGATCATTCCTCCTGCAGCTTTCCCGGAGGGAAAGCAGTTTGGTAACTTTGTTTCGTAACTGCCAATTATTGTAGTTCTCCGGCCATAGGTTGTCAAGAACGGTTTGCCTTTTCCGGGGTTCTGTGCTACATTTCCCGCATCCCAGCATTGTGAGGTGAAATGCATGACGGCCATGCACGGATTCCAGGAACCCGCCACGCCGGATGATCTCAAGCACCGGAACCGGCAGCATGTGCTCCGCTGCTTTCGCGATGCCGCCGTCTGCACCGTGCAGGAAGTATGTCAGCTCACCGGTATCTCCCGTCCCACGGTGCTCAAGTGCATCCGTTTTTTCCAGGAACGCGCGCTTCTGATTTCTCTGGGCAAGGGCGCTTCAACCAGAAGCGGCGGAAAGCCGCCGGAAACCTATGCGCTTACCCGTGAGCCTTTTTTTCTGTGCATGGCACTGTGGCCGGATGAGCTGCGTGTCAGCGCCTTTTCCCTGGACCATACCGCCCTGGGAACCCGGCGGATCCCGCGTGCACTCCCCCGGCGGTTTGACGATGTCAGTCCCCTGCTTCTGCAGGAAGCGCGCAGTTTTCTTGCGGCACATGCGCTCGCGGAAAAGAACCTGTGCGCGGTGTCGCTTTCCACCTCCGGTATCGTGGACCACACATCCAATACACTCCTGTACAGTTCCCAGTCGCCCCAGTGGGGCAGTAACCTGCATCCGCTCAGGGATCTGATGGCCGCCTTTCCACAGGCACTTTTCTATATGGACAACGCGGGCAAGTATACCGCCCGTCCGTTCCTGAAGGATCCCGCACTGGCGCGCCAGCGGGTGCTTGTTCTTTTTACCACCTGGGGGATCGCAGGCTGTCTGATGGAGCGCGGGCATATCCTCAACGGACCCAATGCGCTCATCGGTGAGATCGGACACATGCTGATCGCACCGGAAGACCCGGAGGTCTGCGGCTGCGGAAGCCGCGGCTGTCTGGAGCGCCAGGTGAGCCCGCAGCGCCTCATGCAGAAGGTAAGCGCCTTGGAAGTCCTGTACCCGGACTCGCCCCTGGCCCGCAAGGCGCATGACAGCGCGCTGGCCATTTCGGACCTGTTCGCGTTTTCCGCATCCGGCGATCCGCTGGCGCGCCGCATTTCCGTCGACTGGGGCGCCCTGTTCGCGTCCGTACTGCGCAATCTTTCGCTGACCTTTGACCCGGACTGCGTCATTATCCAGGGGGATTTTGCCTGCGCGGATGAAGCATTTCTGCACTCGCTGCGCTCATCGCTGTCCGTGTTCCGCTATTATTCGCGCAGGCCGCCGTTTCAGCTGTCCCTGGACACGCGTCCGCTGCACGACCTGGATACGGAAGGCGCGTTCCTGGCACTGGACCATCTCTTTTTTGACCGGGACTGCCTCTACATGGATCCCTGACAGAAGGCCCTGCGGGGCCTTTTTTTCATGCTTTCCTGTGAAACAGCCAACGGCGCGCCACATGAATGGCGATCCGGTAATGCACCGGCATCAGTGTTTTCTGCGCCGCCTGCAGTTTCTCCACGATCGGCAGGTGCTGGGGGCATTTCTTCTCGCAGGCATGGCAGCCCACGCAGCGGTCCGGTGTGGACAGCCGCTCCCGCAGCGCAATCGTCTGGAAAAACTCATGCCTTGCATTCCAGAGGCTCTCCGTTTTCTTCAGGTTGTAGCACTGGAAGATACCGGGAATATCCACGCCCTGCGGGCAGGGCATGCAGTAGCGGCAGCCCGTGCACCCCACCAGAATCTTCCTGCGCAGAATGTCGCGCACCGCCTCCACCGTCGCGTGCTGCGCCTCTGTCATGCACCCGGGGACAGCACGCGCGGCCATGGCGCAGTTCTCCTGGACCATGGAGAGAGTATTCATGCCGGAGAGCACACAGGTCACGCCCGTCTGGTCCCACAGCCAGCCAAAGGCCAGCGCCGGAGGCGTTGTTGGGTCCGGACATGCCGCGATCTTCTCCCGGGCTTCCGCCGGCAGAAGCTGCACCAGCTTACCGCCTCGCAGCGGCTCCATGATTATGACCGGAATGCCTCGCGCCTCCGCCGCCTCCAGGCCCCGGCGTCCCGCCTGGGTATGCTCATCCATATAGTTGTACTGGATCTGGCAGAAGTCCCAGTCGTAGGCCTGCAGTATTTCCAGGAAGCGATCGGTGTCTCCGTGAAAGGAAAACCCGATCTGGCGAATGGCACCGCTCGCCTTCTTTTCCCGGATCCAGTCCGCAATGCCCATGTCGCACAGCTTTTCCCAGCTCTTCACGTCCGTGAGCATATGCATGAGATAGTAATCGATATGATCCGTACGCAGCCGGCGCAGCTGCTCCTGAAAATAGGTTTCCATTTTTTCCGCGCGTTGGATCAGGTATCCGGGGAGTTTGGTGGCAATATATACCTGGTCCCGCAGATGATCCTTCTCCAGGATTTCGCCAAGCGCGGCTTCACTGCCGGGATAGATATAGGCGGTATCGAAGTAATTGATGCCCAGCCGGATGGCTTCGCGCATCGCTTCCCCGGTCTTTTCCATGTCTATGCCGCCCCCGCGGCGGGGAAACCGCATGCATCCGAACCCGAGTACGGACAGTTCCCTGCCCTGCCTGTCTTTTCTGTACTGCATACTACCTCCTGTATTTTCTTTTCGTCTGATTTGCAACGTTCCGCCCTGTCTGCTACACTTCCTGCTGTAGACAGGAGGAGAAAAACATGCTTTTTCTTGGATGTGACAGCGGTTCCACCAAAATGGCTTTTGCGCTGTGCGATACGCAGGGCCGTGTGCTCGCAGCCCGCAGTTTTCCCGGGATTACACTGTTTCGAAACCGCGGAAGCGAGTATGCCGCGCTTCTGACCGGTTATGCACATGCGCTGCTCGCCGATGCCGGCATAGCCGCGTCCGCCATCACCATGGGCGCGCTGGGGCTTACCGGATACGGCGAAAGCGCCGAGGCGGAACCCGTCATGCGGGAAGCGGTCAGCGCGGCTTTCCCCGGCATGCCCATGATCCTTGTCAACGATGCCGTTGTGGGATGGAGCGGCGCGCTTCAGGCACGCCCCGGCATTCATGTGGTCGCGGGCACCGGTGCCATCGCCTACGGCGAGGACGGGAAAGGTGGAAAGGCGCGCTGCGGTGGATGGAGCACCTTCTGCGATGACGAAGGCTCCGCGTACTGGATTGCCCGGGAGGGGCTCAATCTCTTTTATCGGCAGGCCGACGGGCGCATACCGAAAACAGCGCTGTATGACCGCTGGATGCAGGCACTGCAGATTACGGATCCCCTGCATGCGCCCGGCGCGTTTGACGCGCTTACCGGCGGCTGGCAGCCGGCCAGGGTCGCCGCTTTCCAGCGCCTGATGCTCACGCTCTGTCAGGAGGGTGATCCCTGCGCGGAACAGGTCTATGCCCAGGCTGCGGATCATCTCTTTCATCTGGTCTCCACCCTGGCGCATACCCTCTGCTTTGCCGAAAAATCCATTCCTGTGTCCTATTCCGGCGGTGTGTTCCGGGGGAAAGGGCTTCTGCTGGACCGCTTTTCCGCGCACTGCGCGAAGGCCGGCCTGCATCTGTGTGCGCCTGCTTTCGGACCGCTGGCGGGAAGCATTGGCTATGCGGCACGGGATTCCGTGGATGCATCCGTGCTCAGCCATATGATGGAATGCGTGGATAAGACCCCTGTCGTCTGAAATCGCTTTCATGTCACGCTCATTCTATGATCTCGTACCATATGTGTCAATATAAGGCGCGGACAAGATGTGACAGGGATTTTTACACCGCGTCCTTTGGCGCGGCTTGCGCGCCCGCGCCGCATTTGGTAGTATCTTCATTTGTATATCGCCGTTTTTCATAACGCGCGATCCTTGGAGGCTATTTATGAAACGACTGCTTGCCGCTCTGTTATCCCTTGTCATTCTTCTCTCTGTACAGCCCCTGGCGCTTGGCGAGGAAGAAGACGATGAGGACGTATCCGAAGCCCTGCTGCAGGAATCCCTGGCGCTGGACACGATTGACGAGGATGCCTTTGTGCCTGTCGCCGGACCGACCTATCACGAGCCGGACGCCAGTGAGTTTTCCCTCTCCTCGCCCGCGCTGTACACCGCGCGCACGATCAGCAGCACGATTCTCTATCAGGACCGTTCCATCGAGTCCACACGTCTTGTGTCCAAGGATGTCAGTTCCAAGATTGATATTCTGTCCGTGGGGCTTGTCTGGTGCGTCGCGCGCTTTGACGGAAAGATCGGATATATCAAGCGTCTGAAGCTGAACAATGTGGAGGCTGTAGACACCGTAAACACGCCGCCCTATGGCGTGCTCAAGTCCACCTACATCGCCACCACCAAAACCAACTGCCATGTGCGCAAGTCCATGAGCGAGGCCGACGAAAGCTGGGTCGTGCTGAACCCGGGCTCCAAGATCAGTCTGTGGAAGATCGTGGACGGCTGGGGCATTGTCATCTACATGCGCTCCTATGGATATATCCATATGAATGAGCTGACACACCTGGTTCCGGTCTCCGCAACCGATACCCCGATCCGTGCCGACGCGCCGATCGCCGCCTACACTTCTTTCTACAAGATGGTGCAGACGGAGGCCAATATCGGCCGTATCTTCAATATCGGGCATGCTTCGGAGCGTCTTTCCCGGGTCTACGAGGTAGGCGAATCCCTCAATTACAACGCACAGATCGGACCGTTTACCGTGGGCAACGGCTATCAGAAGGCCCCGGTTCTGGTCAACGGCGAAACCGTGCTGGGCTCCGGCGGCGGCGTATGCCAGGTTTCCTCCACGCTCTACAATGTACTTCTGCAGCTGCCTGGCGTCACCATTCTGCAGCGCCGTCCCCACGGTCCTGGCGGTGCCTCCTACCTGCCCCACGGCGTGGATGCCGCATCCGGCGGCAAGAACCTGAACTTCCGCTTCCGCAACGATTATCCCTTCCCCATCCGCATTGAAGCCCAGAGCATGGGCGACGGCGCTCTGTACATTGCTGTATACCGCGCTGAAACCTATACCACCGCACACCAGTGAATACACACACCGGGCGATTGATTCGTCCGGTGTTTTCCTTTCTTGACGCGTTACTCGCTCTATGCTATACTCCATCCCGTTACATCAACAAAACCATTAGCCTGGTTTTGGAATTCTATGTATGATGGGAGTGGCAGTTCATGGAAAGAATCAGGACGCTTGAAACCCGCAACCTGTGCGAAAGCGCAAAGAACGGTGGCTGCGGCGAATGCCAGACCTCTTGCCAGTCCGCCTGCAAGACCAGCTGCGGCGTGGCAAATCAGCAGTGCGAAAAAGCAACCAAGTAATTTTCCAAAAGAAGCCGCCATTGGCGGTTCTTTTTTGTTCATCACATATGTACGGAGGAAAGCCCATGGTTCATCAGTTTGTGCTCAATGGCTGTCATATTGTCGTGGATACCTGTTCCGGGTCCATCCATGACGTGGATGAGGTCGCCTATGACATGATCGCCCTTTTCCCGGATCACACGGAGGAAGACATCATCCGCGCCATGCTCGAAAAGTACGCCGGACGCGAGGATGTCACGAGAGAAGACCTGCATCTGTGCTACCAGGACATCCAGGCGCTGCGGGACCAGCATAAACTGTTTGTGCCGGATACCTATGCTTCCCTGGCCCCCGTTCTCAAGGAGCGCTCCGGGGATGTGGTCAAGGCACTGTGCCTGCACGTGGCGCATACCTGCAATCTCAACTGCGCCTACTGCTTCGCCAGCCAGGGACGCTTTCATGGCGAGCGCGCGCTCATGTCCTTTGCGGTCGGCAAACAGGCTCTGGATTACCTGGTCGCGCACTCCGGCACAAGGCATAACCTGGAGGTCGACTTCTTCGGCGGCGAACCGCTGATGAACTGGGATGTGGTCAAGCGCCTGGTCGCCTATGCGCGCTCCATTGAAAAGGACGCGGGCAAGAACTTCCGCTTTACCCTGACCACCAACGGCATGCTCATCGATGATGACGTCATTGACTTTGCCAACCGTGAGATGAGCAATGTGGTGCTCTCCCTGGACGGACGCAAGGAAATCCATGACCGCCTGCGGGTGGACTACCAGGGCCGAGGCAGCTATGACCGGATTGTGCCCAAGTTCCAGGAGCTGGTGCGCCGCCGCGGCGGAAAGCACTATTACATGCGCGGCACCTTTACCCATGCCAATCCTGACTTTACCAAGGATCTCTTTCATATGGCGGACCTGGGGTTCACCGAGCTGTCCATGGAGCCCGTTGTCTGTGCGCCGGACGATCCGGCAGCCCTGACGCCGGAGGACATTGAAATCGTCAAGGAACAGTATGAGATCCTGGCCAAGGAAATGCTGGCGCGGGAAGAAAAGGGGCAGCCCCTGACCTTCTATCATTACATGATTGATCTGGAAGGCGGACCATGCATCTACAAGCGTCTGTCCGGCTGCGGGTCCGGCACGGAATACATGGCGGTCACGCCCTGGGGGGATCTGTACCCCTGTCATCAGTTCGTGGGAGACGAGGCCTATCGGCTGGGCAATGTATGGGACGGTGTAACCAATACCGCGCTTCGCGAAGAATTCCGCGCCTGCAACGCATATGCGCGCAGGGAATGCGAGGACTGCTGGGCGCGTCTGTACTGTTCCGGCGGATGCGCCGCCAACGCCTATCATGCCAGCGGATCCATTCGCGGGATCTATGAGCCGGGATGCGAGCTTTTCCGCAAGCGTATGGAATGCGCGATCATGATGAAGGTGGTCTCTTCCCGGAAAAAGAAATCCTGATAGAAAATAAAGCGAGGCAGAATGCTCATGCATTCTGCCTCGTTTCCTGTTGCATCATCTCATATTGATAGTAGATCATGGCAATGGTCTTGCCGGCACGGATGATTTCCCTCGGATCACCCTGCCTGCGAAATCCAATGTTTTCAAAGAAGAACCGAGAGCGCAGATTGTCCTTCACGATCCAGACGCCGACTCTACGGATATGCCGGTCACGCAGAAAGTGAAGGTACCATTCAATCAGCAGATGCTTTTCCTGCATCTGCACATCCTTTCCAAAGGCATAGTCAAGAATCAGGCTTTCCCCTGGGTCTCGCGCATCCTCATTGTAGATCAGATACCCGCGCATTGTTTCGTTCTCATAGACCGCACACGCTCTTGCGGTTGCATCGCTGCGAATGACCCGCATGACCTGCGTGACATATTCTTCTGCATTGCGCTGAATGGCATCCTCGGCAATATAGCCCCGGTATACGGTCCACAGATAGTCCTTCTTCAGGGGAACCAGTTTCTCCCACTCGCCGGGGAGAAGTTCCCGTACAGACATCTGCCTTGGCATCAGATCAGACGGATGCCGGCTTCCAGCTGCTCTTTGTGATAGTTGTCCAGCAGCTTATGAATCCGGTTATAGGGATTCAGCAGATTACTCAGGGACCGATCATGATTCAGGGTTGCGATGATATAGGAAATATACTTGCTCATGTCCGCTTCCACAAACCATGGTGCAGCGCGCAGCTCCGGCGTGCGGTAGGTAAGGTTGGTGGAAATCACGCGGTCAATGATCCCCTCTTCGTACGCCTTGTTATAGGAATCCAGACCGGATGTGAACAGCGCAAACGTGGCGGCCGCAAAGATACGGTTGGCCTTGCGCTTTTTCAGTTCTCGGGCCAGGTCAATGATGGACTCGCCGGAGGCAATGATATCGTCCGCCACAAACACGTCCTTGCCTTCCACGCTGTTGCCCATGTACTCATGCGCCACAATGGGATTACGGCCGTTGACAATACGGGTATAGTCGCGGCGCTTGTAGAACATGCCCATGTCCAGTCCCAGGACGGAAGCATAGAATATGTTCCGGTCAATGGCGCCCTCATCGGGGGAAACAATCATCATATGATCCTTGTCAAGGTTCAGTGTCTTGTCCTTCTTCAAAAGGGCCTTGAACACCTGATAGGAAGGCATGACGCTCTCAAAGCCGCCTGTCGGAATGGCGTTCTGTACCCGCGGGTCATGTGCGTCAAACGTAATGATATTGCTCACGCCCATCCGCTGCAGTTCCTGCAGCATCAGTGCGCAGTCCAGGGATTCCCGGGAAGCCCGGCGGTGCTGCCGGCCTTCATAGAGCATGGGCATGATCAGATTAATGCGCTTCGCCTTTCCGTTCATGGCCGCAATAATGCGCTTGAGATCTGCATAATGCTCATCCGGACTCATGGGCACATCCATCCCGTACATCTTATATGTACAGTTATAAGCGCCTACATCACAGAGTATATAGATGTCATAGCCGCGGACGGTTTCCTTGATCATGCCCTTGCCTTCGCCGTTCCCAAAGCGAGGGCATACTGTCTTGATCAGAAAGTTTTCGCGTGACGTGCCGGGTGTGGTCGCCATGTTGGCTGACATGGCCGCATCTTCCGTATGATCACGCCATTTGGTCAGCCATTTATCAACTTTTTCACCCAGTTCTTCAGTGCCTCGCATGGCAATCAGGCCAAGCGGTCCAACGGGATAGGTCAGGAAAGAGTCATCGTTCCAGCTACTGACGAAATCACTCATCGGCATCAACCTCATCTCAGCTCATAATAGGCCTTCCACAGCGATTATAACCCATTCGACAGCGAAAAAGGAAGTGTTTTTCAATGCGTTCCAAAAGTTTTTAGGACATATGAAAAATGCGGTAGATAATCTGCCAGATTACTCATGCTTCAGTCGGTGTTTGACGGCCGTATCGTCTTCCCTTATACTTTGCAGGGAGGCGTAATCCTGATTATGACAGACAAAGCTAAGCACCTGTCTCCGGTATTTCTTCTTCTCCTTGGCACATGCATTCAGGCACTGGGGATCGCCAACATTCACGCGCTGACACCGATTACCGAAGGCGGCATCCTGGGACTGACGCTCCTGCTTCAGCACTGGACGGGACTGTCCCCTGCCGTGTCCAGTCTGGTGCTCAGCGGACTGTGCATTCTTTTTGGCACATATACGCTGGGCAGGCGCTTCCTGGGCAGGACCATACTCTGCTGCCTTTTCTACGCTTTCTTCTACGCCATACTGGAGCCATTCGCGCCGCTGTTCCCTTTTCTGCTCACGTCACCCCTGCGCAGTGCGCTCTCCGGCGCGGTATTTGTCGGCACAGGCGCCGGGCTCTGCGTACGCGCGGGAGGCGCCGTATGCGGGGATGATGCCCTGGCCATGGCACTGCATGCCCGCTTCGGCTGGGACCTGCGTGTGATCTATCTGCTGTCCGACGCCAGCGTACTTCTGCTGTCCCTGACATACATTCCCGTTTCCACGATAGGCTATTCCCTGCTTACGGTCATTCTCTCCGGACAGCTGATCGGACTTATCGCCCAGGACAAAAAAACGTGACCTCCTTTGCAGAGGCCACGCCTTTTTTTATGCAAAATGTCCTTCCAGACTGCCGTTGACATAAAAGCGGACAATCTCTTCCAGTATTTCATCTCTTTCCAGCCGGCAGATCAGACTGCGTGCCTGGTTATAGCTGGTTATATACGTGGGATCACCGGAGATAATATAGCCTACCAGCTGCGTAATCGGGTCATAGCCCTTTGCCTGCAGTGCCTGATAGACATACATAAGGATATCCCTGGCTTCATTGCTGGACTCCTGAATCGGTGTGAGCTTCGTCGTACTGTACATATCCTGCATCAGCCGTCACCTCCCAAAAAACACTGAGAAGTATTATAGGCCTCCGTATACGGAAAAGAAAGCGTTTTCAAGGCTGTGACAAGCTTTTTACACATTTTTTTCATCACAGGCAGTCCGGCGGGGCGTCGGAACGGCAGCCCCAATGCCTGAAGCCCCTGGGCGTTCCGGGAAGCGTTTTCTTCCGATGCACGCTTTCCTGCCCGGAAAACCCTTCAGGAAGCGGACCGGGCATGCGCATATACGGCATGCGTCCGAACTGCCCACGGCCCACAGCGCATGACAGCGGTATCAGGCGCTCGGCCTCTGATGCAGCCGGCCGACACGCATCATGCGCCGCCGGGAAACGGCGTTTCCCGTTCCTGCGCTTCCCGGCATGGCCTGTCCCGTACAGGCGCTGCTTCTCCGCCGGATAGCACTGCCTGGCAGAGAGGCTCGCTTCCGCCTTCCATACCTGTGTCTGCATGCCTTCTTTCCTTCTCAGGCACGCAGAAAGCCTCTGCCACGCATCCATCATGGCAGAGGCTTACTTCGCAGGCGTATCCTGCGCTTGCCTTACTTCCTGAAGCGGAAGGCATAGCATCCGATAGCCGATGCTACCGACAGGTTCAGCGAATCAATCCTGTCACTGCTTTCAATCCGTACCGGATACCCGCGTTCCGCAAAACTGTCCGGAAGTCCGCTTCCTTCATTCCCAAAGACCAGCGCATAGGGCTCGGCTACCGTCCCGGCCAGCACTTCCTGCAGGGGGCGTGCGCCGCGCAGCATGAACAGATACAGCGTATGCTCCGGATAGGCCGCCTGATAATCCTCCATGCTTTCAAACAGTCTGACGCGCATCTGAAACAGGCTGCCCATACTGGCACGCACGGTCTTGGGGTCGAACACGTCCACGCAGGGACGGATGACCGCCATGTCCTCATATTCAAACCCTGCACCGGCACGCAGGATGGTTCCCACATTCCCGCTGTCCGACGGATGGTGCAGCACAATATGCGGTCGATCCGGCCGCAGCGGCATTTCCTCCTTGGTGAATACTGCCGCGGCATAGCAGTTCTCCTTCCCGGACACTTTCTGCAGCACACGGTCAGCGATCTCCACCCGCTTGCCTTTCTCCTCGGCCAGCGCTGTCAGCTTTTCGCCTGCCGGCGTATGCACGGCCTCGGTATGGATCAGCACGCGCCGCACACGCTGCGGAGCATGCTGCAGGCATTCCATGGCCGGAAAAAAACCAGGCGCATAGGAATAATCCAGGGATGACTTATATACACTCAGAGATGGCATACTCCGCGCCCTCAGCCTTCCGTCTTTTCTTCCGCACCGAACAGCGCATCCACAAAGGCGCGCGCATCAAAGGGCTGCAGATCATCAATGCCTTCCCCGACGCCGATATACCATACCGGAACCGCCAGTTCCTGACGGATCGCCAGGGCAATCCCGCCCTTGGCTGTGCCATCCAGTTTGGTAAGGATAATACCGCCGACCTCGCAGACTTCCTTGAACGCCCGCGCCTGGTTCAGACCGTTCTGGCCCGTTGTCGCGTCCAGCACAAGGATACAGCGCACATCGGCTTCCGGGTAATCCCGGTCCAGTACCCGGCGCATCTTATCCAGTTCGTCCATCAGGTTCTTCTTGTTGTGCAGCCGGCCGGCTGTATCCACCAGAAGCAGGTCCACATCATTCGCCTTGGCGGACTGTACCGCATCATAGACCACGGCGGCAGGGTCCGCGCCTTCCGCATGCTTGACAATCGGCACGCGGGCGCGCTGTGCCCATACCGTGAGCTGTTCGGCAGCTGCTGCGCGGAAGGTATCGCCCGCAGCCAGCATAACCCGCCGGCCGATGCTCTGGAAGCGCAGCGCCAGTTTTCCGATGGTCGTGGTCTTGCCCACGCCATTGACGCCCACAATCAGCATAACCATCGGCCACTTGAGCGGCGGACGCGGGATATCCATTTCCTGGACCATGATTTCCTTGAGCATGTCTCTGGCACGCGCGGCATCGGTGACCTTTTCTTCCTTCACGCGGGTGCGCAGGGTATCCATCATGCTCATGGTAGCCTTCATGCCGCAGTCGGACAGGATCAGGATATCCTCCAGTTCATCATAGAAATCGTCATCGATCTTCCGCGTTTCCCGAACCAGATCATCCACCTTGTTCGTCATATTGCCGCGGGTCTTGCTCAGGCCTTCCCTGAGTCGGGCAAACAGTCCCTTTTTCTTTTCACTCATGTGCTTTCTCCTTTTCCCCTGCAGGGCTTTCCTGCCGCTTTTTCAGCGCTACCATCAGCACGGCTACATCCGCCGGTGATACGCCCGGAATCCGTCCCGCCTGCGCCAGAGAACGCGGTCTCTGTTTCTGCAGCTTATCCCGCGCTTCCAGACGCAGCGCGTCCATGGACAGATAATCCATATCCTCCGGAAGAAGCGTATCCTCCATCGCCCGCGCCTTACGGATCATGGCCTGCTGCTTGACAAGATAGCCTGCATACTTGGTTTCGATTTCCGCCATATCACGCACTGGCTTTTCACAGTCGCAGAGGGCGGCGTCCATTTCCCCCAGGTCCGTCAGACTGATCTCCGGACGCCGGAGGAGCTCCTCCGCACTCAGTGTCTGCGGCGGGTCCGGCTGATGATGCTTCTCCAGCCACTGACTGCGCATGGCGGACTGCACGAAATGCGTGTCATGCAGCGCATGCATAAGTGCCTGCGCTGCGGCCTGCTTGGCTTCCATGCGCTCCAGGCGCTCCTTGCCGGCAAGCCCCAGCGCATAGGACAGACGGGTCAGCCTTCTGTCCGCATTGTCCTGTCTCAGATGCAGCCGGTGCTCCGCCCGGCTTGTCATCATACGGTACGGCTCGTCCGTGCCCCGTGTGGTCAGGTCATCCGTCAGTACACCGATATAGGCCATATCCCGCGTGAGCACCAGCGGTTCGCGCCCCTGCACCTGCAGGGCCGCATTGATACCGCAGAGGATACCCTGCCCTGCGGCCTCCTCATACCCGCTGGTACCGTTGATCTGCCCGGCCATGAAGAGATTCTTCCAGCGAAGGCATTCCAGGCTCGGCCGCAGCTCACGGCTGTCAATGCAGTCGTACTCAATGGCATACCCCAGGCGCGTGATCTCGCAGTGATGCAGTCCGGCAATGGAGCGGTACATGCTCCACTGCACATCCTCCGGAAGCGAGGTGGACATACCCTGTACATACCATTCATGACTGGAAGCCCCTTCGGGCTCCATAAAGATCTGATGGCGCGTCTTATCCGCAAAGCGCACAATCTTGGTCTCAATACTCGGGCAGTAGCGCGGCCCGATCCCCGTAATGCTCCCCGTATACATGGGCGCCCGAGAGAGATTGTCGCGGATGATGCGATGCGTTTCCTCGTTGGTCCATGTGAGGTAGCAGGCGAAGGTATTCTCCAGTTTTCGATCCGTCAGGTAGGAAAACGGTTCCACCGGTTCATCGCCATACTGCGGCTCCATCTCGTCAAAGTCGATGGACCTGACATCAATACGCGCGGGCGTTCCGGTCTTGAAGCGCCGGAGCTGAAAGCCCAGACGCAGAAGGCTTTCCGACAGAAACTGGCTGTTCTGCAGTCCCTGCGGTCCGCTCATCCATTCGGCTTCCCCGATAATCACGCGTCCCTTGAGATAAACGCCGGTGGCCACCACCACGGCCTTGCAGGGAATCTGCTTGCCCGTGCGCGTGACAACGCCGCAGACCGTGCCGTCCTCCGTCACGATCTCCACGGCTTCGCCCTGCTCCACCCGCAGATGCGGCTGCGTAAACAGGGCTTTCCGCATCCGGTTCTGATACGCCTGCTTGTCTGCCTGCGCGCGCAGTGCATGCACTGCCGGGCCTTTGGACAGGTTCAGTGTACGGCTCTGCAGCATGGTATCGTCAATGGCGAGCCCCATTTCTCCACCCAGCGCGTCTACCTCCCTCACAATCTGCCCCTTGGCGGACCCGCCAATGGACGGATTACAGGCCATCAGCGCAATCCCGTCCAGGTTCAGTGTCAGCATCAGCGTATCCACGCCCATGCGGGCGCTGGCCAGGGCTGCTTCACATCCGGCATGCCCGCCCCCGATCACCACGATATCTGCCATGCGCTCCCGGATCGCTTCCTTTCTCTGTGATTCTTAGACGCCGGCGCCCGCCGGGCTGTCAGATATTTCCGTGCTTCCTGAAGGCGCAATCATGACCTCCGGCGCGTCCACTACGCTCTGTCCGGGGCCCATGGGCTGGGCAGTGGGCTGTGCCTGGTAGAGCGGGCTTACATACTCGCGCACCGGGCGGTTCAGTTCCTCCATGTTCCAGCTCATGCCCTCATCCGTGCGATACCCTGTCAGTGTCATGACCACCCGTCCGATCGTCCTGGCGGGCTGGACAAAGGAGTAAAAGTCAAAACGTCCATGGCGCGTGGTCTCGCCGGGCTCCAGATCATAGCTGTAGCAGCCCTCGAAAGTATTGATTCCCGTTGTCGTGCACGGCAGCGGCTGACCGTTTTCATCCTCCAGCGTAATCAGGAAGTAAAGCCGGGTAATGGTCAGATTGCTTTCATTGCGGACAGTGATCTTCACCTGGTTTTCATTCAGGTACAGGTCGGTAATCGCCAGTGCCTGGTCGTAATTGCCCACATGCACCATGGCTTCCGTTGTATACCCGCCGTCTTCCGTTGTGCCCACCACACTGGCAACACCCCAGCTGCGGCCCCGGACTACGGGATGCCGGTTGGTTCCCTTGACGGTTACGATACTCTCGTCCTCGCTGTACCAGGTCATGCGCCGGTTGCTGGCATTGCTGGGCTCAAACACGGCCTCCAGCTCCAGTTCCTCGCCCACACCGACCGTTGCGGTGTCATTGCGCATATGAACGCCCATCACCGGCTGCGCCACATGCACTGTCATGGTGGCATACTTCCGGCTGCCGTCGGCTGCGGTGACCGTTATACGCGCATCCCCGCGACCCATGCCGGTGATGATGCCGTCCGCATCAACCGTGGCTACCTTTTCATTGGAGGACTTGAATGTGACGGCTGTACTGGTCGCGTCCTCCGGTTCCGTACGCCACATGGCCCGCGCCTGGCTTCCCACATTCACCGTCAGTTCCTTGGCGGAGAAGGTAATCCGGGTAATGGGCTGCGTCACCGTAACGACACACTGCGCGATGACAGTGGGATCGGACTTGCTCTGGCATACGATCGTGCATACGCCTGCGCTGACGCCGCTGACGCGTCCCGATGTGCTGACCTTGGCCACTGAGGGATCCGAAGAGGTATAGGTTACTGTCTTGTCACTGGCAGCGGACGGGGCCACGACAGCCTTCAGCGTCTGGCTGGCGCCGGCAGCGACTGTCAGCGTGTTCTCACTCAGCGTCACGCTCTCCGCCGGCTGCGTTACGGTAATGGACAGTGTTGCGCTTCGACGGCTTCCGTCCACGGCCACGGCCTTGATCTGGCAGCGCCCGCGGCTGACGCCTGTGACAATGCCGTTCTCGTCCACTGTCGCCACGTCCTCATTCCCGCTGGACCAGGTGACGGCCTGTATGCTCGCCGTACTCGGGGTATAGGTGACAAAGTACTGTGTGGTTCCGCCCACAGGGATCGTCTTATTGGCCTGTGCCAGTTTCAGACCCGTTACACGCTGAATGACACAGACAAGATACCGCGTCTCCACGTCCGGGTTCAGCCGGGACTTCACTGTCAGCACGCACTGTCCCGTCGCTGTCGCCCGCAGCGTAGTATCCCGCACACTGGCAATATCCGGGTTATCCGTTGCAGCGTCAAACTTTCGTGAGCTCGCGCCTTCCGGCGTTACGCTGGCTGAGAGCGTGAGCCTGGCGCCCTTATTCAGAAGCAACACCTGCAGCGCGTCCGGATTCTCGCACAGTCCCGCCAGTGCCGGATCATCCGGCTCCAGAAGCGTTATATTCCCTGCAAGCGCAATGGTCTCCACCGCCCGCTGGACGGTCAGTTCAAACTCCGCCCGATAGGTGCGCTTGGCGGTGGGTACAGAGGCGGTGATTGTCACGCGGCCTTTCGACACAGCGGTAACAACCCCGTTCTCGTCGACTGTCGCAACCCCCGGCTGTGACGATTTCCATGTCACATCGCCCTCCGCCGGTGCGCCTTCCCGCCGCAGGGACAGAGACAGGGTTTCTCCTTCAAAAAGCGTCTTCACCTGCGTATCGATCTTCAGTGTATTGGCTGCCATGGCCATAGCTGCCCAGGAAAGTATGACCAGTAAAACAAGCGCGCTTACGAGACATTTCCGCCCTGCTGTCATCGCGTATTCCTCCGCTTCCATCAAAGTCCGTTCCCATATCCAACTTTTTTCAGCTTTCCCAGTATACCATGTTTTTCGCGCTTTGTGTGGGCTTTCCCGGTCTGTTGCCTATCTTTTACGTTGGCGCTTTCCGCTGCCCTGTTTTGTCTATTCCCGGAATGCGTGGTAAAATGACACCGACGGATGAACACAGTCCATATTGCCGGGACTGTATCCGTACTGTATAATATGAAGTTCGGAGGATCTGCCTATGGTACGCCGCCTTTGCGCGCTATTCCTGTACGGCTTCCTTATGCTGTGCCTCTTTTCCGCCAGAGCGGACTTTACGCTTCAGGACCAGTCTCTGGAGCTTGGCATTCACCGTCTGCACTATCCGGTGGCCCAATCCGAGGAAGACCCGCTGGAAGCCGCCGCCCTCAATGCGCGTATGCAGGAGGCGCTGGATATTCCGGGCCTGACGCTGCGCCTGTCACAGGTGCTGGACGCCACGGTGCCGCTTACCGCCTCCTGGGAGATGACGGGCAATGATGCCATACTGTCCCTGGTGCTTTCCGCCGAGGGACCGCTTGACAGCAGCCGCTTTGCGCATCGCTGGCATACGCTGAATCTTACCGCTGCAGCACTTGACACCATCACCTGGACGGACCTGTTTGCAGAGCCGGAGAAAGCGTTCGCCTGCATGGAGGCGCAGATCGCAGACGAAATTCTTCCGGAGCTGAGTGCGCATCTCATGCATGCGGATCTTCTCCCGCTGCCCGATACCTTCTCTCTGTCCCCGTACGGGCTTACCCTGTATTACCCCATGGAACGCTTCCAGACGCTGTCGGATCACGCCGGTGCCGTCAGCTTTGCCTGGTATGAGCTGCGGGATTTCCTGCTTCTGGATCCGGGCAGTATACTGGATCAGCTGCAGGTGAACATGCATCTGGGTGCGATTGACCGGGAAGCCCTTTACCATGCGCTGGAGAGCGGGGACATCCCGGGCATTCCGGTACGTCTCGGGGAAAAGCTCACGGATGTGTTCGCTCGATCGCCCATGGCACAGGACCCGGATCTGTGCGAGAGCGGACGGCTGTATGTCACGGAAGACAGCCGCATGCGCGGCGTCTCTCTTCTCACAGACGCGCTTTCCCTCCGGGATTACACTGACAGTACTGTTCAGAGCATCCGCACAACCCGCTGTAATCTGTATGGGCTGATCACCGGAAGCACATCCCGGGATCAGATCCTTTCCGCACTGGGAGAAGCCAGCAGTACGCTTCTGGTCACCCCGGACATGGCGGAAAGCATGCGCTGGGTTCCCGGAACCCTGGATATCTACACGCTGCCTTCCTGTCGTCTGCAGCTGCTCACGGATTCGGAAGGAATCCTACAGATGATCGCCCTTACCCTATAGCATCCATTCGTTAGGAGGAAATCATGTCCAATAAACAGCGGAAGAAGCATTCCACCCGCGGAATCTCCTCGGATTCCCTGGCTGTACGCCTGCTGGGCGGTCTGCTTCTGATGGCTTTCGGTCTTCTACTGTTCCTTGCCGTAAATCTTCACATGACCGGCGAAATGTTCGCCGGGCTTCGGGTGATCTGCTACGGGCTCACCGGATGCCTGGCCTTCTTTCTGTTCCTAGTGCCGGTCACATGCGGCGCTTTGCTGCTGCTCTCGATTCACCGCAAACCCAGGATGCGCACACCGCTGATCGGTCTGCTGATCTACGCGCTGCTGCTGGCCGCTATACAGCTGCTGACCTACACACGTCTCAATGGACAGTCGCTGCCGCTCATGGATTACCTGGCTCGCCGCGCAAGCCCCATGGGCAGCCTGCAGTCCATGCTGTCCCAGGCGTATACATTCTCTTCGGAAGCGGGCTTTGGACGTGCCGCTGGGTTTCTGGGCATGGCCTTTGCCTGGCCGCTCTGGCAGCTGCTCGGCGCTGTGCCTTCCGGTATTCTGTGCATCTGCGGAATCCTGGCCTGTGTGTTCTGGATTTTCCGCCTGCATCCGGTTGCGCTGTATAAAGGTCTTCGCCAGCGCATGACGCAGGTGGATCCGCAGAAGGAAGCGCGCCGGGAAGCCCAGGCACAGGAACAGCTGCGCTTCCAGCAGCAGCAGCTGGCACAGCGCCAGGCATATGAAGCGCAGCAGGCGGAGATGCAGAGCCGTCTCCAGAATGCACCTCAGTGTCGGACAGCACGCACAGTCAACGCCGGCTTCCAGGCGACACCGGAAGAGCGCATGGCCTACCCGAATCCTTCCCCCAAGAAGCCGCTTCTGGCGTTTTCCAAGATATTCGGCCGCCAGGACACAGCCCAAGACGCTGTTGTCCCGCCGCCTTCGCAGAACCCGCCGTCCGCTGCGCCGGCCAATCCTTTCATGCCGTCTGCCGCTTCCTTTACCGCGCCCAGTGCCCCTGCCGCCGAAGCTTCCTGGGCTTACCCGGCAGACAGTCTGGCTGCCATGCAGGCGCAGGACCCTGCCCAGCAGACCACAAGTCCTGTACGCGCCAGTGCCCCGCCGGTAACGTCATCGTCTGAAAAAAAGCCCGCCCGCAGGAAAGCGGATCCGCCCGCAGAGCAGCCCAATCCCTTTGAGCAGGCCGTGGAACGCGGCGATGTGGTTCTCGAAGACGTGCCCGCATCCGGCCAGCGCACTCCCACCTCATGGAAAAGCGCTGTAGAGGAGAAGATTACACAGCTGGAAGACACGGAGCGTCCGGCGCTTCAGCAGCCCAAGCCTTCCTGGACGGAGGGCGAAGACATGCAGAAGCCATCCCAGAAGGTCGTGGGCGATGTGATCATGCCGGTAACCACCGGGCCCTCCGTATGGGATCCCGCTCTGGACATTGCGGATAGCGAGGAAGGCGAAACCTACGGCGGGGAGATCATTGAAAAGGCGCCGAAGCCTGAACCCATTCCCTATGTCTTCCCCTCCCTTTCCTTCCTTAAGCAGCCCTCCCCCATTGCCGGAATCAGCGCCGAAGAGGACGCGATCCGCGCACAGCTTCTGGAGGAAACCCTTGCCTCCTTCAAGATCCAGGCCAAGGTACAGAATGTCACACATGGCCCGGCCATTTCCCGATATGAGCTGGAGCTGGCCGCAGGCATTAAAGTCAGCAAGATCACTGACCTGGGACCGAACATTGCCATGAACATGGCCGTGCGCTCTGTGCGTATTGAAGCGCCGATCCCCGGAAAGTCGCTGGTCGGCGTCGAGATTCCCAATCCCAAGGTGGCCACGGTCACCCTGCGGGAAGTTCTGGAGTCCGAACCCATGGTCAATTCCAAGGAACCGCTTCTGGTTGCACTGGGCAAGGATATTGCCGGCGCACCGATTGTATGCAACCTGGCCAAAATGCCGCATCTGCTGATCGCCGGCGCAACCGGTTCCGGCAAGTCTGTCTGCATCAATACCATCATTAATTCCCTGATCTACCGGTGCACGCCCGAGGAAGTACGCCTGATTATGGTGGACCCCAAAGTCGTTGAACTGCAGTGCTACAACGGAATCCCGCACCTGCTGTCCCCTGTCGTGTCCGACCCGCATAAGGCGGCTGGCGCGCTTCAGTGGGCCGTTGACGAGATGATGAAGCGCTACAGCACATTCACGACCGCCAAGGTGCGCAATATCATCGGATATAATGAGAGCCTGGGACCAGATGAAACGCCCATGCCGCGCATTGTCATTATTATTGACGAGCTGGCAGACCTGATGATGACCTGTAAAAAGGACGTGGAAGAATCCATCTGCCGTATCGCGCAGCTCGCCCGCGCCGCAGGAATTCACATGGTGGTTGCCACACAGCGGCCTTCCGTGGACGTCATTACCGGTCTGATCAAGGCAAACATCCCCAGCCGCATCGCGTTCAAGGTTTCCAGCTTTACAGACTCGCGCACGATTCTCGACCGCAATGGTGCGGAACAGCTGCTGGGCTACGGTGACATGCTCTACCAGCCCATGGGCGAGTTTACGCCCACCCGTGTGCAGGGCTGCTTCCTTTCCGACGGAGAAGTGAATCAGGTGGCCGACTTCGTCCGTGCACACTCCGTCCCGAACTATGATCCGGAAGTGCTGGAACAGCTTTCCAAGATTGAGAATGATTCCGGAATCCCGGCCCCGGATATGGCGGAAACCGTGGACGACGGAACCGGGGACGCCTCACTTCTGGCCCAGTGCATTGAGATGGCGGTCAATGACCGGCAGGTGTCCACCAGTCTGATCCAGCGCCGCCTGAAAATCGGCTATGCCCGTGCCGGACGCCTGGTCGATGAAATGGAAAAGCGCGGCATTGTATCCGCCAAGGACGGTGCCAAGCCGCGTCTATGCCTGATTACCCGGGAAGAATATGAATCCATGAAATCTTCCGGAACCCTGAATGATATGTAAGGAAGGTGACTTGCTGTGGCGGAAACCCATAACCTGATGGATTACCTGGACTGGCGGGGCGATCTTTCCTTTGAAGCCTCCCCCTGGAATCCCGTTGACGGACTGATCTTCGCCCTCTTATCCTATCAGAATCTGGGCGAGAAAGCCGCCTCCGACAGCGGCATCCGCCTGTGTCAGATGCCGGAGAGCATTTTGAAACGCACCTTTGACAAACCGCTTCTTCTGCATACGCAGGAGATGCTGCAGAAAATGAATGCCACCGAGCGCTTCCGGCACACACAGTTCTACCGCCAGGTCAATGATGTAGACCCGACCCGCAATATTCAGTTCTCGGCCATCAACTGTGAAGTGCCGCACCTGGGGACTGTCATCGCGTTCCGCGGAACAGACGGTACTGTCGTAGGGTGGAAGGAAGACTTCATGATGTCCTACGAATCCCCCGTTCCGGCACAATCCGCCGCACTGGCGTACCTGACGCGTACCGCACAGGCAACCTATGGCCCCCTGTATCTGTGCGGACACAGCAAAGGCGGAAATCTGGCCATATATGCAGCTATCCATGCTGACCCGAGCATTCGGGAGCGGATTGCGGAGATTGATTCCTATGATGGTCCCGGCTTGGATGATGAAAGCATCACCAGCGAGGCATATGCCGAACTGAAGCCGCGCATCTGCGCCTTGATACCCCAGGGCTCCATTGTCGGACAGCTCATGAACTATTATCCCGGCTATACGGTAGTCCACTCCACATCCCTGGGCGGCATATCACAGCATGACGGCTTTTCCTGGCAGGTGCTGGGTACACATTTCATCGAAGAGCCGCAGACCACAAAAACATCGCAGTTCATGGATAAGACCGTTCATGAATGGCTGAAAGTCTGCTCCAACGCGGAACGTCAGCTGTTTGTGGAAACCATATTCTCTCTGGCGGAAAAGAATCCGGATACTGCAGACCGGGAAGATGTGAACCAGAACCTGCAGTCCGTAGCCGACTCCTTCCGCAATATTGACCCTGAAACCCGCAAAACCATACTCTCGCTCTTTGGCCGTCTTGTCAGTGCAGGCGCCAAAGGCTACTGGGAATCCGTGGTCCCGCGTCCGATCACGCAGGTCGCCAATGACCTGCTTTCCCGTCTGCAGCATAAGGAGGAACCGAAAAATGAACCCCGAACTGATTCCTGAAGAAGCATCCCGTGTACTGGACACCTGTGTGGAAGAACTCGTCCGCGAAGGCCATCTGGAGAAGGACAGCTGTATTGTACTCGGCTGTTCCACCAGTGAGATCGTGGGCGGGCACATTGGCAAGGCCAGTGCGCCTGAAGTCGGCCTTGTCGTGGCACAGGCCTTTATCTCTGCCTGTACCCAGCGCGGCATGTACCCGGTATTCCAGTGCTGTGAGCATCTGAATCGCAGCCTGGTCATGGAAAAAGCACTGCTGAAAGAGCTCCGTCTTACCCAGGTACGCGCGATTCCTCAGCCCAAAGCCGGCGGTTCTGTCCCGGCTGCTGCCTGGAAAATGCTGCGCGAACCGGTACTGGCCATGCATATTCAGGCCGATGCCGTCATCGATGTCGGTGATACACTGGTCGGCATGCATATCCGTCCCGTCGCCGTCCCCCTGCGCGGCAGCTAT
Source organism: uncultured Eubacteriales bacterium (assembly GCA_902764915.1). GTDB lineage: Bacteria > Bacillota > Clostridia > Christensenellales > Aristaeellaceae > UBA2943. The sequence continues at coordinate 2,966 of CACWXY010000026.1, read as the reverse complement.
AACCAGCTGGGAGACGCACATCTTGTCATGGCGTACAGCCGACTGCCCTTTATCGGCGGTTCCCGTGCTGTATATGAGTAAGACCTTATATCACGATTACGCAAAGCAGCCAGCACTTTCCTGTGCTGGCTGCTTTGTTTTTCCGTATTCTGCCCTTCCTTACCGGCTCGCCTTTTCATTATTCCAACCGGTTTCCGTAAACTGCATGCAGACAATTTTCCATGCTTTTACGACCTTCTTCGGCTGCTGCGGCTCTGTGCAATCAAAAGCAGTCTGACCAGGTTCAGCAGGGCTGCCAGTGCAGACGCAACATATGTCAGCGCCGCCGCAATCAGCACTTTCCGGGCTCCGCTCAGTTCCTCCGCATTCAGGTATCCGCTTTCCCGCAGCATGCGGAGTCCTCGGCGTGAGGCGTCGATTTCAACCGGCAGCGTCAGAAGAGAGAAAAGCACAGTCAGTGCAAAGCATGCAATCCCCAATGTCACCAGCGGATCAAGAGAAGCAACCAGCCCCAGAAAGAAAAGGGGCATGGAAGCCTGTGATCCGATATTGACAGCCGGGACAAGCATGCTGCGGAGATTCAGGAGCGCATAGGCGTCATACTTCTGCATCGCGTGTCCGGCTTCATGCGCCGCAATTCCCAGCGCAGCGACGGAATCAGATCCATAGACATTCTGTGACAGGTTCAGCGTATTGTTCCCCGGATTATAGTTGTCCGTCATTTCCCCGGCTATAGGCTGCACCTGTACAGTATCGTTTCCGCATCGTGACAGCATATCGGCAACGGCGACCGCTGCTGTCACGCCTTTTTCCGAGCGCACACCCGTATACTTCCTGTAGGCATACCGTACCAGCCCCTGTGCAGCAAGGCCCAGGATCAATCCCAGGATCACCAGCAGATAGGTGCTGTCAAAATACATTCCCCGATAGGGCATTACAGTCCTCCTTCTTCCTTCTCATATCCAATGATGATACCGCCGCGCTCCGCGTAATACGCACACAGGCCGGTCACTTCACCAATCGTAATATGCGCATTCGGATACTTCTGCAAAATTTCATCCTGGATTCGCAGCGCCAGTTTTTCATTCAGACAGTGGTCCATATGCACATGTCCGCCGGCATATGTCTTTTTCTCCATTTCTTCCAGGATAATTCGCGGCAGCTTGTTTTCACCACGGCATCGACCCACCTGCTTGATGGAGCCGTGCTCATCCCCGATCGCAATAAGCCGAATGCCCAGCAGACCGGCCGCCTTCGCTATGGCAGGGCTCACACGGCCGTTTTTGGCCAGGTTATTCATGGATGCCAGGGTAAAGATCAGACCGGCGTGTTCTCTGAAGTACTGCAGTTCCTGTACCATGGTATCAAAATCCAGTCCTGCCTGCCTCAATTCCACAGCTTTCTCCGCAAGCATGCGCATCATAGGTCCTGTTGAGAGTGAATCAGCGATGTATCCTTTGCAGTTCGGGTTTTCTTCCAGAAACTCAATCATGGCCTGTCGGCAGGAAGAAAAGCTTCCTGACAGCTGACTGGATATGGTAATCGCCAGGACTTCATCGGCACCCTCAAATGCATCCTTCCATTCAGCAATATTAGGGCACGATGTACCGGAGCGGTCCTTCGAAGATTCCAGATAGGAACACATCGGCTCCACCTGTAGCGTCTCATCGTCCACATATTCTTTCAGTCCACACAGAATCTTCATGGGAACGGTGCGAAAATCCACATTCTGCATAGACAGCATATTGATTGATGAATCAGACACAATGCGAAATCCCATTCTGCTCCCCCATTTCTGTATCGACTTGCACACCCATTTATCACCGTCTACATTCTAAGTGATCCCTTATACAGTGTCAAGCGTTTTTCAATATCCTTTCATATACTATTGACAACCTCTTAGTAGGATTTTATAATCCATAATAACGCATTGGGAAGGAGATATATGCATGACAACCATCATCAGGGATCAGATTCAGCAGTCCATCCGTCATTTTCGTCTCCCCGCCTATGATGAAATTACCGATGTAGGACTGTATCTCGAGCAGACAACCCGGTATATCAACGAATACCTTTTTCCGCTGGGTGAGGATGCCGCCATCACCTCCTCCATGATTTCCAATTATGTCAAGCATAAACTGGTATCCAGCCCCGTACACAAACAGTATTCGCGTGACCAGATTGCCATGCTTATCTTCATATCCATGACAAAGAGCATACTCTCTCTGGATCAGATACGGCAGCTCAGAGAAGTGGGATTGCATCTGTTTGAAAAGAAAGACGCGTATGAATACTTCCGCACTTCCCTGGAAGAGCAGCTCATGGCGGTCTTTGGTTATTCGCAGAAGCCTGTGGAAGAAATCGAAGAGTCCTCCGGCGAGAAGCTGATCGTCCGCAGTGCCATGACGGCCATTTCCCATAAGATCTATCTGAATATGTGCTTTGCAGCGATTGAACAGAAGGACATGCCTGAAGGTCAGATTCCTGTCTCTACCGGAAAAGCAAGAAAGAAAGCANGCGTCCTATCCTCCCGGGCCGTCTCCAGCCAAGTACTTTCGGCACCCAAGGGCTTAACTTCTGTGTTCGGGATGGGAACAGGTGGAACCCCTTCGTCATTACCACCGGAAATTGTATCAATACCGCATATGTCTCCGCCTCTGCACTTTCCGCTTCCTGGCTTCGTCTGCTCTTCTTCGCTTTCGTTCTGAGCAGGATCCTCTGGCTCCTTTGACATCTTCACTTCCGCTCGCCGTGCTTCCGCATTTCTTCGCTTCGCTTCCGCGTACGTCTCTTCCTTACTTCGCCAGTTCTCTCATATGCCTCTTCTTTGTCTACTGCACCCTGACAACTGCACATCGAATGATTTCTCTTTCAGCCTTTCCAATTGATCTCTTCTTCATCAACGACTTCAATCAAGCCCTCGACCAATTAGTATCATCAAGCTACATACATTACTGTACTTCCAC